>NZ_JACHYG010000001.1:304517-986024 GCF_014192635.1 Pseudomonas sp. Tn43
GCGTGGCTGGAGCTTGTGTGGCTGGAGCTTGTGTGGCTGGAGCTTGTGTGGCTGGAGCTTGTGTGGCTGGAGCTTGTGTGGCTGGAGCTTGTGTGGCTGGAGCTTGTGTGGCGAGGGGGCTTGCCCCCGTTGGACTGCGCAGCAGTCCCCCGAATGCTGGCCGATGCGCGACCAGAATCGGGGGTCGCTTCGCGACCCAACGGGGGCAAGCCCCCTCGCCACAGGCAGCCCGTGGCACATAGGCAGCCCGTGGCACACAGGTAGCCCCTGGCACATAGGCAGCCTTGGCACACAGGCAAGCTTCCACGCCACAGTGGTTCAGCCGGTTACCAGGTCAACACCGCCCCCACCGCAAACGTATCGGTGTCTTCATTCTGGGCGGTGGTGTCGTGGCCATTGATTTCGAACTGGTTGTACTCGGCCACCAGCTTTAAGTTGTCATTGACGTCATGGAACAGCGCAATGCCACGGGTCTCGTAATCAGCGCCGCTGCCGACCACGCCGTTGCCGTCGTCCTCGGTCTTGCCGTAAGACAGGGCCAGGCGGTTTTTGCCCAGTTTGTAGGAGCCCTGCAACAGGTAACCGTCGCTGTCGACATTGCGCAGGGTCGGCTCGCCGGCGTTGTTGGTGAAGAACGGGTTGATGCCCTTGGCCTGGAAACCGGAACCGGTCAACGACAGCCCGCCCATCTTCGCCTGCACCCCGTAACCGACGCCTTTGGAGGTGACGGATTCGACGCTGGAATCAGTATTGTCCGACGTCTGGTAGCTGCCGTTGAGCCAGCTGTAAATCTTCGCCCCACCAAGGTCGAACTGATAGGTGATCTCGCTCTCGGTGCGCGGGTTCTCCTGATAGGCCTTGCCCGTCGCGCTGCTGTCGTTGGTATCGACCGGGTCCATGATCCCGACCGCCACCCGCAAGCCGTCCATCACCGGGGTGCGATAGGTGATCTGCGACGTCGGGAACGGGTACGGATAACCGCTGCCGATGTTGCCGAACGACACCCCGCCGCCGTCCACCAGGCCCAAGGTATCGCTGACCTGGCCATAGCCGGCAAGCAATTCGTCGAGCAGGATGTTGGAGCGGGCAAACAGACCGAAGTCCTTGCCGACCAGCACCTCGCCCCATTCTGGGTTGGCCACCGTGCCGTAGAACTGACGCACGTCGATGGCGGTGTCGGTGCCGTTGGTTTCGCTGTCGTTGATGGTCACCCAGAACGAGGCGCGGGCGCCGAGTTTAAGATCATCGACCTGCTTGCCCATGTTGAAGCCCAGGTAGTTGGGCAGAAATCCCATCTTCACCCGCGCCTGGCGCCGGTCGTACTGCTCGCCGGCCCGGTCCACATCGCTGTTCACATAGAAGGCGTTGATGTAGCCATCCGTGGAGAACGTGGTTTGGTCCTTGTCGTACAGCATGATCTCGGCTTCGGCCATTGAGCTCAGGCCAAGGGACGACACGCTGGCGATGAGGGCTGGCAAGAAACGATGCTTGAAATTCTTATTGTTGTGCATGACGCGCTCCGCAACGGGGGACTTGATGTCGGAGGCGATTATCGAAAGCTGACCGGCGGCGTCATACGCTGCCTTGGAGGCGGTTGTCAGCTGCTTTGGATTGGCGAGTGGTGCGCGGCAAGTTCGGTGTAAGACCGCCCGCCGGACAGACCCGGAACTTAGGGTGTACGCCTGTGGACCCGACTGGCGTCCACAGGAACCGGTGCCGGCTAGGCGAGCGCTCTAAACAGCATGTAAACGGCGATTACCACGCAGACGCTGGCAAAGCCCATCTGCAACCCTCGGGCCGGCACCCGCGCGCAGAGTTTTCGACCGAGGATCATCCCGAGGATGCTGGCGACAATGAACGACCCGCCCAAACCATTGATCCGCACCCCGGCATGAAACGCACCGATCACGCCGATCACCGAGATCAGGCTGATCACCATCAACGACGTGGCGACGATGCCGCGCATCTGCACATCGGTCAGTTGCTTGAACGCCGGCACTATCAGAAAGCCGCCACCGACCCCGAGCAGCCCGGAGACCACACCTGTCACCGCACCGAGTGCGGCCAGGGTCGCGGTGCATTTGGCTGTCCAGGAAAAACGCCCGGTCTGCTGATCGAGCATGCAATTCTTCTGGCCCCAGTTGGCATGCCCGTGGTCGCTCGGGCCATTGTCGGGCTTTTCCCGGCGCAGCATCCGCCAGGCCACCATGACCATTAGCAGGCTGAACAGGACCATCAAGATTTTTTCAGGCAACTGATGGGCGAGAAAGATACCCACCGGCGAAAACACCGCGCCCAGCAGTGCAATCAACAACGCGGCGCGATAGCGCACCAGGCCATGACGCAAACCGTCGATCGCACCGATCGCCGCCGCACTGCCCACCGCGAACAAGGCGACGGGCGCCGCTTGGGTCATGGTCAGACCCAAACCCAGCACCAGGGCCGGCACCGCAAGAATACCGCCACCGGCCCCGGTCAAACCCAGCACCAGGCCCATGACAACGCCGAAAAAACTGGCCAGCAACATAGGGTTCTCTCAGTCAACCTTGGACAGACGGGTCAGCCATTCACGGCCCTTGAGCAAGCCATTCCAGTAGAACCACGGCAGCAGGGTCGCCTTGAGAAACCAGGCCGAACGACGCGGCACGGTCGGGTCGAGGGGAAAGGTCGGCAACAACTTACCGGCGTAACCGAACTCGGCGAGAATCACTTTGCCCTTTTCCACCGTCAGCGGGCACGAACCGTAGCCGTCGTACTTGAGTGGCAACGGCTGTTGCTTGCGCAGGGCCAGCAGGTTTTGCGCCACCACCACGATCTGCTTGCGCACGGCGGCGGCCGTTTTCGCGTTGCTGGTGGAACAGACATCGCCCAGCGCGAAGACATCCGGATAGTGCACATGTTGCAGGCTGTGCGGGTTCACTTCGCACCAGCCAGCGGCGTCGGCCAACGGGCTTTGGCGGATGAAATCCGGCGAGACCTGAGGCGGCACGACGTGCAGCAGGTCGAAGGTTTTTTCTTCTACGGTCACGGCACCTGCAGCGTCCTTGACCTCGAACCAGGCGGTTTTCGATGGCCCGTGAACTTTGATCAGATTGGAATTGAAGGCAAGCCGGGCGTTGTACTTTTCGATGTACTTCATGAGCGGCGGCACAAATGTCGCCACGCCGAACAACGCAGCACCGGCCAGATTGAACTCCACGTCGAACTTGCCCAAAACACCGGTTTTGCGCCAGTGATCGCAAGACAGGTACAAGGCTTTCTGCGGCGCACCGGCGCATTTGATCGGTACCGCTGGCTGAGTGAAGATGGCTTTGCCGCCGCGCAATCCCCGGACCAGTTCCCAAGTGTAGGCCGCATGCCGATAGCTGTAATTGGAGGTCACGCCATTCTGGCCGAGGGTGTCCTGCAAGCCTTCGATTTTCTCCCAGGCCAGGCGCAAACCGGGGCAGACCACGAGGTTCTGGTAACCGATAGTGCGACCATCGTCGAGGGTCAGCTGTTTGCTGTCCGGGGCGATCTCCGTCACGGCTGCCTGCAGCCAGGTGGCTTGGCGCGGCATCACCGAGGCCATCGGGCGCACGGTGTTTTTCACCGCGTAAGCACCGCCGCCCACCAGCGTCCACGCCGGTTGGTAGTAATGCTGGCTGTCGGGTTCGATGACGGTGATGTTCAAGCCTGGATCGCGTTTCAGCAGGCTGGCCACCAGGCCAATGCCGGCAGTCCCGCCGCCTATTACCACGATGTCGGCACTGATGGATGGGCCCCAGTGTTGATCGTTCATCATTCATTCCTTGTTATTGCACGCATGGCTCAGGGTTCAGTCCTGATGCCAGTTAAGCGCAATCCATGTGGGAGCGGGCTGTGGCGAGGGGGCTTGCCCCCGTTCGGCTGCGAAGCAGTCGTAAACCCATTAAATGCGGTTTGACTTTGAAATGCCGGGGTCGCTTCGCGACCCAACGGGGGCAAGCCCCCTCGCCACAAAAGCCCGCTCCCACATGGGATTGCGCTTGGCATCAGGTTCAGCCCCAGCTTTTCAGCACCGCCCCGCAATACAGGCCGGACAGCGTCTTCATTACCTGAATCACTTCATGACTGGCTAAACCATAGAATATGTACTTGCCTTCACGACGGGTGGCGACCAATCCCTCGTCGCGCAGGATGCCCAGCTGTTGGGACAGAGTGGGCTGGCGCACGCCGGTCATTTTTTCCAGTTCGCCGACGTTGCGCTCGCCCTGGGTCAATTGGCAGAGAATCAGCAAGCGGTCCTCATTGGCCAAAGCCTTGAGCAGCGCACAGGCCTTGGAGGCCGAGGCCCGGAGCTGGGCGACTTCACATTCGGTCAGACTGGATTGCATTTGCAGGATGCCTTCGACGTCACTTAAGCTGCGGACATTATGTTTAAACATAAAGTGTTGCAACCGGTTATTGCCCTCCCGTCCCTTTCCACAGGTTCCTGCCATGTTTGCGTTGATTGAAGCCTTCCTCGACCCCGCCTCATCGACCTACAGCTACGTGATCTACGAACACGATGGCGGGCACTGCGCGATTGTCGACCCGGTGCTGGATTACGACCCCGCCGCCGGTCGCACCGCAACCGTCCAGGCCGACAAGATCATCGCCTTCGTGCGCGAGCATCAGTTACAGGTGCAGTGGCTGCTGGAAACCCACGCCCATGCCGATCACCTGTCGGCCGCGCCGTATCTGCGTCGGGAATTGGGGGGCAAGATTGCAATCGGTGAGTCGATCAGCAAGGTTCAGGACGTGTTCAAGACGCTGTTCAACCTTGAACCGGAATTCAGCGTCGATGGTTCACAGTTCGATCATTTGTTTGCCCCGGACGAGTCATTCCGGATCGGCAACCTCAAGGCCACGGCCCTGCATGTGCCCGGGCATACCCCGGCGGACATGGCCTATCTGATCGACGGCGATGTGATTCTGGTGGGCGATACGTTGTTCATGCCGGACGTCGGCACCGCACGCTGCGACTTCCCGGGCGGCAATGCTAACCAGATGTTTGCCTCGATCCACAAACTGCTGGCCTTCCCCGCCAGCGTGCGTCTTTATGTTTGCCACGATTACCCGCCGGCCGGCCGCGAACACCAGTGCCAGAGCACGGTTGGCGAGCAGCGCAAAAACAACATCCATATTCATGACGGCATTGATGAGGCCACCTTCGTCGCCATGCGCACCCGGCGCGATGCCGGGTTGGGCATGCCGACGCTGTTGCTGCCGGCGATTCAGGTGAATGTGCGGGCGGGGAATTTGCCGCCGGCGGAAGACAATGGCGTGACTTACCTGAAGATCCCGATTAACAAGCTGTAAACCCATTCGATTGTTCCCACGCTCCGCGTGGGAATGCCGCCAGGGACGCTCCGCGTTCCGCTTCCGAATGTGACGCAGAGCGTCACGGGATGCATTCCCACGCGGAGCGTGGGAACGATCAATTAGCCAACGTCAACCCATTCGCCGGCAATGGCAACGCCGTTTTATACCGCACCTGCTTGAGCGCAAAGCTGGAACGGATGTTCGCCACCCCCGGCACCTTGGTCAAAAAGTCCATCATGAAGCGCTCCAGCGACTGAATGGTCGGCACCAGCACGCGGATCAGGTAATCCGGGTCGCCGGCCATCAAATAACACTCCATCACTTCCGGGCGATCCGAGATCGCCTCTTCGAAATGCTGCAGCGCCTCCTCCACCTGTTTTTCCAGGCTGACGTGAATGAACACATTCACATGCAGCCCCAGCAAGTCGGCATCCAGCAGGGTCACTTGCTCACGGATCAGTCCCAATTCTTCCATCGCCTTGACCCGGTTGAAGCACGGCGTCGGCGACAGGTTAACCGAGCGCGCGAGGTCGGCGTTGGTGATGCGCGCGTTCTCCTGAAGGCTGTTGAGAATGCCGATGTCGGTACGGTCCAGTTTGCGCATGAGACAAAACCACCTGTTTTTTAGGTTTATGCAGAATTTTTATCCTTAAATAACCTCGGACGCAACGAAACACAGAGAAATATTCTTCTGGGCCCGGCCTATGATTGTTGTAGGACAAGAATTCTTTTACCGAAGAATGACTGCCAGCTCACTACAAGAAATTCACAAGATCGAGCGTAGAAGCCATGAACCAAGCGTATGAACCGCTGCGCCTGCACGTTCCCGAACCTTCGGGCCGCCCCGGCTGCAAAACCGACTTCTCCTACCTGCATCTGACTGACGCAGGCTTAGTGCACAAACCCCCAATCGACGTTGAACCGGCCGACACGGCTGATCTGGCCAAAGGCCTGATTCGCGTGCTCGACGATCAGGGCAATGCCCTCGGCCCATGGGCTGAAGGCGTGCCGGTCGAGATCCTGCGTAAAGGCATGCGCGCCATGCTCAAGACGCGAATTTTCGACAACCGCATGGTGGTCGCCCAGCGTCAGAAAAAAATGTCGTTCTACATGCAAAGCCTTGGCGAAGAAGCCATCGGCAGCGCCCAGGCCCTGGCCTTGAACATCGACGACATGTGCTTCCCCACCTACCGTCAACAAAGCATCCTGATGGCCCGCGACGTGCCGCTGGTGGACCTGATCTGCCAACTGCTGTCCAACGAGCGCGACCCGCTCAAGGGCCGTCAGTTGCCGATCATGTACTCGGTCAAGGACGCCGGCTTCTTCACCATCTCCGGCAACCTGGCCACCCAATTCGTTCAGGGCGTGGGCTGGGGCATGGCCTCGGCGATCAAGGGCGATACCAAAATCGCCTCGGCCTGGATTGGCGACGGCGCTACCGCTGAATCGGACTTCCACACGGCCCTCACCTTCGCCCACGTCTACCGTGCGCCGGTGATTCTCAACGTGGTCAACAATCAGTGGGCGATCTCGACGTTCCAGGCGATCGCCGGTGGTGAAGCCACCACTTTCGCCGGTCGCGGTGTCGGTTGCGGCATTGCTTCCCTGCGGGTCGATGGCAACGATTTTGTCGCGGTGTACGCCGCCTCTTCCTGGGCCGCCGAACGCGCCCGCCGCAACCTCGGCCCGACCATGATCGAATGGGTCACCTACCGCGCCGGCCCGCACTCGACGTCCGATGATCCGTCCAAATACCGTCCTGCCGACGACTGGAGCCACTTCCCGTTGGGCGACCCGATTGCGCGTCTCAAGCAGCACCTGATCAAAATCGGTCAGTGGTCTGAAGAGGAACACACCGCGGTCAGCGCCGAGCTGGAAGCCGAAGTGATTGCCGCGCAAAAAGAAGCCGAACAGTACGGCACCCTCGCCGGCGGCCAGATTCCGAGCGCCGCGACCATGTTCGAAGACGTCTACAAAGAGATGCCGGAGCACTTGAAGCGCCAGCGCCAAGAGTTGGGGATCTGACATGAACGATCACAACAACAAAATCGAGTTGGAAACCGCCATGACCACGACCACCATGACCATGATCCAGGCCCTGCGCTCGGCCATGGATGTGATGCTTGAGCGTGACGACAACGTCGTGGTGTTCGGCCAGGACGTGGGCTACTTCGGCGGCGTGTTCCGTTGCACCGAAGGCCTGCAGAACAAGTACGGCACCTCCCGCGTATTCGACGCACCGATCTCCGAAAGCGGCATCGTCGGCGTTGCCGTGGGCATGGGCGCCTACGGTTTGCGGCCGGTGGCCGAGATCCAGTTCGCCGATTACGTGTACCCGGCGTCGGACCAGATCATTTCCGAAGCCGCGCGCCTGCGTTATCGCTCGGCCGGCGAGTTCACTGCACCGATGACCCTGCGCATGCCCTGCGGCGGTGGTATCTATGGCGGCCAGACCCACAGCCAGAGCATCGAGGCGATGTTCACCCAGGTCTGCGGTTTGCGTACCGTCATGCCGTCCAACCCTTACGACGCCAAGGGCCTGCTGATTGCCTCTATCGAAAACGATGACCCGGTGATCTTTCTTGAGCCCAAGCGCCTGTACAACGGCCCGTTCGACGGCCATCACGACCGTCCGGTAACCCCTTGGTCGAAACACCCCGCCGCACAAGTGCCGGACGGTTACTACACCGTGCCGCTGGACGTCGCTGCCATTGCCCGTCCGGGCAAGGACGTGACCATCCTGACCTACGGCACCACCGTTTATGTGTCGCAAGTGGCCGCTGAAGAAACCGGTATCGACGCCGAGGTCATCGACCTGCGCAGCCTGTGGCCATTGGACCTGGACACCATCGTCAAGTCGGTGAAGAAAACCGGCCGTTGCGTGATCGTTCACGAAGCGACCCGTACTTGCGGCTTCGGCGCCGAACTGGTCGCCCTGGTGCAAGAGCATTGCTTCCACTACCTGGAAGCGCCGATCGAGCGCGTCACCGGTTGGGACACGCCTTACCCGCACGCGCAAGAGTGGGCGTATTTCCCTGGGCCGTCCCGTGTGGGCGCGGCTTTGCATCGGGTCATGGAGGTCTGAATGGGCACGCACGTTATTAAAATGCCGGACATTGGCGAAGGCATTGCAGAAGTTGAACTGTCTCAGTGGCACGTCAAGGTCGGTGACATGGTCGTCGAAGATCAGGTGCTGGCCGATGTCATGACCGACAAGGCGATGGTCGACATCCCGTCCCCGGTGCATGGCAAGGTGATTGCCTTGGGTGGCCAGCCTGGCGAAGTCATGGCGGTGGGCAGCATCCTGATCAGCATCGAAGTCGAAGGCGCGGGCAACGTTAAAGAGTCGGCTCAACCAGCTGCGGTTAAAGAAGCACCCGCTGCAGCGCCGAAAGTTGAAGCCGTTGTTGAGAGCAAACCGGTTGCGGCGCCTCGCCCGGCCGCCGCGTGCCAAGGCCCTATGGTTGCTCGTGAAGCCGATGAACGCCCACTGGCCTCCCCGGCCGTGCGCAAACATGCGCTGGACCTCGGCATTCAATTGCGTCTGGTGCGTGGCAGCGGCCCTGCCGGTCGGATTCTGCACGAAGACCTCGAAGCCTATTTGGCCCAGGGTCAGTCGAATGCATCGACCGCCACCGCCGCGTACGCCCAGCGTAACGATGAAGAGCAAATTCCGGTAATCGGCATGCGCCGCAAGATCGCCCAGCGCATGCAGGATGCCACTCAGCGTGCCGCCCACTTCAGTTACGTCGAAGAAATCGACGTCACCGCCGTGGAAGAACTGCGCGCACACCTGAATGAAAAACACGGTGCGACTCGCGGCAAGCTGACCTTGCTGCCGTTCCTGGTCCGCGCGTTGGTCGTGGCCTTGCGCGACTTCCCGCAGATCAACGCCCGTTACGACGACGAAGCCCAAGTCATCACCCGCCTCGGCGCCGTGCATGTGGGCGTCGCCACCCAAGCCGACATCGGTTTGATGGTGCCGGTGGTGCGTCATGCCGAAACCCGCAGCCTGTGGGACAGCGCTGCGGAAATCTCCCGTCTGGCCACCGCCGCGCGCACTGGCAAGGCCAGTCGCGATGAGTTGTCCGGTTCGACCATCACCCTGACCAGCCTCGGCGCCCTGGGCGGCATCGTCAGTACGCCGGTGTTGAACCTGCCGGAAGTGGCGATCGTCGGTGTGAACAAAATCGTCGAACGGCCGATGGTCGTCAAAGGCCAGATCGTGATTCGCAAGATGATGAACCTCTCCAGCTCCTTCGATCACCGCGTGGTCGATGGCATGGACGCGGCGCAATTCATCCAGGCCATCCGTGGTTTGCTCGAACAACCCGCCACCTTGTTTGTGGAGTAAGAGATGCAGACTTTGAACACCACGCTGCTGATCATCGGCGGCGGCCCTGGCGGTTATGTGACGGCAATCCGTGCCGGCCAACTGGGCATTTCGACCATTCTGGTGGAAGGCGAATCGTTGGGCGGCACCTGCCTGAACATCGGCTGCATTCCGTCGAAGGCGTTGATTCACGTCGCCGAACAGTTCCATCAGACGCAACATCACAGCCAGCACTCGGCGCTGGGCATCAGCGTATCGGCACCGACCCTGGACATCGGCAAGAGCGTCGACTGGAAAGACGGCATCGTTGATCGCCTGACCACCGGCGTTTCGGCGCTGCTGAAGAAGCACAAGGTTCAGGTCATTCGAGGCTGGGCCAAAGTGATTGACGGCAAAACCGTCGAAGTCGGCGACACGCGCATTCAGTGTGAGCACCTGGTGCTGGCCACCGGTTCGAAAAGCGTGAACCTGCCGATGCTGCCGATTGGCGGGCCGATCATCTCTTCCACCGAAGCCCTCGCGCCGACGTCCGTGCCAAAACGGCTGATTGTGGTCGGCGGCGGTTACATCGGTCTGGAGCTGGGGATTGCCTATCGCAAACTCGGCGCCGAGGTCAGCGTGGTCGAGGCGCAGGATCGCATCCTGCCAGCCTACGATGCTGAACTGACCCATCCAGTGCATGAGGCACTCAAGCAACTGGATGTGAAGCTTTACTTGAAACATAGCGTTCAAGGCTTTGATTCTGTTAACAATACATTGCAAGTGATTGACCCGAGCGGCGATAGCCTGAACCTGAAAACCGATCAGGTACTGGTAGCCGTCGGTCGCAAACCCAACACTCAAGGCTGGAACCTTGAAGCCTTGAACCTGGACATGAACGGTTCAGCGATCAAGATCGACAACCGCTGCCAGACCAGCATGCGCAACGTCTACGCCATCGGCGACTTGAGCGGCGAACCGATGCTTGCGCACCGGGCCATGGCTCAGGGTGAGATGGTCGCCGAGCTGATCAGCGGCAAACACCGCGAATTCAACCCGACCGCCATCGCCGCCGTGTGCTTCACCGACCCGGAACTGGTGGTGGTCGGCAAGACCCCGGACGAAGCCAAGGCGGCGGGGCTGGACTGCATTGTTTCCAGCTTCCCGTTCGCCGCCAATGGCCGGGCGATGACGCTGGAGTCGAGAAGCGGCTTCGTGCGGGTCGTGGCGCGGCGGGACAACCATGTGATTGTTGGTTGGCAGGCGGTGGGTGTGGGCGTGTCGGAGTTGTCGACAGCATTTGGCCAGAGCCTGGAAATGGGCGCTCGCCTGGAAGACATCGCCGGCACCATCCACGCCCATCCGACGCTGGGTGAAGCGGTGCAGGAAGCGGCGTTGCGTGCGTTGGGGCATGCGCTACATCTATAAACCGGATCTCACTGATCGTTCCCACGCTCTGCGTGGGAATGCCTCAAGGGACGCTCCGCATCCGCTTTAGGGACGCGGAGCGTCCCGGGCTGCATTCCCACGCAGAGCGTGGGAACGATCAAAGGAACGAATTGCGGGCTGCGAAATGGGCCCGGAATGAAGTATTGTTGTCCCCATCCAGAAAAATGTCAGAAGCCTTGAACCGTTTCGGCGGTTGTTAAGTGATAGAGGGTGTCATGGGTAACGAGAGCATCAATTGGGACAAGCTGGGTTTTGACTACATCAAGACAGACAAGCGCTATCTGTCGCACTGGCGTAATGGCGAGTGGGACAAAGGCACCCTGACCGAAGACAACGTGCTGCATATCAGCGAAGGCTCGACTGCCCTTCACTATGGCCAGCAGTGCTTCGAAGGCCTGAAGGCCTACCGCTGCAAGGACGGTTCGATCAACCTGTTCCGCCCGGACCAGAACGCCGCACGCATGCAACGCAGCTGCGCACGCCTGCTGATGCCGCAGGTGTCCACCGAGCAGTTCATCGAAGCGTGCAAGGAAGTGGTTCGCGCCAACGAGCGTTTCATCCCGCCTTACGGCACCGGCGGCGCGTTGTACCTGCGTCCGTTCGTGATCGGCGTGGGTGACAACATCGGTGTGCGCACCGCGCCCGAGTTCATCTTCTCGATCTTCTGCATCCCGGTCGGCGCCTACTTCAAGGGCGGCTTGACCCCGCACAACTTCCTGATCTCCAGCTACGACCGCGCCGCCCCGCAAGGCACCGGCGCGGCCAAGGTCGGTGGCAACTATGCCGCCAGCCTGATGCCGGGTTCCCAGGCCAAGAAGGCGCATTTTGCCGACGCCATCTACCTGGACCCGCTGACCCACACCAAAATCGAGGAAGTCGGCTCGGCCAACTTCTTCGGGATCACCCACGACAACAAGTTCGTCACCCCCAATTCCCCTTCGGTGTTGCCGGGCATCACTCGTCTGTCGTTGATCGAACTGGCCAAAACCCGTCTGGGCCTGGAAGTAGTCGAAGGTGACGTGTTCATCGACAAACTGTCCGACTTCAAGGAAGCCGGTGCTTGCGGTACGGCCGCGGTGATCACGCCAATCGGTGGCATCAGCTACAACGACAAATTGCACGTGTTCCACAGCGAAACCGAAGTCGGCCCAATCACCCAGAAGCTCTACAAAGAGCTGACCGGTGTACAGACCGGCGACGTCGAAGCGCCAGCAGGCTGGATCGTCAAAGTTTGACGCGACTGTCCGCTTGAACATAAAAGCCCGGCCATCACATTGAAGGCCGGGCTTTTTTTCGTCCGCGAATCGTGGAAAAGGTCAGTAAACTTGCCACGTCCAACAGTGATCAACGGGTGTCATTAAAACCATGGGAAAACTCTGGCGAAAGTATCTGGCCTTGCTGGACACCGACTTCACCGCGCAAGTATTCGACAACATCAAGAACCTGCTGGTGTGCGCCCTGCTGTTCGCGGCGGGCACCAACGCGTTGCACAGCGATCAGTACTTGTTCATGGGGGTTCTCACCTCGAGCCTCGCCGGTTGGGGCTTGATCCTGATGTCAGCGGTGCTGATGCTGCTCAATATCAGCGACGGCCTGCGTCGGCTGTCCCGGTTGCCGTATCACACGGCGTTCCAGATCATTCTGTTTCTGGTTTACATGATCCTGGCAGTACGAGTGGTGGAAATAGTCTGGGACTTCAGGGCGTAGCAGTCACCGAACGAGGTGTTTGCCAACGCAGCTCATCCTGAGCAATCCGGGCAAACATCCATTCAACAAACACCCGTGTCTGCGCCGTCACATCTGGCGCAACACCGTAGTAATAACGCGGCAACGGCACGCGCAACTCGGGCAATGGGCAGATCAACTGCCCACTCAAAAGATGGGTGCCCAGCAAAGAGGTCGGGCACAAGGCAATGCCCTGCCCCTCCACGGCGGCCTGAAGCACCAGGTGCATGTGATCGAACTGCCGGGTGACCTGAGTGGCTGACAGACTTTGACCAAAGTGCATCGCCCAATGGTGCCAGTCTTCGCGACGCGCCTTGGCGGTCAGCAACGTGTGCCGGCTCAGCGAAGTGAGGTCTTCAAGGGGCAGACGCTCGATCAGCGAGGGCGCCGCGACCAGTAACAGTTCGTCTTCGAAGAGCGGTCGAGCCTCAATCGCCGGAGCCCAGTCGTCACGACCCCGGCGAATGACGACATCGAATCCGTCGCGTGCCTGATCGGGTGCCTGGGTTTGAGTGATCACCTGCGGCTTGATGCCTGGGTGCTGCGCAATGAAATCCGCCAGCCTGGGCGTCAGCCAAAGCACAGCAAAAGACGGACGGACATTGATTTTCACGGTCGGCAGCGCGGCCTGTTGCTTGAGCGCAGTCGCGGCATTGGCGATCTGCGACAGCCCTGCGCTGACCTGTTCATAAAAGCGCTGGCCGGCCGGCGTCAGCACCGATTGACGGATGCGCCGCTCGAACAGCAGCACGCCCAAATAGTCCTCAAGCAATTTGATGTGCCGACTGACGGCACTGTGGCTGACATGCAGCTCTTCGGCAGCCAGCCTGAAGCTCTGATGACGAGCAGCAACGGCGAAGGCGCGAACAGCATTAAGCGGCGGTAGTTGATTTTTCATGGGTCTAATTTAGTCACCTATGCGCTTTAATTAAAGCGTTTGTCACGCTCGTCTCATCACGCCAACCTGCCAACACGCAGCCAGCGCCACCGACGGAGCAAGACATGAACAGCTATGGACTCTTTGTACTTTTCGCCACCCTGACCATTTTGAGCCCGGGGCCAGGCGTGGTCCTGACCCTGTCCAACGCGGTGCAACACGGTTGGACCGGGGCGGTGCCGGGCATTCTGGGGATCGCGTCGGGGGCGTTTGTCGTCGCCGCCATCAGCGCCACCAGTGTCGGCCTGATACTCAGCACCTCCGCGAACGCCTTTACCGCGTTGAAATACGCAGGGGCCGCCTATCTGTTGTACCTGGGCTACAAAAGCTGGCGCTCGGATCGTTTGAGCACGTTGCTTGAAACCCGCGCTTCAAGCCCTGGCTATCGCTTCCTTGAAGCGGCTTCAATGCAGCTATTGAACCCCAAGGCGGTGTTTTTCTTTCTGGCGGTGTTCCCGCAATTCATCGACACCTCGGCGCATTTCTACACCCAGTTCATCAAACTGGTCGCTTCCTACGGAGTACTGGTGATTCTGGTGCATGGCAGCTATGCCTTGCTCGCCAACGCCGCCAAAGGCTGGTTGTCGAGCCCGAAGGGTTCCTGGCTGGCGGCGAAAGTCTCCGGCGTGACCTTCGCCGGCTTTGGCGTGCTCATGGCCTCGTCGAGTCGTTAAGCCACAGGGCTGGCGATCGCGCGGCGTGGGGTCTCGGTGGACGCAGGTTGTGCTATCGCAGCCTGAACCGGCAGCTCCATGGCGAACCGACTACTGAGTTCCTTGCGCCCCGGCGCCGTCAACGCCAGCGCCCGACTGTCCAGATCCTGCGTCACCCATTTGCGCTTGATCGCCGTTTGCAGCAATGCCGCACCCAAGGCGCCGCCCAGGTGCGGCCGACGCATGCTCCAGTCCAGGCATGGACAGGCGAAGCGGCGGCGCAAGGTGCCGAGGTTTTTGACGTCCATGCCCAATGCTTCGAACGACGCTACGCCGCTGGCACTCAGTTGATAAACCTGCTGATCGGTTTCCAGCAACCACCCCGCTTCGATCATCCGGTCATGCAACAACACCGCCAACGTGCCGGCCATATGGTCGTAGCAGGTGCGGGCGAATTGCAGGCGGTCGGGGGTGCGCGGGTTGAACGTCGGCGCGGCGTTCTGGCCGATCACCATCAGCGCTTCCAGCGCCTGGGCCACGCGCTTGTCCGCGAGGCTGTAATAGCGGTGACGGCCTTGAACATGCAAACGCACCAGCGCCAGTTCCTTGAGCTTGGCCAGGTGAGCACTGGCGGTCGAGGCGCTGACTTCGGCAACCGCCGCCAGTTCGGTGCTGGTGCGGGCGTGGCCGTCCATCAGCGAACAGAGGATTTTCGTTCGGGCAGGTTCCGCGATGGCGGCAGCCACTTGAGAGACGCCGATGTCGTGTTGTTCTGCGTTCATATTTCGCTCCCGGACGAATCAAGGCCCTTTCGGACTGGAGATAGTAGCAACACTTTTCAACCACCGATAAGGCTGCGACCCATGAACCCGATCATCGCTGCGACTCACGCCGATCCCTACCCTTACTACGCGCAACTGCGCGCCGAGGGTGGGCTGGTTTTTCATCAAGGACTGAAACTGTGGGTCGCCAGCAGCGCTCAGGCCGTCGCCGCCGTACTGACGCATCCGGACTGTCATGTGCGGCCTTCTCATGAACCGGTGCCCCAGGCGATTGCTCAAGGCATGGCCGGCAAGGTGTTCGGTCAGTTGATGCGGATGAATGAAGGTGAGCGGCAGCGCTGCCCGAGGGCGGCGATTGAGCCGGGGCTGGCGTTGATTGACGTGAATGAGGTCAATGCGTTGGTCGGCGCTCGATTGATTACCCCGGGCCCCGACGGGTTGTACGCGGCGATGTTTCGCGGGCCGGTCTGCGTGGTAGCGGCATTGCTGGGGTTTTCTCCGGCTCAGGGCCGGGCCATCAGCGAGCTGACCGCAGACTTCGTCGCCTGCCTGTCGCCTCTCAGCGATCAGGCACAGCTGGACACCGCCCATGTCGCGGCGGAACAGCTGAAGGGTTATTTCATCGAGCTTCTGGACGACCCGAACAATCGAAGCGCCTTGCTCGCCGGTATCCGGCAGCGTTTCGCGGTGACATCGATCGATTCTGAAAGCTTGATCGCCAACCTGATCGGATTGTTCTCCCAAACCTATGAAGCCACAGCCGGGCTGATCGGTAATGCGCTACTGGCGTTGATTCGAAACCCACAGTTGGATTCGGCTCAAGTTGATGACGTGATCGTTGATGACTTGATCGCTGAAGTCCAGCGCTTCGACCCGTCAGTGCAAAACACCCGCCGCTTCGTCGCCGCGCCGTGTGAAATCGATGGCGTGAGCCTGAACGCCGGCGACGTTATTCTGGTGCTACTGGCCTCGGCCAATCGCGATCCGCAGCTCAATGATGATCCCGATGGGTTTTTGCTCGACCGCCCGAACCGTCGCAGCTTCACGTTCGGCGCGGGCCGGCATCAATGTCCGGGACAGGTGCTGGCCATTAGCATTGCCAGTGCGACACTGAGAAAAATCCTGACCCTGAAACCCGCGCTGGACCGTTTGACCTGGCGCTACCGCCCTTCCCTGAACGGGCGTATTCCGCTTTTTGCCTGAAGGACAGCTCAAGCGTGGCGATGCTCGACCGTCAGGTGAGACAACTCATGAACCGGTGCCAGACGTTCGCGAATGGCGTCGGCATTGACACCTGCCACGGCCACGACGCTGACAATCGCGGCCCGCGCCTGAGGGCCGACGTGCCAGACGTGAAGGTCACTGATGCGAACATCGCCCGTCGACTCGAGCAGCGCACGAATTTCGGCGGCGACGTGCTCATCGGTGGTGTCGAGTAACACGCCGGCGCTGTCACGCATCAAGCCATAGGCCCATTTCGCGATCACAATGGCGCCGACGATTCCCATTACCGGATCGAGCCAGACCCAGCCCAGGTAGCGCCCAGCCAACAAAGCCACGATGGCCAGCACCGAGGTCAGCGCGTCGGCCAGTACATGTAGATACGCCGAACGCAGGTTGTTGTCGTGATGGTGATGGTGGCTGTGGTCGTGATGATCATGGCTGCGATGTCCATGATTGCCCGACAACAGAAACGCACTGACGATGTTCACTGCCAGCCCCACCACCGCAATCATCGTCGCTTCGGTGAAGGCCACCGTGGTTGGCTGAAACAGTCGCACGATGGATTCGCCGGCAATGCCGAGCGACACCAGGCCCAGTACGATGGCTGAAGTAAATCCTGCCAAGTCCCCGACCTTGCCGGTACCGAAGCTGAAGCGCGAATTGTTGGCATGTCGCCTGGCAAAACCGTAAGCCAGCGCGGCAATGCCCAAGGCCCCGGCGTGGGTCGCCATATGAAAACCGTCCGCCAGCAGTGCCATGGAGCCGGTGATGTAACCGGCGGCAATTTCGCCAATCATCATCACAAACGTCAGCGCCACCACCCACAACGTGCGGCGGGCATTGTCATCGTGGGCGGCGCCTAGAAACAGGTGGTCGTGGGCAAAGTGCGAAGCCTGTGGTTTCAGGGTCATGGCGGTGGCCTCCATTTCGAAGTCTTCCCGTACACAGCATTCGTGATCGACACAAATTCCTGTGGGAGCAAGCCTGCTCGCGATAGCAGTCTGACAAACAACGCAAACTCCGGCTACCGCAACAAGTGACATCGCTTTGCGTCAGGGCTTAAGGTGCTGATCCAACTGCCACCCAAAGATCAAAAGATCGAAGCCTTCGGCAGCTCCTATGCCGACCGGGTACACCCGTGGAATCGAAGCCGTATACAAATCCGTAGGAGCTGCCGCAGGCTGCGATCTTTTGGGGTAGCAAATATTCTCGATGGTTCGAGGCAGGAAACCGATCACAAAGGCAACATTCAGGGAGTTAAAAAGTGAGCCTTCTCTACCAAGATCCAACAATGAGCCACGAGGAAGCGACAACGCTTCTAGCTAGCGACGTAGAAACCAGCGTTGCAGCCGCATTGATTTCCATCGGCCTGAATGAGCAAGACAAAACCTGGGCTCAGAACACCTGCCTGAAGTACCTCGAGAGTGAATCCGAATCGGTTGCAGCCGCTGCCATTACCGCACTCGGTCACATAGCCCGCAGACAGGGTGCTCTGGATTTGGGTGCTGTACTCCCCGCTCTTGAAAAGGTGAAGGAAAAATTCCCCTCACTGGAAGGGACTGTGGCGGACACCCTCGATGATATTGAGGTATTCACCTGACTTGCCGTTTAGCAAAAGAACACTTTTTCCGCGAGCCGAACGCTGTGGCGAGGGGGCTTGCCCCCGTTCGGGTGCGCAGCAGCCGCAAAACTGGCGAGCGGAGATTTACCTGATGCACCGCATGCACAGGTTTTGGGGTCGCTGCGCAACCCAACGGGGGCAAGCCCCCTCGCCACAGCAAGCCCCCTCACCACAACAAGCCCCCCCGTCACAGATAGCAAAAACCCGCTGCCTCCTCACAGAGACAGCGGGTCTTGTCATTTCAGCCCACGCGCCAATCAATCATCCCGCGTCAGCACTTCCAGCAATTCAATCTCGAAAATCAGGTTCGAGTTCGGTGTAATCGCGCCCATCGACCGCTCGCCATACGCCAGATGCGCCGGCACCAGCAGTTTGCGTTTGCCGCCGACCTGCATGCCCATGATTCCCTGATCCCAGCCCTTGATTACCCGCCCGGTACCAATCACACACTGAAAAGGTTTTCCTCGGCTGTAGGAAGAATCGAATTCAGTACCGTCTTCCAGCCAACCTCGATATTGAGTAGTGATCAGCGCGCCTTTGACGGCGGCTTTGCCGTCGCCCACTTCAAGATCGATTATCTGCAGTTCATCATTCATTACATTCACTCTAGTGTGCGTCTGCCCGAACAAGCTTCATGGGCGCCGTTTTCCCAGAAATGCAGGCAATTGGCAACCGTTTCGCTCTGTATCTGGCAGTGGCGGTGAACTAATATACCCGCCACCTCCTCCTACGGTTCGATTCACCATGATCGCGATTCCTGAATGAATTCCGTCTGGACCAGCGCTGCCATCGGCTCTCTGACCGTTACCCTGATTATCGCGCTGATCTGGCGCGATCGTTCGTTGCAAAAGCAGTTGGCCGAGTGCCGTGCGCTGATCGACAGCCTCACCGAGGGACAAAGCATCCACCAGGAAGGCGACGCCGAACGCTTCAAACGCAGCCAGTACTTCGCCCGCATCGGCACCTGGGACTGGGAGGTTGATACTGACAAGCTCTACTGGTCGGACGCGATCTATGGCATGTTCGGGTTCAAGATCGGCGAAGTGACGCCCTCCTACGCACTGTTTTGCGCCTGCGTGCACCCGGACGACCGGGGCAAGGTCCGCGCCGGCGAATTGCGTTGCCTGGAAACTGGTGAAAACCACGATGAGGAATACCGCGTGGTCTGGCCGGATGGCAGCATCCGCTGGCTGCGGGAAACCGGCAATGTGGTCAAGAACGACCATGACGCCACGATCAAGATGATGGGCGTGGTGCGCGACATCACCGAAGAAAAGGCCTCCGCCAGTTACCTGCAACACTTGGCCCATTACGACCCGCTCACCGGCCTGCCCAATCGCCTGGTGCTCGAAGAACGCCTGTCCGATGCCCTGGCACAGGCCCGCCTCAGCGCCACGCGGGTGGCACTGGTGTTTGTCGACCTCAATGGGTTCAAGGCGATCAACGACCTCTATGGCCATGCGGCCGGCGACCGCGTACTGATCACAACCGCCACACGCCTGAAGAAAATCCTGCGTTCAACCGACACCGTCGCGCGGATCGGTGGCGACGAATTCGTGGTCATTCTGCAAGGCCTTCCCCAAGGCAACAGCCTGCAAGACGAAGCCCGGAGCATCTGCCAGAAAATCTTCATCGAACTCGCACCGCCGGTGACTATCGGCAACGACCAGCGCCATATCGGTAGCAGCCTGGGTGTGGCGGTGTTCCCGGACCATGCGCCGAGCATGGACCGGTTGATTCACATTGCCGATCTCGCGATGTATGAGGCCAAGCGCAGTGGGAATAATCAGTATCGGTTGGGCGGTCAGGTAGCAAGCCCTAGCCGGGTCGACTGACCCATTCACTCGTTGCGTTGGCCAAATGGAACACCGTTAAAGGTGTGGGTGCAACAAGAGCAGTAAGGGGTCATGTATTCAGCCGTCAGTTCAGGATTGACGATCTGCAAACAGCCCTGATCATCGACATACAAACCGCTGAAATAGCTCGACTCCCCCAGCCGAACCTGCTCCTGCCTGTCCTTTTCATGCAGGGCAACCATCCAGAACACCGGCTCAGGTCGATCCAGGCGAGCCACCGCTTCGCTGAAAACCTCATCCCACTGTCCACCAACGTGAGACAACAGGAATCGGAACAACGGTGTGTAATCCAGGCCGTGCCGGCGGGTTCCATGCATCGAACCGCGTGATGACTCACTATGGATTTCGGCTTTGGTATGGCGCTGATACCGGTACTCACCCGAGTAATCATTCAGCCGAACACCCCTGGTACGAGTGTTGATCTTGCGGTAGAGGGGCTTCTTTTCCAACGGGGCGCTCCTGACTTCCAGTCAATCAAATACCCTAGGCGTTTTACTCGAACGGTGGACAATATCAATCAGGCCGCCGTGGCTGAATGTTTCAAACGGCTTGTAGTGTCCAAAAATCATTAGGCCAGTTCAGCCTGCTCGCTATAACGGTGTGTCAGCTAATAACGTTGTACGTTCATAGCTGACGCATCCGGCTCCAGCCTTTATTCTGTGCGCTCCCGCCGTATCGAGTTTTTGGAGTTTCACATGCCCCACGAAGGCAACCTGTTGCAAGCCGCTGTCGTCTTTTTATTCGCGGCGGTACTCACCGTCCCCTTGGCCAAGCGCCTGCAGTTGGGGGCAGTGTTGGGTTATCTGTTCGCCGGAGTGATCATCGGGCCGTCGGTGCTGGGGTTGATCGGCAACCCGCAAAGCGTCAGCCACATTTCCGAACTCGGGGTGGTGTTGCTGCTGTTCATCATCGGCCTTGAGCTGTCGCCACGACGCTTGTGGGTGATGCGCAAATCGGTGTTCGGCGTGGGCCTGGCGCAGGTGTTGCTGACCGGTTCGGTGATTGGTGTGCTGGCGTTGTTTGTGTTCGGCCAATCCCTGAACAGTGCCATCGTGTTAGGTCTGGGCCTGGCGCTGTCGTCCACCGCATTTGGTTTGCAAAGCCTGGCCGAGCGCAAGGAACTGACCAGCCCCCATGGGCGGTTGGCGTTCGCGATTTTGCTGTTCCAGGACATCGCCGCGATCCCGCTGATTGCGATGGTGCCGCTGCTGGCAGGCGGCGATCACACCAGCAGTGCCGCCGAAGATTTGAACCATGGCTTGCGGGTACTGGGCAGTATCGCGGTGGTGGTGATTGGCGGACGGTACTTGCTGCGACCGGTGTTTCGCGTGGTGGCCAAAACCGGTCTGCCGGAGGTGTCCACCGCCACCGCATTGCTGGTGGTGATTGGTACAGCGTGGTTGATGGACCTGGTCGGCGTGTCCATGGCCCTCGGCGCATTCCTCGCCGGTTTGCTGCTGGCGGATTCCGAATACCGCCACGAGCTGGAGGCGCAGATCGAACCGTTCAAGGGCCTGCTGCTGGGGCTGTTTTTCATCAGCGTCGGCATGGGCGCCAATTTGAGTTTGCTGCTCAGTGCGCCGGTCGTGGTGCTGGGGCTGACCCTGTTGCTGATCGCTATCAAGTTGCCGCTGCTGTTCGTTGTCGGTCGATTGGCCGGAGGTTTGGGCAAGGTCAATGCGATTCGCCTCGGCATCGTGCTGGCGGCCGGTGGTGAGTTCGCCTTTGTGGTGTTCAAGATCGGTCGGGATCAGGGCTTGTTCGAGCCGCGTCTGTACGACTTGCTGGTGCTGACCATCACCCTCTCGATGGCGTTGACGCCGCTGTTGCTGCTGGCCTGCGCACGACTGGTCAAACCCAAGGTTCAACCGGTGGTGGTGCCGGAAAAATTCCGTGAAATCGACACCGATACACCCCGCGTAGTGATCGCCGGCATGGGCCGTATGGGGCAGATCGTGGCGCGGATTCTGCGGGCGCAGAACATCAAGTTCGTCGCCCTCGACACGTCAGTGGAAACCATCGAACTGTCCCGCAGCTTCGGCGGCGTGCCGGTGTTCTACGGCGACCCGATGCGCCCGGAAATCCTCAGCGCGGCCAAGGTCGAGCAAGCGGAGTTTTTCGTGATCGCCACCGATGATCCGGAGACCAATATCAAGACGGCCGAGGTGGTGCACAAGCTCTATCCGCACATCAAAATCATCGCCCGGGCGCGTAACCGTCAACATGTGCACCGGTTGGTGGATGTCGGGGCGCAGGCGGTGCGGGAAACCTATTACTCCAGCCTGGAAATGACCCGGCGGACCCTGGTCGGCCTGGGCCTGACACAGGCCCAGGCAGATGCGCGGATCAAGCGCTTTACCCATCACGATGAACAGGTGCTGGAGGCCCAGCACGCGGTGTATGACGATGCGGCCAAAGTGATGCAGACTGCCCAGGAAGCGCGGGCGGAATTGGCAAAACTGTTTGAGTCGGATCAGTTGGAAGAGGAAGCGGGTAAGGTTTGATCCAGATCATTCCCACGCTCCGCGTGGGAATGCCGCCATGGACGCTCTGCGTCCGCTCTTGAAATGTGACGCAGAGCGTCACGGGATGCATTCCCATGCAGAGCGTGGGAACGATCACCTGGCAAGGAATCCACGATGGCAGACCAGACCTCCCCCGCCCTGAAGGAAATCTTCAACGCCGAACGCCTCGTGCACATCGCCACCGAGATAACTGCGGTCTACCCCGGCTTCGATGCCAAGGCTTTCCTGAAACTGGCCAAAACCGGTCTGGCGGAATTGTCAGTCATGCAACGCATGGCCCGCGTCAGCGAATGCCTGCACGCGATATTGCCACTCGGTTATGAAGAATCCCTCGACGTCCTGCGCGCCCTCGCCCCGCGCCTCAATAGCGCCTTCGTCAGTATGTTTTTGCCGCACTATGTCGCGACCTATGGCGCTCACGCGTTTGATCTGTCGATGGACGCACTCAAATATTTCACCGCCTTCGGCTCATCGGAATTCGCGATCCGGCACTTCCTGCGCAGTGATTTCGAACGTTCACTCAAACTGATGCACGATTGGTCGCTGGATGAAAACGAACACGTCCGGCGCCTGGCCAGCGAAGGCAGCCGACCGCGCCTGCCATGGTCGTTCCGCCTGGAACAGGTCCAGGCCGACCCGACACTGGCGGCTGCGATCCTCGACAACCTCAAGGCCGACGACAGCCTCTACGTGCGCAAGTCCGTGGCCAACCACCTCAACGACATCACCAAGGATCATCCCGAGTGGGTGCTGGCGCTGATCGAGGGCTGGTCGCTGGACAACAAACACACGGCGTGGATCGCCAGACACGCTCTGCGCAGTTTGATCAAACAAGGTAACAAGCGGGCGCTGGCAATCATTGGCGCGGGCGGCAAGCCCGAGGTTGAAATCATTGACGTGAAGGTCGAACCGGCGGTGATTCGTCTGGGTGAGAAAATCACCCTGTCTTTCAGAGTGAAGTCCACGGTCCCGGACAGTCAGCGATTGGTGATCGATTACGCTATCGATTATGTCAAAGCCAACGGCAGCACCTCGGCAAAGGTGTTCAAACTTAAAGCCCTCACGCTGTCCGACAATGCCAGCGAAGCCATTAGTCGCAGTCAGCACATCAAGGAACTGACCACCCGCAGGCACTATGCCGGCCAGCACGCGGTGCACATTCTGGTAAATGGCGAACGCTTGGCCAGCACCCAATTCCGGATTATCACTGACGCTCATTGACGCCCACACCAACGCCCCCCGGCAGCATGCGCGTGAGCGTGTTATCGCGGACCCAGTAGTGATGGAACAACCCCGCTGCTGCGTGCAAACCAATCAACCAATAGCCAGCGCTGCCGAGCCATTCATGCCAATGCTTGAGTTGCTTGGCCAGATCGGGATCAACCGCAACCGGCGCCGGCAGGAAAAAACCGAAATACGGCATCGGCTTGTTCCCGGCGGCCAGCATCAACCAGGCCAATAGCGGCGTAGCGATCATCAGCCCGTACAGCGCCAAGTGCATAAGGTGCGAGACGCCCGTCTGCCAGGTGGGCGGGGTCGGGGTAATCGGTGGCCGGGGCGTGAGACGCCCGAACAAGCGAACCCAGACCAGCGCAAAAATGCTCAACCCGAATACGCCGTGCAGCCCCAGAAACAGGCCCCGCAAGGCATGCCCACGGGGCAGCAATCCTTTGATCTCGATGCAACCATAAACGCCGACGAACAGCGCCAGCATCAGCCAATGCAAGGTGATCGAGAGTTTTCCATACCGGTGTACCGCTGAATCTCGGGTCATAAGAGCCTCTTGAAGATCGGTGGCGGCTGCCGATTCATTTCGTACAGCCTGGATCCGGTTTCGTCGAACCGACCGGCGTCACCCTGCCCGTCCAGTCTTAAGACAATCTGAAGGTCCACCTTCAGACTCCGTTAAGAATTGCCTTTGATACTCCTCCCGAACTTACTCAGGGAGGCGTTCTTGCCCATGCCCGATTTCGACTGGAACATCCCGATGCCCCTGCACTTCGGCCAAGCCGAAACTCCGCAGATGAGTCTGGCCAGAGCCTTGGCGGACGATCCCCAGCGTCCGGTTTTCGAAGCCTTTATCCAGCAGCGTTTTCGAAAGGCCCACGGCGCCGACATCCGCCAATTCATGCCGCAACTGTTCGGCATGAGCGATGCGTCAGGCTCGCTGTGTGCAGTGGCTGGCGTACGACTGGCCAATGTCGAACCCTTGTTTCTGGAGCGTTACCTGGATGAGGCAATCGATCCGCTGATCAGCGACACCGCCGGGCAACCCGTGGACCGGGCAGGTATTGTCGAGGTCGGTAACCTCGCCGCCAGCGATACCGGCAGTGCGCGCCTGAGCATCATTGCCATCACCTACCTGTTGGCCATGGGTGGGCTGGAATGGGTGGCGTTCACCGGCAACATCGGGCTGGTGAACAGTTTTCATCGCCTGGGCTTGAGGCCGGTAACGCTCTGCGCCGCCGACCCAGCGCGGCTGGGCGACGACCGTCACCTCTGGGGCAGTTATTACGAGAGCCAGCCATGGGTGCATGTCGGCAACATCCGCGCCGGTTTCATCCATTTGCGCAACATCGGTCTGTTCAATCGCCTGGGGTTGCCGACTTCCCTTGAGGAGTCCAGCCATGTCGCTTGAAATGGAGCGGTTCAAGCAGACCTTGCGCAATCATGCCGAGCGCAAGACCAACACCATCGCCTTGTGGGGCGATCAGTTGAAACTGGACTACGCCACGCTCTACGCCGAGGTCATGTACCGCCAACAGCGTCTGCGCGATGAGCACGTCAAAGTGGTCGCGCTGGCCCTGGACAACGGCATCGAGGCGATGCTCTGGGATCTGGCCGTCCTGTTCGAAGGCCTGACCTGCCTGACGTTGCCGCCCTTCTTCAGCCCGGCACAACGCAGCCATTGCCTGGAACAGAGCCAGGCAGCCCTGATGATTGCCGAACCGGACCTGAAGGCCGAACTGCAAGCAGCCGGCTACGAAAAGACCGGTGAATTCTGGCGTCGCACCTTCAACGGCCCGAACCGGATACCCGAAGGCACCGCCAAACTGACCTTCACCTCAGGCACCACCGGCACGCCCAAAGGCGTGTGTCTTAGCGCCGAGAGCCTTTTGCGAGTGGCCCGCGAACTGGATCAGGCCAGCAAACCCACCGACCCACGTCATCACTTGGCACTGCTGCCCCTGGCGATTCTGCTGGAAAACCTCGGTTGTTATGCCGCGCTGTATGCCGGCGCGACCTTGAGCGTACCGAGCCAGAAAACCCTGGGCATTCAGGGTGCCAGCGGTGTCGATGCGCCACGACTGTCGGGTTGTCTGGCCACCCGCAAACCGGAAAGTCTGATCCTGGTGCCGCAGTTGCTGCTGATGCTGGTCAGCGCCGCCGAGCAAAAAACGTTCAACCCCCAATCGTTGCGTTTTGCTGCGGTCGGCGGTGCACGGGTTAGCGAAGAATTATTGCATCGCGCCCAGCGCATCGGCATCCCGGTCTATGAAGGTTACGGGTTGTCGGAATGCTCGTCGGTGGTGTGCCTCAATCGCCCGGGCGCGCGCCGCCCTGGTAGCGTTGGCAGGCCTTTGCCCCATGTCGGGATTCGCCTGGCCGATGATGGTGAAGTACTGGTCAAGGGCTCGACCCTGCTCGGCTATCTGGGACAAGCGCCCTTCCCCGATGATTGGTGGCCGACCGGCGATCTCGGCGAGTTCGACCCGGAAGGTTTTCTCTACCTCAACGGGCGCAAGAAGCATCAGTTCGTCACCAGTTTCGGCCGCAACGTCAATCCGGAATGGGTCGAGGCTGAACTCACTCAGCGTCGCCACATCGCTCAGGCATTCGTCTACGGCGAAGCGATGCCGAACAACCACGCTCTGCTCTGGCCCCATTGGCCGGACTGCACCGATGACGAACTGGCTGCCGCCGTGGCCCAGGCCAACGAAGCCTTGCCAGATTACGCCCAGGTTCATCACTGGACCCGTCTCGATCAACCGTTTACCGCCGCCAACGGTTTGCTGACCGCCAATGGCCGACCGCGCCGCGATGCCATTGTCGAGCGTTACCGGGCGCAGCTCACTGAATTGGTTTTTTCCGAGGAATCCGCATCATGAGTTTTTTCGACACCCTGCAAGAAGCTACCCAGCAGGAACGCCACGAGTTGTTCAACCTGCCGGTCATCCGCGATGCCCTTGAGGGTAAGGTCAGCCTGGAGAGCTACCGTGCCTTCCTCGCTCAGGCCTACTACCACGTGCGCCATACCGTGCCGTTGATGATGGCGTGCGGCGCACGTCTGCCGCAGCGGCTGGAATGGCTACGCAAAGCGGTGTGTGAGTACATCGACGAGGAGTACGGCCACGAACAGTGGATACTCGACGACATCGCGGCCTGTGGCGGTGACAAAGAGGCGGTGCGTGACGGTCGTCCATCGCTGCCGATCGAGTTGATGATCAGCTTCCTCTACGACCTGATTGCCCGAGACAACCCGGTGGGCCTGTTCGGCATGGTCAATGTGCTGGAAGGCACCAGCATAGCCCTGGCCACCCATGCGGCCGGCAGCATCCGCGAACGCCTGGCGCTGCCGGAAACTGCCTTCAGCTACCTGAGTTCCCACGGTTCGCTGGACATCGAACACATGCAGACCTACCGCCAGCTGATGAACACACTCCAAGACCCGGCAGATCAAGCCGCGGTGATTCATGCCTCAAAGGTCGTTTACACGCTCTATACCGACATGTTCCGTGGCCTGCCCCGCGATGGGGAGAACCTGCATGCAGCTGCATGAAGCCCGTGTGGTTCTGACCGGAGCCAGCGGGGGTATCGGCCTGGCCATCGCCAGCGCCCTGTGTGCCAGTGGCGCACGGGTGTTGGCCGTATGCCGGCACCGGGAGGCGCTGGAACCCTTGCTCGAACGCTACCCGATGCACCTGTGTTGGGTCGGCGCTGACCTGACCGTCCCCGGCGATCGATGCAAAGTGCTGGCTGCGGGCGAAGCCATCGGTGGCATCAACCTGCTGGTCAACGCCGCCGGGGTCAACCAATTCGCCATGCTCGAACAGCTCGATGACAGCGAGATCAATGCGATGCTGGCGGTGAACATCAGTGCGCCGATCTGCCTGACCAGGCTTTTGCTGCCGCTGCTCAAGCAAGCCGAGAGCGCCATGGTGGTGAACGTCGGCTCGACCTACGGCTCCATCGGTTATCCCGGTTACGCCAGCTATTGCGCCACCAAGTTCGCCCTGCGCGGTTTCTCCGAAGCCCTGCGCCGGGAGCTGGCCGACACCCGGATCAGCGTGCTCTACGTCGCCCCCCGGGCGACCCACACCAGCATGAACAGCCCGGCGGCCCAGGCGCTGAACGATGCGCTCAACGCCAATGTCGACGATCCGCAAACTGTCGCTTCGGCGGTCATCCACGCGATTGCCGGTGACCGGCGCGATGTGTACCTGGGCTGGCCGGAGCGCTTTTTCGTTCGCCTGAACAGTCTGTTGCCACATTTGGTGGACCGTGGCCTGCGCAAGCAGTTGCCGCTGATCCGTCGCCTCAGTCAGAAACCCGATAACGAGAGTCTCAAACCATGAAAAAAATCGTCACTTGCTTGCTGCTCGGAGTGTTGAGCCAAAGCGTCTGGGCGCTGGACACCGCCGATCAGCAACGCCTCAATGGCATTCAGCAAAGCTGGGCGCACATTCAATACGAATTGCCCGCCGACCAGCGTACCGCGGCCTTCGAAAAACTCGCGACCCAGACCTCGGCCTTCACCCGGGAACGCCAGTCCCTGGCCGAAGCGTGGATCTGGTCCGGTATCGTCACCAGCAGTTGGGCCGGCGCCCAAGGTGGCATCGGAGCCCTGAGCAAGGTCAAGGCCGCCAAAGTCGATCTGGAAAAAGCCCTCGCCATTGACCCCAAGGCCCTGCAGGGCTCGGCCTTCACCAGCCTTGCGGCGTTGTATGATCGCGTCCCCGGCTGGCCCATCGGTTTTGGCGATGCCGACAAGGCCGAACAGCTGTTAAAGCAGGCTTTGCAGCTGAACCCGGCCGGCATCGACAGTCTGTACTTCTGGGGCGATCACCTTTACCGTCAAAAGCGCTATGGTGAAGCCAGGGACGCACTGCAAAAAGCCCTGCAAGCGGCACCACGCCCTGGCCGGGAAAGCGCCGATGCCGGGCGGCGCAAAGAGATCGAGGCATTACTGGTGGACGTGAACAAAAAACTCAACTGACAGGAGTCCGCGTGCGCTTATTACTGATCGAGGATGACGTGGCCCTTGGCGAGGGCATTCATCAGGCTCTGGGCCGTGAGGGTTACACCGTCGACTGGCTGCAAGACGGGCGCAGTGCCTTGCATGCGTTACTCAGCGAAACATTTGACTTGGCGGTCCTCGACCTCGGCCTGCCGCGCATGGACGGTCTGCAAGTATTGCACCGCCTGCGCGAAAGTGGCTCCAACCTTCCGGTACTGATTCTCACCGCCCGGGATGCCACCGAAGACCGCATCGCCGGGCTGGATGCCGGGGCCGACGATTACCTGATCAAGCCCTTCGACCTGGCCGAACTCAAGGCTCGCCTGCGGGCCTTGTTGCGACGCAGCGCCGGTCGCGCTCAAGTGCTGATCGAGCACGCCGGCATCAGCCTGAACCCCGGCACCCAGCAAGTCAGCTATCGAGGTGAGCCGGTGGCGCTGACGCCCAAGGAGTATCAACTGCTCCACGAATTGCTTTCGCCTCCAGGCCGGGTCATGACTCGCGATCACCTGATGCAACTGCTTTACGGCTGGAACGAAGAAGCCGAAAGCAACACCCTGGAAGTGCATATCCATCACCTGCGCAAGAAGTTCTCCACTGACCTGATCCGTACCATTCGCGGTGTCGGGTACCTGGTCGAGGAGCGTCGATGACTTCGATTCGGCGTCGCACCCTGACGCTGATCATCGGCCTGATGCTGACAGGCCTGGCGATCATCAGTGTGCTCAACCTGCACGACAGCAATCATGAAATTGCCGAAGTCTACGACGCCCAACTGGCCCAGAACGCCCGGCTTCTGCAGGGTGTGATGCGCATGCCGCTGGCCAGCCGTGAACACGCTGAACTGTATCAAGCATTCAACAAGGCCTTGAGTGAAGCGGTGCCGAGAGTCGATGGTCATCCCTACGAAAGCAAAATTGCCTTTCAGGTGTGGAATCGCAAGGGTGAAGTGCTGGTGCATACCGCCAGTGCGCCCTCCTTCACGGCACCGCCGACCAAATCGGGCTTCAGCGATGTGGTGGACCTGCACAATCGCCATTGGCGGGTGTTCATGCTCGAAGACAAACAGAATGACCTGCGCATCTGGGTCGGTGAACGGGACGACGTGCGTGCGGACCTGGTAGACCGGATCGTACGTCATACCCTGTGGCCCAATGTGCTGGGTAGCCTGATCCTGGCGGCCATGGTCTGGCTGGCCATTGGCTGGGGGCTCAAGCCCCTGGCCAATATGGCGCAAACGTTGCGGGCTCGGCACAGCGGTTCTCTGGAGCCGTTGCAACTGAACCCATTACCCAGTGAATTGGAACCGATGCAGGCAGCGCTCAACCGCATGCTCGCGCAAATTCAGGAAGTGCTTGGCCGCGAACGGCGCTTCATCGCCGACGCCGCTCACGAATTACGCACGCCGCTGGCGGTGCTGCGAGTGCATGCGCAGAACCTGCAGGAAGCCGGCACGGAACAGGAGCGTCGTGAATCCCTGGCGTTTCTGATTGCCGGTGTTGACCGCACCAGCCGCTTGGTCAATCAATTGCTGACCATGGCCCGTCTTGAACCCAAAGCCGTGGCGCCAATGGAGCAAAGCATCGACCTGAGCGAAACCGTGCGCGCCAGTCTGGCCCAACTCACGCCCTGGTTATTGAGCAGGAATCTGGAGCTGGCCTTCGATGTTGCTGACCAGCCTTTTGAAGTGCTGGCCGACGCCGCCGACATCGACATCGCTCTGAACAACCTGGTCACCAACGCCGCGAATTTTTCGCCGGAGCAGGGTGTCATCACCGTGCGATTGAGTCAGGAGAACGGGTTCTATGATTTGAGCGTCCAGGACCAGGGGCCAGGCATCGATGAAGCAGATCGCGCACGGTTATTCGAACGTTTCTACAGCCGTGGAAATACCGGGGGCGCGGGGCTGGGGCTGACCATCGTCAGCACCATTGCGGCGCGGCTGGGTGGGCGAATTACGCTGGTCAATCTACCTGAAGGCGGGTTGCGGGCGACCCTGTCGATTCCCGATGGCCAACACCACAACCCTGCGCAGCGGACCACCTGCGAGCTGCCGCCCAATGGCTGAGTGACTACAGCCGTACGCCTAAACACAATCCCTTGTAGGAGCGAGGCTTGCCCGCGAAGGCGTCAGGTCTGGCACACCACGTCATCGTTCTTCGCGGGCGGTGGACGCTCCTTGCCTTGATCCCGGGAATTGAAGTCCAGGACCGCTGCGCAGTCCAGCGCAAACTAGCTCGCCATTAATAAGCAATGATTGAAGTTATCGCGAAGCGCTCTAATGAACTGTCAGTTCTAACAGGTCACTTTCAGTTTGGCCCGGGATAAGCTGCCCCTAGAAATGACTTGAGGCGTTCATCATGTTTCGAATGGTTATCTATTGGCGCAAATGAATCTGAAATTCTCCCAGATCAAAAGATCGCGGTCTTCCGGTAGCGCCTACCCCTCTCCCTTAGGAGCCGCAGAAGGCCGCGATTTTTTGATATTGACTATCCCAGCAACAACCCCTGCTCGCGCTCACACAACTCCACCACGTAATCCCACAACACCCGTAACCTCACGGACTTGTGCAGCTCGCGCCGCGTACTGATCCAGTAACTGCGCTGGATGCTTTCATCCGGCAGCAACGGCACCAGTTGGGGATCGGCGCTGGCCATGTAGCACGGCAGCACGGCGATTCCCAGGCCCGAGCGCGCTGCCTGTTGCTGGGCGATGACGCTGGTGCTGTGAAACACCACCTGGGGGTTGCGGCAGAAGCTGTTGAGGAACATCAGTTCCTGGCTGAACAGCAAGTCGTCGACGTAGCCGATCCAGGCGTGACGGCCGAGGTCTTCGCGGCTGCGCAGGGGTGGCGAACGGTCCAGATAGGCCTGGCTGGCGTAGAGCGCCAGGCGATAGTCGGTGAGTTTGCGGGTGACCAGCATGTCCGCGGCCGGGCGTTCCAGGTGGATGCTAATCTCGGCTTCACGGTTGAGGATGCTGACGAAGCGCGGCACCGCCACCAGTTCCACTTCCAGCCCCGGATAGCGTTCGAACAGCCCGTTCATGCGGCTGGCAAGGAACATGATGCCCAGCCCTTCCGTCACGCCGACGCGGATCTTGCCTAGCGGCGCGGATGACTGGGTGATTTCTTCCTGAGCCAGCAACGCGACGTTCTCCATGGCTTCGGCGTGTTTGAGCAGCGCTTCGCCGGCCGGGGTCAATTCGTAACCTTGGGCATGCTGGATGAACAGCGCGGTGCCGAGGCTTTTTTCGATGGCCTCGATGTGCCGGGCCACGGTGGCGTGGGTGGTGTTCAAACGGCGCGCGGCGGTCAGCAAGCGGCCGCTGCGCTGCAATTCTAGAAAAAAACGCAGGTCATTCCAGTCGAACATGAACCATCCTTGACGTTAGGCCGTTAACGACGCTGTTTAAAAACGCACAGCACCTGCGCAAAAACTAACATTCTTTTAACGAAAGCTAACAACTAGGATGACCGACAACAAGAACAACAATATGAGGTCAAGGATGCAGACTTCCCTTGATGAATACGACTACATCGTGGTCGGCGCCGGGCCGGCCGGTTGTTTGCTGGCCAATCGACTGTCGGCCAACCCGCAGCATCGCGTGCTGCTGCTCGAAGCCGGCGGCCGCGACAACTACCCATGGATTCACATTCCTGTCGGTTACCTGTTCTGCATCGGCAACCCGCGCACCGACTGGTGCTTCAAGACCGAAGCGCAACCGGGCCTGCAGGGTCGCGCCCTGAGCTACCCGCGCGGCAAGGTGCTCGGCGGCTGTTCCTCAATCAACGGCATGATCTACATGCGCGGCCAGGCTGGCGATTACGACGCTTGGGCGGCCGAGGGCAATGCCGGCTGGGGCTGGCAAGACGTGCTGCCACTGTTCAAGCAAAGCGAAAACCATTTTGCCGGCGACTCGGCATTTCACGGCGCCGCTGGGCAATGGCGAGTCGAGCGTCAGCGTCTGTCGTGGCCGATCCTCGACGCGTTTCGCACGGCAGCCGAGCAAAGCGGCATCGCCAGCATCGATGACTTCAATCAGGGCGACAACGAAGGCTGCGGCTATTTCCAGGTCAATCAAAAGGCCGGAGTGCGCTGGAACGCGGCCAAGGCGTTTCTCAAACCGATCCGTCAGCGCACCAATCTGACGGTGCTGACCGACGTTGAAGCGGACCGCGTGCTACTGGAAAACGGCCGCGCCTCGGCGGTCAGTGCGCGTTGGCAAGGCCAGGTGAGAACCTTCAAGGCGCGCAAGGAAATCGTTCTGTGTGCCGGTTCCGTCGGTTCACCGGGCATTCTTCAGCGTTCTGGTATCGGCCCTCGCCCGCTGCTGCAAAAACTGGGCATCGGCGTGGTCCATGAACTGCCCGGCGTGGGCGGCAACCTGCAGGATCATCTGCAACTGCGGCTGATCTACAAACTGGAAAACGCCCGCACCCTGAACCAGATTGCGGGCACGCTGTGGGGCAAGATGGGCATGGGCCTGCGTTACCTGTATGACCGCAGCGGCCCACTGTCCATGGCCCCAAGCCAACTCGGCGCCTTCGCGCGATCGGGACCGGAGCAGACCTCGGCGAACCTCGAATACCACGTGCAACCGTTGTCCCTGGAGCGTTTCGGCGAGCCGCTGCACGCCTTCCCCGCGTTCACCGCGTCGGTCTGCGATCTGCGCCCGCAAAGTCGTGGCCGGATAGACATTCGCTCTGCCGACCCACGGGAAGCGCCGCTGATTCAGCCCAACTACCTGAGCCATCCCGAAGACTTGCGGGTAGCAGCCGATGCCATCCGCCTGACCCGCCGCATCGTTGCCGCGCCCGCCTTGCAAGCGTTCAAACCGGTCGAGTACCTGCCCGGCGACAGCTTGCAGAGCGAAGAACAATTGCACGAAGCCGCCGCCCGGATCGGCACCACGATTTTCCACCCGGTAGGCACGTGCCGGATGGGCAACGATGCCCACGCGGTGGTCGACGCCGGGTTGCGCGTCCATGGCGTCCCCGGCCTGCGCATCGCCGACGCCTCGATCATGCCGCGCATCACCTCGGGCAACACCTGCTCGCCGACACTGATGATCGCCGAGAAAGCCGCGCAATTGATGCTCAGCCCCAGCACAAGGAGCCTTGACCCGCAGAAGGAACTGCTGAGCAACCCACTGTAGGAGCGAGGCTTGCCCGCGAAGAACGATGACGTGGTGTGTCAGGTCTGACGCCTTCGCGAGCAAACTTCGCTCCTGCAAAGATCGACGTACACCCCGCTTTACGGATAAACGCGGCACCCGCCCACCAGGCTGGCGCCGACAGTGGAACAACAAAAACAATCACTGTGAGGGATACCGGTATGTCAGAACATGTTCAGCCCCTGGAAGCGGTCCGCAGCGCCGGCACCAGTCAGGAAACCCAGAAAGTCATCTTCGCCTCGTCCCTGGGGACGGTGTTCGAGTGGTACGACTTTTTCCTCTACGGCGCCCTCGCGGCGGTCATCAGCAAACAGTTCTTCGCCGGGGTCAACGACACCACGGCGTTCATCTTCGCGCTCATGGCCTTCGCCGCCGGCTTCATCGTGCGGCCCTTCGGTGCGCTGGTGTTCGGACGCTTGGGGGACATGATCGGGCGCAAATACACGTTCTTGGCGACCATCGTCCTCATGGGGCTGGCGACGTTCTGCGTCGGCTTGCTGCCGACCTACGCGAGCATCGGCATCGCCGCGCCGATCATCCTCGTGGTGCTGCGTATGCTTCAGGGTCTGGCATTGGGCGGAGAATACGGCGGCGCTGCCACTTACGTCGCTGAACACGCACCGATGGGCAAACGCGGTTTCCACACCAGCTGGATTCAATCCACCGCCACCCTCGGCTTGCTGCTGTCGCTGCTGGTGGTGCTGGGCTGCCGCTACTTCACCGGCGACCAGTTCGAAGTCTGGGGCTGGCGCATTCCGTTTCTGTTTTCGATCGTGTTGCTGGGTATCTCGACCTGGATTCGCCTGAGCCTGCATGAGTCGCCTGCGTTCGTGAAAATGAAAGAAGAAGGCAAGCTCTGCAAGTCACCGCTGCGCGATTCCTTCGGCAAATGGGACAACCTCAAAGTGGTGCTGATTGCGCTGTTCAGCATCAACGCCGGGCAAGCGGTAACCTTCTACGCCGCGCAGTTCTATGTGCTGTTCTTCCTCACCCAGTTCCTGAAAATGGACCCGGCACTGGCCAACAGTCTGCTGATCGTCAGCGTGACCATTGGCGCGCCGTTCTTCATCTTTTTCGGTTGGCTGTCGGACAAGGTCGGCCGTAAACCGGTGCTGATGATCGGCCTGTTGCTGGCCACTGCGCTGTACTTCCCGATCTTCAAGACCCTGGCCCATTACGCCAACCCGGCCATCGACCAGGCCAGCCGCCAGGCACCGATCACCGTGCTGGCGGACCCGGCCACCTGCACCTTCCAGTTCGACCCGGTGGGCAAGGCTAAATTTGATAGCCCGTGCGACAAGGTCAAAACTTTCCTGGTCAAGCAAGGCCTGCCCTACAACAGCGAAGCGGCCCCGGCCGGCAGCGCCGTGCAGGTCAGCATCGGCGAGGTGACAATCGATGGCTACGATGAAGCGGCCTTGCGCGGTGCTGTGACCCTGGCCGGGTATCCGTCACAAGCGGACACCCAACAGATCAACAAACCCATGATCGTGGCGCTGATCGTCGCCCTGATCATCATCTCCGCCATGTGCTACGGCCCGCTGGCGGCGCTGATGGTCGAACTGTTCCCGACCCGCATCCGCTACACCTCCATGTCCCTGCCCTACCATATCGGCAATGGTTGGTTTGGTGGCTTCCTGCCGACGGTGTCGTTTGCCTTGGTGGTGTACACCGGGGATATTTTCTACGGGCTGTGGTACCCGGTGGTGATTACCGGGGTGAGCCTGGTGGTGGGGATGATGTGTTTGCGTGAGACGAAGGATGTGGATCTGGACAAGAACTGACGGCATGAACCTCTAGCGATGGGAGCAGGCTTACCTGTGGCGAGGGGGCTTGCCCCCGTTGGGTCGCGAAGCGGCCCCAAAACCGTTCGACGCGGTGTGTCAGGCGCACTGCGATTGGAGGTTCTACGACTGCTTCGCAGCCGAACGGGAGCAAGCCCCCTCACCACAAATGCTTTGCGCACCTCAGGTATCAAGCACCTCAAACGTCACTTCTTCGGGATAAAACGCCACATACCCACGAATCTGCGCGACTGACACCTTCGGATGCTCATAACTCCATACCGCATTGGCCGCTTCATGCCCGGGGATTTGCAGGCTGAAATAGCTGGCATCGCCCTTGTACGGGCAGTAACTGGTGTGGTCGGTGCGGGCGAAATATTGTTCGGCGATGTCCTCCCGGGGGATGTAATACACCGGAGGATAATTGGCCTCATGCATAACCAGCGCCCGAGTGGATGACGCCACTTGAATGTCATGGAATTTCACCACCACGCAGCCGGGTTGAGGGTTGATGGTGATGGGAGTACCGGGGCTGGGGGCTTTCATGAACAGGATCCTCTGTCGCTGCTGCGTTGTATTGGCGCTCCGACAGGTATACCTCATGTTTCGGTATCGCGACGGCTTCACAGCCGAACGGAGCTTGCCTGGCTACGGTAACTGCGCACTGAATGGAAGGACGGTCGAGTCTTCGTTCTCACGCCGGGCATGAGTTATCAAGTGGCGGACAATGCCGAAGCGCATCGTTCATCCACCGCCATGGGCGCCAGGTTGTTTGTGGTGGACTGACCGCTGTCATCCACCGCAACAGCTTAAGCTGTACATCCATACAGATAAAGATTGCTCCATCGCTCATCAGCCGCCATTCTGTGCACCTCTCGAACACTGATCGATGATGGTGGTTATGCAGCTGTACCTCTGTGAAAAACCTTCCCAGGCCAAAGATATCGCGGCCGTGCTCGGCGCCAAGCGCCGGGGCGATGGTTGCTGGCTGGGAACAAACGTCACGGTCACCTGGTGCATCGGCCATCTGCTGGAAACCGCACCGCCGGATGCCTATGACGCACGTTACAAACGTTGGGTGCTGGCGGATCTGCCGATCATTCCTGAAAAATGGAAGATGACCGTCAAACCGCGCACGGCCAGCCAGTACAAGGCGGTCAAACGCTTGCTCGGCGAGGCCAGTGAACTGGTGATTGCCACCGACGCCGACCGTGAGGGCGAGATGATCGCCCGGGAGCTGGTGGAGCATTGCCGTTATCGCGGGCCGATCCGGCGATTGTGGCTGTCGGCGCTGGACGATGCATCGATTCGCAAGGCCCTGGCGGTGCTCAAGCCCGGGATCGAGACATTCAGCCTTTATCATTCGGCATTGGGACGCTCCCGGGCCGACTGGCTGATCGGGATGAACATGAGTCGGCTGTTCACGCTGCTGGGACGTCAATCCGGCTATCAGGGTGTATTGCCGGTCGGTCGGGTGCAGACGCCGACTTTGCGCCTGGTGGTGGATCGCGACCGCAGCATTGCCGATTTCGTCCCGGTGGCGTATTGGGCGATTGACGTGCAACTGCTGCACGATGGCACGGCGTTCACCGCCCAGTGGCGTGCGGCCTCCGACGCTTGCGATGATCAGGATCGCTGCCTGAATCAGGCGCTGGCGCAGAAAGCGGCTACAGCCATTGGCAGTGCGGCGAGCGCCCGGGTGATCAAACTGCGCACCGAACGCATGCGCGAAGTCGCACCTTTGCCGTTCGACCTGGGCACGTTGCAGGAAGTCTGCTCGAAGAAGCTCGGGCTCGGCGCCCAGGAAACCCTCGACATCGCCCAAGCCCTGTATGAAACCCACAAAGTCATTACCTACCCGCGCAGCGACTGCGGCTACCTGCCGCTGAGTCAGCACAGCGAAGCACCGGCAATCCTGGCCGCGCTGATGCAGGCCGATCCGGCCCTGAATGCCTTGCACGATTATCTGGAACCCCAGCGTCGCTCACGGGCCTGGAATGACGCCAAGGTCAGCGCTCACCACGGCATCATCCCCACGGCGGCGGCGAAAAACCTCGACCGACTGGTGGGCAAGCAACGGGCGGTGTACACCCTGATTCGTGCGCGTTATCTGGCGCAGTTCCTGCCCAACCATGAATACGACCGGACCCAAGCCGACTTCGACTGCGCCGGTGAAGCCTTGCGCGCGGTGGGCAAGCAGATTGTCGAGCTTGGCTGGAAACGCGCCCTGCCCGAGGCCCTCGCACCCGCCAAGGGCCGTGAAGCACCGGCACCACAAACACTGCCGGCACTGGCCGAAGGGCGTGACTGCGCGGTGGCGGATGTGAAGCTCAAGGACCTCTGGACCCAGCCGCCCAAGCCGTTCACCGAAGGCGATTTGATCAAGGCGATGAAGAACGTCGCCAAACTGGTGGAAGATCCACTGCTCAAGCAAAAGCTCAAGGACACGACCGGCATCGGCACCGAAGCCACCCGCGCCTCAATCATCCAGGGTCTGCTGGACCGTGGCTACCTGATCAAGAACGGCAAGGCTTTGGCCGCGACGCCGGCAGCGTTCAGCCTGATCGACGCCGTGCCGCGCGCCATTGCCGACCCCGGCACCACGGCAATCTGGGAACAGGCTTTGGACATGGTGCAGAGCGGTGAAATGAGCCTGGAAGAATTCGTCACCAAACAAGCGGCGTGGATGAGCAAGCAAGTGGCCCGTTGCGCCGGCCTGAACCTGACCATTAGCGGGCCGGCAAGCCCCGCCGGGCGTGGCGCCGCACCGTGGAAAAACAAACGCAAACCGGCCAAACGCAAGGCTTCGACCGGCACCAAGCGCGTAGCGAAACCGGCGGGCAAGGCTTGAGAGCACTTGCAACGAATCGAAACCTGTAGGAGCGTGGCTTGCCCGCGAAGAATTCACCGCGGTTTTTCAGGTATTACGCGTCATCGTTCTTCGCGGGCAAGCCTCGCTCCTACAGGTACTGCGGCGCATCAGGCAAGAGCCCTGCTTTCTGAAAAGGTACAACCATGACGACAGTCAGAAGCCAGCCCTTGATAGAACTGCACGCCGCTCAGCGCGACGAACTGGAAACCATCGAGAACCTGATGCAGTTCTACGTGTATGACTTCAGCGAATGGTTGCCGCTGAAACTCGGTGAGCATGGCTTCTTCAACATCCAGCCCAGACAGGACTACTGGCGCAATCCGGCAACCAGGCCGTTTCTGATCAAGGTTGACGGCGAGCTTGCCGGTTTCGTGACCGTGGATGACGAAACCCATGTCGTCGGTGCGGAGCACAACATCGGCTACTTCTTTGTCAGTCGACGCTTTCGTGGCCAAGGCGTCGCGAAGTTTGTCGCCTCTGCCCTCTTGAGCCGATTCCCCGGTCAATGGCAGATTTTCCACATCGATGCCAACCAGCCTGCGCGGCGGTTCTGGGCCAAGGTGATGCCTGATCTCACGGGCTCAGCATTCACCGTGCAGCAACTGGCAGTGGATGGCTACCCCTGCACCTTTTACCGCTTCTCTAATTCCAAAACCACTTTGTCCGACAATATGTAGTGATCAAAAATAATCACTACAAAACCGTTGACGCCTCCGATTTGCCCTTGCATGATGCAGACATCTCCCCGATCGGGAGTACAGGCAACACGTTTGAGCAAGCTCGTCTGACCGCCGAGCTGTTTTTCCCGGATACACGCTGCCCACAAGGCAGATTGAAGAAGCTGACCTGGCCTGAACGTCCAGTACAAGGACGAGAAGCGCTGGCGATCAATCCTCATGAAGCTTGTGGCCGACCCTGAAAACGTCGGCAGTGGCCTCCAGGTTTTCGCCGCTTCTCTTCGTTGTGACGCTATTGCGTAGCAGTTATTCAACACGACTACATGCAACAGACGCGAACCCCGTCGTATTGACGGCCGGCCGCTGACGTCCTGGTTTCGGTGCCAGGGATCAACTAACCGATGGGCTACTTGTATTAGCGAATCAACTTTGAAAGATCACCAAATGGTCAAGGGGCTTACAATGAATTTGAACAATCAACCTACTATCGATGAACTGGCTCGTTTGTTCGCTGCGAAAAAAGACAGCCTGGACAGCCATATTCTGTGGATCAGCAAATCGGGCCAGGTCCATATCGACTGCCTGTCGCCCTATGCCCATGAAGAAGAGTTCGACCGGAACAACCAGAACCTGCTCGCCCGACTGAAGATGTACCGTCGCGGCCAGGGTTATGTCGGCAAGAAAGCCGCGGCCGACAAAGACTTCATCGGTAATGTGCTGCAAACGCTGAAACAGGCATGGGCATCGATGCAGAACCAGAACGAAGTTCGGGTGATTGATCGGTTGTACTGATTAGGGAAGATTAACCGCCCTCCATAAAAAGGCCCCGCTCGTTTCATCGAGCGGGGCCTTTTTTATTTGCCTGCGACACGTGCGACACCACTGAGTCAAAAGAACAGAGCTATGGTTAACAAAACGCTGGACATCGGTTTATCCACTGGAGGTCTGCGATGAAAAAAGCCCTCACATTCATTCTCCTGGCGTTGGCGGGTGCCGCTCATGCGAACAGCGTTCCCGGCGTTCCTGCCTTCGATGTGGACTGCCCCGGGAACATCATGGTCCACGCCGACCAGGATGGCCCGGTCATCATCAATAGCAAAGAAGCCCAGACCAGAATGATCAATGAGCGTCTTTTCGAGGCGAAGGGCTCGGACGTAACGATCTCGATCAGCATCGCCGATGATGACTCGGTTGCCGTGACCTATATCAGCAAGAAAGGCGGCAATGGCATCTGCCAGTCGGTGGATGATTGATCTACACGCTGGCGCTGCCCGCCATCACCAGGTTCGCGAATGCCACCGACGCGGCACTGTGGTAGTTGTTCTTCCTGCGCAACAACGCCGCGTCGCGCCGGGGTGCTTCGCCCTGTAATTCAATCCGGCCGGTGCATGGTCAAGCAGTCAAAGCCGACTGAAGGCTCGGCGCCACGTTACAAAATGGGCAGGCACATGACTGCGCCCATCCTTGGCTCCGGTTCAGGCATGACACTCACAAGATCGCCATGATCATTTGTCGTCTGACGAGGATGGCCGACGCTCAGTGGTCTCTTCGGCATTCGGTGCTTCTGGAGAATGCCCCGGGGTGAACACGTGAGTGAGCAATTCGCTGGCATCGATGTCGGCGACACCAGGAACCGACCGGGCCAGAGCAACAGCCTGCTCACACTGTCTATGAGTGTTGACACGGCCGCTCAATGCAACCCTGCCCGCATGGGTTTTGACATGGACATGCAGACCAAGGGTTGAGTCGGCCAATGCCAGGGCCGACTTCACCCGGGTGGTAATCCACGCGTCGTTAACGACCGTTTCCAGACCATGAGAATAATGTTGAAAGGAATGAAGTTTCATGGCGCAACCCTCTCTGAAGTAATCAGATGCGCTGTCCGCTCCCCCGCAGGCATGGACACACATTAAGTATAGTGCGGCCGTTGTCTGCGGTCGGGGCGACGAAAGTCCTGTAGGAGCGAGGCTTGCCCGCGAAGCATGCACCGCATTTTTTTCAGCGATAACGCATCATCGCTCTTCGCGGGCAAGTCTCGCTCCTACAGGTTTGCGGGTTTGCGCGGCTTACGTCTCAGCGTTTGACCGACAGACTCGTCTGGGTCATGCGGCTTCGGATGGTGAACACGCCATCGCCCGAAAGAATCGCGCTGCGTGCAAACAGGCGGCCACTCTCCCAGTTCGAAAGCCCCAGTTCCGGCTTGTTCAGTGCGTACTGGCCATCGACCCAGCGAGTAATCCCGTTGCCAACAAAAGGCGCGTTGACCGCGTTGTAGAAACGCTCCTGCGCCGGGGCATCTTCACTGATCAGCGACACAGTGAATTGCGGGCTGTAGCGATTGAACAGGATGATGGCCTGCTCCAGGTCGTCGACGATTTTCAAGCTGACTTCCGGGGTTTCTTCCCACTCCCACTCGCGACCCAATTGGTCCTCGGGCAGCGGTTCGGCCAACGCTTCGGTCTGATAGCCGTCGGCGCGGTATACCTCGACGCTCGCGGTTTGCCAATCACTTGGCAAGTGCTGCTCGCTCCCCTCGACGATATGCAACTTGCAACCCTGGCCCCGAGCGGTGCCGGCCTGTTGCAGTGCGTCGAGAAACAGCGGCACCAGCTCAGCGGCGCGGTCGCGGTGGATCAGGCAGACGTTAAGGGTGTTGCAGACTTTGCGGTCCAGCGAGTTGCGCACCACGGCAGCAAAGCGCCGGGCATCGGCGTGTTGGTCGGCGATCAGCCACGCGCCGCCGGTGCCGTGCAAGCTGACGGCGGTGCCGGCCTGTTGCGCGATGCTGCCCAACTGGCTGACTGCCCGTCCCGAGCCACGGGCCACCGCCAATGACAGGCGGCGGTCGGCGAACATTGCCCAACCGGCGGCGTGATTGACGCTTTCCACCAGCGAAACCGCACCGGTCGGCAAGCCGGCGTCGGCCAATGCCGGATTCAATGCGTGGGTGACGATGGCCTGGGCAGTGCCCAATGCATCGCTACCAATGCGCAGCACCGCGGTGTTGCCCGTGCGCAATACACCAGCGGCATCGGCAAAGACATTCGGTCGGCCTTCGAACACGAACGCGACAATGCCCAGCGGCGAGACCACTTGCTCGACTTTCCAGCCGTCGTGCTCGACGCAGCTCACGACTTTGCCACGGGTGGCCGGGGCATCGCGCCAGGCCCGCAGGCCGGCGATCATGTCGCCGCGCATGCGTTCATCGGCCAGCAACCGCGTGGTGGAACGCCCGCGCGCCTTGGCCCGTTCGATGTCGGCCAGGTTGGCGGCCGCAATCAAGGCCCAGCATTCCGGGTTTTCGAGGCGTTGAGCAAAATGATCGAAGAACTCGCTGATGGCCTGATCCGGGACGCCGGACATTGCAGCGAATGCTGCTTCGGCACGCTCGATGGCGACCGCCGCCGCTTGCTGGTCGGCCACTGGAATCAGCAACAATTCGCCGCTGACCTGCTCCACCAGCAGATGGTCGCCGGGCTGAAAGCGCGCCGCCAGTTCGGGGCTGACGACAGTGACACGATTACCGGCAAAAGGGATTGGCGTGCCAGCGACTAGACGTTCGAGCGCAAGAGACATGAAACGGTTTCACCATGCAGGAGAGCGGCCAGAAAATGTATAGGAAAATCCGTCAAGCGTCATTCACCGGGGCTTTTTTGCCAGGCGAAATACATCTTGCTCCAGGCGATTGCTCCCCTGTTTGCGCCATCCGGCGTTCGCGTCATAGACCACCAGCAGCAAGGGCTCTTCTACGCCTGCGGCGCTGATAAAGGTCAGTCCCTCGGCATGATCGCGTCCTTTATCCTTTCCTTGCCCGTAAGGAACCTCCAGAACCGGCGGCAATTGTTCGCTGAAGACAAAACCTTCCTCTGTTGGGCTGGCACCGTCGAGCCATCGAAATACGCTGACTGGCCCGTCGAGGTTCATCGTCGGCCCGGCCAGAATCAGCATGTCGTCGCCATCGATGCACAAATCCCTGACGCCGAGCCCGCCCAACTGGAGAAAATGCTTTCGGTATTTGCGCCCCTTGGGCCCGATTTTTTTCAGCCTCAGCGTGTGGGCGGTCTTGGGATGGGCTTGGGGTTCGATCTCCAGAATAATGGTCCAGCCCCGCAGCACAGGCCCTCGCAACCCGATAAAAACCCGCTTGCCATTGACCTCGAGACCTTCGGTATCGAACCCGTTGTCCTTGCCGGGAATGTGCAGAAATGCCCCGACATGCTCGTCATCCTTGAGTTCGTCGAGCAATTCATTACCCAGTTGATCGCCGGACAATTGAGCGGCGACTCGATCATCACTGACGGTGCTCTTCACCAACGTGAACGTCCCGTTTTCTTCGACCACCGGAATCCGGGCCAGGAGAAAACGATTGCCATCGCAGCTGACCGTTGCCAGGCGCTCGGCGTTTTTCTTCGGGGACTTGGAGCTATCAGGTTTTTTCCGTTTCAGGCTGTGAGACCCCACCATCCAGAGATACCCCGTGTCGCGGTCGTAGCTCATGCCTTCCAGGTCTGCCTCAACGCATGCTTCGCCAATCGTCGGGATGACCGGCAGCGTCAACAGGGACGCCAACGGGAATTGTTTGTGCTGATCGAACAGAAACTCGCCCGCACCGACGCGCTCACGCAAGGTAAAGCGCTCCAGGCTCAAGGATTCATCATTGGCAACCCAAAGGGTGTCGCCTATCTGGACCACGGCAGACAAGCCTTTGCGCATATGAGTGTCCGGATCGTTGAAGACTAGAAGCCCGGAACCGAAATTCGCCATGAAGTCACCCGCCCCTTGAGTGAAAGAATGCCTGCTTCACGGTAGCGGTCATCGGGCGCTAGTCAAGACAGGCCATCAGAACACCGACCAGCCAATCCGCTGACTTAATAACTCCAGCGCCGCCATGCCGGCGAGGGAGTTGCCGGCAGTGTTTAATTCCGGGGACCAGACGCACACCGTGAATTGCCCCGGCACTACGGCGACAATCCCGCCACCCACGCCGCTCTTGCCCGGCAGGCCGACACGATAGGCAAAATTGCCGGCTTCGTCGTACAGCCCGCTGGTGGCCATGATCGAGTTGACTTGCTGGGTCTGGCGAGCGCTGAGAATCTGGGCGCCGCTGTGCTTGCAGAAACCGTCGTTAGCCAGAAAGCAGAACGTGCGAGCCAGATCCACGCAACTCATGCGCAACGCGCAATGGCTGAAGTAGCTGCGCAGCACGGCTTCGACGTCGTTATGAAAGTTACCGAACGATTGCATCAGATACGCCATGGCCGCGTTACGCGCGCGGTGCTGGTATTCCGATTCGGCAACCTTGCCGTCCACCATGACATTCGGGTTGCCGGACAAGCGCCGGACAAAATCGCGCATCGACAACGCCGGCGCGGCAAAACGGGACTGGTTGATGTCGCAGATCACCAGCGCACCGGCGTTGATGAAGGGATTGCGCGGGCGTCCGCGTTCGAACTCCAGTTGCACCAGCGAGTTGAACGGCTGCCCGGACGGCTCGTGGCCCAGACGTTGCCAAATCGCCTCACCGGAATGGTCGATGGCCTGCACCAGGCTGAAGACCTTGGAAATACTCTGCACCGAAAACGGCGTGTCGGCGTCGCCGGCACAAAACAACTCACCGTCATTGCCATACACGGCAATGCCCAACTGATTGGCCGGCACGGTGCCGAGGGCGGGAATGTAGTCAGCCACTTTGCCCTGACCGATCAACGGTCGGACTGCGTCAAGGATCTCGTTCAACAGCGCTTGCATGCCGGGTTCCGAAGTCTCGCCCCATGGGATTGCGGGGACACTGTCGCTAGACGCCACTGATCGGGGCTGAATCACAGTTTTGTACGGGAATGTATCTGTCCAGGCCCGGGATACATGAACTTGCACCGGGCGCGCTTTCGGACATACCGCCCACACATCGGGTTGAAAAACTCCTGCCGTCCGCCGACCGCTTGCAAAACCGGGTCGGCTCTTGCTCAGGAGAGTTGTCATGATGACCCAAATTCCCCGTTACCACGGCTGGTCGCTGTTTGGCCTGCTGTCCTTGCTGGTGTTGTTGATGACCGGTCTGATTCTGCTGCTGAATCCGGATCTGGTAGAGGCCACGCGCAGTGCCATTCGCGCCACCGCACGCACGTCGTTTGTGCTGTTTCTGGCGGCGTTCACGGCCTCCGCCGTCGCTGTGCTGGTGCCCTCGCCTTTCACTCGATCGCTGGTGCGTGAACGACGCTTCATCGGTCTGGCCTTTGCGTTTTCCCATCTGGTACATGCCCTGCTGATCTATAGCTACGGCCAACTGAACCCCGAGTTCTGGCCCGGCCGTACCACGGTCGGCAACATTCCGGGCTCGGTGGGTTATCTGTTCATTGTGCTGATGGCGCTGACCTCGTTCAAAACCACGGCGCGGCTGATCGGCCCCAAAGCCTGGAAAGCCCTGCATGTCAGCGGCATGTGGGTGATTGCAGCGGTATTCACCTATTCCAACTTCAAACGCATCCCCCTGAGCGCCTGGTATGTATTGCCGTTCGGCCTGATGTTCTCGGCCATCGTCGTTCGGCTGCTGGGCAAGATTGCGTTGAAGTACAAACGGTCAACGAGGCATGCGTTATTGACCGAATGAAACCTCAACAACACCAACATTCCCCTGTGGGAGCGGGCTTTTGTGGCGAGGGGGCTTGCCCCCGTTCGGCTGCGAAGCAGTCGTAAACCCGTTACATGCGATTTAACTTTGAAATGCCGGGGTCGCTTCGCGACCCAACGGGGGCAAGCCCCCTCGCCACAAAAGCCCGCTACCACAATGAATGTACCTGTCGATCAAATCCCGGAGCTCAAGCCCATGAATCCCCCCCTCTCATCAGCCCTCAAAAGCCTGCACCTGAACCTCGACCGTCTCGGCAGCTGGATCGCGCCCCTGACGTTGCGGGTGTTTCTGGCCTGGGAGTTTTTCGAGTCAGGCCTGGAAAAATGGAACGGCCAGAACTGGTTCGCCGACATCCAGCACCGCTTCCCGTTCCCCTTCAACCACGTTCCCGCCACGCTGAATTGGGAACTGGCAATGTGGGCCGAATTGATCTGCGCCTTTGCCCTGCTGGCGGGCCTGGGGACGCGGGTCTCGGCGATTATCCTGACCGTGGTCACGATCGTTGCGACCGCTGCCGTTCACTGGCCGGCCGATTGGTCTACATTGAGTGAACTTGTCCAGGGTTATGCCATCAGCAATAAAGGCCACGGCAATTTCAAACTGCCGCTGATCTATCTCGCAGCCCTCCTGCCGTTGTTGCTCTCGGGGGCCGGTAAGCTCAGCGTCGACGCGCTGTTGGCTCGATACTTCTGGCGGCGCAGTCACCGCTGATCCGCCAGCGTCTCGATACCTCACCCAACTTATGTAAAGGAGCCATCATGAGCGTGACCACCCAATGGATCGAAATCACCAGCAGTGAGGGCACATTCGGCGCTTACCTGGCCATTCCCCATACCCGCAAAGGCCCGGGGATTGTGCTGATTCAGGAGATCTTCGGCGTCAACGAGCACATTCGCTCGGTCGCCGAGCAATATGCCGCCGACGGCTACCTGGTCATCGCGCCGGATCTGTTCTGGCGCCACGGCCACCGAATCGAACTGGGCTACGACGAAACCGGCTGGAAACGCGCCGTCGAGCTGATGAACGCCACCGATACCCAAAAAGCGCAAGCCGACATCAAACTGGCCATCGACGCCCTGAAAGCACAGCCGGGGCTGGATGGAAAAATCGCCTCCATTGGCTTCTGTTTTGGCGGCATGCTGTCGTACAACACCGCGGCCAACGGTTTTGTCGATGTGGCGATCGCCTACTACGGCGGCGGCATTCAGAACCAGCTGGATCGAGCCGATGAAATCAAGGTGCCGGTGTTGATGCACTTCGGTGAACAGGACAGCCACATTCCCATCGACGCCGTGAAGCAAATCGCCGAGCGTTTCGAGTTCAACGACGATGTCGATATCCAGGTCTATCCGGGGGCCGAACATGGCTTCAATTGTTCGCACCGTGACAGCTATAACCAGCGGGCGGCGGTCGAGGCCCATGGCAATACGTTGCTCTTTTTGAGTCAAAACCTTTAAGGGCTCCTTTAAAGGGGGTTGGCGACATAAACGATCGGTGAGCATTCAATCCCGGAAACCTGCATGGACAACCTCTCGAAACCCAGACCGGCTTCAGTACGCATCCCCTCCACGGTCTGGGCCTTGGGTTTTGTCAGCCTGTTCATGGACCTGTCTTCAGAACTGGTGCACAGCCTGCTGCCGATATTTCTGGTCACGACCTTGGGCGCGAGCGCGTTGACTGTCGGGGTGATCGAGGGCATCGCCGAAGCGATCGCAATGCTGACCAAGATCTTCTCCGGCGCCATCAGCGACTTTATCGGCCGGCGTAAAGGCTTGCTGTTGATGGGCTATGGACTGGCGGCGTTGTCGAAACCGCTTTTCCCCCTCGCGCAATCGGTGGAGGTGGTGTTCACCGCGCGTTTTCTGGATCGCATCGGCAAAGGCATTCGTGGCGCGCCGCGAGATGCCCTGGTCGCCGATATCGCACCCGCCGAAATCCGTGGTGCCTGCTTTGGTTTGCGCCAATCGATGGACACCGTGGGCGCCATTCTGGGTCCGGTTCTGGCCATTATCCTGATGCTCTGGCTCGGGCAGATCCATCTGGTGTTGTGGTTCGCGGTGATTCCGGCGGTGATATCGGTGGCGCTGATTATCGGCGGGGTCAAAGAGCCGACCACTGTCGCTGGCGAAGGCGCCTTCCGCTCGCCTATCCACTGGAAAGTCCTGCGGGATTTCTCGCGCGATTATTGGTGGGTGGTGATCATCGGCGGGCTTTTCACACTGGCCCGTTTCAGTGAAGCCTTTTTGGTATTGAAAGCACAGCAAACAGGGCTGACGGCCACTTGGGTGCCGATGGTGATGGTGGTCATGTCGCTGCTTTATGCCGTATCCGCCTACCCTGCCGGCTGGTTGTCCGACCGGATCAGCCGCACCAAAGTGCTATGCATCGGCATCGTCCTGCTGATCCTGGCGGACCTGTTATTGGCGCAAGCAGATTCAATCATGAGCATGCTGGCGGGCGTGGCCCTGTGGGGCCTGCACATGGGCTTCAGCCAAGGCATTCTGGCGACGCTGATCGCCGACACCGCACCGGAACACCTCAGGGGTACGGCGTTCGGCCTGTTCAACCTGATCAGCGGCGTGTGCCTGTTGATCGCCAGTGTGCTTGCCGGTGCGCTGTGGGAAATCTCGGGCTCGGCCAGCACGTTCATCGTCGGGGCGGGCCTGGCGGCTGCGGCGCTGTTGTTGCTTCTGTTGCGCAAGCCTTAGTCCATCGCAGCCGCTAACCTGAGCCCGGAAAGCGCCAGGATCGAGCCAGTAATTTGAGTGCCAAAAACATCTTAATGGAGCAAACGATGCAGATGATGAAGGTAGGGCCAAGCGGTTTGCATCAGCTCCGTGAGTCTTTGAGCGAAGCAGGATTGCCCTGCGATGATGTCGGAGAACCGGGGCTGCAGTTTTTCCGCTTCGAGGTGGATGGAAGCCGGGTTGCTTATGGAGGGCTGGAAGGTTCTGGCGCGGATCTGTTGCTTCGTTCACTGATCGTTTGTGAGACTCGTCGTGGCGAGGGGCTGGGTAAAGCCGTGTTGTCTGAACTGGAACACTGTGCAATCGCCCAAGGCGCAGTCCGGCTTCACTTGCTGACCCAAAGCGCGGCTGGTTTTTTCGCAGCCAATGGCTATGAATTGCTCGATAGGGGTGAAGCGCCTGTGGTCATCAGCCAGACAGCCCAGTTCAAGCACCTGTGTCCTGCATCGGCGCGCTATCTACGAAAAACTTTATAGGCTTTTCTTGATAATTCTTTGCAGTCAGCCGTTCACACCGATGTGTTAAGCGCTACCGCCGCTCGAATCAGCGCTTTCAACGCCTTCTCATCGACCCTTTCAACCTCAGGCCAGCATACATTCATGCTTATGCGTTATAGCACTGGTTCACAATGGGTATATCCGCGATCCGGCATTCGGCTACCGTCAACGTATATGACTTGATTGCACAGGCTCTGCGCCTGTGCGTTGAGGCCCCCATACATGAGGAAACCATGATGACTGCCCACAAAGCGGCCGCTGTTTTGTTGGCCTTGCTCAGCCCTGCCTTTCTGACATTGACCGCCCTGGCCGAGGAAGCGGGTTTTATTGCCGCCACCTCATCCGGACTCAACTGGAAACCTGCGCCGGCAGTGGGCCCCGGCGCCATGATTGCCGTGATTGAAGGTGACCTGAAAGCCGCCGAGCCCTTCACCCTGCGCTTGAAGCTGCCGGCCAATACAAAAATCGGCGTGCATACCCATCCCGTGACCGAACGCGTAACCGTTATCTCGGGCACCTTCTACTTCGCCACCGGAGACACCTTCGATCCGGCACGGGCCAAGGCCTATCATCCGGGTGACACCCTGATCATTCCTGTCGGCACGTCGATGTACGGCGCCAGTCAAGAACAGGAAACCGTGCTTCAACTCCACGGCACAGGGCCTTGGGGAATCACTTACCTCAACCCGGCGGACGATCCCAGGAACAAAACAATGCAGTGAGCGCGCCCTGCGCGATGAAGATGGCGGCGAGGATGCAGCAGATCGCCTGGCCGTAAAGGTTGGCTTACTGGTCCAGGATGAAAGTTACCAGGGTTTGCAGATCGTCCGGGCTTAGCTGCGCAAAAGGCGGCATTGGGATATTTCCCCATTTGCCGGCACCACCGTGCTGAATGCTGGACGTTACCTTGGCCAGTGCCTGCGGGTCATTGGCATACTTGGCAGCGACATCGTGAAAGGCCGGGCCTACGACCTTATGATCGATCGCGTGGCACGACAGGCAGGCGTTGCTCTGGAACAAGGCCATGGCATCGTCTTTTGCTACAGACGCCGCCGGGGGTTGGTTCGCCGACGGGTTCGAAGCAGCCAGCACATCGGCATCGCTCGCATGGGCACTCCCGTAGGTCACCGCAAGGTAAGCGCCGATAATCTTCACATCCTGATCGCTGATCGGAGCACCGTACACGTGCTGCATCTTGCTCGCTTCACCCGTCCACTGAGCCAGGGTCATGCCAGGAGGCTGGAAGTTGATGTAGTCGGCTGAGTGACAGGTGGAACATTTCTGCTGGGCCAACGAGTAGCCAGGCAGCGCACTGGGCTTGAACGCAGCCGTTTCGGGCGGCAACGTGATCGATAGTGGTGCCGCGCTAGCCATGGCAGCCAAAAAAACCTGAGCCGCGCACAGCAAGGTGGTCATATATTTCATGCGGGCCCCCTCAGGCGACGGTCACGTGGCTGGTTTCTACCACGTTGCGGCGGTAGCCACCGGGGTTCCAGTCGGCTTGCATCGGTTGCGTCTCGCCCGCCCTGTTACTGGCTCGCACCATCAACTGTGTGGCGCCCTTACTGGTAAAGGTGATCGGTAGCGTCCATTCACGGAAGGAGAAACGACCAAGATCCTGCCCAAGCCTGGCTTCACGCCAACTTTTGCCGCCATCGATCGATATTTCCACCTTGTTGACTCCAACGCCGCCGTCGAACGCAATGCCCTTGAGCACCATACTTTTTTTCAGCGGCAACACATCGCCGTGTTTGACGCTGGTGATGAAACTGCGCACTGGCAACCTGGAAATCGGCTGAGTCTGCGCCGCAGTGGTCCCTGGGGCGATGCAATAACAATCGTTATCCGGAACGCGGTAGCCTTTAGCCATGAAGAAACCGTCATAGGTGTGGTTGACGACTTCGATCTCACTCAGGTGCTTGACCCAATACGTACCGAAATAACCTGGCACCACCAGACGTATCGGGTAACCGTTGAGGAATGGCAGGTCGGTGCCGTTCATCGACCAGGCAATCATAGGCCCGCCATCCATGGCATGACCGATGTCCAAGGCCTTGATGAACTCCGGCGTGCTCGGCAGCACTGGCCTGTCGAGCCCACGGAATGTCGCTTGCCTGGCGTCGGCTTTCACCCCCGCCTTTTCCAGTACCGCCTTGAGCGACACCCCCACCCAGCGGGCATTACCCATTGAACCGTTGCCCAACTGAGCGCCGAACACGCGTGGCATCGAGAAGCCACGGCTATTCCCCGAACACTGATTCACGGCCACCACCTCGACCGGTTCAGCGAGGGCCTTGAGTTCTGCAAGCGACAGTGACAGCGGCGTGTTGACGGAGCCCTTGATCGTCAAACGGTAGTTGTCCGGATCGATGCTGGTCGGGAAATCGGGCAGGTGGTAACGCACGAAAAAGGCGTCATTCGGCGTAATGGGCCCCTGGTTGAAGACAGAGAATGGGGTCTCCAGATGCGGTGGCCGAGTGGTCACCAGGGTCAACGGTCGTTTTTGCGGGTATCGCACTAGCGGCCGCGGGCCAGCAGCGAAGGTGACTTCTTCGGCGTTTTCGTCGGCCGCCTTGGTTTCGTCGGCGGCCTTGGCGAGGCTTGCCAATGGAGAGGCCGCCAAAGCCAGAGTGAAGGCATCGCGTAGAATGCGTCGGCGGCTCGGCTCGCTGTTATCTACAAAACTGAACTTCATTCTGCACGCTCTATGATTGTTTTACTGAGATGCAACTGACAGCCTCCCATCAAGGCAGAGAGGCATCGGATTTAATGTGTAAGTGGAATTTCGCTTAACTGTTCACCGTCAGTGAGTAAGTCAGTATTGTCACGCGCAAATCGACTGCTTTTCATTGAGCGTCAGTGATTTAACATTTGATGACAGAGGCGAAGCGGTACTTGAACGCCCTTCACACTGGCTTGGAGGCTGCTAGCGCAGCGTCGCGGAACGAGATCGGCGCAAGCGACCAGCGTGCTGCAAGCGGAACCGTTCGGGCGACCTACTCCTCAAAGCGCCCCGTGGCGTCACGATCGCGCTCGTATCGTCGCGTCAGCGGAAACGGCGGCAACCAGGATTCGCGACGCACGATCCAGCTTTCGTAGGTGGGTGTCAGTTGGTCAGGGGCATCCAGGGAGCCCAGGTTCACTTCGATTTCATCGCCGGTGCGGGCGAACACGGACGAGCCGCAGCGGGGACAGAAAAACCGCCCGGCGTAGTCACATGTTTCGCCCTCGATCGTCACCGCATCCTGAGGGAATATCGCGGAGGCGTGAAACAGCGCGCCATGATGTTTGCGGCAATCGAGGCAGTGACAAAGACCGACCCGGTACGGGAGTCCCGACGCCTCGATCCGGACATTGCCGCACAGGCAACCGCCGGTGAATCGGTCCATGCTGCGTCTCCTCTGATCAAGCGACGGTTGTGACGTTGCAAACTGTGAAAAGAGTAGCGAAGCCACGGCCATGGGTCGACTAATCTGAGTAGAGCACCAGCGCAAACAGCCTCTAGCCTCAGGGGAAACGGGATGACCGGAAAAACAGCGCGCCAGTGTTCGTCATGGGTTATGCCCTCCCTGCTCGCGATCAACCTGGCGCTGATGGCGGGATGTGCAGGCAACGCTTCCACGGCGCGCTATTCAGCCTCAACTATGGGCTCGAACTGCTACGCAAAAGCGATCCCCACTGCCGGCGAGGGCGGCCTGGCGTGGGGCGATACCTTGAGCATGGCTCGCAAAAAATCCATGGACAATTGCATCCGCTATGCCGGTCGATCCGGGGGTACGCCCGCCACCTGCCAGGTGGTGTTGTCGGAGTGCAAAAATTAGAGCGTCATCGAAACGGTCCATTCCGTTCGCGGTCAATCGTCTGAATACATACCCGTCGGCCATGACCGAGGGTATGAACAACAGGCCAATTCTGGAGAACCAAGATGATCAGCAAGAACACGATCTGTCTCTGGTACGACGGCACCGCACTGGATGCCGCAACGTTCTACGCCCAGACATTCCCCGACAGTGACGTGGGCACTGTCCTTCGTGCGCCCGGCGACTATCCGGCGGGCAAACAGGGCGATGTCTTGACGGTGGAGTTCACGGTGATGGGTATCCCTTGTCTGGGACTGAACGGCGGATCGGGGGTCAAGCACAACGAGGCTTTCTCATTCCAGGTTGCGACCGACGACCAGGCTGAAACCGACCGCTTGTGGAACGCGATCGTCGGAAACGGCGGTCAGGAAAATGTATGCGGCTGGTGCAAGGACAAGTGGGGACTGTCGTGGCAGATCACGCCACGCGTGCTGACCGCCGCGATAGCCAATCCTGATCCGGCGGCGGCCAAGCGTGCGTTCGACGCCATGATGGGGATGGGCAAGATCGACATTGCTGCGATTGAAGCGGCTTTGAAAGGTTAACCGGCGCTGCAGCCCTGCCATACTGTTGAACATGACCCGTGCAACCTTCCGCTTCTACGAGGAGCTCAACGATTTCCTGCCGGCCGAACGGCGGCGACAGTCCTTCACCTGCGAGTGCGCACGCGGGGCGACGGTCAAGCACATGATCGAAGCGCTCGGCATCCCGCACACCGAGGTCGAACTGGTGCTGCTCAATGGCGAGTCGGTGGGCCTGGAGCGGGTGATTTTCGACAACGACCGGCTGGCGGTGTATCCCAAGTTCGAAGCGCTGGACATCAGCCCGTTGCTCAAGGTTCGCGCACAACCTTTACGGGTGCTGCGCTTTATCGCTGATGCGCACCTTGGCGGGCTGGCCCACCTGCTGCGCATGAGCGGCTTCGACACCCTCTACGACAATGGCTTCGAGGACGGCGAGATCGCCGAGATCGCAGCGCACCAAGGACGCATCGTACTGACCCGCGACCGCGAATTGCTCAAGCGGCGGATCATCAGCCATGGCTGTTACGTGCATGCCCTGAAACCGTCGCTGCAGTTGCGCGAATTGTACGAGCGCCTCGACCTGGCACGTAGTGCGCGGCCCTTCAGCCTGTGCCTGCATTGCAACCTGCCGCTGCACGAGATCAGCCCGGAACTGGCCCGGTTGCAGGTGCCGCCCCGCGTTGGCGCGCTCTATTCGCACTTCCTGCGCTGCGACGCCTGCCAACGGGTTTACTGGGAGGGTTCACACTGGCGCAGCATGTGCGCACTGTTGGCACCTCTGTTGGGCCGATAGCCGGGCGCGGCTGCCAGGAAAACTGGCTTGTGCAGGGTCTTCCAGCCTATGCAAACCCGAGGAACGACAGGATGACCACGACGATCACAACTACCCCGACGATGTAGATGATGTTGTTCATGAAATCCACCTCTCAACCTGGACAGGACTGCGTTAGAAAGACAAGACACTGCACCTTTGCCGGGAAAACCCATCGGCTGCGCTGCGCACTGTTTTTGCGAGCGACGGTTTGAGTACAGCCAGACGGCTCTGGCTTGGCGTTACCGGGCGGGACTGGCGCGTGTGCCGTGCGCCAATCCCGCCCTTCCTAGTTCTGACCACCCGACAACGGTGGGGTTCGCGGCGGAATCACTCGCTTCGTCCCAGTCGACTCAAACGCCGAAGCCAAGCGCAGCAGCGTCGAATCGTCATAGGCCCGACCGGCGAAGGTCAGCCCGACGGGCATGCCGATGTCCGGCATGATTCCCATCGGCACCGTGACCGTGGGAACGCCCAGGTGGCGGATGGCGAGATTGCCGTTGGCGACCCAGACACCGTTGCTCCATGCGATGTCCGCCGACTTCGGATCGACATCGGCATTCGCCGGCCCGACGTCGGCCACCGTCGGGAAGATCACCGCGTCGAGTCCCAACCGATCCATCCAGTCCTCAAGGTCGATTCGGCGCGTCTGTTCAAGGCCGCGCAGCCCGTCCGGCACCGTGGGGATCTGGTCCCAAGGCGTGATGCCGCGCTCGGCCATGCGCACATACTCGTCCATGCCAGCGGCAAGGTCGCCCTCACGGTTGGGCAGCGTCCCGGGGTCGTGCGGGAAGATCAGCGGCCCGTTCACGTCGACCAGGCGATTGAGTTTTGGATCGCCGTTGGCCCGCAGGAAATCGTCGAATGCCCAGGCCGTCAGGTCCCACAACTCATGGTGAAGGAACTCTTTGGAAACCAGGCCCCGATTAAACACCGTCGGCGCACCGGGACGATCACCCTCGCAATTGGACACCAGCGGGAAATCGACCTCGATCACTTCGGCACCACAGGCTTCGAGTGCCTTGCGAGCCTCTTCCCAGAGCGCGATCACGGAAGGACGGGTGTTGATTCGCTGCCCCGTCGGACCACCGATACCCGGCGCATCGCTCGTACCCGCCTCGAGATCCGCGTTGATGTACATGCGAGGAACGCCCAAGCGCTTGCCGGCAAGGGCATCGCAATTCGCAGCAAGCGAGGCATAGGAAGCGGGACGCACCGAGGCGACACTCGGGATGGGCACCCAGGGTTGCATCCGCCACAGATCGCCTCGTGTGTCGGGATCGTCCGCCACCACCACGTCGAGCACTTCGAGCAGGTCGGCCATGGTTCTGGCAAACGGCACGACAACGTCCATGGTCGGCGTCAACGGCCAATTGCCGCGCACCGAGATCACCCCGCGCGAAGGCGTATAGGCACACAAACCATTGTTCGAGGCCGGGCCACGTCCGCTCGACCAGGTTTCTTCGGCGAGGCCGAATGCCGCGAAGCTGGCGGCGGTTGCAGTGCCGGCGCCGTTCGATGAGCCCGAGGCGAAGGGTGCGGTGAGATAGTCAGCGTTGTACGGGCTCTCGGCCCGGCCATATACCCCACGCTGCATGCCGCCGTTGGCCATGGGCGGCATATTGGTCTTGCCCAGGCAAATCGCCCCAGCGGCACGCAGCCGTTCGATGGTGAACGCATCGCGATAAGCAATCAGGTTCGCGAACGCAGGACTTCCAGAGGCTGCGGTGAGCCCTTTCACCAGATAACTGTCCTTGGCCGTATAGGGAATGCCATCGAGCGGCCCTAGCATCTGGCCCTTGGCCCGACGGGCATCGGACGCCTGCGCTTCCTTGAGCGCATCGGGGTTGCGAACCACCACTGCGTTGAGGGCGGTAGGCGTGTCGGGGCCGTCGTAGGCATCGATCCTGGCGAGATAGGCCTGGACCAGTTCAACCGCCGTCGTCTGGCCCGATTCGAGCGCAGCACGCAGTTGAGCAATGGGAACCTCGGTGACCTCGATCATGCTGTTACCGCCGGCGAGTGATGGGTGACTGGATGTTGGGCTCAAAGACATCACTTATCTCAAAAAGGGGTTTTCATAGTGGTTCTCGTTGCACTGCATTAGCGCGGTCGATTATTCACAACAGGTGCTTAACATCTTTATTCAGGCAGCTTGATGCAGAGTTGCGATCACTACGCGATAAATACGTTTGTACCCGTGATTTTGCATGAGATTAGAGCAAGAGCCCACTCCAAGAGCTGCCTGGAACGCTACGCCTCCTGAAGCCGCTCACGCACAAACTCGATAAACCGTAGCGGTGAATCAGTGATCTAAAGATCTCCCCCAAGGCTCATCAAGCGCTTACTGCGCCGTCCCGCCGCGAGGTTTATAAAACAGGAACTTCCCGGTCTCGGCCGTCCTGGTGTACTTCTTCGCCCAGTCGGGTTTCACCGTTCTGTCGTGGAAATACAAGGCACCGTGGGTGCGGTCCGTGAGTTGTTTGTTGAGTGCCTTGCGCGCGATTTCCTTGGCGAGGGCATATTCGTCATCTTCCTTCACCTGATCGGCACGGCCGTCGCACCACCACGAAAACTGGCAGGAACCCGTTTCAGAGCCTTGCTTGACCACCGCGCAGACCGTATCGGGAAAACCCTCCTGGCCGAGCCGGTTCATCACCACGCTGGCGACGGCTTCCATGTTGGAAGGTGCAACGCCTTTGGCTTCCCAATAGATACTGCGTGCAAGGCAAGTAATGGCATCGTCCAGCGGCGCGGCACCCGCCGGATCGACCGCCTGCGCTTCCGAGGTGGTGATGGCTTCGGATTTGGGCACCGGAAGCTCGCTGCCCTTCTCGGCCGCTTTCTGCTCCAGGACCTGGGCCTTGTCCTCAGCCACCTCCTGTTTTTGTTCCTGATCAGCCGCCCACACCTGGCTGCCTAGAAGGATGATCGCGAAGCCGGTGAGTGCCCATTTAGATCCCATGAATGATCCTTCCGATGACACGGGCGTTAGCCATGAAACAGCGATGTTGTGGTGCCGATCTGCTGTGATTGTAGTCGTCGCACGTTATTCCAGCCGCCTGACAATAAACGCGTTTCGATGCAAAAAGGCATTGCCTGCGCAGGGGTGAAATCGCGCATCATGGACGCAATCCGTCCAAGGGAGATTTTCATGCGCAGCCCGTCATCCATTTTGCATCTCGCCGTGTTGTCATTCGGGCTGGTGTTCAGCGTCGCTGCCTCGGCGGCCGAGGAAACGCAGCTGGTCGAGTCGATCAATCTTTACCGCAGTCAGGTGCAGCGTTGCGCTGGCCAGGCGTCTGCGGAACTGCCGCCGCTGGCGAATGATCCGCGGCTGGTCCTGTCCGCCAACAGCATCGGTGATTTGCAACAGGCACTGGCCCGCGCGGCGTATCCGATGGTCAATGTGCAGGCGATCAGCCTGTCCGGCCCCCGTGATGCGCCGTCGGCCATGAAAGCGATTCAGGAGAGCTTCTGCCAAGTGGTGCTGGACCCGCAATTCGTCGACATCGGCATCAGCCGCGATGGCCGTGAATGGCGCATTGTGCTGGCGCGTCCGCTATTGACCGGGCGTCTGGGTGACTGGCAGGCGGAAGGACAAAAACTGCTTGAAGCGATGAACAGCGCCCGCGCTCAGACGCGCCAGTGCGGCAGCCAAGCCTTTGCCGCCACGACGCCGCTGGCCTGGAACGCCACACTGGGCTCCGCGGCGGAGAGCCATAGCCGGGCCATGGCCAACAATAACTATTTCGATCACAAGGACCGCGACGGTCGCACGCCGGGTGATCGGGCTGAATTGGCGGGTTATGCGGGCCAACAGGTCGGCGAGAACATCGCCGCCGGGCAAGACACCGTGCGCAAAGTGGTCGATGGCTGGCTCGCCAGCCCAGGCCATTGCGCCAACCTGATGAACCCGCAATTTCGCGAGCTGGGTGCGGCCTATGCGGTGGACCCGAAGAGTGACGCTGGCATTTACTGGACGGCGATGTTCGGCACGCCGTGAAGGTTTGAATCGAGCTTGAAAAAGGAATCATCATTTGAATAAAGCCCCCTCCTCGACCGTCGAACAGGACCTGTCAAAGCCTGACGCCATCAGCTTGCGGGAAGCGTTCCTGTTCTGGCTGAAACTGGGCTTCATCAGTTTCGGCGGGCCGGCCGGACAGATCTCGATCATGCACCAGGAGTTGGTGGAGCGCCGACGCTGGATCTCGGAACGGCGCTTTCTGCATGCCCTCAACTACTGCATGTTGCTGCCCGGGCCTGAGGCTCAGCAGCTGGCGACCTACATCGGCTGGCTGATGCACCGCACATGGGGCGGCCTGATTGCCGGCGCGCTGTTTGTGCTGCCTTCGCTGTTCATCCTGATCGCGTTGTCCTGGGTGTACATCGCCTTTGGCGAAGTGCCGGTGGTGGCCGGGCTTTTCTATGGGATCAAGCCTGCGGTGACCGCCATTGTGGTCCAGGCGGCCCACCGGATCGGCTCGCGGGCATTGAAGAACAATTGGCTGTGGGGCATCGCCGCGGCTTCATTCACGGCCATCTTCGTGTTCAATGTGCCGTTCCCGTTGATTGTGCTGGGCGCTGCGATTATCGGTTATGTCGGCGGACGCCTGGCACCTGAACGGTTCCGCACCGGAGGTCACAGCGCGGCGAAAAAATCCTTTGGCCCCGCCTTGATCGATGACGATACCCCGCCTCCCGAACACGCCCGTTTCAACCGTCTCAAATTGCTGCGCCTGTTGCTGGTGGGTGCGGCGTTGTGGGCGTTGCCGATGGGCATTCTCACCACGCTGTTCGGCTGGGAAGGCACCCTCACCCAGATGGCCTGGTTCTTTACCAAAGCGGCGTTGCTGACATTCGGCGGCGCGTACGCCGTATTGCCTTATGTGTATCAGGGCGCGGTCGGCCATTATGGCTGGTTGACACCCACGCAAATGATCGACGGCCTGGCACTCGGCGAAACCACCCCCGGGCCGCTGATCATGGTGGTAGCCTTTGTCGGTTTCGTTGGCGCCTATGTTCAGCAGGTGTTCGGCCCTGATCATGTGTTCCTGGCCGGCGCCCTCGCCGCCACGCTGGTGACCTGGTTCACCTTTCTGCCCTCGTTCCTGTTCATCCTCGCCGGCGGCCCGCTGGTGGAGTCGACGCACAATGAACTCCGGCTCACCGCGCCGCTGACCGCGATTACCGCGGCGGTGGTTGGCGTGATCCTTAATCTGGCGTGCTTCTTCGGCTACCACGTGCTCTGGCCCAACGGCTTCAGCGGCCAACTTGACTGGCCTTCGGCGCTGATCGCCATTGCGGCGGCCATCGCCTTGTTTCGCTTCAAGCGGGGCGTGATCGAAGTACTGATGGGGTGCGGGCTGATCGGGTTGGTGGTGCATTTGCTGCGCTAGCGCAGCAAACGTGATCAATGAAGTTGTCGCTGCCTCTGCAGTTCGGTCTTCAGCCAGGTATCTGCCGGTTGAATGCCCGCAGGACAGCGCACTTCATAGGCGCGACCACTCACACTGCTTTGGGTGGCCGCCAGGCTGATGAAGTCTTCTGCACTGGTGATCTTGTCCTTCTCTTCCAGGTACTCAAGCTTCTTTTCCAGATGCGCCCGGGCCTGGGCGCCCGGGTATTCGCTCCCGTTGCGCACAAACCGGCATTCACTGTGCTCGACAAAGTCCAGCAAGCTGTTTATTTCCTGAGTGGTTTGAGGTGGGGTTTGCGCCTGTGCATCGAGCACCACGGCGGTCAGGCTGATACCCGCCGCAATCAACCAGTGGCTGACATACCGAGTGAAACGTCCAGGCACAATTCCCATGGTGACACCTCGCATGACTGACGGCAGATCAGAGCGGCGGTGGCCGCTCTGAAGGCTGACGAGCAAGTATCAATCGTCGTAGTCGTCGCCATCCCGGTCGCGGTAACGACGGCGATCATCACGTCGGTCGTAATCCCGGTCATAGCGTCGATCATCACGTTGGTCATAACCTCGGTCATGGTCGCGATGGTATTCACGACGGTGATCCCGATCGTACCTGTCATCATCTTCCCAGTGAGGAAAGCAGCCTCCCAGTAGAAGAGTAGTTGCAATGGCCAGGGTCATTATCGCGGTGCGCTTCATTTGAACATCCTAAAAGCAAAGGTCAGAGCGGCGGGGATGAGTTGACGCTATCCACGAATTCAATCGAAGTGCGTGCAAACCGCAGATACGACCTTCCAGGTGCACAATGATTCCGAACGCAGCCTCGCTGGGGCTCGACAGCTGCTACAAAAATTCGATGGCGACGTTAGGCCTTACAGCGTTCTTTGGCTGTTACCGATGGTTTTGGCTTTTTCGATGGCCCAATCCAGCGCCGCTTCCATGTCCAGCAAATGCGGCGACGGGTGATTGTCCTCAACGATGGCCGAACCGTCCGGCCAGTAGACACCGATGAACATCCCCAGCGAACCGTCTCTCAATATCTCGGCCTTAACCTTGATCGTGCATCCGTTCGATAGCGTTTCCGAGTGGGTTATGTGTCGCTCAGTCATGGCTGCATTCCTCCCGTCGTTGCTATCAGCGTAACCCATGCAGCACTGAGCGCGATGACGCTTAAGCGTCCACTTGCACCACCTCGATCCCCAGCTGTTGATAATCCCCGACATTGCCCGAGGCCACGTGACACTCGGTGATCAAGGTATGCACGCGGTTGCAAGGCGCAACAACAAAGGGCTCCACCGCCCCCAGCTTGTCCGCGGTGGTGACGGCAATCACATGGGAAGCGCTGGCGAGCATTGCCTGCTTCACCGGCACCTCGTCGAAATGCAGCGAGCTGATGCCGACTTCCGGATGAATGGCGCAGACCCCGGTGAACAGCAAATCGGCCTTGACACCTTCGATCAATCGCAAGGTTTCATGGCCGCCGGAAGACATCGTCGCGGGATTGAGCTGACCACCGGCAACAATCACCGTGATGCCTTTGTATTCGGCCAAGGTGATGGCGATCATCGGCGACGCGGTGATGGCCGTGATGGAGATATCAGCGGGCAGCGAACGCGCAATCTGCAGCGTGGTGCTGCCGGAATCGAAAATCACGATCTGGCCGTTTTTCACCCGGCGTGCGGCGAGTTGGGCCAGCCGGGTTTTCACTTCGTCGGTTTCGCCGACCCGGGTGAAGTAATCCTTGCCCGTGTCCTTGGGCCGCGGCAGCGCTCCGCCATGCACCCGCTGCACCAGCCCGGCGCTGGCCAGTTCCGACAGATCCCGGCGGATGGTGTCTTCAGACACAGCGAAATGATGGCTCAGTTCGGAGGCCATGACCTTGCCGTCGCGTTCCAGGATCAAAAGGATTTTCTGACGGCGCAGCTGCGGGAGTTCGGCGATGGAATGCTCGGCTTGCATGGTTATGCCTGTTTTTGCGTGTTTGTGCGAGATTAGCCAAACAGCTGAATGAACACAACCGGCATGGCAGCGCAGAACCTGTGGGAGCGGGCTTGTGGTCAACTGATGCCCCTCACAACGCTTTCACAATGAACTCCCTCAACCATTGATGCGCAGGGTCGCGATGAACACGCTCGGGCCAGAGCATCGACATCTCGTAACCCGGGACATCAAGCGGTGGCTCGACCACTTCCAACGCCCCCGCATCGCGAACCAGCCGCGACGGCAGCATCGCCACCATGTCGGTACTCTCCAGCACCGACCGCACAAACAGGAAATGCGGGACTGAAAGCACCACCCGGCGCGTCATGCCCACCGCCGAAAGCGCCTGGTCGGTGACACCCTGAAACGCCCCACCATCCCGCGACACGATCACGTGGTCGAGTTCACAGAATTGCGCCAGTGTCGGTTGTTTTTTCAACTGCGGATGGCCGGCACGGCCGACCAAAACATACTGTTCGGTAAACAACGTGCGACGCCGCAAGCCGGCGGGAGCGTCCTCGCTGGTATGGAAAGCCAGATCGATTGCCCCCTGCTCCGCTTGCCTGGCGATCTGTGACGGAACCAGATCAAACACCGCCAGACGCGTGCCCGGCGCTGCCAAACGCAGGCCAGCCAACGCAGGCAACACGATAGTCGTCTCACCGTAGTCGGACGCCATGACATTCCACGTCTGCCGGGCCTCGGCCGGATTGAAAGGGCTGGCGGGCGACACCGCGCGCTCCAGGGCTTCCAGGGCCTGACGCAAGGGCTCGCGCAACTCATCGGCCCTGGCCGTGGGCCGCATGCCCCGGGGTCCTGGCAGCAACAGCGGATCACCGAAAATGTCCCTCAATTTGGCAAGATGAACACTCACCGACGGTTGAGACAAATTCAGGCGTTGCGCCGCACGGGTCACGTTGTGTTCCGAGAGCAAGACATCAAGGGTCAGCAGCAGATTGATGTCCAGGCGTCGCAGATTATTCATGGTAATACCTGGCATATTGGTTATTCATTTCCAATATACCTGGCAAAGCCTGACTCTGCAGTCTCCCGACACTGGAGACTCAGCCATGAAAGTCCTACTCGTTTATGCCCATCCCGAGCCCAAATCGTTGAACGGCTCGCTCAAGGATTTTGCCGTCAAACACCTGGAGGCCGCCGGCCACCAAGTGCAAGTCTCCGATCTATACGCGATGGACTGGAAAGCCTCGCTGGATGCCGATGACAGTCCCGGCCGGCCAGCCGAATCGCGGTTCAATCCTTCGCTGGACTCCAAACTTGCCTTCGAAGAAGGCCGGCAACGCCAGGACATCGTCCTCGAACAGGAAAAACTGCTCTGGGCCGATGCCGTCATTCTGCAGTTTCCGCTGTGGTGGTTTTCGATGCCGGCGATCCTCAAAGGCTGGGTGGAACGCGTCTATGCCTATGGTTTTGCCTATGGCGTAGGCGAGCATTCCGATGCGCGCTGGGGTAACCGCTATGGAGAAGGCACGCTGGCGGGCAAACGGGCGATGCTGATCGTCACCACCGGTGGATGGGAGTCTCATTACAGCCCTCGGGGCATCAATGGGCCCATTGATGATGTGTTATTCCCGATTCAGCATGGCGTACTGTTTTACCCCGGTTTCGACGTGCTGCCACCGTTCGTGATCTATCGCACCAGCCGAATGGATGACGCGAAATTTTCGACGACCTGCGATGCGCTCGGCCAACGACTGGATGACCTGTGGAAAACCGCACCGATTCCTTTCCGACCCCAGAATGCAGGCGCATACGACATCCCGCAGCTGACATTGCGTACGGAGATTGCTGGGGATCAGACCGGATTTGCGGCGCACGTCATGTGATCTGTAGCAGCTGCCGAGTTCGCGAGGCTGCCTTCGGCTGCGAAGCAGTCGTAAAATCAGGCACTGCAGTCCATCGGGCACACCCTGCGTTCAGGGTTTGCGACTGCTGCGCAGCCGAACGCAGCCTTCGGCAGCTGCTACGAAGAACGCGTCGTGGCTTAAGGGTTTACCGATTCGCGAATACGAAAAAGCCCGCACAAGGCGGGCTTTGGAAATCGATGTAGGTGGCCAGTGCTGGTCTCTGGCTTACGAGATTTATCGGGCCTCTCACAGAACAGGATTTTTAACCTTGGGCTGTTCTGCCTCACACGGCATAAGGGCTGGATCTCAGCGCGGAGATCTTTCTAACCGTGTACCCTTGGGAGCGCGCCCCACGCTTCCTCGCTATCCCTTTGCGCATCAGTCTGCGTCTTCACCTACAGTTTCAGAATAGCAAATCGATCGAAGCCTGGGTCAGGCTTTTTAGACCGATTCTTTTCTAAGGGAATGACAGGTAAATGGAAAGATACTAACGCTGCGCCCCTATGGCTCGAACCAGGACGAACGCCACAGTGCAGGAGCTGCAACACAGACGTTGAGCGACGCCAACCTTTTGCGGCGTCGTTTTGAGCTTTTCAATGCTCCAGCAACAAGGCCTCAGTAAGCCTTGCCGCCGTTCAGCTCTCAAGGAGCGCTTATCCGCAACGGAAATCCGTACGATTCGAAAAGATCCCAAACGTCCTCGCGATCGAAGAGCCGCCACCCCAGTGTCGTGAACTGCATCAGGTCATCCTCGCCGGGAAAGGAGTAGTAGACCCCGGCAGATGGATCTTGAGACGTCCCCGTCATGGGCTCATCGCGCTCCAAGCGCCTGATTGCGTTCATGATGAGACGCGCGCCTGGTTGATAAAGTGAAAGGATGTGCCACAGCAAGGAGCGCTCCTTTTCGACTGCCACACGCGCAGTCTCAATGATGCGACCGACATCAATGCCGGGACTGTCGATCCAATGGAGAGTACAACCGATCTCAGGGTCCCCGTTCAGCAGCGCCCGGAAGGTCGCGAGAACACCTCGATATTGAGGCAAGAGGCCAGAGTGAAGATTTAGGACGCCGCGTGGCGGAATTGCCAACGCTTCATTTTTCAGGATTTGACCAAAGCGGATTGAGATGAACAGATCCGCTCCCGCATCCTGCAGCATTTGCAGGCCCGCAGGATCCCTCAAGCTGGGCAATACCCGCACAGGAACCCCAAAGCGTTGCTGCAGTTCTGCAAAACCGAATCGATGCCCGCTGCTAACCTGGTCGCTCGATCCGATTAACCCAGGAGCCAAGGCATTGAAGAAGTCCTGCTCGATCAATGCCAGTTGTCCGAGCATGCGTGGCACCTTCCTGCCCGATCCCACTCTCTCCGAGAGGAATATTCCCACTGTGCTCTCGTGAATCTCGGGCAACAGGAAATTGAGAGTGAGATTGCTCTCCACGTCCCTGTTCACCAAAAAAGCGATTCGCAACTTCAGACCTCCTCCGGCAGACCTGCCTTGAGAAGCAGCAACGGCCAATTCAACACAAGCGGATCGATCCCATTTCCATTGTTGCCACGACGTATGGACGGAAGGCCCGATCTGCTCGATCAATTCCGGCATCAAACCTAGCATAGTTGCTATTTCGTCATTGCTACGCCCCCAGCAGCTCCTGGCCGTTCTCTGCAGATCATGGTTACAAAGCGTGCTGGTGAAATCCGATGCAATCGGTGGTCAGAACGAATGCAAATGACTGGTCAGGTCGAATGCAAACGGGTGGTCAAGTGGAGTGCAATTGCGGTCCCAAGCCACCCCAAATTTAATGAACCCCGCCCCCACCCGTTCGCCTAACTGAATGACTATCAGGAGGTGACGAATGCAAATCGAAACAATCTGGATCGTGCTCGCAGCAGTACTTGTACTGATTGAGTTGTGGGCGATCAACAGGGTGCGAAAAGCCGAAGGCAAATCGAGCAACAAACTGGTGTGGATGGTGGTGATCGTGTTTGTGCCGCTATTCGGGCTGATCGCATGGGCCTTGGCGGGACCGAAGCACATTGCACAGACCCCGCATTCACCGCAGGCCAGACAATAACGTCGGACGGCGTGCGGTAACGATCTGCGAACTGCGCAATTTCAAAGAACAAAGCCCTGATGATTTGGGGCTTTGTCGCTTCTGGCTGGAACACCTCCGGCACTCACGCCGGCGACGCGGTGCCAACACTCACTACGAACGCAACACCCCGATCGCCCGCCGATACTTCTCAACGCGCTCCAGATCCTCCCAGGACGGCTGGGCAATCCGCGACAAGTCGCTATTCTCTTCCAGATCCGCCAGTTTCACCACCCGCCCGATCGGGTTCTGCGCCACGCGTTCGATAAACGCCTCGTAGGACTCATCCGGCACCTTGGTCACCGATGCAATCGCCATCAGCACCGTTTCACTGAAACCTTCGTTACGCAGATCGTCGAAACTGATGCCGCAGTCTTCGACCACGTCGTGCAGCACCGCGACGATGCGCTCTTCCAGCGTATTCACCCGCAGCATGACACTCAGCGGATGCAGGATGTAAGGCGCACCGCCCTTGTCCACCTGCCCCTCATGCGCCGCCGCTGCGATGGCAATGGCGCGTTCCAGTGTCTGGGTCATGGGATTCTCCTCGGGTTAAACGCCGTAACGGCCGCTGAAATGATGTGGCGTGGGGGCGTTGTTGCGGCTGCCGATTTCGATCATGGGCTTTCTCGATCCTTGAATTCCCGTTGGCGTTCAGTCTACGACGGCGCTAGACGGAAGCAAGCGTCACTCACCACCGAAAATCCCACGCAATGAAGGCGCGCCCAAGATTTTGAAGTCTGAAAAACATGTAGGAATCTGCCCTTTGTGGCGAGGGGGCTTGCCCCCGTTGGGCTGCGAAGCAGCCCCAAACCCTGCTAGCCCGTTTCCTCAGACACACCGCAACGCCCGGTTTTGCGGCGGCTGCGCCACCGAACGGGGGCAAGCCCCCTCACCACAGTGAGCGCGTGTGGTCCTACAGCCCGGTTGCGGCTACCGAAATCGCTGCCTAGAGTGGGTCTGTCGCTGAGCGAATTCAGCGATAGGGTTTCGCAGCCCTGACGATACGTGTAGTAACCTTGCACCCCATAACCAGCAACGGCCGCAAAAACGCGCCCGTACTCCGTTTTATGGTGGCTGTGTGTGGGAGATCTTCGGGTCTGCCGGGTTCCTCGTATCCTCGGTCTGCGAACCCGCACATAGCTACCACCCTTTCGATCCGCAGCGAACGGCAGTAGCTCTTCTTACAGATACGAGGAAGATTTACTTATGAGTACGAACAACCCGCTCCGCCACTACACCCCCATGTCCCATTTCGCCACCGACCACCCCGTCCTCCTGATCGACGCCGACGCCCCACTGCGCGAACTCCACAACTGCCTCAGCGAACGCCTCAGCGCCGTCCTCAAATACCTCAACCTCATGGCCTGCACCAGCCTGCCGGACTACGCCGAGCACGACATCAACACCGTCACCAACATCGCCCGGATCATGGTTCAGGATGTGAGCGATGTATTTCGGGTGATTGAGCAGCGTGGGTTTGATGCGCCTGAGGGTCAATGACCCATTATTTGAGTCGTAAAAAAACCCGCGTTATTGCGGGTTTTTTACGGCTGCAACCATTCGTACGGGGCGATTTTTCTCGATTCGCAACTTCATTGCACAGCGATGGCAAAAGATCTCGACGATCAGTAAACCTGCACCCGCCACAATTCCCGCGAAGATGATGCCGCCGACATCGGAAACCGCCCATGCAGCGTCCGATAGTTGTCGATCAGCACCAGATCCCCCTCACTCCATTGATGAGCAATCAGGCACTCCGGGTCGTAAACCAGCGCGTTGATCTGTTCGAGCAGCGCCTGTTGAGCTTCCTCGTCATGGTCCTGCACAGCCTGGCTCAGGGTCTGCAGTGTCGAGTCGGTGCCCTCTTGGTAACGCAGGATGAGCTCGCCGCTGCGGGGGTGATGGTCGACCAGGCTGTACATGCGCGGCGAGCCACCGAAGTAGGTCATTTTGGTGTAGTAGGTGATGTTCACGTCCTGCCATTGTCGGGCGACTTGCTGGCCGACTTTGCGCAGTACGTTTCGGCTGTCGACGATGGTGGTCTGGCCTTCGCCCGGCTGCGGCGCGGTCTTGCAATACAGCATGAATTTGCTGGCGCAGAATTTCGGGTTGCGCTGAACCTGTGCGTCGCTGTCGGGCAGCATGTTCAGGTCCCAGTGTAACGGCGTTTTCTCCAGCGAGTGCACCACGCCTTGGGGTTTATCCGCCGGTTTGACCACGTGCACGGCGCCGAAGGCCCATTCGTACAGCGTGCCGAAGCGTTCGCAGCTGCGCGCGAAACTGTCCTGATCATCGAAGCGGCAGCCCTTGAGGCAGACGAAACCGAAGGTTTCCACCAGTGCTGCCAGCAAACCCGTGGACAGTCGTTCGAAACCCAGCCCCAACGGGTCTCGCACCACCAGGCCAAACAGCGGCAGTTTTTGCAGTTCGTATTCGAAGCCTTGGGCCTGCGGGTTTTCTGTTTGGTGGTAGAGCCATGGCCGCCCCTCAAAGGTGACCAGCACATGGTGGTCGATGTCGACCTGGGCGCGGGCGCGAAGGGTTTGACTGCCATCGAGGTTGCGCACCGGCACGGCATGCCAGGGGCTGTCGACACGGGTCAGCCCTTCGGCCAGGCCGAAGGTGAATTTGGGTCCGGCATTGTTGTATTGATGGACGGACAAGCGAATGTCATCGCCGAAGAAACGCTCCACTGCCGCATTCAATGCCTGTCCGCGAAACATCATTTGGTAGGCTTTGAAGTTGATTTGCTGCAGGTACTCATCCTCGCTCTGCCCCTCTTCACGGCACAGACGCAGGTCGTTGTAGAGGTGACTGCACAGATGGTCATGGGCCTGGCTGAGGGATTCATCGTGCCGGCTCTGCTCGATCAGATCCCCAAGGTTTTTCCAGGGCAGACGGGCCTGCTTGATCAGGCTGGCGCGAACCGACTCGGCACTTTGGGCCTGTGGGAACAGGTCTTCCATGCTGACCCACTGGATCGTGTGGGTGGTGCACAGTTCGCGCAACGCCCGGTTGTAGTTCTCGCGAACGTCGTCGGCCACACCGACGATGTCGTTGAACGTCGTTCCGTCACTGAGGATCGACACTACACAACCCGGTGTATGCAGCGCGGCGATGGCCTGGCCGAGTTGGTCGAGGCGCTCGATGGCGATGACCTCGCCGTAGTCCGGCAGCACGCCAAAAGTCTGGTCAGTGGCGTTTGGTGACTTGCAGGGAAAACCTGGCAGTACCAGACGCACCGGCAGGCCTTGATCGAAGCAATGCCCCAAGCGTTGCGCAAGATGCGCTCTGCCTTGTGTGTCGAAACAATCATCCGTGCCTTTGAGCAGATAACCCGCGAGCAAATCGCTGACGGCAGCGATCCAGGCGTCTCTATGTTCCATAGAACAATTTCCTTGAGAGTGTGTGTATCAATAGGATTTAACGGCGTCGCCATGCCCGGTGAATGCATGTGCTGTAGCGCACACTTGCTGCAGAATGCGCAACAACCCGGCCGGCTGTTCGCAGCAGAAGTTCGGGGCCAGGGCCTGCAAGTCAGGTGTCAGGCCATAGCCCCAAGTGACCGCCGCCGAGTGCATGCCTGCCGCACGGGCGGTTTGCAAATCGATCTCGGTGTCACCGACGAACAAGCAGCGTTGCGGGTCCACCGACAACCGTCGGGCGGCTTCCCATGCCACCTCCGGTTGAGGTTTGAGTGCCCTGCCCGCGCGATGCCCCAGAATGGCCCCGAAGGTATTCTGTGGAAGCAGCGCATCGGCTACTTGCAGGGCCATTTCCTCGGTCTTGTTGGTGACGATTGCCAACGGCACTTGCAACTGACGACAGCCTTCGAGCAAGGCAAGCACACCGCTGAAGGGCCGGGAAAATTGAACCAGGTTGTTTTGGTAGAGCGCCACATAGTGCTGATGCATCGCGGCCGCATCGGCAATGCCAAACCGGGTGGCAACCTGCTCGATCATCGCCGTGACCCCGCCGCCGATATAATCGCGCACTGTTTGCGCTGACTGCGCCGGGCAACCGTGTTCGAGCAACACCTGGTTCAGGCACCAGGTGATGTCAGGCAGAGTGTCAACCAGGGTCCCGTCCAAATCGAAGAGTACGGCTTCGACCCGCAACCGAGGCGCCATCATTGAGCACTGGCGTAGTGACAAGGACGCCCCTTGCGGAACACCAAGCGGTGGTAGCGCTCATCGACATTGCTGCGTTTCTCGAGGGTGACCACACCCCGTCGCTTGATAGCCACCGAATGCCAGGGCGTGCGCCACAGGTCACTGGTTGGCACCAACCGGATACCGATCTTCGTCGACACCGCCAGTTGTGGGTGAATCGACAGACGCAGGCAATGCGGGTAGCGCGCCTGTAACAGCGCACTCCAGGCTTCACTGCGCTGGATCACCCGCTGCGAGGCCGGTTTGGCGATTTTCTTCACCGCATTGAGGCTCATGCCGGCGAACACTTTGAGCCCCGAGTAATCCTCGGACAGAAAGCGATGGATACCGCAGTACATCAACGTCATGTGCGGCTCATCCTTGAAACGCTGCTGCAACAAGACCAGTGACTGGCCATGCTCGATCATCATCTCCTCACGCATGGCGTCCAGGCAATCAAGCGAAGGATAGGCATCCTTAAGATCGAAATGAGCGAACGTGCCGGGATAGTGCTGTTCGGCGTAGTCCTGGATAGCGTCGGTGTAGGCTTTGACGTGCGCATCGGGAACATGCACCAGGTCAGAGAACACATAGCCATCGGAACAGATATGAATCAACGCCCCCGGTGCGTAGATCTGCTGGATCTCATTGCACAGGCGATGCAACTCGTCGATGGCGTGATGTTCGGCAAGGTCGGGCAGATGGCTGAGGGTTTTCTTGCGGCTGGGCGACTTGCCGGGAAAGGCTGGCAAGACCATTTCGATCTGGCGACCGCTCTCGACCGCTTGCACGACCTTCGCCAGATGGGGTTCCAGCACCTGCAACGAAAGCGCGTGATCCTGCCCCGGGGCAAGGCTACGACGTCGAAACAGGCATTCGAGAATTTGCTGGGCAATGTTCATGTGCGCGTTGTGCTGATGCTCGTGCACCAGCTGACCGCACACCTGTTGAGCAACGGTGTTTGAACCCTGCATAGACAATCCCTGTGTGGTGAATAACGGCCATTTTTTGGCCGTCAGCAGATATTCCTTACCTGCGGGCGGCTAAATTCCTACAAGTCGTTACGGCTGTCAATCGTGGCAATCAGGAATATTGCGGCCAGACCGGCAAAGCCATCTTGCCGTCACATAAGTGCCCTGGAACAAAATCTAAGCCTTGCTTTTTTTCTGGCTACACTCATCGCGAGTAGCTTCGGCTACCAAGGTGATTAGTCCCAACAGGAAATTAAAAATAGAAGGGAATCTCATGAGCAAATCAAAAGTCTCCCCGTTTGCTTGCGCTGCATTGTTGTTTTTCGGCGGTCATTCAATAGCTCAGGCTACCGACAGTCTGGATCAGGGATGGAGTGAGGCCACCCTGTCCAACTGGCAAAACCTTTCACAAGGATCGCGAATTCTCCCTTTCTCCTGGGCGCTGGCATTGGAAGAGCCTGATTCAGAAGAGAAGTTCATGAGTGACAAAACGATCTCGGCCTACGGTTACACGCCTTACTATCCGTCTTATAACGGTAAGCGTTTTACGTTGCCGATGGGTTTCGTTCTGGATGACAGTCACGACAGCAAACTGTCTTTCACCAAACTGCGCTGGTTTTTTGGACAAGGGTCGCAAGAGCCGTGGGTGGGGATGAACTGCTCTGCTTGTCACACGGCTCAAATCAATTTTGAAGGACAGAATCTTGTCATCAATGGCGGGCCAACGAACGCCGACTTTCAGAATTTCTTCAAGGCGTTGAGCGCGGCTTTAAACACAACGGCTGCTGACCCTGAAAAATTCGAACGCTTTGCAAAGAGTGTTCTGGGTGATGACCTGTCAAACGGGAATCGCCAGCGGCTGAAGAAATCGCTGGATAGCTTGAATGCGTTTTATGCACAAAACGCAACGCTCAATGCCACAGATCTGCAATATGGCCCAGGTCGCCTGGATGCAGTGGGGCACATTCTCAATAAAATCAGTCAAGTCACCCAAGCGACACCGCCTACCCCTAACCCCTCTGATGCGCCGGTGAGTTATCCATTTCTCTGGAACACACCTCAACACAACGTTCTCCAATGGAACGGGATGGTCAGTAAAGCAAAACTTCCTTCGTTAATACCAGGCGGCGGCCTCGATGTTGGAGGTCTGGGGCGTAATGCTGGAGAGGCTATCGGCGTGTACGCCGATATTCGACCGGTTAAAGAAAATCCGGCTAAGGCAGGATTTGTCTCCAGTGTGAACGTGAAAAACCTGGAGATCCTGGAACATTCTCTTTATAGCTTGAAGCCTCCACGGTGGCCTGGATCGCTGCCAGAAGACCTCACGTCAGGCGCCAAATTATTTACGGAAAATTGTGCCGGCTGCCATGCATCCCTTGAAAGAAACGATCTCGCCACGCCAATCAAAGCGGTCATGGTTCCAATCTCTGCGAATGAAAATTTAAATCCTCGGGGCCCAAATGACAGGACCATCAGCACGGACCCCTGGATGGCGTGCAATGCCTATCAATTCAAAGCGGATGCTGGAGTGTTAGCGGGTTATGCCAAAGTCGATAAGTCAGGACCCATCAAGTCGAATGACCTGCTCTACAGCATGCTGGGTGTGACCGTCCTTGAGACATTGCTTGGCAAAGGACGTGATGTCGCCGAGCTGGCTTTCGATGGATTGCTTGGAATAGAGCCTCAACCTGTAAAAGTCCCTGGACTCAGGAACCGTGCCTTATTCAGCAATGTTGATGATAAAGCACTACGGCTAATCGAATGCTACCGTGCCAGCCCAACCGTTGCTCTTCTCGCCTATAAAGCAAGACCCCTGACTGGCATCTGGGCCACAGCTCCCTATTTGCATAACGGCTCTGTGCCGACCTTGAACGACCTTCTCCTGCCACCCCGTCAGCGTCCCTCGACTTTTTATACTGGGACCAATGAATTCGATAACCAAAGGGTGGGATTCAAGACCGAGAAATCGGACAAGAACCGGTTTCTGTTCGACACCAGGCTTGATGGCAATAGCAACGCCGGGCATGACTATGGCGTGGGTCGCCTTAGTGATATCCAACGGTCACAGCTTCTCGATTACTTGAAATCACTTTAAACGGCGTCGCCGATACCATCAGCTGATGGCATGGAGGGGCGACCACAAGTAGTGGTCGCCTCTGCGAAGTTCGTTACAGGTTTGATGTTCGCTATCGATATCAGAAGTTCGCCGGGGTGTTGGCGCTGATGATTTCCGCCTCATCCGCCCCAATATTGCGAAACTTGTGAGGCAGCGTTGTCGGGAAGTAATAGCCGTCGCCAGCGTTGAGCACACTGATCTGTCCATCCACGGTCAGCTCAACCGTGCCACGGGTAACGAGTCCACACTCCTCCCCTTCAGCATGCACGATGGGCTCTTCCCCCGAACTCGCCCCAGGCGCGTATTGCTCGCGCAACAGCCGCATCTGCCGACTGGGTACCGAAGCGCCGATCAGCAACAACCGCAACCCATGCCGCCCCAGATCCGGCTGTTCGTTGGCACGGAACACGTATTGGTGCTCGCGGGGCGGTTGGTCGAAGGTGAAAAAGTCCGCTAACGACATGGGGATGCCTTCGAGCAGTTTTTTCAGGGAGCTGACGGAGGGACTGACGCGATTCTGTTCGATCAGGGAAATGGTGGCATTGGTGACGCCGCTACGCCGGGCCAGCTCGCGCTGGGACAGTTTGTAGCTTTCGCGTACTAATTTGAGTCGTGAGCCCGTGTCCATGACAGCCTTATGCGAAGAATACTTAAGGGGTAATGGGGGTGGGTGGCGGGCGACTGGTGGCCGCGGATCACGCCGTTTCCCGTCCCGGAACCGTGGAAGGCGGGTATTAAATCACGTTTGTCGGTGTTGCTCAGCAGGTTCGATAAACGGCTGGATAAATTGAACAGGCGAACGATAGTCGCCCGTCCATGTACGAAACCTGTGGGAGCGGGCTTGCCCGCGATGGCGGTGTATCAGGCGCCATCAATATTGAATGTGCAACCCTCATCGCGGGCAAGCCCGCTCCCACAGTGGACGGTGTTGTTCGCAAAATTTGTGTATGTCGCTAATTTCCTTGTGGGAGCGGGCTCGCCCGCGATGGCGGTGTGTCAGGCGCCATCAATATTGAATGTGCAACCCTCATCGCGGGCAAGCCCGCTCCCACAGGATTTGGTCCCCTTCTATATCTGGCATTGGCTGGCGGCACCTTTGGGGGTGGCCGCCGTAGGTTCAACCTAGATACCAAACCGGTCCCGCAGCGCGTAATACGCGGCGCCCATGGCGGTGAGCGGAGCCTGGAAGGTGCGGCCGCCGAGCATGGGCATGTGCGGCAGGGAGGCGAAGGCGTCGAAGCGTTCGGCGTCGCCGCGGATCATTTCCGAGATGAGTTTGCCGGCCAGGTGCGAGCAGGTCACGCCATGGCCGCTGTAACCCTGCATGTAGTAGGCGTTCTTTTCGATGCGGCCGAATTGCGGCATGCGGGACATGGTCAGCAGGAAGTTGCCGGTCCAGCGGTAGTCGATTTTTACGTCCTTCATTTGCGGGAAGGTTTTGAGGATTTTTGGTTTGATCAATTGTTCGATGTCGTCGGGCTCGCGAGCGCCATAGACCACGCCGCCACCGTACAGCAAGCGGTTGTCGGCGGTGAGGCGGTAGTAGTCGAGCAGGTAGTTGCAGTCTTCGACGCAGTAGTTGTTGGTGATCAGGCTGCGGGCGACTTTTTCGGCCAGCGGCTCAGTGACGACGATTTGCGAACCGCAGGGCATGCTTTTGCGCGTGACGCGGTTGTCGAGGTCTTGAGGCAAATAGGCGTTGCCGGCGATCAGCAGGTACTTGGCGCGCACCACACCTTTGGCAGTGCGCACGGTGATCGGCTCGCCGTAGGTGATTTCCACGGCGGCGGATTGTTCGTAGATTTTACCGCCCAGGCGGATGATCGCAGCGGCTTCGCCGAGGGCCAGGTTCAGCGGGTGAATGTGGCCACCCTGCATGTCGAGCAGGCCGCCGACGTAGTTGTCGCAACCCACTTCGCGCTTGATGTCCGCCGCGTCGAGCATGCTCAGGTTTTTGTTGCCGTAGCGCTCCCAACTGCGCTTCTGTTCGGCCAGGCCATTGAGTTGTTTCTTGTTCAGCGCGGCGAAGATGCCGCCGGGGCGGTAGTCGCATTGAATGTCGTACTCTTTGATGCGCGAACGGATGATATCGGCGCCTTCAAAGATCATGCTGCCGAGCACTTCGGCGGTTTTGTCGCCGTAACGCTCTTCAATCACATCGACGTCGCGGCTATACGAATTGACCAGTTGGCCGCCGTTGCGACCGCTGGCGCCGAAGCCGACTTTGGCGGCTTCCAGTACGCTCACGCTGTAGCCCGCTTCGCTGAGGAACAGCGCCGAGGACAAACCGGTGTAGCCGGCGCCGATCACACAGACGTCACATTCCACCAGTTCTTCCAGAATCGGGTAATCACCGGTCTGATTGCGGGTCGCGGCGTAGTAGCTGTTTACATGCTTTTGTTTAACAGAGTCTTGTTTCATAGGTTTCTCCGATGGCCGCAAACGCTTGCCCGCGACCGCCGCTGTAAAGGTGTTAGAGCTTGATCCAGGTCGCTTTGAGTTCGGTGTATTTGTCGAACGCATGCAGCGATTTGTCCCGACCGTTACCCGACTGCTTGAACCCGCCGAATGGCGCGGTCATGTCGCCGCCGTCGTACTGATTGACCCAGACGCTGCCGGCGCGCAAACCACGGGCGAAGGTGTGGGCCTTGCTGAGGTTGCTGGTCCATACGCCGGCCGCCAGACCGAAAATGCTGTCGTTGGCGATCTGCAGGGCCTCTTCAGCGGTGTCGAAGGTGATCAGCGACAGCACCGGGCCGAAGATCTCTTCGCGGGCGATGGCCATGGCGTTGGTCACGCCATCGAAAATCGCCGGCTCCACGTACAGGCCACCGGTGTCTGCGAGGGTACGATTGCCGCCGGCAATCAGTTGCGCGCCCTGGTCTTTGCCGATCTGGATATAGCGCAGCACGTTATCCAGTTGGCGCTGGTCGACGACCGCGCCGACGGTGGTTTCAGGATCGAGGGCGTGGCCCGGTTTCCAGGCTTGCAGTGCTTGCACCAGCAGCGGAATGAATTGCTCGCGAATCGAACGCTCCACCAGCAGACGCGAGCCAGCGGTGCAGACCTCGCCCTGGTTGAAGGCAATCGCGCTGGCCGCTGCCTGAGCGGCGGCACGCAAGTCCGGCGCATCGGCAAACACCACGTTCGGGCTCTTGCCGCCCGCCTCCAGCCAGACGCGTTTCATGTTGCTTTGCCCGGCATAGATCAGCAGTTGCTTGGCAATCGCAGTGGAGCCGGTGAAGGCCAGCACATCGACGTCCATGTGCAACGCCAATGCTTTGCCGACGGTATGACCGAAGCCTGGCAGGACGTTGAACACGCCTTTGGGGATGCCGGCGTCGAGGGCCAACTGCGCGATGCGAATCGCCGTCAGCGGTGACTTTTCCGAAGGCTTGAGGATGAACGAATTGCCTGCCGCCAAGGCTGGGGCGAATTTCCAGCTGGCCATGATCAGCGGAAAATTCCACGGCACGATGGCGGCGACCACGCCAGCGGGTTCACGGGTGATGAGGCCGAGTTGGTCGTGGGGTGTGGCGGCGACTTCGTCGTAGATTTTGTCGATGGCTTCGGCGCTCCAGCGGATCGCGTTAGCGGTCGCAGGGATGTCGATGCTCATGGAATCGCTGATCGGTTTGCCCATGTCGAGGGTTTCGAGCAGGGCGAGTTCTTCCTGGTTGGCCAGGATGAGGTCGGCGAAGCGGATCAGGATGCGCTTGCGTTCTGCGGGCGCCAACCGCGCCCAGATGCCGGATTCGAACGTGCGGCGAGCCACCTGCACGGCGGCATTGGCATCGGCTTCGTCGGTGCTGGCGATGTTCGCCAGGAAGCGGCCGTCGACCGGGCTGATGCATTCGAAGGTGTCGCCGCTGAGCGCCGGGCAGTATTGGCCATCGATGAATGCGCGGCCTTCGAGTGTGAGGGACTGGAAGCGTTGCTCCCAGTCGCTGCGAGTGTTTGTCATGGTTGTGACTCTACGCAGAGGAATAAGTAATCGCCGGACTAAAGCCGACCAATTAACGATCAGAAAACCACGGTCCACTGTAGGAGCTGCCGAAGGCTGCGATCTTTTGATCCTGATCTTCGGCGGCTTCATGGATATCAAAACCAAGATCAAAAGATCGCAGCCTTCGGCAGCTCCTACGGGGGTTATTCGCCGTCATCAAAGAGGTGTCGATACCCACATCCTCGATTGACGGGTGTTTGGCCCATCAAACCGTATGCAAGTACCAGTTGTACTCAAGGTCGGAGATGGAGTTCTCGAACTCGGCCAGCTCGCTTTCCTTGCACGCCACGAACACGTCGATGTACAGCGGGTCGATGTAGCGCGCCATGACCTCGCTGTCGTCCAGTTCACGCAACGCATCACGCAGGTTGTTTGGCAGGCTTTGCTCGTTCTGCTCGTAGCTGTTGCCTTCGACCGGGGCGCCCGGTTCGATTTCGTTGGTCAGCCCGTGGTGAATACCGGCCAGCACCGACGCCATCAGCAGGTACGGGTTGGCATCGGCGCCGGCAACGCGGTGTTCGATGCGCACCGCATCCGCCGAACCGGTGGGCACGCGCACCGCCACGGTACGGTTGTCGATGCCCCAGCTTGGCGAGTTCGGCACGTAGAACTGCGCGCCGAAACGGCGGTACGAGTTGACGTTCGGGCAGAGGAACGCCATCTGCGCCGGCAGGGTCTCGAGCACACCGCCGATCGCGTGACGCAGTGCGGCGTTCTGCTCGGGATCCTCGCTGGCAAAGATGTTGTTGCCTTCTTTGTCGAGAATCGAAATGTGCACGTGCAAACCATTGCCCGCCTGGCCCGGATACGGCTTGGCCATGAAGGTGGTGTCCATCTCGTGGTCGTAGGCGATGTTCTTCACCAGACGCTTGAGCAACACCGCGTAGTCGCAGGCCTTTATAGGGTCACTGACATGATGCAGGTTCACTTCGAATTGCGCCGGGGCGCTTTCCTTGACGATGGCGTCGGCGGGGATGCCCTGCTCTTTCGCGCCTTCGAGGATGTCTTGCAGACAGTCGACGTATTCGTCCAGATCGTCGATCAGGTAGACCTGGGTCGAGTGCGGACGTTTGCCGGACACCGGCGAGCGTGGCGACTGCGGGCGACCGTTCACGTTGTCCTGGTCGATCAGATAGAACTCGAGTTCGAAGGCGGCGCAAATGGTCAGGCCCATGTCATCGAACTTGCTCACCACCTGACGCAATACTTCACGGGGGTCAGCAAAGAACGGCTGGCCTTCGAGTTCGTGCATGGTCATTAACAGCTGCGCGGTGGGGCGCTTCTGCCAAGGCTCGATGCTCAAGGTATTGGGGATGGGGAAGCAGATTCGATCCGAGTCGCCGATGTCCAGACCCAGGCCGGTGCTTTCCACCGTGGCGCCATTGATGTCCAGAGCAAACAGCGACGCCGGGAGGTTAATGCCTTTTTCGTAAACCTTATGAAGACTGGTGCGCTCGATGCGCTTGCCGCGCACCACACCGTTCATATCCGCAATCAGAAGGTCGACGTACAAAACCTCAGGATGTTTCTTAAGGAATGCGTTTGCTTCGTTGAGTTGAACGGCACGCAGAGGGACCGACATGATGCACCTATTGGCTGTTAATTATTATGTTCACTACCCTTTCACGAGCCCAGTCAATCCGAAAGGCAAAGTGAAGTCAATAGCGAACACTTGGCCTTTCAACCTTTATTTTCGGGCCTTTCTCGAGCATCAGAATGACAGATCAGCCTTGCACACCGCGTAAATCCTGAAGATCGGACGTGCGGCGTTTAGAATTTTTTACATGAGAGTTGTTAATTAAAATCAACAAGGCTAAGCTCCGGAAAAGCTCGTTCAAGTGTGAAACTTCGAGGTGATAAAAATGGCATTCAAGCCATTGATCGGCGTTACTGCGTGCATCAAACAGATTGGCCTGCACCCCTACCACGTCAGCGGCGACAAGTACTTGCGTGCTGTCAGCATCGCGGCTTTGGGGTTGCCCGTGGTCATTCCTTCCCTGGGCGATCTGACCGACATCGATGACCTGCTCGCGCATCTCGACGGTCTGTTGCTGACCGGCTCGCCGTCGAATGTGGAACCCTTCCACTATCAAGGCCCGGCCAGTGCCCCCGGTACGGATCACGATCCGCAACGGGACGCCACTACCCTGCCCTTGCTGCGCGCAGCCATCGCCGCCGGCGTTCCGGTGCTCGGCATCTGCCGGGGCTTTCAGGAAATGAACGTGGCGTTCAGCGGCAGCCTGCATCAGAAGGTGCATGAACTGCCAGGCTACCTCGACCACCGCGAAGCGGATCATCCGGATTTGGCTGTGCAGTACGCACCGGCCCATGCGGTGAGTGTGCAACCGGGCGGCGTGTTCCAGGCGCTGGACCTGCCGCAGGTGTTTCAGGTGAATTCGATTCACAGCCAGGGCATCGACCGACTGGCGCCCGGCCTGCGCGCCGAGGCTGTCGCGCCGGATGGTTTGATCGAGGCGATTTCCGTCGAAAACAGCAAGGCCTTCGCCGTCGGCGTGCAATGGCACCCGGAATGGCAGGTGCTTTCGAATCCTCCCTATTTGAGTATTTTCCAGGCGTTTGGCGACGCGTGCCGACAACGGGCGGCGCGGCGTAATACGCCCTGACTTCAAAAAAGCATTCAACGATTTAACTGCCCCCGTGAGTCTGGCGGGCGTGCCTTTGCGCGCCGGTCGTTCACGTAATAGATGAACCGCAATAACAACAAGCACGACCAGGCAGCCAGGATGGCGGTGCCGAATAAGCCCTCCGGTACGGGTAAGCGCAAATCCCTGTAGGAGCGAGGCTTGCCCGCGAAGGCGGTGTATCAGGTAACGATGATGTCGACTGACACACCGTCTTCGCGGGCAAGCCTCGCTCCTACAGGGGTTGCGTTGGCACCGTACGGCCCGGGTTGCAATCCACTCTTAAGTCAGGCCGCGTTGGCCCGACGACTGAAACCTGTTGGGAGTTTCATATGGCAAACGCCTCCAGCATCTACAGGAAGGCTCTTGAAGGTCACCAGGCACCGAAAAAGGTGTTGGTGAAAGTCGACCGCGTCACCAAGAAATTCGACGAAACCACTGCTGTGGACGATGTGTCCCTGGAGATCCATCAAGGCGAAATATTCGCCCTGCTTGGCGGTTCCGGCTCGGGTAAATCGACGCTGCTGCGCATGCTCGCCGGCTTCGAACGCCCGACTGAAGGGCGGATTCTGCTCGACGGTGTCGACATCACCGACATGCCGCCGTACGAACGGCCGATCAACATGATGTTCCAGTCCTACGCACTGTTCCCGCACATGACCGTGGCGCAGAACATCGCCTTCGGCCTCAAGCAGGACCGCTTGCCCGCCAGCGAAATCGACGCCCGTGTCGAAGAGATGCTGCGGCTGGTGCACATGACCCAGTACGCCAGACGCAAGCCGCATCAGTTGTCCGGCGGTCAGCGTCAGCGTGTGGCATTGGCACGTTCCTTGGCCAAGCGACCGAAGCTGTTGCTGCTCGACGAACCGATGGGCGCGCTGGATAAAAAGCTGCGCTCGCAAATGCAACTGGAGCTGGTGGAGATCATCGAGCGGGTCGGCGTGACCTGCGTGATGGTGACCCACGACCAGGAAGAAGCCATGACCATGGCCGAACGCATTGCGATCATGCACCTGGGCTGGATCGCCCAGATTGGCAGCCCGGTCGATATCTACGAAGCGCCGGTCAGCCGCATGGTTTGTGAGTTCATCGGCAACGTGAATGCCTTCGACGGCACCGTGGTCGAGGATCTGGAAGGTCACGCGATCATTCACAGCCCGGACCTTGAGCAGAAGATTTACGTTGGTCACGGCGTGAGCACGTCGGTGCAAGACAAGTCGATCACCTACGCCATCCGCCCGGAAAAAATGCTGGTCAGCACCCTCAAGCCCGAGACTCGCTATAACTGGTCCGAAGGCAAGGTGCATGACATCGCCTACCTCGGCGGCCACTCGGTGTTTTACGTGGAGCTGCCCGGCGGCAAGATCGTCCAGTCGTTCATGGCCAACGCCGAACGCCGTGGCGCACGCCCGACCTGGGACGATCAGGTCTACGTGTGGTGGGAAGACGACAGCGGCGTGGTACTGCGCTCATGAGAACCTTCAATCAGCAATTCCTGCGCCTGGTGCCCAGCGGCCGCAAACTGGTCATCGGCATTCCGTTCCTGTGGCTGTGCCTGTTTTTCCTGTTGCCGTTCTTCCTGGTGATGAAGATCAGCTTCTCGGAAGCGGCGCTGGCCATTCCTCCTTACTCCGAGATTTACACCTTCGCCGAACAGAAGTTTCAGTTGCTGCTGAACATCGGCAACTACTCGCTGCTGACCGAAGATGAGTTGTACATCTCGGCTTACTTCGGTTCGTTGAAGGTCGCGTTTTTAAGCACGCTGATGTGCCTGGTGATCGGTTTCCCAATGGCCTATGCAATCACCAAGGCCAACAAGGAAACGCAAAACGTTTTGCTGCTGTTGATCATGATGCCGACCTGGACCGCGATCCTGATTCGCGTCTATGCGTGGATGGGCATTCTCAGCAACAACGGTTTGCTCAATGGGTTTTTGATGTGGACCGGGCTCACGTCGCAGCCGATCGAGATCCTCAACACCAACACCGCGGTGTACATCGGCGTGGTCTATGCCTACTTGCCGTTCATGGTATTGCCGCTCTACGCCAACCTGGTCAAGCACGATCACAGCTTGCTGGAAGCCGCGTCGGACCTGGGTTCGAGCACCTTCAACAACTTCTGGAAAATCACGGTGCCGCTGGCCAAGAACGGCATCATTGCCGGGTGCATGCTGGTGTTCATTCCAGTGGTCGGCGAGTTCGTGATTCCGGAACTGTTGGGCGGTCCGGAAACCCTGATGATCGGTCGCGTGCTGTGGCAGGAATTCTTCAACAACCGCGACTGGCCGGTGGCATCTGCCTTGGCGGTGGTGATGCTGGCGATTCTGATTGTGCCGATTCTGCTGTTCAACCGCAGCCAGGCCAAAGAGATGGAGGGACGGGGATGAAACGCTTCGGGTTTTCAAAGTTCATGCTGATTTTCGGCCTGTCGTTTATCTACCTGCCGATGCTGATTCTGGTGATCTACTCGTTCAACGCCTCGAAACTGGTGACGGTGTGGGGCGGCTGGTCGGTGAAATGGTACGTCGGCCTGCTCGACAACTCGCAACTGATGGGCTCGGTGGTGCGCTCGCTGGAAATCGCCTGCTACACCGCGATTGCCGCCGTGGCGTTGGGCACCCTCGCCGCGTTCGTGCTGACCCGCGTGACGCGCTTCAAGGGTCGCACGCTGTTTGGTGGCCTGGTGACGGCGCCGTTGGTGATGCCGGAAGTGATCACCGGTCTGTCGCTGTTGCTGCTGTTCGTGGCCATGGCGCAACTGATCGGCTGGCCGCAGGAGCGTGGCCTCGTCACGATCTGGATCGCGCACACCACGTTCTGCGCGGCCTATGTGGCGGTGGTCGTTTCGGCGCGTTTGCGTGAGCTGGACCTGTCGATCGAAGAGGCAGCCATGGACTTGGGTGCGCGTCCGTTCAAGGTGTTCTTTCTGATCACCATCCCGATGATCGCGCCATCGCTGGCGGCGGGCGGGATGATGTCGTTCGCCTTGTCGCTGGATGACCTGGTGTTGGCGAGTTTCGTCTCCGGGCCAGGCTCCACGACCTTGCCGATGGAAGTGTTCTCGGCGGTGCGTCTGGGCGTGAAGCCTGAGATCAATGCCGTGGCCAGTTTGATTCTGCTGGCGGTGTCGTTCGTCACGTTCATGGTCTGGTACTTCAGCCGCAGGGCCGAAGCCACCCGCAAGCGGGCGATCCAGGAAGCGATGGACCAGACGGCCAGTGAGTCGTGGCAGCAGCCGAAAAACCAGCAGGTTGAAGCGACGGCTTAGTCGCTGAAAGTCCTGTAGGAGCGAGGCTTGCCCGCGAAAAATACACCGCGGTTTTTCAGGCATTACGCGTCATCGTTCTTCGCGGGCAAGCCTCGCTCCTACTGTGTTCTATAAAAAGAAAATGGAGTTGTACCGATGAAAATGTTTGGCAGGACTCTGCTGACACTGTCCTTATTGGGCGCAATGGCGACCGGCGCCCAGGCCAATGACAAGGTATTGCGCGTCTATAACTGGTCGGATTACATCGCCCCGGACACGGTCAAGAAGTTCGAAGACGAGACCGGCATCCGCGTGACCTACGATGTGTTCGACAGTAATGAAACCCTTGAAGCACGCTTGCTGGCCGGTAAGTCCGGCTACGACATCGTGGTGCCGTCCAACAGCTTCCTGGCCAAGCAGATCAAGGCTGGCGTGTATCAGCCGCTGGACAAATCGAAGCTGCCAAACTGGAAAAACCTCAACCCGGTGCTTCTGAAAAACGCCTCTGCCAGCGACCCTGACAATGGCCATGCGTTCCCGTACATGTGGGGTTCGATCGGCATCGGTTTCAACCCGGCCAAGGTCAAGGAAGTACTGGGCACCGATGCGCCGGTGAATTCCTGGGACTTGCTGTTCAAACCGGAAAACGCCGCGAAGCTCAAAGCCTGCGGTATCAGTTTCCTTGATTCACCGACAGAAATGCTCCCGGCTGCCCTGCACTATCTGGGCTACCCGGTGAATTCCCGGGACAAGGCGCAGATCGCTGAAGCCGAAGCGCTGTTCATGAAGATTCGCCCGTCGGTGGCTTACTTTCATTCGTCGAAATACATCTCCGACCTGGCCAACGGCAACATCTGCGTCGCCGTCGGTTACTCCGGCGACGTGCTGCAAGCCAAGGCCCGCGCCCATGAAGCCGGCGACAAGGTGAAGATCGAATACAGCATCCCGAAAGAAGGCGCCGGCAGTTTCTACGACATGGTCGCCATCCCACGGGATGCGGCTAACGTCGACAATGCCTACCTGTTCATGAACTTCCTGATGCGCCCGGACATCATCGCCGAAGTCACCAACAATATCGGCTACAGCAACGCCAACGCAGCGGCCACGCCGCTGGTGGATGAAGCGATTCGAAACGACCCGGGGTCCTACCCGCCACAAGCGGTGATGGCGACGCTGTATGCGATTCCGGATATGCCGATCGGTATCCAACGGGTGATGACCCGAGGCTGGACGCGGGTGAAGCTGGGTAAGTGATTCAAAATGCGGGAGCGAGCCTGCTCGCGATGGGGCTATCACATTAATCGTTCCCACGCTCCGCGTGGGAATGCCTCCACGGACGCTCCGCGTTCGGCTCTGGAGGGGACGCGGAGCGTCCCGGGCTGCATTCCCACGCAAAGCGTGGGAACGATCAATCAATGAAAGGGTTGGGTGGTATTTCGGGCGCCTTTTCAGGCACAAACCAACGGCCATTCGGCCAGCGCCCGGTACCGGCCTTTACGGGATTCGAACAAGGTAAAACGATCCGCCCGCAGGAAAAACTCTGGCGGCGTCGCGGACTCAGGGACCGGCGCCCGGTAGTCGCGCATCAGGGTCAGATGCGGACGAAATTCTCGCCGGGTGTCTTCAAAACCGAACGGCAACATGGCCTGTTCCAGCGCATACACCAACCGCAGCAACTCAGGCTCCGCCTGCGCGGGCGCCAGCAATAAAACCCCGGAGCGACGCCAGACTTCCAGCCGATCAAGCACCACCGTCAACGGCACGCCGGGCATCCGCACATGGGTAGCGGCTTCGCAGACGCCCGCTATCTGTTCCGTTTTCACCGTACCGAGAAACAGCAGCGTCAGATGAAAGTTTTCCGCTGGCACCGGACGCCCGACATTGAGCGCCAGCGCGTTGCGCCATTGGGCGATGGCCCGGCGTTGTTCGGGGGCACAGTTCAGGGCGAAGAACAGCCGTTTGAACGGTTCACGGGTTTCATCGCTCATGTTCGCCACCTCAAGGTTTCGGAGACCCTTTGATTTTACAAAGCAGTACCCGGCCAGCAAGTGCATTTCTGGCACCTGCCGGCAGGCGCGTTATAGTTGAAGCAACCGAATCGACGGGAGGCCGCTATGCGTCAGATCATCAGCAAAGAGCCATGGTGGGCCGCGCCACCGAAACCCGGCCAGGATGAATCCGAGCTGGAATGGGGCTGGCTGGTTCACTACAACGAAGGCGAGCCGCGCTTCGAATTCATCAAGGAGCGGCCGTCGGACAGCGAGATTCGTAACCGCAAGAGCTGCAGGACCACCCCGACGCCGGAGTGATCCTGCGACCCTGTTCAGGCTTTGACGATCATCTCGAAACCACCAAAAATCGCTCGCTGGCCGTCAAACGGCATTGGGTTGACGTCCGGTTGCATCCGCGGATCGCTCATGAGTTTCGCCATGCCGGCATCACGGGTGGCCTTGTCGGGCCACACGATCCAGGAAAACACCACGGTTTCGTCTTCCTTGAGTTTTACGGCCATGGGAAATGAGGTCACTTTGCCATCAGGCACGTCATCGCCCCAGCATTCAGCGAGGCTCAGGGCGCCGTTTTCCTTGAAAATCTCGGCGGCGGATTGCGCATGCTGCTTGAATTTTTCGCGATTGGCGGTGGGTACTGCAGCGACGAAGCCATCGACATAAGCCATGATCGTTTTCCTCAGGTTATGGGATTCGTTGGGTAGTCGAATCAGCGTGGCTCCAATCGACAGTTCCCGCTTCCAGACCGACCGACGGCTCGGCGGGCTGTTCGAGGGTCAGGGCCAGGTTGCCCTCGATCTGCCTGGCCATGTACAGCGTTCCGGCCATGACGCCGGTGGCAGGGTTATTCACCAGCTTCACCCAGGCCTTGTCGAACGAGTTACCCAGGCTGCTGCGGATCAGCGCTTCACTGTCGGGCCGGTCGTTGGCCTGAATCATCGCGCGTACTCCCGCCACTCCTACGGAAATCAACGCACCGGCCGCCTTCCCGGCCACTGCCGCCACCGCACTGGCTGCCCCTCGCGGGGCCATTTCGGCTTGTATTCGCTTGCTGGCACGCTTGGCCACCGGCGCCATGCCGGCGTCCGTCGAGGCGATGCCCTTCTCGCCGCCCGCCGCGTGGATCGTGTCGATCAGTGCCAGATAGGCCGGCAATTTGCTCAGTTCGGCATGCACTACCTGATACAGCGAAGCGTCACGGGCAGACGGCGGGCCCAGTGCAATAGCCGGAATTTTCTGGACACGACTGTTGAGCTGCGCCATCGGTACGCCATGACGTTTGGAAATGACTTCGAGCTGCTGCCCCATCAGTTGCACATAAAACTCCGTTGCCTGGCTAAGGATCGCGTCGGGATCGATCTCCACCGCCACCGGTTCCAGCACGCGCCGGTGATATTGCTCCAGCAGATAGGCGGCCAGGCGTTTGGTCGTCGCATCCTGCTCGTCGCCGGCATTGAGGGTGTACCAGCTGACTTTCATCGACAGCCATTCCTGGGTCCAGTAGCTGCTGAACCACGGAATGAAGACCTCTTCGGTTTGCTGATAAACCCGCGTGCGCCAATGCTCCATGGACCCGCGGGCATAAACCCTGGCCTGTTCGGTGGCCTGTTGCGAAGCGACGATAATCTCCCGGTCTACCTGCTGCCAGGTGCTCTGGGACACCACCACCGGCACCACAATCACCGGGGCAGGCGTAGGCGTGGCGCATCCCGCCAAGATCACTAACACAGCGACGATCAGCGAACGCAGGTTCAAGATCGCGGGGCCCTACATGTCTCGTCGAACGAAATGTCCGACGCTAAACACCGTGCTGATTTGAGTATAGGTCGGGGTCGGGGGCCGTCCGTCAGATGGATGGAGGGTGCCCCCCAAAATAGCCCCTACTTTCCCCGCATCACCTTAACTGGTACTCAGGATTCGCACCGGTCCCTGGCGATTGAGAACCTCGACCATGACGTTCTCCCCCGAGCGCCGGAGCATCAAGTCCACACATTCACCACCCACGGCCAAACGCCGCAAGGTGATGGTGTCTAGAAAGCTCGGGAGCACCGGTTCGTCGAACAGGATGTTGAGCTTCCTCGGCCTGAAACTCATTCCCAGGCATGACTGAATCATCGACAACGGCGCAGCAGCGGCCCAGGCCTGGGGCATGCAGGCGACTGGATAGAACGTCGGCCCTTGGGTACGTTGCCGGGCAAAGCCGCAGAACAGTTCAGGCAAGCGCCGCAGATCGATGTAAGTCGAGGCGGCGAACAGCCCTTCGAAAATACGCGCCGCATCCCGGCGGTAACCGTAGCGGGCGAAGCCGGCGGCGATCAGCGCATTGTCGTGGGGCCAGACAGAGCCGTTGTGATAACTCATCGGGTTATAGCGAGCCTGGGAAGCTGCGACAGTGCGCACGCCCCAGCCGGAAAAGGATGAGCGTTCCATCAGCGTACTGACGACCGTTGCCGCGCGCTCCGGATAAGCGATGCCCGCGAACAGGGCGTGACCGGCATTGGAAGTACGGATTCGGCAGGGCTTTTTGTGGCCGTCCAGGGCCAATACATAAGTGCCCAGTTCTTCGTCGAAGAAGCGGTTATCGAATTCTTCGCGCAAACGTTGAGCCTTGTATTTCAGTTGTTGAGCCCGGTCCGAATCCCCCAGCCGGCTGGCTATTCTGGCCGCACCGGTCCAGGCCCCATACACGTAGGCCTGAACTTCGACAATCGCAATCGGCCCGGTGGCCAATTGTCCATTGGCATGGAACACCGAGTCGTGGCTGTCTTTCCATCCCTGGTTAATCAGCCCTTCGGCAGACTGGCGGCCATACTCGACAAAACCGTCGCCATCGCGGTCGCCGTATTCCTCGATCCAGGTCAGCGCCGCTTCGATATTCGGCCAGAGCTGACGCACGGTACTCAAATCATTAGTGCGCTCCAGGTAGGCAGCGGCCAGCATGACGAACAGCGGCGTGGAGTCGATGCTGCCGTAGTAGCGGCGGAACGGCACCTCGCCCAATTCAGCCATTTCTCCCAGCCTTATTTCGTGCAGGATTTTACCGGGCTCCGAATCGGCGTGAGGGTCAATGATGGTTGCCTGATTGGCGGCCAGATGCCCGAGTACACCTTTGGCAATACCAGGATCGAACCACAGCATCTCCCATGCCGTGATCAGGGCATCTCGTCCGAAAACAGTGCTGAACCATGGAATACCCGCGTAGGGATATAACCCTTCCGCCGTTTTGGTCATAAGCATGTAAAGGTCGGACACGCTGCGGCTGACTGCTTCGTTGAACACATCATGGGAGGTCGCCATCGAGGCCGCTCGGGAAGAGAATGTGCGTAACTCGCGCCGGGAATCGCGCAATGAAATAAAGAAGCCGTGGCGCACCGTAAACGGCGGGTTTTGCACACCGCAATTAATGTCCATGAACAGTGACTGACTTTCCCCCGGGGCCAGCCGAACCTCGAACAACGCTGAATCGCAAGTCAGGCTGACCGGCACCGGGGCAAAACGCAGGCGGGTCATGCGCCGTTTGTGATCCAGGCCGGTGTAGGAAAGCACCACCTCTTCATTGGTAATCTCTGCCCGGTGCCCTTCGCCGCGTTGCGCACGCCGGGCCCCGCGAACTTCGAACAGGTCTTTGAAGTCGGCGGCAAACTGAATTCTCAGTTTCAACAGCTGAGGAACGTCGTCGAAATTGCGCAGGGTCAGGCGTTCGTAGCAGGAGCCCTTCCACAAGAACCGTGAACGGCGCAAATGGATCAAATCGTGGTGCAGGATTTTTTCGCCATGGCTGTCGAACAGATCCGGGTTGGTCAGGTCGCACGTGAGCATTGCGTTGTCATCACGCAGCGTGGAACTGAGCAACAGCGGGCGCATGCCGTTAAGCGTCAGGTAAAGCCCGGAAAGGTGGCGGGTATCGGTGTGGAAAATCCCTTGCGGGCTGTCGTCGGCAAACAGCACATCGCCATTGGGGTCGAACACCCCAAAGGTCTCGTTATTTTTCAAGTTACGCAAACGCAGCTCTTGCAGCGACGCGGTGGCCGGAATGTCGAAGGGTGTGGACGGATGCCCATACGTGTTGCCCGCCGTCAGATGACGGTACAACTCAAGATAATGATTGGTCATGCGCTCGACCGTGAACCGTTCCTCGAACCTGGCCCTCACCTTGCGCCGATCCAGCGCTCCCAACCGCTGCACCGCCGCCACCGCTCCTGCAATGCCATCGACGATGTAACCGGATACGCCCTCGTCGATCACTTCCGGCACCGAGCCCTGACCAAACGCAATCACCGGCGTGCCGCACGCCATGGCTTCGATCATGACCAGGCCGAACGGCTCGGGCCAGTCGATGGGAAAGATCAAGGCGCGGGCATTGCCCAGCAAGCCTGCCTTTTGGGATTCATCGATCTCGCCGAGAAATTCGACATTTGCCCGGCTGGCGATCATCGGTGCGATGATTTCTTCCCAATACACCTGATCGGCCTTGTCGACCTTGGCGGCGATCTTCAATGGCAGCCCGGCCTTCGAAGCAATCTCGATGGCACGGTCCGGGCGTTTTTCGGGAGAAATGCGCCCCAGGAACATCAGATAGTCGCCGCGCGGCTCAGGGTTGAAGGCTAGTAAATCGCGCGGAATGCCATGGTAGACATTGCCCACCCAATTGACGTCGCCCTTCACCGGACTGCGCTGCGCCTTGGAAATCGAAACCAGCGGCACTTCGGGAAAGTGAGGGTAAAAGCATTGGTAATCGCTGATATCCAGACGCCCGTGAAGCGTGGTCACACTGCGCCCGGCCAAATGTCGAATCAGGGGGAAATGGTAGATGTCGGTATGAAAATGCATCACGTCGAATTGATCCGCCTGACGCAGCACTTGATCAAGCATCAGAATGTGATGAGGCGCTCCGTCCTTGACGCCTGGATCGAACCGCAAGGCCTGATGTGCGCCTGACTCCAGGCGGGCCGAGGTTTGCGAATCGCCGCTGGCAAAAAGCGTGACATCGTGGCCTTGGCGCACCAGCTCTTCGGTCAGGTAAGACACAATCCGCTCAGTGCCACCATACAAACGGGGCGGACAACGTTCGGTGAGCGGCGCGATCTGAGCGATCCTCATGGAGAGGCCCTCCGTCATGGGGTCGAAGAATTAAGGCCTCCAGCGTCTCGGCGTTTCTATTCGCCGAGGTCTGGCGGCTTTATCCTCGATTGACGGTGCGCCTGCTACAACAGTTCCATCCGGTTATACGACCTAATCCTGTAGCAGCTGAATGGCTTAACTTACCCGAAACAACCGTCGCCGTAACCACACGACCCATAGCGTGAAGAATGCCCCCACCACCGCCAGCGCCATGTCGGCCTGAGCATCCCATGGGTCATTTTGGGCAGCGACAAAAGCCTTTGCCGTGTCTTTTCCCAGGTATTGCCCACCTATCCATTCGACGATTTCATACACAGCCGAGGTCGACAGCACGATATTCAACGCGATGAACCCAACCCAAAAACCCCGCAGCGGCGTGATTCGTACAAGCACTTCCCGAATCGGATACACCATCAAGAGTCCATACGTCAGATGCACCAGCCGATCGTAATGATTGCGTTCAAACCCGAGGGCTTTGTTGAGGCTGATCCCGGTCAAGGCTGAGCACCAGCGGTCGTAGGGCACCAGCGCATAGGTGTAGTGCGAACCCACCTCATGAATACACAGAAAAACGAACACCAGGCTGAGGGAAACCGCAGACAGGCGGAACCGTCGGTAAACGCCGATCAGGACCAGCACCAGCAGCAGGGCCAGCAGATTTTCCAGGACCCAGTCCACTCGGCTATGGGGCGAAATTCCCAGCGCGACGACGATAAGAAGAAATGCAATCAACAGCGCCAGGTCGTATCGCGGGTGCTCTTTGGGCGTCATGACCGGCAGAGGTCTGCTGTGAGTACTCAGGTCTTTTGCGCCTACTGACGTGCTCATTGGGCGCCTTCTTCTCGAGTCTTTTAAATTCGAGACACGGCCGCTTCGCAAGTTCGTTTTTTCTGGGCGGGTATGGCGGCCCGATACCCGCCCCCAACGCTTATCAAGGCCGGCGCACCGCCCTCACCTTCCCGCTGTTGCCGCCGCCACAGAAAAACCGGTCGTGACCATCGAACTCAAGTCCCGAGACCCCGACGCCAGCCGGCATCTGGACGCTCTCCAGCACGTCGCCCGTGGCCGGATCGATTCGCCGCAACTCGCTCTCGTCACCTTCCCAGGTGCCGTGCCACAGGTCCCCCTCGACCCAGGTTACCCCGGTGACGAAGCGGTTGGATTCGAGGGTGCGCAGCACTGTCCCGGTCTGGGGGTCGACCTGATGAATCTTGCGCTCGCGATATTCACCCACCCAAAGCGTCCCTTCGGCCCAGGCGAGCCCCGAATCGCCACCGCCGCCGGGCGCGGGGATGGTGGAGAGCACGCGACCGGTCTGTGGGTCGATTTTCTGGATGCGATCCTCGGCGATCTGAAACAGGTGCTGACCGTCGAAGGCTGTGCCAGCGTGGGCGGCGACATCGATCGAGCGCAGCGTCTTGCCGCTCGCGGGATCGAGGGCATTGAGTTTGTCGCCGGAGGCAAACCAGACCTGCCGGCCGTCATGGGTGACGCCATGCACGCTGTCGACGCCGGGGAAAGGTCCATATTCGCGGATAATTTCAGCCGTTGAATGTTTCATGCCTTGCTCCTCATTCACTGGGTTGGTGAAGGGATGCTAATCATTGGGCAGCAACCCTGTGAGTAACAATACCGTCGCGAATCCCGGAACCGGCGGGGTCATCCAGCGACGGGCCCGGCCATGACCGAACGACTGCACCTTGCCGGCCACCGCCAGCGTGTCGAGAGCCCGTTGCACGGTGCGCTGGCTGGCGCCAAGCGCCAACGCCAGGGCCGAACTCGACCACGATTCGCCGTCGGCGAGAAAGGCGAGCAGCGTCGCATGCTGCTCTTCGACAGGCCGCGCCAGCACCACCACGTCACGCGCATCGTGCGGCACCAGCGCAAACCCACGCGGGGTCGCGACGACATTGGCGATCTGGTGCAACGCTGCGCGCAATCGCCCGAGTTCGACACGCAACCGCGCGCGATGGGAGTCATCCGCGAATTTCATTCGAAAGGCGCGCGCAATCAGCGTCTCCCTCGGCACGTCGGCGGGCCATGCTTCGCCCAGCGCCCGAACGAGCGCGAAGAGCACCGGCCGCCGGGCGAGTGAAACCGTCGAGCCTGCGTCGCGCACGACATACCGGCAGGCGTCCACGACCAGCTTGGTGGATGCCAATAACGCTTCAATTTCATCGAGCAGCAGCGGCTGTTCCTGGCCACCGACAATCAGCCGCGCCGCCGGCGTGTCGAGGATGCGCGCGGCGCTTTCGACCTCGGCCGTCAACGCGGGAATAGCGGCGTGTTGTGCGGCACGCTCGGCCCGTTCAAGTGCCGCGCGCGCCGTTTTTGTTTGCAGGCGACGCATTGCGATGCCCGCCACGACCAGTTCGTAAGCTGCCCTCGATGCGGGCGGTAACGGTGTCGGATCGAGTTCGGCGAGCCGGTGTTCAGCCTCCTCGAGGTGCCCGATCAGCAGCAAGCGGCGGATCTCGAGGTACCGCGCATGGGCGGCGTTGACCCAGTCGCCGTGCGCCTGAAGCGTTGCCTGCGCGGCGTCGAGTGCCTTGGTCGGCCAGTTCAGATCCCGCGAGGCGAGCGCGATTTCGGCCTCGGCGACGACACAGCGCGCCCGGGCCAAGGCCTCTTTCGGCCCGAAAGCACGTGCGGCGCTGCGCACCAGCGCCTTCGCGCGCACAAGGTCGCCCAACTGCGCCATCGCGATGCCACGAAGCGCGAGGGCTGGCGCATCGTCGCGCAAGGCGATGCGGTTCAGCGCGCCGAAGGGATCACCCGCCGCGAGCGCACGGGCCGCCGCCGTGATCAGCGAATCCATCTGAAGCGCGCCACCTGTCACCCCCACCGTCCGATGCCCGCTGATCAGTCTATCTCACGACCGCCCGGCCGCACGCCGATCCGCCAGGGATGCCGCTCACTTGATCCGGTAGTGAAAGGTATTGCGCACGGCCGGCACCGCAACCGCGTGACCGTCGACGATTTTCGGCTGGTAACGGAAGGTGTTGGCGGCGGCCAGCGACGGACGCATGAACAACGGGTGGCAACCGTCCAGCACCTTGGGGTTCTCGATGTGGCCTTGGGGATTGACGGTGTATTCCACGGTGCAATCGCCTTCGATGTTCTTATCCAGCGCCCGTTGGGGATAGTCCGGGGCGTCCTTGCTCAGGGGCAGGTATTGGCGGCTGTCGGCAGCTGCCTGGGCGGCCTGCTGACGCGCGCGTTCGGCGGCCAGGCGCGTTTGTTCGGCGCGATGTGCCTGTTGCGCCTGCTCTTGGGCCTGGCGTTGCTGTTCGAGGTCATGGGTGCGTTTTTCTGTTTCCTGACGCTGGCGTTGTTGCTCGGCCTGGTGTTCGCGTTTTTTGTCTTCGACGCGTTTGCGCGCAACAGCGGCCTGTTCAAGTTTCTGCGCCTGGATCTGCGGATCAACAGTCGGTTTGACGGGTTGAGTAGGCGCCTCGGCAACCGGCTCCGGCGTCGACACCGCTACCGGTTCAGGCGCCTGTGGCTGCGGTGCCGGTGGCAGCATCACCAGTTGCGTTCGCAACACCGCGGGCTGATCGAGCGCGGGTTTCTCCAGCGACCCGCCATGCACCAGCAACGCCAGCACGATGGCATGCAGCCCTACCGCCAGGCTCGCCGCCAGACTGTTTTTCCAGAACCCGTTGCGAGCGGCGTCCCGCAGCGTCATGGATGGACTGTGCATGATCATCGCCGTCATTGCGGGGCCTCGGTCACCAGCCCGAGGTTGCTCACACCGCCCTGCTGCAGTGCCGCCATGGCTGCGACCACGCTGCCGTAACCGGCGTCCTTGTCGGCGCGAATGTAAACTTGAGTGTCACGGCGTTCGGCAACAATCTGCGCGACCTTGGCGCGCATCTCGTCGAGCGCCACCGCACTGTCGGTCTGGTGCTGCGTATCCAGTTCACCGCCCAGGTTCCAGTAATAGCCGCCCTCGGCCTTCACCGACAGGGTAAGGATTTGCTGGCGGGTATCGGTGGCCAACGCTTCGCTGGCGACCTTGGGCAGTTCGATCTTTACGCCTTGGGTCAGCATCGGTGCGGTGACCATGAAAATCACCAGCAGCACCAGCATCACATCGATGTACGGCACCACGTTCATTTCGGCCTTGGGCCCGTGCTTGCGTTGCGGTCTGACGAGCATCTGCATTCTCCTCTCAGGCTGCGACGGCCAGGTTCATCGGCGTGCCATGCAAGGTGCGATGCAAGCGCACCTGCAATTCATTGCCGAAGGCGTAGTAGCGGGTCAGCAGGGTTTGGCTGCGCGCCGAAAAACGGTTGTAGGCAATCACTGCCGGGATGGCGGCGAACAGGCCGATGGCCGTGGCGATCAGCGCTTCGGCGATGCCCGGGGCCACGGTGGACAGCGTCGCCTGCTGCACCTGGGACAGGCCGAGGAAGGAATTCATGATCCCCCACACCGTGCCGAACAGGCCGATATAAGGGCTGACGGAACCGACCGTGGCGAGGAACTGCAAACCCTTCTCCAGGCGGACCTCTTGCTCGCTGATGGCCACGTACAACGCCCGTTCAACGCCTACGAGCACCACATCGGCCGCGTTGCCCGCGTGCTGCTTGAGGTGGCTGAACTCCTGAAACCCGGCGTGAAAAATCGGCTCGACACCGGCTTCGCTGTCAGTGCTCTGTGCTGTCTCGCGGTACAGCGGCAACAGGTCCGCAGTGCTGCGAAAGCGCTGCATGAAGTTGTTCAGCTGCCGCTCGCGACGTTGCAGCACGCCGCTGCGCTGGATGATCAGGTACCAGCTGAGCACCGACGCCAGCAACAGAATGAGCATGACGGCTTTGACCAGCAGGCTGGCGTCACTGATCAGGCCCCAGATGGTCATGTGTTCCAGTGTCGCTTGCATGGTAAAACTCCTTGTCTGACGCTCTCGGGCCGGCGATGCGCGACGGCCGTTGAGCTATTCGATGAAATAGTGATGACAGGTTGATGACTGGCCGGGTCAGGGCAATTGCAACGCCTTGGTGACCTCGGCCCAGGGCACGAATTTGAAGTTCTGGGTTTGCTCGGGCATGCGTTTGCGCCCGTCCTGCACCACCAGCATGCCGTGGCTCCAGGGGCCGCCGAGATTGGCCGAAGTGACTTCCAGGCCATCGGTTTCCGAAGCGCCGTCAATGCCTGCCGCCGCGTTCAGCCCGACGCGAAATGCGCCGCGAGAGGCGAACGGCGGTTCGGCATCGAGCACCACATAGCTGTCGTTGCCCTGGCTGGAGATCACCAGATAGTCCTGCGTCGCGCTTTGATAGAGCGCCAGCCCTTCCACATCCGCCTGCAACTGCGCACCGACCTTGATCACGCTGCTGAGCGTCGCCGGCTGATCGGCGCGGGCGTCCACCGCCCAGACGCCGACATCCTCTTCGCCGAGAAACAGGCGCTGGCGCTGGTCGTCGGCCACACAGCCTTCGGGCTGGCTATCGACCTTGAACTGGCGCACCAACTTACCCTGTACGCTGCCGTTCGGCGCGCTCAGGCGGTATTGCAGGAAGGTGCCGTCCTTGCCGTTGGCGATCGCGTAGAGTTCGCCGCTGGCCGGTTGAAACAGACAGATGCCGTAGATGTCGTCGAGCGGCGTGGGAATCTCGCCGGCTTCGCGCAACTCACCGCTGGTGCGGTCGATGCTGAACAAGCTGAGGCTGTTGTGATCGCGATTGCTCGCCACCGCAAGATCGACGGTCTGTTGACCGAGCTTGAAATTCGGTCGTATATCGACGTTGTTCAGCCGCCCCACCGGCAATTCCTGCAGCAATTTGCCTTGCAGGTCGTACGCCAGCAGCCCCTGCTTTTTATTAGTGCCCAGCACCCGACTCAGGGTGGGTTGCTGTGGGTGAATCCAGATCGCCGGATCATCCGCGGCATCGCCCTGGCGCCCTACCGGTTCGCTTTGGCTGATTGCTTGTACGTTCGCCAGCACCGGCGCCAAGGGCACCGGCGTGGCTTGCCAGTCGAGTTCGCCCTGATACAGACGGCCGTCATCATCGTCGCGCAGCAGTACGTGCAAACCATTGGCCGTCGGGCGCAGGGCGAGGTTTTCCGGTTCTTTCAGACCTGGCAGCGTCAGTGTGGCCTGAGCCGTCCAGCGTTCGCCCTGCTGCTGATAGAGATGCAGCTGCGCGGCTTGCGGGTCGAGTGCGACGATGCCACCCGGCACCAGGGCCATTGCACCCGCGGCCTGTTTGATTTCGCCGAACGGTTCGCGCATGGCCACCGGTGAGCGCGTCACATCGGCTTCGGCATGCGCCGGATAAGCCCACCAACCGACATTTTCCTCATTGACCATCAATTGATTGGCCGCATCGTCGACCTGGCAAAACTGTGCCGACGGCGGCAGTGGCAGACCGCGCACCCGTTGCGGTTGCGGGTTCAAAGTGACGCCGTTGCCCACCAGCCATTGCTCACCCTTGCCCTCCTCGCCCACCAGAAACAGGAACAGGTTGCTGGCTTCGTCGCGGTACAGGCACAAGCCGTTCACCGGGTAATCCCGTGTTGGCAGATACACCGGTTGCCCCCAACTGCGCCTGGCCGGATCGAGACTGACCAGCAAGGCTTGTTGACGGGCGTTGTCGAGGCTGGCCACCAAAACGTGTTGGCCGGCGGCGCGGCTGTCCAGGCTATTGAACGAACCCTTCAAACGCGCCAGCTCTTTGCCTTGCGCGTCGAGCAGTAGCAAGCCGTCTCGCTCGCTGGCGGCCAGGCGTTCGGGGCCGAGGTCGGCGGGCAAAAACGCCACTGCGTCGACGTTCAGGTTCGGCGCCCAGGGTGTGAGGTTCAGGTTCGGCGCGGCCGCCATGGCCTGGCCGATGGTCAAACTGATCAGGGTGGTCAGCAGACCGTGTTTGGGTAACCACGAGATACTCATGAACAGGCAAAGTCCTTGTCGTGCATCCATCACGGCGGCAGCACCGGGCTGCCGCCCCGGGGCTTAGAAGTGGGTGAAGGTCAGGCCGAGCTTGTAGGTCGGGCCGTATTCTTCGTATTGGCCGTTGTAGGAGCGGTTGCCGGTGTAGACGAAGTACGGCTCGTCGGTGAGGTTCTGCGCCTCGAAGCTGACTTGCAGGTTTTTGGTCAGCGAATACCGTGCGCTGAAATCGACGAAGGTCTGGGCATCGACGTGCAGGTCGTGGGCCTTGTCGTTGATCGAGGCCAGCTCAAAGAGGTAATCGGACTTGTAGTTGGCCGACAGGCGCAGGCTCAACTTGTCGTCTTCCCAACCGAGCATCAGGTTGCCGACGGTGTCCGATTGGTTGGGCAAATCGATGCTGCGCTTGCGGTTGACCCCATTGGCGGCGTCGAAGCCTTCGATCTCGGCATCGGAGCGGCTGAAGGTGGTGTTGGCACCGAGCAGCAGGCCGTTCCAGGGTGCGGGCAGCCAGTCGAATTTCTGCGAGTAGGCCAGTTCCAGGCCATAGAGTTTGGCGCTGTCGCCGTTGGCGAACGTGTGAGCCTCGGAGAAATCGGCCCAGGCGCCGGTGCCGGCCAGGTCGGTGTTGTAGACGAAGTTCTTGATGTCTTTGTAGAACACGAATGCCGAGACCGTGCCGGCATGGCCCATGTGGTGCTCGATGCCCAGGTCGAGGTTGCTGGACTCCAGCGGCTTGAGGTCCGGGTTGCCGAACGTCGCCTCGTCATCATCGATGACAAAACCCGGCGCCAGTTGGCCGAAAGTCGGGCGCACCACGGTCTTGGTCCAGGCCGCGCGCACCTGAGTGTTCTTGTCCAGTTGATAGCGCGCATGCAGGCCGGGCAACCAGTGGTGATAACGGCGTTTGGTTTCGGTGGACTGGAACTCGCCGTCGGTGGCGCCCGTGCCCTTGGCTTCGAACTCGGTGCTTTCGTAGCGCAGGCCGGCAATGAAACGCCAGTCGTCGATATCGATGGTGTTCATCAGGTAGCCGGCGTTGATGTCTTCGCTGATCTTGAAATCGTTGACCCGCGATTCGGTCTCGTCGTAGAAGTCCGCCCGATTCAGGCCACCGATCAACTGCTTGATGGCGCTGCCGCTGATGCCTGGGCCGAATTGGCCGAGGCGGTAGTCCACGGAGCCTTTCTTGAATTGGCTGAGGTTGAGCTGTTCATCGCTCAACCCCAGGTCGTCGAAATCTTCATAGACCCAAGCGTCGAGGTTGTTGTCTTTGTTGCGGCGGCTGACCTTGCCACCGAATTTGACCTGGGACGCATAGCCGCTGAAGTCGTAGTCGCGGGCCAGGTCCAGGCGCAGGTTTTTCTCGGTGTCGGTGGTTTTCTGTTTTTCCCAGTCGACCTTATCGAGACTGAAGTTGTCCGGGTTGTAGAAGCCCTGACCGATGATGGGCCGCGGCTTGTCGTTGTCGTGGAAACCGCTGTCGGTGAAATCGTCGGTGCCGTTGAACGCGGCGTTGGCGATGTGGCCCGGGCTGTCTTCGCTGGAGCGGCTGTAGCCGGCCTGACCGCTGAGGGTCCAGAGGCCGAACATACGCTCGCCACCCAATACGTAGGACTGGATTTCCTGGGTCTCCTCCCGCTGCTTCAGTTTGCGGGAGCCTTCGGCGTCACCCAACTCCCTCGCTGCCAGCGGGTCGGCGAATTCGAGGCTGGTGGAATTGCGCGTCTCGCTGTCCTTGTAGCGGCTGTACAGGGTGCGCAGGTAATAGCTGCTGAGGTCGTCAGGCTTGTAATCGAAGTTCAGGCCGCCACCGGCGCGTTCACGGCGGATGTCGTAATCGCGTTGCTCGAATTCCTGCAACCTGGCGCCTTGCTCAAAGTCCCAGGCGCCGCCGGTTTCGACGTTATCGGAGCCGAAGTCGCGCTTCTGCCAGCTCAGCGCCGCAGCGACGCCGAAGTTGTCGATGCCGTCGCCAAGGCTGAAGCGATCACTGATGGCGCCGGAAAATTTCGGGCTGGTCTGTTGGGTATTCTTGTCGTAACTGGCTTCGCTGCTGCCGGTGTAGAACAGTCCTTTGTGATCGAAGGCCGAGAGGCTTTTCACCTCCACGGTGCCGCCCAGGGAGTTGGCGTCCATGTCCGGAGTCAGGGTTTTGATTACCGACAAGGACTGCACCAATTCCGAGGGCAACACATCGAGGGCCACGGCCCGGCGTTCGCTTTCCGGTGAGGGCACCAGCGTGCCGTTGATGGTCACGCTGTTCAGGTCCGGACCGAGGCCACGCACGCTGACAAACCGCCCTTCGCCCTGGTCGCGCTCGACGCTGATGCCTGGCAGACGCTGCACCGCTTCGGCAACGTTTTCGTCCGGCAACTGCGCCACGCCATCGGCATGCACCACGCTCTTGATGCTGTCGGAACTGCGCTGCTCCTTGAGCGCCTGATCGATGCTCGCCGCCTGGCCCACCACTTCGACGTGTTCGGTGTTCGCCACGGCTTCGGCGGCGCTCAGGCGTTCACTGGCGATCGCCATGGCCAGGGCAGTGAGCGTGAAGCCGACGACTCCGGCGGTGTTGCTGCGCTTGTACATGAATGTCCTCCCCCAAGAGTCCGTTAACGCCAGGCAAGAGGCCCGGCAACTGGGAGGGCACGCTAGGGATGGTGGATGACGCTTCTGTGACAGGGATTGGCGGGAGGTGCGGTAAACCGGGGTTTTGCCGGGTTTCGGTGAAGGAAGTGAGCTGAAATGACTTGCTCCCGCAGACAACAATTCTGTGGTGAGTGAGTTTTCCTGTGGTGTGGGGCTTACCTGTGGTCCACACTCGCCAGAAAATCCCATAGGACCATGAGCTGATTCGACCTCCCTGCTCCATTCCCACCCCGTCACCCGACTGTCACAAACATCTGCTGTGCTGGCGCGCATTGCTTCTTCGCCAAAGGATCGCGGCCATGTTCTCTGTGCTCAAACCTCACCGTTGGAAACTCGCCCTGCTGCTGTTGGCCGCCCATCTGGGGTTGCTCCTGCATCTGGCCTGCGGCGAGCTGAAACCGGTCAGCGAATGGGTCTGGCTGGACGTCGTCGGTGAAGGCGGTTCGGCGCTGCTGGCGTTGGTCTGGTTGGGGTTGGTACTCAAGAGTCGGCCGGCCGGGCGCGTCACCAATTACCTGGTGCTGGGCTTGAGCGGTATCTTCTTTTCCTGGTGGATCGACAGCCTCGACGAGTTTATCCGCCTGCCCGACAGCATCACCTGGGATCACTGGCTCGAGTCCGGGCCGATGCCGGTCGGCATGATCCTGCTGACCATCGGCATCTATCACTGGCACCGCGAACAACTGGCGATCAGCGCGCAGATGGAGAAACGCGAGCGGCTGTTCCGCGAGCATCGGTTGTTCGACAAACTCACGCCATTGGGCGGCGCCGATTACCTCAAGCGGCAACTGACCGGCAGCCTTGAGGAAAGTCATAGCCACCAACAGCCGCTGTCGTTGTTGGCCCTGGACCTGGACAACTTCTCGGCCATCAACCAGGCCTTCGGGCATGCCGAAGGCGACGCCGTGTTGCAAGCGCTCAGTCATTTGCTGCTGCTCAACCTGCGGCGCCAGGACTTGCTCTGTCGACTGGCCGGCGACCGTTTCGTGGTGCTGCTGCCCAACACTGGCGAGAGTCAGGCACGGTTGCTGGCGCTGGAGCTGCAACAGGCGGTTCAGGGCCTGGCACACAAAACCCGGCAGCATGGCGAACGCTTGCAACTGTCGGCGAGCACGGCGGTGGTGATGGCGCTGAACGAGTCGCCGGAGGCCCTGCTCAAACGCCTTAACCTGGCGCTGGCCCGGGCCAAACAGCCTCTGGCCAGAACCGCTTGAGGCCCGGCCATGACCCTGAAAACCACCTGGTACGAAACCGACAGCCGCTTCATTCCCGGGCATTATCAGCCGGCAACCCTGATCGACCTGGCGCTGTCCCGGGACATCGACAGCCATCGTCTGCTGCGCGGCACCGGGCTGTTTCATGAAGACATTCTGGCGGGCCAGACCCGCCTCAGCCCCCAGCAGTTTTTCGCGCTGATCGGTAACAGCAGACGTCTGCTGGATGCCGACGACAGCAGTTTTCTGTTCGGTCAGCGCCTGCTGCCCGGCCACTACGGCGCCGCCAGCCACGCCCTGCGCCATGCCCAAAACCTGCACCAGGCACTCGACACCCTGGTGCAGCAACAGGCGCTGCTCAGCCCGTTAATGACGCCGCGGTTGGTGCTGGATGAAAAACACGCCTATCTCTATTGGCTGGACAGTTGCGGGGCCGGCGAGCAATGGCGTTTTCTGCTGGAAGCGAGCATGACCTCGCTGGTGGCCATGAGTCGCGCGCTGAGCGGCCAGCGTCTGCCGTGGGAGTGCAGTTTCAGCCATGCCGAGCCCCGTTATGTCGAGCAATATTGGGTGCATTTGGGCGAGCACACTCAGTTCAATCGACCACTGGATCTGATGCGCATCCCCCGGGAATTTCTCGCCCGGCAATGGCCCGATGCGTCGGCCATTGCCGGGCAGGTCGCCCGTCAGGAAGCTCAGGGGCAACTGCAACAGTTGGGCTGCACGTCGAGTTTTCTCGACTGCCTGCACCGCTATTTACAACGCCACGTGCGCCACACCCCAAGCCTGGAACAAGCCGCCCAGGCCTTCGCCATGAGCCCCGCCACCCTCAAGCGCAAACTGCAAAAACACGACACCGGTTTCCAGCAGCAGGTGGATCTGGTGCGCATGCACATGGCCTTGTACCTGTACCAGATCAAAGGGTTCAGCAACGAAGCCGTGGCCGAGTACCTGAGCTTCAACGATGCGGCAAACTTCCGTCGCTCGTTCAAACGCTGGACCGGCAGTACGCCCAATCTGATCCGCCAATTATTCAATGCCGGCCTGTAGGCGCTGCGATCGATTGTAGGCGCCGTCGAGCTCCGGCGAGGCTATGATCGATTGTAGGAGCTAAGATGTTGACCTGAATGCGCGCAAGGCCGCGACTCAGCAGGCCATGAGGTTGGCAGATAGTCTCGTGCTGTAAACTGACCGCGGTTAACCCGTAGCAGCTGTCGAGCCCCGGCGAGGCTGCGTTCGGCTGCGTAGCCGTCGTGAATCCGGCTAAGGCGGTTTGCCTGACGTCTGACGTATCGTAATCTCTGGTTTTACGGCCAGCCGAACGCAGCCTCGCCGGGGCTCGACAGCTGCTACAACTGCCCCTATACAAACGCCCCTCAAGCACGAGAACCCTCATGGCAAATCGCGACATCACCTTTCTCCCTGATCCAGACCCGGAATCCATCTCCTCCGATGTCGCCGGTTTCGGCGGCCTGTTGGTCTCCACTCAAATCCCTACCCGCATCGATGGCAGCCTGGAGCTGGGTGGCATCACCGAGCAGAGCGAATGCACGCTGCAAGCGCTCAAGGTAGCGTTGGAGCTAGCCGGCAGTTCCATGGACCGGGTGCTGCATCTGACCATCTACCTCACTGACATGGCCGACCGCGCCGCTTTCAACGAAGTCTACAAGCGCTTTTTTGCCAAGCCCTGGCCGGTTCGCGCCGCCGTTGGCGTGGCATCCCTGGCCGTCGAAGGCATGCGCGTGGAAGTCACTGCGATGGCGGCCAAGCGCTGAGTCCGCGGACTTGTCCGGTCCCGACGGCGGATTCTGCGTCGTCGGGCGATCTTCACCGGGACTCAAAAAACGGCTACTTGACCAGCCGTTTCTCCTTGGAAGGTCGGTAGCCGAAATACGAGCTATAGCACTTGCTGAAATGACTGGGCGACACAAAGCCACAGGCAACCAGCACGTCTACCTGGGACAGTTCTGTGTGCTGAAGCAGCCGACGCGCTTCGGTGATGCGCAGCTCCATGTAATACCGCTGCGGCGTGGTTCCGAGCTGCCCTTTGAACAAGCGTTCGAGTTGTCGCCGGGAACGGCCCGCGTAGACCGCCAGTTGCTCCAGCTCCAGAGGCTCTTCGAGGTTGGCATCCATCAGCTTGACCACCTCGCGCAATGGCGCGCTCACACAGATATTTTCAGCCGGCTTGATGCGCCGGTAGCGAGACTCCTCGAAAGCAAGAATGTCCTCGATCCCCTCGACCAGGGCTTTATCGTGCAGTTCCTTGATCCAGTCCAACGCCATATGAAATGCCCCAGAGGGACTGGACGCGGTGAGCCGGTCTCGATCGATGACATAGGGCTCACTGGTGACGTGCGTCGCCTTGGAGATTTCCGCCAGTGCGGGACGATGTTCGGGATGAATGGCGCAACGGTATCCATCGAGCAAGCCTGCGCTGCCCAAGAACCATGCACCGTTCCACAACCCGGCCAGACTGACACCTTGGTCTGCCGCCGCTCGCAACAGGCTGATGAACTCATCAGTCGCCTTCAGTTCTGTCCTGTAGCCGCCGCAAATGACCAGCAGGTCCAAGTTGTGGATGGCTGAAGAGTCGATGCGTGCGTCCGGCCGGATGACCAGGCCCAGGTCGCTGATGACCTCCCCCTCATTCAAGCCGAACGTTCGGGAAGAGAACAACCCGGGGCGCAGAAGATTCGCAGTGACAATCGTGTCCAGCGCTTGCGTGAACGCAGGCAGCGAGAAATGCTCGAGCAGCAAAAAGCCTGCCCGAGTCATTCGAGCAGGCTCGCCAGGGTTTTCATTCAGATAGCGGAGGTTTTTCCCTTTCATGCCCCCGCTGAATTGACGTCGTTCGATCAATGTTCGACCCACTCGGTTACGTTAGCCAATCTGTCATTTGGTGCGCTTATAGAGCGTCCATGCTACCTGCACAAGCTCAAAAAGCCCTAGGGGTCGTTCTCAATTAATGCGCAAAAGCGGATAAATAAAATGATAGATGGCAATGGCTGAGAACGGCACGCATTGAACTGCGTCATGAGCACTTAAAAACCCGAACTCCCTCCATACCGCTGAATCCAATTTATTAGCCAATGGAGGTGAGCGAAATGAACAATGATGACCGTGTTAATGACGACGAAGCAGAAACGACCCCGAACGTCCCGCCTGCCGATACCTCTGGCAAACCCGAGGATGTGATTGAAACAGAGCTTGAGGACAGTGACGCCGAAGGTATAAATAAAACCCATGCCCAGGAGCTGGAGGCTGAAGAGCTCCGTCGAAAAATAGCGGAGATAGAACGCAAAGTGGCCGATGGCAACTAACAGAGTGCCGCTGGAACGCGAGAAGTCATGGTGCAGATGTTGACCGGGGTGATTTGACAGACGGTGTTATGCACTCCGAAAATTGACCGCTTTGCGTTTTGGATTCAATCCGTCGATGCAACAGATTGCAATTGGGCCAAAACCGGTCAATATCGCTCCCTTTCGTCTACCCTCACAAAGCGCCAGGCCTGCTTGGCGCCTCGACATTCTTTTGTTCATACACCGGAGATTTTCATGCTCAAGCGTACCCTGGCGTTGGCCGTCAGCTTGATCCTGCCTTTTTGCACCCTGTTGGCGCAGGCGGCCGATACGCTGAAAGTCAGCGCGATTCCCGATGAAGCCCCTACCGAACTGCTGCGCAAGTTCAAGCCGCTTGGCGCCTATCTGGAACAACAGTTGGGCATGAAGGTCGAGTTCGTTCCGGTGAGTGACTACCCGGCCGTGGTCGAGGCGCTGGCCACCGACCGCATCGACCTGGCCTGGCTGGGCGGTTTCACGTTCGTGCAGGCACGCTTGAAAACCGGCAATGCCATTCCGCTGGTACAGCGTGAACAGGACGCCCAATTCACCAGCAAATTCATCACCGCCGACCCTGCCGTCAAGTCCCTCGCCGATCTCAAGGGCAAGACGTTTGCCTTCGGCTCGGTGTCCTCCACGTCCGGCAGTCTCATGCCACGTTATTTCATGCTGAAGGACAGCATCAAGCCTGAAACTTATTTCAGCCGAGTCGGCTACTCCGGCGCCCATGACGCCACTGTTGCCTGGGTTCAGGCCGGCAAGGTCGACGCCGGCGTACTGAACGCCAGCGTGTGGGAAAAACTGGTCGCCGCCGGCAAGGTCGACACCACCAAGGTCAAAGTGTTTGCCACCACACCGGCTTACTTCGATTACAACTGGACGGTGCGCGGGACCCTCGACCCGGCGCTGGCGGCCAAGATAAAAACAGCCTTCCTGGCCCTCGATCCGGCGAAGCCTGCGGACAAGGAAATTCTGGATCTGCAGGCCGCCAGCCGTTTCATCGAAACCAAACCCGAGAACTACAAGGGCATCGAGGAAGCCGCCCGCGCTGCCGAACTGCTCAAATGACATTACGTCTGACCCAGGTAAGCCTTACCCACGCCAATGGTGTCCAGGCACTGCGCGGCGTGGACCTGCACATCGGTGCCAGCGAACAGGTCGCCATCATCGGCCCGTCTGGCGCGGGCAAGTCGAGCCTGCTCAACCTGCTGGCCACCGCCCTGCGACCAGGCCACGGTGAGCTGCAGGTGCTCGGTGAGCGTGCCTGGCAGCTTTCTGCCCGTCAGCGTCAGCGCCTGCGCGCGCGTATCGGGCTGATTCATCAGTCGCCTCCCCTGCCACCGCGCCAACGTGTGGTCACCGCGGTTCTGGCTGGTAAGCTGGGTCAGTGGGGGCTGGGCAAGAGCCTGTTGAACCTGCTGCACCCACTGGATATTCCGGGCGCGCGCGCGGCCTTGGCCCGGCTGGACCTGAGTGACAAATTATTTGCGCAATGCCAGCAACTGTCCGGTGGACAGCTGCAGCGCGTGGGCATTGCCCGCGTGTTGTACCAGGCGCCCGAGGTGTTGCTGGCCGATGAGCCTGTTTCGGCCATGGATCCGGTGTTGGCCCAGCACACGCTTTCGGTGCTCTGCAGCCATGCCCGGCAGCACAACGTTACCCTGGTCGCCAGCTTGCATGCGGTGGAGCTGGCCCTGGCGCACTTTTCGCGCATCATCGGCTTGCGTGATGGACAGATTCTGTTCGACCTTCAGGCCAGCGAAGTCGACCGTGAGTTGCTCGACAAGCTCTACGCCAACGAACAATTGCTATCCCCACCGATTGCTCCAGCGCCCTTGAGTGTGCAGATTCCCCGATGCTGACCCGTGATACCCGCGATCCGGCCACCCGGCCCCGCCTGCTGTTCACCTTGCTGGCCCTTGCCCTGCTATGGCCTGGCATCCATTTCAGCGAGTTGGACCTCAGCGTGCTGGTGGCAAGCGACAGTCAGAGCGAGATGGGCCGGTTTGTCTCCGCCTTCTGGCCACCGGCCCATGGCGAGGAGTTCATTGAGCTGTTGTTGCAAGCCACCCTGCAGACCCTGGCCATCGCCACGGCCGGCATGGCCCTGGCGTTGCTGTTGGCAATCCCGGCCAGCCTGTTGGCCAGCCGCGCATTGTCGCTGTCTGCGGCCTCCCGAGCCGGCCTCCCGAGCTATTGGGGCCAACTGCTGCGCTGGCCTGTACGCGGTTTACTGATCTTCCTGCGCAGCGTGCCGGAAATCGTCTGGGCCCTGCTGTTCGTACGCGCTGTCGGCCTCGGCCCGACAGCGGGAGTGCTGGCCATTGCCATTACCTACAGCGGCATGTTGGGCAAGGTTTACGCGGAAATTTTCGAGTCGGCCGACCAGCGCCCAGCCCACGCGCTATTGCAATCGGGCACCAGCCGGCTCGCGGCCTTTTGTTATGGGATCCTGCCCAATGTGGCGGCGGAACTGCTGTCGTACACGGTGTACCGCTGGGAATGCGCCATCCGCGCCTCGGTGGTGATGGGTTTCGTGGGTGCCGGCGGTCTGGGCCAGCAAATAGATCTATCGTTGCGCATGTTTGCCGGCGGTGAAGTGGCCAGTCTGTTACTGACCTTCCTGGTGCTGGTACTGCTCGCCGATCAACTCAGCCGTCTGCTGCGCTGGAGGCTGGCATGAGTCGCCTGATCAATCTGGCCCTGCTGCTCTGCATCGGCGCAGCGGTGACCGTCTCGTTCATCTACCTGGGCATCGACCTGGGCGAGCTGGGCGGCACGGGCAACCTGAAGCAGATGGGCGCTTATGCGCAGCGTTTTCTCAGCCCGGACCTGAGCCCCGGTCATCTGCAAGCCATCGCCCACGGTGCGTTGGAAACCATTGCCATGTCTGCCCTGGGCACCCTGCTCGCAGCGGTATTCGGTCTGCTGTTGGCCTTGCCTGCGGCCGGGCGCTTCGGCTGGCCATTGCAGAGCGCGTCGCGCCTGGTGCTCAACGCCTTGCGTGCGGTTCCGGAACTGGTGTGGGCTGCGCTGATGGTCCTTGCCGCCGGCCTCGGCCCCAATGCCGGTACCCTGGCGCTAGCCCTGCACACCACTGGCGTGCTAGGCCGGCTGTTTGCCGAAGCGCTGGAAAACACCCCACCAGAACCGGCCGAAGCCATTCGCCTTCAGGGCGGCAACACCGTATGGGCTTTCTGTTACGGCACACTGCCCAACCTGTTGCCACAGTTACTGGCCTACATCCTGTACCGCTGGGAAAACAATATCCGCATGGCCAGTGTGCTCGGCTTCGTCGGCGCCGGTGGTTTGGGGCAAATGCTCTATGTCAGCCTCAGCCTGTTCCAGGAGGCGCAAGCCAGCACGGTGATTCTGGCCATGCTGTTGCTGGTATTCGCCGTCGATACATTGAGCAGCTGGAGCCGTCAACGCTGGGTCAAGGCCTGACTTTTTTCGCATAGCGGGTTGCACAGAGTGCGTTGCGCTCAACGGCACGACAACCCCATGGGCAAACCCGATCATAGCGCTCTATGATTGAACCCCATGACGACCTCTCTACCCATCCGCCAACCCTGCCCGCCCGGAGCCTGCATCTGCGAGCGGGAGCCGTTGCTGGAAACCCCCGGCGCGGATCTGCGCATCCTGAGCCTGACCCGCTCGGAAGAAAAGCGCCTGATCGAACGCCTGGAAAATCTCCAGAGCCTCAGCGATCTGGAGCGTCTGCAACACCGGATGTACGAGCAATTGGGTCTGCGCGTGGAGATCGTCCCGGGCTTCAACGAAGTGCGCACCATGCGCGGCATCAACATCACCCTCGGTGAATTGCCGGGCCTGTGCCGCAAAACCCGTCAGTCGATTCCGGCGGCGATTCGTCGAGGGCTGGAGAAGCGCCCGGAGATTGCCTATGAGCTACTCAATGCCAACGACTTGCTGCGTGATGCCTGATGGTTTGCGCTGTTATCTCGATATATTCGTTTCAAATGCCCTGAAAGAGGATCAGCGGTCGTACGCCAAACGCGGGCCGCTGCTATGCCTTCTGATGGGAGCAAAGGTATCAGGCCAGCCAGGATGGAGCTGGAAACACAAGCGTGGCCGTGGCCCCGGCGCCAGCCATGTGCGCGAAAAAAAAGGTGCCAATCCGTAGCAGGAGGTGGCAAATGTTATTCATCGTCCGTTGGTCCATCAGTCAGCAACATCGTAACAGCGCAATCGAACGTTTTCTCAAGACCGGTGGCGCGCCACCCGCAGACGTCAAGATGCTGGGGCGCTGGCATGCCGTCGGTGGCTCGAGTGGTTTTGGCATTGCAGAGGCCAGTGATCCGGTGTTGATTCAGAAGTGGGTGCTGGAATGGAGCGACCTTATGAGCATGGAAGTCCACGCCGCATTGACCGATGAACAAGTGGCGCCGCTGCTGGCTGCCGCTATCGGCAAGCAATAGTCGTCGAGGTGGCGAGTGCCCTCGCCACCTTCTTCTCGATTCACTATTTTTTCATCCCCACCCGCCGCCGCATGTCGGCAGTTATCGTCTGTCGGGTCTTCTTCAGGTCAGCCCAGGGTTCGTCACCAATGTCGGCCAGGCGCTCATGCACGTTGTGCACGTTCCATTGATTGCCTCCCTTGAGCTCGGCCACCTCCTCGCGAAAGATCGGCACTGACACCGGCAGCCCTTCGCGGGTGCGCACGGCATAGGCGCAAATCGTGGTGGCGCCCAGACCGTTGCGCAGGTAGTCGATGAAGATACGCCCCACGCGGTTTTTCGGTCCGGACACCGCAGAAAAGCGGTCCGGCAGTAATTTGGCCATGTGGCTGACGATCGCGTGGCTGAAGTCCTTGACCTCGTCCCAGCCATGTTTGCGAGTCAGCGGCACGATCAGGTGAATCCCCTTGCCGCCGCTGGTTTTGAGAAACGCCTTGAGTCCCAGCTCATCCAGCACCGTGAGGGTTAGCCGGGTCGCTTCGATCATGCTTTTCCAGGGCAACGCCGGATCCGGGTCGAGATCGAGGACGAAGCGATCGGGTTTATCCAGATCGACTGACGTGGCATTCCAGGTGTGCAGTTCCACGGTGCTCATCTGCACCGCGCCGATCAACGCTTTGGCGTTGTTGATGATCATCACCGGTTGGCCGGTCAGTTCCTTGTCCAGGGTCACAATCCCCGGAATGGCCAGGCGTTCGGCGTTCTTCTGAAAGAACAGTTCGCCGGCGATGCCGTCCGGCGCACGCACCAGCGCCACCGGCCGGTCCTTGAGTTGCGGCAAAATCCACTCGGCGATGTTGGCGTAGTACTCCGCCAATTGCATCTTGGTGGTGCCGCTGCTGGCGTCGATCACCCGGTCCGGGTGCGTGATGCGTATTTTGCCGCTGGCCAGGCCGATCTGCGACGGCGCGACAGTCGAGCGGGTAGTTTTCGGGTCGGCGGTGTCGGGTTTTTCGGCGGCTGATTTCCTCTTCGCCACGGACTTTGCTGTGCCAGTTTTCGGGGTTGTTGTGTTCGAGGCTGATGTGTTCACGGTTTTCGGCAACTCCTCGGTGATTTCTTCGGCAGGCTTGTCATCCCGCAAACCATGGAACACGGCGTGGCGCACCGAGCCGTCTTTGGTCATTTCGGCGAAAGCCACTTCCGCCAGCAATGTGGGCTTGAGCCAATGCACGCCTTTGGCTTCGAAACCGCTGGGCGGATTGACCACCGATGGTTTTTTCGTCTGCAAGGGCTTCAATTGTTCGTAAATGCGCTTGAGGGTCGCCTCGTTGAACCCGGTGCCCACCTTGCCGGCATAACGCAATTCACCGCTGTCGCGGTCGTGCAACCCCAGCAACAACGCGCCAAAAGCACTGCGCGTACCTTTGGGATCAGTAAAGCCGACCACGATGAATTCCTGCCGGTGCTTGCACTTGAGTTTGATCCAGTCACTGGTGCGCCGGGACACGTAAGGCGACCCCAGGCGCTTGCCGATCAGCCCTTCCATCTTCATTTCGCAGGCACTGTTGAGCAACGCCTCCGGGGATTCGCCAAAGGCGTCGGAGAATCGCAACAGCGGGTTTTGATTGGGCTTGAGCACAATCGCCAGCGCCGCCCTGCGCTCCTCGACAGGCACTTCGCGCAGGTCCACGCCATTGAGGTAGGGCAAGTCGAACAGGTAGTAAACAATGCTGCCGCTTCGGCCGGAATCGAACGCATTTTGCAGCGCCTGAAAATCCGGGACGCCTTGCTCGTTGGCCACCACCATTTCGCCGTCGAGCCAGGCCGATTCCAGATCCAGCGCAGCCAATGCCCGGGCTTGGGCGGGCAATTTGTGGGTCCAGTCATGACCGTTGCGGGTGAAGAGTCTGACCTCGTCGTGGTCGATGCGCGCCATGACCCGGTAGCCGTCGAATTTGATCTCATAGCTCCATTCGCCGCCTGGCGCCGATTCGACCAGTGTCGCCAGCTCAGGTTTGAGCAGCTCCGGCAACTTGGCTTTGCGCGCGCCCGTCAATTGTGCCGACTTTTCCTTACGTGCCTTGGCCGGGACTTTTTTGATCGGCTTGGGTTTTTCAGCACCGTGCTTTTTTTCCAGAATGGTGCGGTCGCTGAGCACGCTGTCCGGCTGGGCGGCGACCACGTCGTATTCGCTGTCGGGTCTGGCGGCGCTGTCCTGATGCTTGATCAGAAACCACTGTTCCTGCTTGCCCGGCATGTGCGTGCGCACCAGGTTCCACAGACCGCCAAGCTTTTCCCCCTGCAGCTCGAATTTCAGCCGGCCTTTGGCGTACGCCTTGGCCGGGTCGTCCAGGGGAATCCACACCCCACGATCCCAGACGATCACATCGCCAGCACCGTAATGCCCTTCAGGAATAGTGCCCTCGAACGTGGCGTATTCCAGCGGATGGTCTTCGACATGAATGGCCAGGCGCTTGACCTTGGGGTCCAGCGACGGACCTTTGGGCACGGCCCAACTTTTCAGCGCGCCGTCGAGTTCCAGGCGAAAGTCATAGTGCAAGTGCGAGGCATCATGCTTTTGAATGCAGAACTGCAACGCATGATCCTTCGCTGCTTTTTTGCCCGAGCGTTTGACGGCGGCCGGTTCCGAGGTCGCCGAGAAATCGCGCATGCGGTTGTAATCGTCCAGGTTCTTGTTCATGGCTCACCTACCGCTCGTTGCGGGGCCGGGCTGGCGCAAGGTTGTTCGCCGGTTTCCATCAGCAGTTGATCGACCGCTTGCGCCAACGCCTCGGGCATCGAGCGTGCGTCGCACAAGGCCTGTTCCACCGCGTGCCGTTGCCGATCGGCGCTGGTCCCGTCGATCAACAGACGCCGAGCCTGTTTGAAGACATCTTGCACGCCCAGTTGCTGCGCGGTCTCGGCAAACGTCACTTGCGCCAACGCCAGCCATTGCTCGACCGAGATTGTCGGTTCGTGGTCCTTGCGGATGAAGGTGCCGTGAATGCCGTAACGCTTGGCGCGCCAACGATTTTCCTTGAGGATCCAGTAAGCCGTCCGGTTGAAGTTCGCCCCGGGCAACGGCTGCGCGACGGCATCAGCGACCATCAGGCGAAACAGCGAAGCGATGCACAGCGCATCGTCCAGCCGTGGACAGGCGTCGGTGATGCGCAGCTCCAGCGTGGGAAACCGTGCGGCCGGGCGCACGCTCCACCAACAGTCACCAGGTTGGCGGATCGAGCCGGTGCGGGTCATCAGCGCGACATAGTCATCGAACGCATCCTGATCCTCGAAAAACTCCGGGATGCCCATGCGCGGCCACTCGTCGCAGGCTACTTGGCGATAGCTCATGAAACCGCTGTCCACTCCCTCCCAAAACGGGGACGAGGTGCTGAGTGCCAACAACAGCGGCACCCACGGCAAGACTTCATTCATGATGCGGATCCGGTCCAGATGACCGGGCACTTCAACGTGCACGTGCAGCCCGGACAACAGGCTGCGTCGGGCCACTCGCTGGTAATCATCGAACAGCTGATGGAAATGCACCTGATCCGTCGGTTGCTGAATTCGCCAATCCGCCAAGGGATGACTGCCGGCGCTGAGCAGGCCCAACCCGAACGGCTCCAGAGCACGTCGCAGCGCACTGCGGGTGGTGGCCAGGTAATCGGCGGCCTGCGGCACACTGCTGAAAACCGGTGAGGCGACTTCAATTTGCCCCTGGAACATTTCATAGGCGAACGACTGGCCCAGCGCCGCCCTGCACGCCTCGATCGCTTGGGCCGAGGGCTGCACCGGCATGTGCCGGGTGACGAGGTCGGTGAGGAAGTATTCTTCTTCAATGCCGAAATTCAGGCGCCTGCTCATCAACGTTTTCCCCAATGCCCGGGCCGAGACGCGTCACGGTCAGCGCGACGACGGCAATCCGTTCCACCCGTTGATAACCGGGTGTCGACAACTCTTCACCGAACACATCAGGATCGAGTTCACGATAGGTCCAGCCGAACCCCGGAGCCTCCAGGCGCGAAGCGAGGGCCTCCAGCAATGGGTCGCGGCCATCGACCATCGCCGCGCCGGTGTACAGCAGCAACGAGCCGCCGGGTGCCAGCCGACCCAGTGCCTGCTCGACAATCCGCAGTGACAATTCCGCGCCCAACGCGCCGCCGCCATGCCGATAGGCACGGCCGGCCGGATCGGCCATGTAGGGTGGGTTGGCGACGATCAGGTCAAAGTATCCGTCGACATCCTGCAGCAGATCGCTGGCCTCGACCCTGAGGTTGTGCACTTCGGCAAGCGCGGCGTTGATGGCCGTCATGCGCAGGGCCTCGGGGTTGATGTCCAGCGCCCACACCTCGGCTTCGCGACGGGCGCGGGCAATCAGAATGGCACCGACACCGGCGCCGCAACCCACGTCCACGGCGCGCCTGATCGGGGCAAAACTCTGCTGCAGATGGGCGTGAATCAGTTGGGCGAACCGATAAGTATCGGGGCCGAAGAACACCGAATCGGCGGCCTCCGTCGGAAAGGCCGAATGCACGAACAGCAAGTCGTCGAGGCTGGACCAGCGCACCCGGCTTTTCAGCCGCCCGTTGCACGCCTCCAGCACCTGCGCCTGTTGCAACTGGCGTTGTTCATCCGCCGACAATAGCCCTGGCTCGAACGGCCGCGACCAGCCAAAAACATCGCGCAGGGTCTCGGCCCGTCGGCCTTCGGCGCGGCTATTGACGCGCTGATGGGTCAGCGGCGTCGGCGTAATGAACCGATAACCGTCAGCCTGCAGGCGCCGTCCCAGTTGCACCAGCGCCAGGTCGGCGACAGACAGCTGTTCTTCCTGACTCATAAACCGCTCCCGTTGATAAAAAAGCGTTCTAGAGAAGGCTGGATTTGAGTTCGATGAAACGACGCGTCGCCAACAGACCCGCAGGATGTGCATGCCGATGGGGCGAAAGCCACCGCATCAACACCGGCATTTGCTCGTGCCCGCTCAGACCGTTCAGCGCGGCGTGCAGGCGCTGGATATCCGGATCGCTGTCAGGCACCGGCGTTTCTGCCGCCACACTGCTGCCACGTCGTACGGCAACCGCCGGATGTTCAGGTTTCCAGTCACCGGCAATCCAGTCGTGCAGCAACTGTTTCTCGTATGGGCTGAATACGCCGAACATCGCCGCGCCGGGGCCATCGATCAATTGCCAGAAACGACTGGCCTGCGGGTCCTGGTGACGTTTGATCCAGCCTTTGTTTTCCATGGCCGCCAGCAATCCCGGCAACTGCTCCGATGACGACAACCATTGATTGACGGTCTTGCCTTCAAAGCGGCTGTAATCGGAATGCATGTGCTGGCCGAACGGGCGTTTGCGTTCCAGCATGCTCAGCACTTCGCTGTCGAGGTCGAACGACTCGATGATCGCCCGGCTGCCCTGCCCCAGGTCGTTGAGCCGATAACCCAGCGCCACCCGACGCAGAAAGTCATCGCGATCGCCCTCCACCGGGAGCAATTGCAGCACCGACTGCGCCGCCTTGTGAGCATGGCCGATGCTGGCGTTGTCGATGGTCACGTGGAGCGTGAAATAAAGCGGATCGATGCCCAGCTCGCTGAGTTCATAAGCGCTGATCAACAAATGCAGCGGCAGCTGTTCATAGCCGAGGTTGTAGCCGATCACTTCCGGTAAATACTCCTGGGCGCAATAGCCGAGCGCCAGTTGAATCGCGCCTTGCAGGTAGCGTTCATCGGTAATCGCAGCCGCGTCTGGCAAGCCATGTTCGGCGAGCAGTTTGCGGTAGATCAGCACATGATTCTGTGCCGGATTGCCCTCGCCCAACTCCTCCAGATAAGTGCTCAACAGCCCGTCGAAGCGCGGGTCCTTCCAGTGCGGCAACAGGCCATAGAGCCAGGCCCCATCCACCAGTTTGGTCGGGGCCACTGCCTGCAGGAAAAACAACGCATGGGCTTTATTGCTGAAGAACTGTCGCGCACCGCCCGCCTTGCGTTGCTGAACGTAGTCGGCGTATTGCCGGGCCACGTCGACGCTGTGCTGTTCGACCCAGTTTTGCAGGGCCGAGAGGTCCCGCGGCAGCTCATCAGGCAACTGCGCCGCTTGTTGCAATTGCTCTTGCAGGAAGCGGCGGGCGAACGGGGTCTTTATCGCGTCATCGTCGCTCAGCAGCAATTGTTCATAGAACGACTTCACGCCGCCGGTAGCAGTCATCAGGTGTTCGCGGGCAGGCCGGGATTCAAGTCGTGTCAGGGCAGTCATGGAATAGTCTTCTCACTCTGCGGCCAGTGGCAGGACGCTGGATCAGCACGTCTCTATCAGCAGAGCGGCGGTGCCTGAAAAAAATTCCATTGGCGTTGAAAATGGCCGGACAGACGGGCCAGCGCCGTGGCACTGGCTCGCGAGGCAATTCGCCCGGGCTGTACACAATGTGTGTAGGCGCTGCCGCAGGCTGCGAGCTTTTGATCCTGGCCATGTTCAAGCCGCTGAAAATCAAAAGATCGCAGGCTTCGCCAGCTCCTACAGGTGGATGCCGCGCCGCCCTTGCACCTCCCGGCTATTACCGGGGTATTTTTTTGTCCGGCGACTAAGATTCATAGGGGGTGAACCTTATCCCCGCAAATCCGGTCGATACCTGCAACCCGACCCGGTTCGCCCGACACCCTCAACAAGAGGGTGATCATCGGCTTGCTTCACTTTCTGGAGAACGCCCCCGTGATATCCACCGTACACATTGCCAGGCTCAAAGCATGGGGCGCCCATGGTTTTACCGCCACTGGCGTGGTCACAGCCTTCCTCGCGACCCTCGCCTTGTTGGAGAACCAGCCGACCCATTGTCTGCTGTGGCTGGGCGTGGCGCTGATTGTCGACGGTCTGGACGGCGCGCTGGCACGCAAGGTGAATGTGCAGTCGGTGCTGCCAGGTTTCGACGGTTCGATCCTCGACCTGGTGATCGACTACCTGACGTATGTATTTATCCCGGCCCTGTTCATCTACCGCTATATCCCGTTGCCGGACTACACCCTGCTGCTGACTGTGTCGCTGATTCTGGTGTCGTCACTGTTTTGTTTCTGCAACGTCAACATGAAGAGCAAAGACAACTATTTCCAGGGCTTCCCCGCTGCGTGGAACGTCGTTGCGCTATGCCTGTACATCATTGGCCCGGCCCCGTGGATCACCTTGCTCACCATCATCGGCCTGGCACTGCTGACCGTGACCCGAATGAAATTCCTGCACCCGTTCCGCGTGCGCCGGTTCATGCCGATCAACATTGCCGTGACGGCCATCTGGCTGCTGTGCAGCTTGTCGCTGGTGGTCAATCACCCGGTCATCAATCCGCTGGTGATGGGCTTGTGGCTGCTGATGTCGGCGTACTTCCTGGGGATCTGCTTCTGGCGCACGGCGCTGGAGTGGTTCGACAGTTCGCGGCTCAAATAGGCACTGCGATCATGCCCATTCACATCGTCCAACTCGGCTCACCCCGCACCGCTAATGAAGGCCTGCGCCTGGGCACGGTACGCCGCCCGCCCCGTGGCGTACCGAAGGCCGAATTCGCCAGCCGGGATTTTTACGATGTGTGGCAACCGCTGCTGTCCCCCAGCCCCGAGTTGGTGGCCGAAGCCAAAGCGGCCGAAGATGCCAAGGCCTGGGGCGCCTTCAAGCGCAAATTCAAGGCCGAGATGAACCATCCGGCGCCCAGTCAACTGCTCGACCTGCTGGCCGCCCTCTCCCATCAAACGTCACTGGCGGTAGGGTGTTATTGCGAAGACGAAGCCCACTGCCACCGTTCCGTGTTACGGGAATTGCTGGAGGCACGGGGGGCGAAGGTTGTATAGGTCGCACGAGCCCCATCCCCTTGTGGGAGCAAGCCTGCTCGCAATGACTGTTTTCCAGTCAATGCAGCTGTCGACTGACATTGCGCCATCGCGAGCAGGCTCGCTCCCACACTTTTTACCGAGTCATCCGTTACCTCAACGCGTGATCACCCGCTTGCGGACGAGAGTTTGATCATGGTCAATACTGAGAGGATTGAATGGCTATCGAATGACCATACGTCGGGCGCACTGTCGCTCTCCCATGTCAGCCCGGGGGGACCGTCGTCTGCTCGTTTACCCACGGGAGGTTTGTCATGTCTGGTCAAGCTCGTTTCATGCTGGTCGCCTCGCCCCTGATGGAACACAGCCCTGCCTTCGACCGAGCCGCAGCGCTGGCCAAAGCCGAAGATGCAGCCCTGCATATCGTAGCCTTTGACTATCTGGAAGGCCTGGCGACCGCCAGCCTGGTCAACGAAAAGGCCCTGGAGCAGATGCGTCTGGGCTATGTCGAGCGTCACCGCCAGTGGCTGGAGGAACAGGCCCGTCCGTTGCGCAAGATCGGTGTGCACGTCACCACGGAGGTGACGTGGGTCGAAAATCCGCTGGAAGAAATCCTCACCCACCTCAAAGAACAGCCGATGGACGTACTGATCAAGGCGCTGGAACATCAATCGCGGCTATCACGGCTGGTGTTTACCCCACTCGATGTACATTTGCTGCGCGAATGCCCGGTGCCGCTGCACTTCGTCAGCCATGCCAGACATGCGTTGCCGCGCAAGATCGTTGCAGCGGTGGACCCCTTCCATCGTGATGATCACTACAAAAGCTTCAATGACCGGATTCTGCACGAGGCGTCAAAACTGGCGAGTGCCTGCAATGCCGAGCTCGACGTGGTCTACGCCTATGACCTTTCGTCGATCAGCTCGGACGAGTTCAGCTTCGAAAACGGTTCAGCGTTTTTCGCTTCGGACAAGGCCAAGACCCTGTTCGACTTTCAGGAAGATGCCTTCAACGAATTGGCCGCACGCAACGGCATCGCCCCGCAGCAACGGCACATGCTCATGGGCAGCCCGACCAAGGTGCTGACTCGCTACGCCGAGACCTATGACGTCGATGTGATTGTCATGGGCCGGGTCGGCCATCGTGGCCTCGGTCGCTTGATCGGCAGTACCGTGGAGCACCTGCTGTACAAAATGCCGTGCAGTGTATGGGTGGTGTACACCGAACGGCTGGATGAGTGATCGGCCTGGTCAGGTAGTCAATACTGCACATACCCCGTAGGAGCGGGCTCTGTGGCGAGGGGGCTTGCCCCCGTTCGGCTGCGAAGCAGTCGCAAAGCTTTTAGGGCCGCTTCGCGCCCCAACGGGGGCAAGCCCCCTCGCCACAGAGCCACCATGTCCCCGGTCCAGACAAGCCCGCTCCCACAGGGGATTTGTGTTGTCGTTTCAACGCCGTGTAATCACCACCTCCAGGTATTCACTGGGCACCACCAGCGACCGCTTCCCCGCCCGGTTCAGGCGATTGAGCAGTTCGGTCAGGTCGTTTTCCAGGGCGGTGCCCCCTTCGGGTGGCAGGGTCGCAAAGGCCTTGTGAACCGGGCCATACCAGGTACGGAAGGTATCGATCCAATGCGCGGCCGAGCGATAGCGGAAGTTGAACAACCGCCGCGTCACCTGGAGCTGGAAGTCGCGCTGATCAAACTGTGAGTGCAACCAGGCTTCGGTGCCCCAGTTCGAAGGGGGTTGCGCGCCTGGCGGTGGTGGCAGGTGGCGGCCCAGAGTCCTGAACACCTGGCCGATGAAGCCTTCAGGCGTCCAGTTGGCAAGACCGATCCGTCCGCCACGACGGCACACCCGCGCCAGTTCCGCTGCGGCCTTGGGCTGATCGGGGGTGAACATCACACCAAAGGTCGAAAGCACGGCATCGAAACTGGCGTCCTCGAACGGCAAGTCCTCGGCATCGGCCACCTGAAAAGTCACGTCCAGATGTTCTGCCCGAGCGCGGTCTTCGCCGCGCTCAAGCAGCTTGGCCACGTAATCGGTGGACGTGACCTTGCAGCCCCGGCGCGCGGCAGCGAGCGTTGCGTTACCGTTGCCGGCGGCGACATCCAGCACCTGCTCATCACAAAGCAAGTCACAGGCCTCGGCCAGTTGTTCCCCGACAATCTGCAGGGTAGTGCCGATCACGGCGTAGTCGCCGCTGGCCCACGAGGCCATTTGCCGGTTTTTCAGGGCAGTGAGGTCAATGGGTGTGCTCATGAAATCTGCTCCGTTGCGGGTTGGAACGCGTCCGGCTCACTCCGCCGTGGTGGGATCGATGACGTTCATGACCCGGGACACGCTGTTGATGGGAAATTCACCCTTTTGGGCGTGCTCCCTGATCAGTCCCTCATTCGGCGCGATGTACACGCAGTAGATCTTGTCGCCCGTGATGTAGCTCTCCAGCCACTGCACCTCTGGCCCCATCTCGCGCAATACATCGCAGGACTTTTGCGAAATCGCCTTGAGCTCCTGTTGCGGCAGTGCGCCAGCGCCTGGAAGCTCGCGTTCAATAATGAATTTAGGCATGACAACTTCCTTTTCTTGAGGGTGATGACAGGGTCGGCAATGATCCTGTCGTCCACAAACTATCGCTCCCGGATACGCCGGCGTCCTGCCAATCGTCCGGAGAATTCACGAAACAGGGGATTCTCCGATGCGTGGTCGCCATTTGTAACGCCGCCTTGACAGATTGGCTTGCGTCGCCGAAACGGGTTAAGCGGCAGGCGGTTTGGCCTCTTCCAGCAATTGCCGGATCATCTGCTCCTGAGTCTCATACCGTCCCTCGCCAAAATGGGTGTAACGCACCTGCCCCTTGGCGTCGATCAGGTAATGAGCGGGCCAGTACTGGTTATTGAAGGCGCGCCAGATCGCGTAGTTGTTGTCGATCGCCACCGGATAGGTGATACCGAGTTTTTTCACCTGATCGCGGACATTGTCGATGATGCGTTCGTAGCCATATTCCGGGGTGTGCACGCCGATCACCACCAGGCCCTCTTTCTCGTATTTTTTCGCCCAGTCCTTCACGTAGGGCAAGGTGCGCTGGCAGTTGATGCAGTCATAGGTCCAGAAGTCCACCAGCACCACTTTGCCGCGCAGGGAGTCGTTGCTCAGTGCTGGCGAGTTGAGCCATTGGACCGCGCCAGCGAGTGACGGCATCGCGCCCTTGGCCGCGTCCAGGGTCGAGTCGGCCTTGACCTTGCTGACGACGTAATCGATGACTTTCGGTACGCTTTCCAGCAGGCGCTGTTCAACCGTGGTGACACCTTCGGACGAGGTACTGGCGAGCAACTTGTTGTCGGTGCCAGTGGCGATGACTGCGGCGGCGACCAACACCGCACCCCCCGTACCGCGCCGCAGCCAACCGGTCAGCGGAATCGACGGTTTCAAGCGATTGACCAGGCCGCGACCGGCGAAGATCAAAGTGCCCAGGGACAACGCGCTGCCCAGGCCGTACGCCACCAGCAGCAGACTGGTCTGAGCGTTGGCGCCTTGCAGCATGGCGCCGGTGAGAATCACGCCGAGGATCGGCCCGGCACACGGCGCCCAGAGCAACCCGGTGGCGACGCCGATCATTACCGAACCCGACGGGCCAGACATTTTGCGAGTGTCGGGATCAAGGCGATTGCCCAGCAGCACGAACGGGCGCGCCAGCCAGCCACCCATGCGGGCAGAGATCAGCGACAGGGCAAACAGCACCATCACGATCAGCGCCACATGACGGCCGGTGTTGCTGGCTTGCACCACCCAATCACTGCTGACCACCGCCAGGCTGGAGATCAGGGCGAAGGTCAGGGCCATGCCACCGAGGGTGAGCAGGATGGAAGAACGCGTGCGTTTCGCCCCGGCAAACAGAAACGGCACGACCGGCAGGATGCAGGGGCTGAGGACGGTCAAAATACCGCCCAGGAATGCGATGAGAAACATGGGGATCACCTTGAGAATGTGAAGGGCGATACACCGCAATTCCCACACTGGGACGGCGGGAATTGACAGAACCGGGCCAGGCTTCAGCCCTCCAGCTGCTGGCCCTGCGGCGTCCGGCTGTAGCCATTTTCGGCAACCAGTTGCCCTTGCGGTGTGCGGCTGGAACCATCCTCGGCCAGCAGCGGCGTCAGTTGGAAGCAGGTGCTGTTGCCACAACTGCTCTGTTCAACCACAGCGTTGGCATGGGCGACGGCGCCTGCTACGGAGAAGACGATGGCGGTCAAAACGCGGGTAATGTTGTTCATGATGTTCTTCCTGTTGCAAAGGGGATGGGTAATCGAAAGACTCAGTTGCCTTCGTTGCAGCCGTCAGCGAATTTGCTGTAATCCAGGACCCGGGTTTGGCCTTGGGAATCCAGGTAGGTCATCCGGGCATTCACAATCCCGCAGGCAGGTGTGGCGTCCTGTTTCATCGACAGCACTTTCTGGATGTCCAGGTGGGTGCCGTAGGTGTAGGTTTGAGGGGTGACTTCGGCCTCCGCCCGGGCCGACAAGGTACAAATGTTCAGGGCGGCAAACAGGCAGGCGGCGTACACGGCTTTGGTGTTCATGGTGGTTTCCTCTGGGCTTCCATAGGTCAATCGTTGATTGAGCCGAGGCGGTTGGGTGTGCCTCGATGGAACCTATTTGAAACCCGCGAGGTATCTCGTCTGTGTCTGGAACAGGCGCGAGTAAATCGCTGTGTATCGACGCCGGCCTGCGATACACAGCGATACAAAACCCCTGAAACCGGCTGTTTTTTTGCATCCCCGTGTATCCGCCCAGACGCCAGATACACTGCAATACAATCGACGGCAGGCGAGCGGGCCATGGCTCGATAGACTGCGCGACAACTCCCCTTCAAGAGGCTTCAGCATGGAACACGTCGATCACATTCTCATCGTGGACGATGACCGCGAGATCCGGGAACTGGTAGGCAATTACCTGAAAAAGAACGGCCTGCGCACCACCGTGGTGGCGGATGGACGGCAGATGCGCTCGTTTCTGGAGTCCACGCCGGTGGACCTGATTGTGCTCGACATTATGATGCCGGGGGATGATGGCCTGGTCCTCTGCCGCGAACTTCGCGCCGGCAAACACAAGGCCACGCCAGTGCTGATGCTCACCGCTCGCAACGATGAAACCGACCGCATCATCGGCCTGGAAATGGGTGCCGACGATTACCTGGTCAAACCGTTCGCCGCCCGCGAATTGCTCGCCCGCATCAACGCCGTGCTGCGCCGCACGCGGATGCTGCCACCGAACCTGATCATCACCGAAAGCGGTCGCCTGCTGGCGTTCGGTCGCTGGCGCCTGGACACCTCGGCCCGGCATTTGCTGGATGAGGACGGCACCATGGTCGCCCTCAGCGGCGCGGAGTATCGATTGCTGCGGGTGTTCCTCGATCACCCTCAGCGGGTGCTCAATCGCGACCAGTTGCTCAACCTGACTCAGGGCCGCGATGCCGACCTGTTCGACCGCTCCATCGATTTGCTGGTGAGCCGCTTGCGTCAGCGTCTGCTGGACGACGCCCGGGAACCGGCCTACATCAAGACCGTTCGCAGTGAAGGCTATGTGTTTTCCCTGCCGGTGGAAGTGCTCGGTGCGCCGTCATGAACCTTGCGCTGCACTGGCCCCGCACGCTGGCGTCGCGGCTGTCGCTGATTTTTCTGATCGGTCTGATCCTCGCCCAGGCGCTGTCCTTCGGCGCTCAGTACTATGAGCGTTATCAAAGTGCGAAAAACACCATGCTGGGCAATCTGGAAACCGATGTCTCGACCTCCATCGCCATCCTCAACCGCTTGCCCGCCGAAGAGCGCCCGAACTGGCTACAGCGTCTGGAACGCACCAACTACGGCTATCTGTTGAATGAAGGCTCGCCGGGCACACCGATCGCGGCCCGCGATGTGCCGATTGCAGTCACCTCGATTCAGTACGCCATCGGCCGTGATTACCCGCTGACCTTTACCGACATCCCCGGCCCGAAAAAACACTTTCAGGCCCACCTGAAACTCAAGGACGGCAGCCCTGTGACCATTGATGTACGGCCTTCGATGGTGCCGTTGTCGCCGTGGTTGCCGGCGGTGTTGCTGGGGCAACTGGCGCTGATGATTGCCTGCACCTGGCTGGCGGTGAGAATCGCCATCCGCCCGCTCACCCGCCTCGCCCAAGCGGCGGAAACCCTCGACCCCAACACCCACGCCATCCACCTGGATGAAAAAGGCCCCACCGAAGTCGCCTACGCAGCCAGAGCCTTCAATGCAATGCAGGCGCGCATTGCGGCGTACCTCAAGGAACGCATGCAACTGTTGGCGGCGATTTCCCACGACCTGCAAACCCCGATCACCCGCATGAAACTGCGCGCCGAATTCATGGAAGACTCCAGCGAAAAAGACAAACTGTGGCATGACCTCGGCGAGATGGAACACCTGGTTCGCGAAGGCGTGGCCTATGCCCGCAGCATTCATGGTGCCACCGAGGAAAGTCGCCGCACCGATCTGGATTCATTCCTCGACAGCCTGGTGTTCGATTATCAGGACATGGGCAAAGACGTGCAGCTCGACGGCAAAAGCGCAGCCGTGATCAACACCCGGCCGCATGCGTTGCGTCGGGTGCTGGTGAACCTGATAGACAACGCGCTGAAATTCGCCGGTGCCGCAGAGTTGTGGGTAGAAACGAAGGCTGATGGCTTGTCAGTGAAGGTGATGGACCGTGGGCCGGGGATTGCCGAAGAGGAATTGGCGCAGGTGATGGAACCGTTCTACCGCGTGGAAAATTCGCGTAACCGCAGTACGGGAGGGACCGGGTTGGGGTTGGCGATCGCGCAGCAGTTGGCCATTGCGATTGGCGGGTCATTGAAATTGAGCAATCGCGAGGGGGGTGGGTTGTGTGCGGAGCTCAGGTTGCCGACACCTCACTAAACACTACGAGTCCTGTGGGAGCGGCCGGCCTATCCAACATTGATGTTGGCTGACACTCCGCGATCGCGGGCAAGCCCGCTCCCACAGGGATATCGGTTTTTTGGGAGATTGTGGGCAGTCAGGCGACTATGCCGATCACCCCTTCCCCGTGCATCTGCCGCAATAACGCCAACCCGTTGTCGATAAAATCCGGCGCCCCGACCATCTCCGCCTCCACCGCCAATCCTTCCAGCTGCGCTCGACCATTGAGCTGAGGAAACGCTTCGATCCGCTGCAACAACCGCCACGCCAACGGGCTCAGTTCGGAAAACCGTACACCCCAATCCTCGGCCCTATGAACCAACAGTAACGTCGGCTGAACGGACGGCGTGTCCGGTCGGTAATCTGGCCCCACCCTCTGCACCGGCCAGCCATACGCCAATGGCCAGGCCAGCGGCGAAACCTGCAACGGTCGATCCAGCAGCAATGCGGCATCGCCGGTCGGCAACGGCTCGGCGTCGGATTGTTGCAGCGCCATTTCGACCCATTCGTAATGCGCCAGCTCGACCATGAATGGCGGCCACGGTCCATCGCACAACACCTGTGGCTCGGAGGCGAGGAATTCCACAAATTCCTGGGCAACCTCACCGAATTTTGGCGTTTGAGCGCGATAGTCCCTCAGGAAGATCCGCACCAATGCACGCCAATGATCATCGCCAAGCACCTTCACCAGCACGGGAAAAGTTCCGCGCAGTAACGACGACAGATTCGAAAACACCAGGTCGCGATAAACCTGCGCCCGTGCCACGTCCATCTCCGCGGGCGGCGCACAGTGTTCAGGGTCGCGCAAGTAACGGGTCAATGTGTCTTGCTGCTGATAGAGCGTCGGCTTAGCCATGATTCACCTCACCTTGCAGGCGGCGAATGGTCTGTAACTCGCTCACCAGGTCGGAAAATTGGGGAAAGTTGAAATCCCGTTCCAGCAGTGTCGGTTGCACACCAAACCGCACGTAGGCCTCGGCCAGCAGCGACCAGACCACCGGTTTGACCGAGGCGCCATGGGTGTCGATCTTCAGCGTGTCGGACTCATCAAAATGCCCCGCCACATGCAGGGCAACCACCCTCCCCGCGTCGACGCCGGCCAGAAAGGTCTGCGGATCGAAACCGTGATTGATCGAGTTGACGTAGACATTGTTGACGTCCAGCAACAGGTCGCAATCGGCTTCACGCAACACTGCGTTGATGAAGCTCAGTTCGTCCATGTCCTGTTGTGGCGCGGCGTAGTAGGAGATGTTTTCCACCGCCAGGCGCCGACCGAGAATGTCCTGTGACTGGCGAATTCGGCCGGCAACGTGATGCACCGCTTCTTCGGTGAACGGCAATGGCAGCAGATCGTAGAGATGCCCGTCATCGCTGCAGTAGCTCAGGTGTTCGCTGTACAGCGGCACGTTGTGCTGATCGAGGAAAACCCGCACCTCTTGCAGGAACCCGACGTCCAGCGGTGCCGGCCCGCCCAACGACAAGGACAAGCCGTGACAGGACAACGGATAGCGCTCGGCCAAGGCGCGAAAAGCCGCGCCATGAGCACCGCCGATGCCGATCCAGTTTTCCGGCGCGACTTCCAGAAAGTCGAAAGCGCCCACCGGGGCCGCTTGAAGATGCTTCATTAAACCGCGGCGCAAGCCGAGCCCGACGCTCGTCTTCGCTGATATGAGGGGAGTTTGCATGGTGTCGATCTCATCCTGGGATCCGGTCTCCAGCGTCTGAAAACTCAGTGCCAGCCGGCAAGCCCAGTCAAGTGCCGCGGTGTGTCGGGTGTGTGTTCACAAACGCCGCTCTTCTCAGGCCACTGTATCGGACAGGCAGTCAGATACAGTGGGATACACGAACTAGACTTATTGATTACCCCCGCAGGGGCCAGGACACCGTTATCGTCCTGTTCATTCCCACGATCACCGCCCAAAGGTGCATGCCTCGACAAACAATGCCTCTGGACTCTGATCCTGCTGAAGGAGCACACATGATGGACGAGGCCAGACTCAATGATTTCATGGGCAAACTGGTGAACGACATGGGTGGCGCGGCGATGCTGGCCAACGTCATCCTCGGCGAAGAGCTCGGCCTGTACCGGGCCATGGCCGACAGCCAGCCTGTCACCCCCGAAGCACTCGCCGAAAAGACCGGCTGCAACACCCGCCTGCTGCGCGAATGGCTCAGCGCCCACGCCGCCTCCGGTTACATGGAACACCGGGACGGCCAGTTCCGCCTGCCCGAAGAGCAAGCCATGGCGCTGGCGATCGAAGATTCACCGGTCTATGTGGCCGGCGGTGTCGGCGTGGTTGCCTCGTTTTTCCATGACAAGGACAAACTGGTCAAGGCCATGCGCGGCAACGGCGCCCTGCCCTGGGGCGATCATCATCCGTGCATGTTCAGCGGCACTGAACGGTTCTTCCGCCCTGGGTACAAAGCGCATCTGGTCAATGAATGGCTACCGGCACTTGATGGAGTGGTCGCCAAACTGGAAGCCGGCGCCAAGGTGGCGGACATCGGCTGCGGCCACGGCGCCTCGACCGTGATCATGGCCCAGGCGTTTCCCAATTCACGGTTCGTCGGTTTCGATTACCACGCGCCTTCGGTCACCGTCGCCACCCAGCGCGCCGAAGAAGGTGGCGTGTCCGGCCGGGCGCGGTTCTTCCAGGGCACCGCGAAAAGCTATCCGGGCGACGACTATGATCTGGTCTGCTACTTCGACTGCCTGCACGATATGGGCGACCCGGTCGGCGCCGCAAAACATGCCTATGAATCGCTCAAGCCCGACGGCTCGGTGCTATTGGTAGAGCCGTTCGCCAACGACACGCTCGATGCCAATACCACGCCGGTGGGACGACTGTTTTATGCCGCCTCGACCTTTGTCTGCACGCCTAACTCGCTGTCCCAGGAAGTCGGCCTCGGGCTCGGCGCCCAGGCGGGTGAGGCACGGTTGCGCAAGGTCTTCACCGAAGCGGGGTTCACGCAGTTCCGGCGGGCCACGGAAACGCCGTTCAACCTGATACTGGAGGCGCGTAAGTAAACACTGCTGACTGCTGATCGTAGGAGCTGCAGAAGGCTGCGATCTTTTGATCTTCAGCGATTTCAACATCGCCGAATCAAGATCAAAAGATCGCAGCCTTCGGCAGCTCCTACGGGGCCGTGTTGGATTTCAAAGGGAAAGCTGTTGGCCAAGGTTTTCGGCTTTGAGAATATCGAACAGCGCCTGCGCCGCCGCCGACAGTTCATGCCCCGTCGTCAGCACCCCGATTGCCCGTTCCACCACCGGGTCGCGCAGGGTGATGCAACGCGCGCCCAGCTCGCGCATCTGCCCGGCGCATAGGGCCGGCACCGCACTGACGCCCAATCCGCTGGCGACCATCCGCCCGACCGTCGCCAATTGATGGCTTTCAAATTCCACCGGCAATTTCATGCCGCGCGCCTGCAAGTGCTCTTCGAGCATCACCCGCACCGTCGATGGTCGCTGCAAAGTAATGAATGGCTCCTTGAGCAAGGACTGCCAATCGATGTCAGCCAGCTGCGCCAGCGGTGAATCGAGGGGCACTACCGCCACAAACCGGTCGATGTACAACGGGGTAAATTCCAGCGACGAGCTCTGGGTCGGTTCGAACGCTACGCCCAATTCCACCTGACGGTCGCGAACCATTTCCAGCACCTGCTCGTTGATCACGTCGTTCACGGTGACGTTGACCTTGGGGTAGCGCGCGCGAAAGGTCTTGAGGATCGGCGGCAACAGGTTGCCGGCAAACGACGGCATCGCCGCCAGCGTCACGCGGCCGCGCTGGAGGGTGAAGCGTTGGCGCAGTTCATCCTCGGCATTGTCCCAGTCTGCGATCAGCCGACGAGCCAAAGGCAGCAACGATTCGCCTTCGGCGGTTAGCGCAACATTGCGGGTATTGCGCGTGAACAAGCGCCCGCCCAAGCCTTCCTCCAGCGCCTTGATGGTCAGGCTCAATGCCGACTGGGACAGGTGCAGCCGCTCGCATGCCACGGCAAAACTCAAACTCTGGGCCACGGCGAGAAATGCGCGGATCTGTTTGACGGTCATGGCCACGGTCTCCACGGTAAGGAATATCCCATGTAGGAGCTGGCGAAGGCTGCGATCTTTTGATTTTCGGCTCCCCTTGAAGGTGTTGAAGATCAAAAGATCGCAGCCTGCGGCAGCTCCTACGCATTATTGAGTTTTATCCATCAATCAACCTTAAAAATCAACTTAACAAATCAATCATCCAGCGAGACACTCCTTCCCCATCCGGCTAGCCAGCCGCCCACAAAGAATAAAAGAGGTGCATATGGCAGGGTTCGACAAGCGCGTGTATTCCTACGAGGAAGCGATGGCAGGTCTTGAAGACGGCATGACTGTGATTTCTGGCGGCTTCGGCCTGTGCGGGATTCCGGAAAACCTCATCGCCGAGATCCAGCACCGTGGCACGCGCGATCTCACCGTGGTCTCCAACAACTGCGGCGTCGACGGTTTCGGCCTCGGCGTATTGCTGGTAGACCGGCAGATCCGCAAGGTGGTGGCCTCTTACGTCGGCGAAAACGCGCTGTTCGAGAAACAGCTGCTGAGCGGCGAAATCGAAGTCGTCCTGACCCCTCAAGGCACCCTCGCCGAGAAAATGCGCGCAGGCGGTGCCGGCATCCCGGCGTTCTTCACCGCCACCGGCGTCGGCACTCCGGTGGCCGACGGCAAGGAAGTGCGTGAATTCAAGGGCCGCCAATACCTGATGGAAGAGTCCATCACCGGTGACTTTGCCATCGTCAAAGGCTGGAAAGCCGACCATTTCGGTAACGTGGTCTATCGCCACACCGCCCAGAACTTCAACCCGCTGGCCGCCACCGCCGGCAAGATCACCGTGGTCGAAGTCGAAGAAATCGTCGAACCCGGCGAGCTGGACCCGTCGCAGATTCACACCCCAGGCATCTACGTCGACCGGGTCATTTGCGGCACGTTCGAGAAGCGCATCGAACAGCGCACCGTGCGTAAGTGATCCCCTGCCCCCGGACCGAATGAAGGAATAACAACAATGGCACTTTCCCGCGAACAAATGGCTCAACGCGTCGCCCGCGAAATGCAGGACGGCTACTACGTGAACCTCGGCATCGGTATCCCGACCCTGGTCGCCAACTACATCCCGGAAGGCATGGAAGTCATGCTGCAATCGGAAAACGGCCTGCTCGGCATGGGCGCCTTTCCGACCGACGCCGAAGTCGACGCCGACATGATCAACGCCGGCAAACAAACCGTGACCGCGCGTATTGGCGCGTCGATTTTCTCGTCCGCCGAATCCTTCGCGATGATTCGCGGCGGCCACATCGACCTGACCGTGCTGGGTGCGTTTGAAGTGGACGTCGAAGGCAACATCGCCTCGTGGATGATCCCTGGCAAACTGGTCAAGGGCATGGGCGGCGCAATGGACCTGGTGGCCGGTGCGGACAACATCATCGTCACCATGACCCACGCCTCCAAGGACGGCGAGTCGAAACTGCTGTCGCGTTGCAGCCTGCCGCTGACCGGCGCCGGTTGCATCAAACGCGTATTGACCGACCTGGCTTACCTGGAAATCAAGAACGGTGCGTTCATTCTCAAGGAGCGCGCGCCGGGCGTCAGCGTCGAGGAAATCGTCGCCAAGACCGCTGGTAAACTGATCGTGCCTGACCACGTCCCGGAAATGCAGTTCGTTGCCCAGTGAGGAATTTTTCCATGCAAGAAGTCGTAATCGTTGCCGCCACTCGCACTGCCATCGGCAGCTTCCAGGGTTCGCTGGCGAATGTGTCTGCCGTTGACCTCGGCGCTGCGGTGATCCGCCAGTTGCTGGCGCAGACCGGGCTGGACCCGGCGCAGGTCGATGAAGTGATCATGGGCCAGGTGCTGACCGCCGGTGCCGGCCAGAACCCGGCGCGTCAGGCCGCGATCAAGGCCGGCCTGCCTTTCGCCGTGCCGGCCATGACCCTGAACAAGGTCTGCGGCTCGGGCCTCAAAGCGTTGCATCTGGCGGCGCAGGCGATTCGCTGCGGCGATGCCGAAGTGATCATCGCCGGCGGCCAGGAAAACATGAGCCTGGCCAATTACGTCATGCCGGGCGCCCGCACCGGTTTGCGCATGGGTCACGCGCAGATCGTCGACACGATGATCAGCGACGGTTTGTGGGATGCGTTCAACGATTACCACATGGGCATCACCGCCGAGAATCTGGCGGAAAAATACAGCCTGACCCGTGAACAGCAGGACGCCTTCGCTGCCGCCTCCCAGCAAAAAGCCGTGGCCGCCATCGAAGCCGGGCGGTTTGCCGATGAGATCACACCGATCCTGATCCCGCAGCGCAAGGGCGATCCGCTGGCCTTCGCCACCGATGAACAGCCTCGGGCCGGCACCACCGCCGACTCCCTGGGCAAACTGAAAGCGGCCTTCAAGAAGGACGGTTCGGTGACTGCCGGCAACGCTTCTTCGCTGAACGACGGCGCTGCTGCAGTGATTCTGATGAGCGCCGAGAAAGCCAAGGCCCTCGGCCTGCCCGTGCTGGCGAAAATCGCCGCTTATGCCAACGCGGGCGTCGACCCAGCGATCATGGGCATCGGCCCGGTGTCGGCCACTCGCCGTTGCCTGGATAAGGCCGGCTGGTCCATCGATCAACTGGACCTGGTCGAAGCCAACGAAGCCTTCGCCGCACAATCTCTAGCCGTGGCCAAGGACCTGGAATGGGACTTGAACAAAGTCAACGTGAATGGCGGCGCCATTGCCCTGGGCCACCCGATCGGTGCCTCGGGTTGCCGGGTGCTGGTGACGTTGTTGCATGAAATGATCAAGCGCGATGCCAAAAAAGGCCTCGCCACCCTGTGCATCGGTGGTGGTCAGGGCGTGGCGTTGGCGATCGAACGAGCTTAAAAGCTTCGCGAGCAAGCCCGCTTGTATGATGAGACTTGAAAAACGACACCTGTGGCGAGGGGGCTTGCCCCCGTTTGAGTGCGTAGCACTCACAAAATCTTTGGTGCATCCAAGATTTTGGGGTTGCTACGCCGCCCAACGGGGGCAAGCCCCCTCGCCACAAACTCTGATCCTCAGGCGAATTTCACCAGGTTCAAGACTGGCAACGGTCCGCCCGGAAACTGCACCAGCCGCGCTCCGACACTCAGCTCGCCCAGATCAATCCCGAAGAACCCCAACCGCTCGATCAATGCAGCCACTTGTGCCTTGGCCTCGGCATCGTCACCTGAGAGAAAAAGCACCCGCCGACCGCCCTCCGCTTTCGGGTCGCTCTCAAGCAGATGCGCCTGCAGGTGATTGAATGCCTTGACGACCCGCGCACCGGGCACCCATTCGGCAAACACTTCGCTGGACGGACGGCCCTGCAAATCCACCGCTTTGAACGATGGCGCCTCGATCGAATTGTTCGCATCGATCACAATTCGCCCGTCAAAATCTGGCAGCCCGGCCAATGCCGTCGGTAACTTCGACCAATTCACCGCGACCAGAACGATCGGCTGCGCGGCCGCTTCTTCACGGGTGCCGGCCCGCGCTGTCGGCCCGAGTTCTTCTACCAGCGCGGCCAGGGTTTGCGGGCCGCGGCTGTTGGCGATGACGACTTCAATGCCCTGACGGGACAGTGCTTTGGCGAAGGCTTTACCGATGGCGCCAGCGCCGATGATTCCGATTGTGCTCATGGTGTTCACTCCGTGGTGGGTTGATGGAGTGAATACTGCGCTTGTCATTACGACTTGATTAGAGGGTAATAGCTTGAATCATCTTCAAGCATTAATAGCAGGTGCCCGGAATGGAAACCCTCGCCAACCTCGAATCTTTCGTGCGCAGCGCCGAAACCGGCAGCTTCTCCGCCGCCGCGCGGCTGCTGGCACTGACACCCGCCGCCGTCAGCCGCAACGTGGCGATGCTCGAACGCAACATCGGTGTGCGGCTATTCCAGCGATCGACCCGCAAGTTGTCGCTGACCGAAGCCGGGGAGCGTTTTCTGGCAAGTATCAGCGGCAATCTGCAAGCGTTGCAGGCAGCGATCAGTTCGGTGTCCAGTGATCGCGGGGAGCCGGCGGGGGTGCTCAAAGTCAGCCTGGCGCCAACGTTCGGCATTGGTCATGTATTGCCGTTGTTGCCGGCATTTCTGGCGCGCTACCCGCTGATTCGTCCCGAATGGCATTTCGAAAATCGCCAGGTGGACCTGATCGCCGAAGGTTATGACGCAGCCATCGGTGGTGGTTTCGAACTGACGCCCGGAGTCGTCTCGCGGACGTTGGCGGCGGCGCATGTGGTGGCAGTGGCTTCCCCGGCCTACATGGCCGGGCGCACGCCGCCCGACAACCCGGCGGACCTGGCTCGTTACAACGGGATTGTGATGCGTGGCGTGCGCACCGGGCGACTGCGTCACTGGGTCATGCGCGATGGCGCGGGCAATGAAGCAAGTGCCGAGCTGAGTGACAACATCGTGCTCAATGACCCGGCCGCCATGCGCGAAGCGGCCCTGCTCGGCCTCGGAGTGACGCTGCTGGTGTTGCCCGATGTCGCCGCCAATATTCAGCGTGGCGAACTGGTGCGCTTGCTGCCAGGCTGGCATGCCGACGCGGGGCCGATCTCGTTGTATTACCCAAGCCGCAGTTTGATGCCGGCCAAGACCCGGGTGTTTATCGATTATCTGGTCGAGGCGTTTGGGCGGGAGACCACGTAATCGTTCTTCGCGAGCAAGCCCGCTCCCACATTGATCGGGGTTGATCACACATTTTGTGATCGGCACAGTTCCAATGTGGGAGCGGGCTTGCTCGCGAAGAGGCCCGGCCAGGCAAGACACCTCTCGACTCAGAAACCGCCCTGAGCAATCCATCACCCGCAATGCTAACGTGGCCGGCTCACACCGAATGGAGACGCGTGCGTGCTGATGCTCAAACTGCTGGTGATTCCGGGATTTCTGTTGATGATTTCCCTGGCTGGAAAACGCTGGGGCCCAAGCGTGGCCGGTTGGCTGTCGGGGTTGCCGGTGGTGGTGGGGCCGATTCTGTTCTTCCTCGCCATTGAGCAGGGCCAGCTGTTCGCTGCTCAGGCCGCGACGGCGGCGCTGTCGGCAATGTTCGCGATGATTGCTTTTTGCGTGACCTACGCCCAGGTTGCACAACGTTTGAGCTGGCCGTGGACGCTGACGATTTCGCTGCTGGTCTGGGCCTTGGCGGCTATTGTGCTGTCGCTGATTCCGCCGTCTCTGGTGTTCTCGGTAATCGCGGCCGCCACCGCATTACTGGCCGCGCCGTACCTGTTTCCCTCGGTGCAACCTATCGTTTCAGGCCCGACGCCGAAGTCCGACAAACTGCTGCTGCGCATGCTGGCCGGCGCCCTGCTCACATTGGCTGTGACGTTGCTGGCCAGCACCGTCGGCGAACGCTGGAGCGGGTTGCTCGCGGTATTCCCGGTGCTGGGCAGTGTGATGGCGGTGTTTTCCCAACAGACTCGTGGGCCTGCTTTTACTGCGGCGTTGCTCAGGGCGACGGCGACGGGGATGTATTCGTTTGCGGCGTTTTGTCTGGTGTTGGCGCTTGCGCTGCCGCAGTTTGGGTGGCAGGGGTTTGTTTTGGGCGTGGGAGTATCGATGGGAATGTTGTTGATCACGAAACGCTTGCTTTTGCGATCTGGAAACAATGCACCAGGAACACGAAAGCTGCGCAAGATGAATGGATAGCCTTGGCTTTTCAGCGGTTAGACATCACGCCGGCACAAACCGCAGGCATTACGGCATGATGCGTCCCGTCCTTTCCCCATGAAGAGGCCGTTTTTCTTGAACGATTGCGAGGGTGGCACAGAGTTCGGTGACTCAGGCATGATGCGAACTTCAGCCAACGGAGAGGCGTATTGAGCAGCAACGATAGCCCATCGGTTTCACTGGCCCTGCGTTCGTATTCGGGTCAGGTCGAGCTGCATGATCACGACTTCCATCAAGTCGTGCTACCGCAGTCCGGCGCCATGGACATCGAGGTTGACGGCCAGGGCGGCAAAGTCGACTGGAGCCAGGGAGTGGTGATTCCCGCCGGTGCGCGTCATGCGTTTCTGGCGCAGAAGGCTAATACCTTTTTGGTGCTCGACGTGCCAGCGGCGCCTTTCGGCGGGCAGCAGAATATCGATTTGTCGAGCAGACTGCTGGTCGACAAACTCTTCTTCCCGGTACGCCCGGAAATCCGCCATTTGCTCGATTACGCCGCCCGCAGCGCGCCGATGCTGATCAGCTCGCCTCAGGTGGCCGAATCCTGGAGCACGTTGCTGTTGTCCTCTCTGACGCTGCCCTCCAGAAACATCCCCGATCAGAGCCAGTTCACGCTCGCCCGGGCCCTGGCCTGTATCGAAAGTAACCTGGACAGCGCGCTCACCGCCACGGGCATCGCGCGGGTGGCCGGAACCAGCGAACGGCGCCTCTACGTGTTGTTCGATCAGCACTTGAAGACCACACCTTTCGCGCACATTGCGAGCTTGCGCCTGAACAGAGCCATCGAGCTGCTTTGCGAGACCGCGCTGTCGATCACCGAAATCGCTCATCGGGTCGGCTATGCCGATCAGAGTGCCCTCACCCATGCGCTGAAAAAGCACCGTGACCTCACCCCGGCCGCCGTCCGCAGAAGTTCACGCTTGGCGTGAATCCGGCAGGCCTGAACAAATCTTCAGCAGTTTCCGTCAATACCTTCCCCACCAGACCTTTCTATCATCGCCTCACTGACATGAAGAATCAGACGAGGCACAGATGAGCGAAGCGACGCAGACAACCAAAACACTTCGGTCCGCCAAGACCGCGACATCCGCCACTGCCGTCGGTGTGATCGCAGTGTTCCTATGGTCCTGCCTGGCGTTATTGACCACCCTTACTGAAGGCATTCCCCCCTTTCAGTTGCTGACCCTGAGCTTCGGCGTCGCGTTTGTGGCGAGTCTGTGCATTCTCGGGCGACGCGGTGTGGCAGGGTTTCGCAGCTGGAACCAGCCCTGGTCGGTGTGGGCGGTCGGTTTTCTCGGGATCTTCGCCTACCACGCGCTGTATTTTTTCGCCCTCAAAGCCGCTCCAGCCGCCGAGGCCAGCCTGATCGCCTACTTGTGGCCGCTGCTGATTGTGCTGCTCTCGGCCTTCACCGCCGGTGAACAGCTACGCAAACGCCAACTGCTCGGTGCGCTGCTGGGGCTGGCCGGAACCGCATTCATCATGCAGCAGCGTGCTTCGGCGGAAGTCGCCGACATGCCGGTGGCCGGCTACCTGGCCGCATTCGCCTGCGCGTTGGTCTGGTCGTCCTACTCGGTCATCAACCGGCGCTTCAACGAAGTGCCAAGCAGCATCATCGGCGGCATCTGCGGCCTGGTCGCGGTGGCAGGTCTGGTCTGTCATCTGGCGTTTGAGACCTCGGTCACCCCCGACTCCGGCCAATGGGCGGCCATCGTCGGCCTCGGCCTGGGGCCAGTGGGGCTGGCGTTTTTTGCCTGGGATCACGCGACCAAGCACGGCAGCCTGTCGATGCTCGGCGCACTGTCGTACCTCGCGCCACTGATCTCGACCCTGCTGTTGGTGGCCATCGGGCAAAGCCATGCCAGCCCGTTCCTGATTATTCCCGCCCTGCTGATTATCGTCGGCGCCGTTATCGCAACCTCGCGAACAGGTCAGCCCAAAGCCTGACATCAATGTTGTAAAGGAGCTGTGGAGATGGACCTGATTGCCTCTGAAGGAACAAAGCAATACGTAGTCCGCCATTACGACAAGGAGTGGAGCGCCGAAGACATCGAAAAAGCCCGCATGGAACTGCTGGTGCGCGCCAACGGTGCCGATCGGGTCAGGAAGATGGTGCGGCGTGGGACGTGGCCGGTGGATGCTTGAGAGAGCGCTTGCCCCCTCGCCACAACCAACTCATTCGCCAGTACTGCGTAACCAGTCAGCACATTCGCGCTGGAGTGCTTCCTGACCTCCATGGGATGATCGCCGTCAAAGCGCGGATCATCCACTGGAGAGTTTGAATGTCATTATTGAGTAAAAAAGCCGTTGTTCTGCTGCTGATGGCGACTACCAGCCTGGGTGCCTTGAATGCGCAGGCGGCCAAGGCCACTGCCGGCGACAAAGCGCCGGCCGAGAAGGTCTCGATGCTCGGCGGCAAGTTCACCTTCACCCTGCCCAAGGGCTTCATCGCCAACCCGCTGCCAGCCGGCGATGCGGCCACCGGCACTGCTGGGGCGACGGGTACGATGTACACCAACCAGACCACCAAAACCGTGGTGATCGCCGCGGAAAACACCATCCCCGGCGGCGTTAACGTCAAGGACAACGACGGTGAATTCCTCGACAACACCGTGTCCGCGTTCGCCACCGAGCAACGCAACGCCTTGCCGGATTTCAACAAAACCAGCGAAAAAAGCCTGACTCAGAAAGGCACGGGCCTGGGCCTTCGGCAGATCGACAGCACCGCCACCCAGGGCGGTGGCATGACGCTGGACAGCACGTTGATGGCCGCTTCCGGAACGCGCATGGCCATTGTTCAGATCATTTCGCGCCCCAATGACAAAACCGGCCACGAAGCACTGGTGAAACAAATCGTCAGCGGTAAATAGGCCCGACCGATTCAGGGATTTTTGCGCTGCAACCAAGCGCTCAAATCCTGCATCTCGGGGGCGCTGATGCTGTGACCGACACCCGGATAGGCATGAAACTCGGGCTTGAGTGACAGGCGCTGCAACAGGCTGTCGGCTTCAGTACCGTCGTTGTAGGGCAGGAGTGTGTCGGCGGTGCCATGACCAATGAAAATCGCCAGTTGCTGGCGTTTTTCATCCGGTTTGAGTTCGGACTTGAGCACCGGCAGAATTCGCCCGCTCAGTGCCGCAATTCCACCCACCGCCTCGGGATGACGCAATGCGACCTCGTAGGACATCATCGCGCCTTGGCTGAAACCCACCAGGAATACCTTGTCCGCATCGGTGTGATATTTATTCGCCGCTTGTGCGACAAAATCCCGCAGCATTTGGCCGCTGGCCTTCAGGTCGTCCGTCTCACCGTTATAGGCGCCCTCGCCCTTCTGGCGAAACCACTGGTAACTGCCCTCTTCCATCGTCATCGGTGCCCGCACCGACAGGTAGTTGTACTGCGGCGGCAATTGATCCTTGAGGTCGAACAGGTCCTGCTCGTTACTGCCGTAACCGTGCAGGAAAATCACCAGAGGTTGATTGCGGGATTCAGCGTGGGCCTGCTCCAGGTACTTGAGCGGCAGATCGGTGTGCAGCGGGGTTTGAGCGTGGACGGCGGTGGACGCCAGGAGCGTGAGCAGAGCAAGTAACTTCAACATAAACCTTCCTTCACAGCGCGCAGGATTCGGGGCAAAGCCTAACACTGTGAAGCATGCTGGGGCATTTCAGGTGTTGCTGAAGCCGCCATCGCGAGCAGGCTCGCTACCACAGGTTTCTCATCTCAATAGTGCGAGCATAAAAAAAGTGGCCACCGCGTCAACAGTGGCCACTTTTTTCTACCGCCTATTAATGGCCGTAAACATCAAAATTGAAATACTTGTCCTGCACTTGCTTGTACTTGCCGTTGGCGCGGATTTCAGTGATGGCGGTGTTGAATTTGTCCGCCAGCTCTTTATCACCCTTGCGCACAGCGATGCCGGCACCGCCGCCAAAGTACTTGGCGTCTTCATAGGTCGGGCCAACGAAAGCAAAGCCTTTGCCGGCGTCGGTTTTCAGGAAACCTTCGTCCAGGTTGACCGAGTCGGCCAGCATCGCGTCGAGGCGACCGGCGACCATGTCCAGGTTGGCTTCCTGCTGGGAACCATAACGCACCAGGTTGATGCCGGCGGGTACCAGCACTTCTGTGGCGAAACGGTCGTGGGTGCTGGCGCGCAACACACCGACTTTCTTGCCTTTGAGCTCGGTCAGCGGGTCCTTGACGTCGGTGCCCTCCTTCATCACGAAGCGCGCCGGGGTGTGGTAGTACTTGATGGTGAAATCGACGTTTTTCTTGCGATCGTCGGTGATGGTCATGGACGACAGGATTGCGTCGATTTTCTTGACCTTCAGGGCTGGGATCAGGCCATCGAATTCTTGCTCGACCCAGGTGCATTTCACCTTCATCTGCTCACACAACGCATCGCCGATGTCCACGTCGAAACCGGTGAGTTTGCCGTCCGGGGTTTTCATCGAGAACGGCGGGTAGCCGGCTTCGATACCGAGGCGAATCGGCTTGGCGTCATCGGCCACGGCGGTCAGGGACAACATCGACAGTGCCAGGGCACCGAACATCATTCGCTTCTTCATTTATAACTCCTGTGTATGGAGGTTTTTTATTGGCAGCTTTCGATTGGCAACTTTCGGTAGATGAAAACCGAAGTGGCGGGCAGTCTAGAGTGGCTTCAGAAGGGCAAATTGTGTTTAGGCGACAAATACTTATAGAAAAACAGCCGAGGGTTTCAAGGTACTTGAAGCGTGCGCCACGGTGGTGCAAGGGCTGTAGGACAATCCTTTGTTTCAGACAAAACCTGGGGCGGGCCTTATGAATCCAATGCCGGGCCGACGTGGCCGGAAGCGGAGCCGAAATTGGAATTGGATGGATTTTTGTGGCGAGGGGGCTTGCCTCCGTTCGGCTGCGAAGCAGTCGTAAACCGGTTAATGCGGTGTATCCGACAAAATCAGGTGGCAGGGTTTGGGGCCGCTTCGCGACCCAACGGGGCGATGCGGCGTTCCGACAAGCCCCCCGCCACAGTTGATCACCTGTGTCTGAATTTCAGCATTCGCAACCAATGACCGCCGTTGCGGTGCGTGCAACCGAAACACTCAATGCAAACCCTTCATCCAGCCACCCCGTTACCCCGCCGATCATTTCCTTGACCGGGTAACCCAGTGCCGCCAGCTTCACCGCGGCTTTGTTAGCGCCGTTGCAGTGGGGCCCTGCGCAATAGACCACGAACAGCGTGGATGTCGAATAAGCCGCCAGGACGTCAGCCGTGATCAGCCGCCCGGGGATGTTGATCGCGCCTGGCACATGTCCGCGTTCGAACGCCAACGGTCCACGCACGTCGACCAGGACAAAATCCACCTCGCCGGCCTGTTGGCTGCCGTAGACGTCGGAACAATCGGTCTCGAAGGTCAGACGGTTACTGAAGTGCATCAGGGCGATGGCGGAGGGGGCGGCGGGAATTTCGCGAACCAGGCTGCGCATGGGCTGTACTCCAAAGTCTTGATGGGTGTGGGAAGACTTTATCTGCCCCGCGCTTACCGCTACAGTGGCGCACAAGACACTCACCGGGAACTTTCCGCCAAATGCAGCCCACCCCTGGATTGGTCGCGATTCTGGCCTATGACGGCCTCTGCACTTTCGAATTCGGTATTGCCGTGGAGATCTTCGGCCTGGCGCGACCGGAGTTCGATTTCCCCTGGTATGAGCATCGAATTGTTGCCGTCGACCAGGGGCCGATGCGGGCCATGGGCGGCATTCAGGTGCTGGCCGACGGCGGGATGGAACTGCTGGAACAGGCGCGAACTATCATCATCCCCGGCTGGCGCGATCGCAGCGCAGCGGTGCCTGAACCTTTGCTCTCCGCCCTACGCCAGGCCCATGCCCGGGGCGCCCGATTGCTGTCGATCTGTTCGGGGGTATTCGTGCTGGCGGCCACCGGTTTGCTGGACGGCCACGGCGCCACGACACATTGGCGCTATGCCAGGGAACTGGCCGAGCGTTATCCGGACATTCAGGTGGACCCGGACGTGCTCTATGTGGATTCAGGCCAATTGATCACCTCGGCTGGCAGTGCCGCGGGCATCGATGCCTGCCTGCACCTGGTCGCGCGGGATTTTGGCACGCAGGTGGCCAACTCAGTGGCGCGACGCCTGGTGATGTCGCCGCAACGCACCGGCGGTCAGGCGCAGTTCATTCCATCACCGGTCAGCCCGACGCCGCGCAGCGATCTGTCGCGAGTCATGCAATGGGCGCGGGAACGTCTGCACCAACCGCTGGAAGTTCGCGACCTGGCCAGCGAAGCGGCCATGAGTGAACGCACATTCCTGCGGCGGTTCACCGAAGCCAGCGGCCTGTCGCCCAAGACCTGGTTGCAACATGAGCGCCTGGCCCGTGCCCGCGAGTTGCTGGAGAGCACCCGCCAGAACACCGAGCAGATTGCCCAGCACTGCGGTTATCGTTCGGTGGAGAGTTTCCGGGTGGCGTTTCGCAGCGTGGTCGGCGTGCCGCCGTCGGTGTATCGGGAGCGGTTTGGGCGAGGTAAAGGCGATTTGTTGAGGTGTTATTCAGGGCCTCTTCGCGGGCAAGCCTCGCTCCTACAGGAGTCTTGCCACAGATCCACTGTAGGAGCGAGGCTTGCCCGCGAAGGCGTCACCCCAGACACCCCTTATCTCAAGGCTTGCGCAACAGATACGTATCCATAATCCACCCCTGTGCCAGGCGCGCCGCCTTGCGCACTCGCTCGATCTCATCCGCGACATCCTTGAGCTTGCCACTGATCAAAATCTCATCCGGCGTCCCCAGGTAAGCCCCCCAGTAAATCTCCGTCTCCTGATCGGCCACCTGATGGTAGGCATCTTGCGCATCCAGCATCACCACCAGGCTATCGGCGTCACTCACCTGCCCCGCCGCCAATCGCCGACCGGTGGTGATTTCAATCGAGCGACCGATGCGGTTCAGCGGCACTTTATGTTGCGCCGCCAACGCTTGCACGCTGGTGATACCGGGGATGACTTCGAACTCGAACACACACCGGCCCGACGCCAGAATCGCCTGCAGAATCCGTATGGTGCTGTCGTACAACGCAGGATCGCCCCACACAAGAAAACCAGCGCACTGGTCGTCGGTCATTTCCTCGTTGATCAGCCGCTCGAAGGTCTGCTGCTTGGCGCGGTTCAGGTCTTCGACGCTGGCCTTGTAGTCCACATCCCCGCGCTCCCGCTCAGGGCTGTGAGCTTCAACGAAGCGGTAATCGCGATCGGTGATGTAGCGCTCACAGAGCTCGCGGCGCAGCTCGATCAGTTGGTCCTTGCTCGAACCCTTGTCCATGAGGAAAAACACATCGACGCGGTTCAGCGCCTTCACCGCCTGCATGGTGATGTAGTCGGGATGGCCGGCGCCGACACCAATGACCAGAAGGTTTTTCATCAGCATGTTCCCTCAGGTTGCGTACCCATCAAACGTAACCGCCAGCGACCGTTGAACCGCAACTCGATGGCCGACAACGGCTCGACGTCGATCTGGTTGAACGCCGCGCCCTGCACCACTTGCATCAGGGCGGCGCGAATGACAAAAGGATGGGTGATGGCAACGACATGCCCCGGCGTCGCTTCAAGGCTATTCAACCACGCAGCCACCCGCTCACCGAGTTGCGCCACCGATTCTCCACCGTGGGGTGCCGAGGTCGGGTCACTGAGCCAGACCTGGAGTGCCTCCGGTTCAGTTGCTTGCAGGTCGTCGATCGACAGGCCTTTCCAGCGTCCGAAATCGCACTCCGCCAGTGCCGCAACAATCTCCACATCGTGGCCAAACAGTTCAGCGGTTTGTCGGGTCCGCAGTTCTGGGCCACAGAGTAAACGGAGGGGACCCTTGAACTGGCGGCAACGCGAACCCTGCGCCGAATGCCAATCCATTTCCAACGGCTCATTCGTAGGAAAACGCGCCAATTTTTGTGCGACGGTTCGAGCGTGGCACATCAGGGTCAAGCGGGTCGCCTGCACGGAAGAATCTCTCTGGATGGGATGGAAAAGTGCCGCTGACAACCGGCTCATTGTGCCGCAAGAAATACGCTCAGAATGCATTCCCTGTAGCAGCTGCCGAGCCCGCGAGGCTGCGTTCGGCTGTGAAACAGTCGTTAATCGGCTGACGCAGTTTGCCTGATACACCGCAAGTTCTGGGTTTACGACTGCTTCGCAGCCGAACGCAGCCTCGCGGGCTCGGCAGCTGCTACGGACCAAGTGACGGCTTGACTTGTCCATTTTATCCCTGAGCAGGGCCGATATCTCACACCGCTATGAGCGATGTCCTACAAACTCAGTCGACATCCGCGTAGCCCACGGCGCACGGGGGTTTCGCCCGATTCCTGGGATTGGAAAATCCTCGCGAAAATTCACTAGACATGTAGCACACGCTACATAAATACTGTTTTAGCAATTTCTGAAACGAAACCGACACACTCATCCAGCAGGAGCCCGGATGCCCCCTCTCAGAGACCTGATCACCGATCCCGGCCTGGAACTTACGCCATCGGAACGCAAAGTCGTACGCGCTTTGCTGGATCAGTACCCGCGCAACGGACTGGGTCCGATGTCACGTCTGGCCGAACATGCCGGTGTCAGCGACCCGACCATCGTGCGGCTGGTGAAGAAGCTTGGCTTCAGCGGTTACGCCGACTTTCAGGACGCCTTGCTCCGCGACATGGATGACCGCCTGCGCTCCCCCAGTACCCTGTTGCAACCCCGCGCCCATCTCAATAAAGATGACCCTTGGGGCCATTATCTGGCGAACACCCATCGGGCATTGGTCGAGACCCAGGCGCTGACCCAACCCGAAGATGTACGAATTCTCATCGAATGGCTGCTCGACACCCGCCATCAGATCCATTGCTTTGGCGGCCGCTTCAGCAGCTTCCTCGCCCACTATTTGCTCAACCACCTGCGTCTGTTGCGGCCCGGCTGTTTTGCCCTGGAAGACAACGCGCAATTGCCGGACCGGCTGTTCGACGTGCAGCGTCAGGACATGGTGCTGGTGTTCGATTACCGCCGCTACCAGGCCCAGGCCCTGCGGGTTGCCAATGCGGCAAAGAGTCGACATGCGCGGGTCGTGCTATTCACCGATATCTATGCATCACCGCTGCGAGAAATGGCCGACCTGATCATCAGTGCACCGGTGGAATCGACGTCGGCCTTCGACTCGATGGTTCCGGCGCTGGCCCAGGTTGAAGCACTGGTGGCCTGCCTGTCCCTGCGCAGCCCCGATCTGGCCGATCGCCTGGAAGGCATCGATGCCCTGCGGACCGACTTCGACACTCACCTGCTGGAGGATAAATAAGGATGTTCACGCTCCCCCACCACTCACCACGGGATTTGCCATTTGCCGCTGACCACACCGCGCTATTGCTGGTGGACATGCAGCGTGCCTGGCTCGAGCCGCAGTTCGACCCGCATCTCAATCAGCCGGAAGCCGACTATTTTCTGACCCGCGCCCGTGTGCAAGTGGTGCCCAATCAACGCCGGCTGCTCAGTGCTTTTCGCAATGCGCGACAAAACGTGCTGCATACGCTCATCGAAAGCCTCACCGCCGATGGGCGCGACCGTTCGCTGGACCACAAGCTCTCGGACATGCACCTGCCCAAGGGCAGCCCGCAAGCGCGAATCATCGATGATCTGACGCCGATCGAAAACGAAATCGTGCTGCCCAAGACTTCTTCCGGGGTCTTCAACTCCACCAACATCGACTATGTGCTGCGCAACCTGGGAACCCGACACCTGATCATCGCCGGCATCGTCACCGACCAATGCGTCGACATGGCCGTGCGCGATGCCGCCGACCGTGGTTACTTGGTGACGCTGGTCGAAGATGCCTGCGCTACCTACACCGAACAACGGCATCACGCCTGCCTGAACGCCATCAAAGGCTACTGCTGGATCACCGACACCCAGACCGTGCTCGGTCGTTTGCAGGAGATGCAGCCATGAGCGAACGCCTGTCGCCATTACCCATGACCACCATCGTCACCACCGACCTGATCGGCGTGACCCGCGGCCGTTCCTTTCCCACGGACGAACTCGAGGCCTATCAAGTGGCGGGCTGCGGCTGGGTGCCGGCCAACAGCGCCCTGACCCCGCAAGACATCATTGCCTCCAGCAATCCATGGGGCGCTTATGGCGACTTGCGGCTGATCCCCGACATGAGCAGCCGCGTGACCGTGAACAACGGCCCGGATGCCAATGCCCCGGCGCTGGACTTCATTCACGGCGACATTCGCGAAACCGATGGCCGCCTGTGGGGCGCCTGCCCGCGCACACTGCTGCGCAACGAGGTAGAGCGTTATCGCGGCGAATCGGGATTGCAGATCAACGCCGCGTTCGAACATGAATTCAACCTCGGCAGCGGCGCGGCTGAGCCTTTGGCGTTCTCTCTTGAGGCTCAGCGCCAGGGCGCCGAGTTCGGCGGCTGGTTGCTCAGTGCACTGCGTGCCGGCGGTGTGGAACCGGAGATGTTCCTGCCGGAATATGGCAAGCACCAATATGAAATCACCTGCCGCCCCGCCCTCGGCGTCGCCGCCGCCGACCGCGCGGTGAACGTGCGTGAGATCACCCGTGAAATCGCCCGGCAAATGGGCCTGGACCTGAGCTTCGCGCCCAAGACCTCTGCCCGGGCGGTGTGCAATGGCGTGCACTTGCACGTGAGCTTGCAGGATCTGGCCGGCCACCCGGTGATGTACGACGCCGACACCCGCAACGGTCTGTCGACCCTCGGCCAGCATTGGGCCGCCGGCGTTCTGCATTATTTGCCGGCGCTCTGCGCCTTTACCGCGCCGACACCGGTTTCCTACGAACGCTTGCAGCCCCATCACTGGAGCGCTTCCTACGCCTGCCTCGGCCAACGCAACCGCGAAGCGGCGCTGCGAATTTGCCCGACCGTGAGCCTGGGCGGCAAACCCGTGGCGGCGCAGTACAACCTGGAATTTCGCGCCATGGACGCCACCGCCTCGCCGCATCTGGCCATGGCCGCGTTGCTGATCGCCGGGCGTCTGGGCATCGAGCAGCGCCTGGCCCTGAATGCGATCACCGATGAAGTCCCCGATTCGCTGAACGAAGAGCAACGCCAGGCTCGCGGCATCGTCGCCCTGCCCGCGTCCCTGGCCCAGGCCCTGGAATGCCTGCGCAACAGCGAGGCGCTGATAGAAGCCCTGCCGAGCGCCTTGCTGGACACCTGGTTCGCCCTTAAAACCGAGGAACTGAAGCTGACGGAACAGCTCTCGTCCGCCGATCTGTGTGAGCACTATGCGCGCCTGTACTGAGTCTGCCGAGCTGGGGCTCTATACCCAGCCTGCGTACACCCTGAGCCGGGAAGCCTCCGAGCATCCGCTGATCCTGGTGTGTGAACACGCCAGTCGTTTTATCCCCGCCGGGTTGAATGACCTGGGCTTGAGCCATGAAGCCGCCCGCGAACACATCGCCTGGGACATCGGCGCCCTGGCGCTGGCCGAGGGCTTGTCCGAAGCACTGGGCGCTACCCTGTTGGCGGCCAACTATTCACGGCTGTTGATTGACCTCAATCGCCCGCGCCATGCGCCGGACAGCATTCCTGTGCAGAGCGAGATTTATCAGGTGCCGGGCAATCGGGTTCTGGACGAGGCCACCCGCGAGTATCGCCGGCACTGCCTGTTCACGCCGTTTCATGCACGCCTGCAAACCTTGATCGACGCCCGTGTGGCGCAAGGTCGACCGGTTCGCGTGGTGGGGATTCACAGTTTCACGCCGATATATCACGGCCAGCCACGCGTGCTGGAAGTCGGCGTGTTGTATGGACAGGCCGAGCAGTACGCCCAGCGAGTGATCGACGGGTTGCGTCGGCATCCCTTGAAAGTGGCGGGTAATCAGCCGTACAAAGTCGATCCGCTGAGCGACATGACCGTGCCGTTTCACGGCGATGCACGAGGGCTTGAGTCGGTGTTGATCGAGGTGCGCAACGACCTGCTGCGCACACCGGAAAACATCGGCCGCTGGACCGACTACCTGGCGCCGCTGCTGTAGAACAACAGCTTCACACTCGCAGCGTGCCGCTGCTTGCAAATCAAGGAGAAGGGCTTCATGGAAATAGAAGAATTCGGCTACAAGCAAGAGTTGAAACGTAGCCTGTCGCTGACGGACCTGGTGGTGTACGGGATGATCTTCATGATTCCCATCGCCCCGTTCGGCGTCTATGGTTACGTCAACGCCGAAGCCCCGGGGATGGTACCGCTGGCCTACATCATCGGCATGGTGGCGATGCTGTTCACTGCCCTCAGTTACGGCAGCATGGCCCGGGCCTTTCCGGTTGCGGGCTCGGTGTATTCCTACGCACAACGCGGCCTCAACCCGCATGTCGGCTTTATCGCCGGTTGGTTGATGCTGCTCGATTATTTGCTGATTCCGCCGCTGCTCTACGTCTACGCAGCGATGGCGCTGAATCATCTGTACCCGGATATCCCGAAAGTCGGCTTCATCCTGGCCTTTCTGGTCAGCGCGACATTCGTCAACCTGCGGGGCATTACCTTCACCGCACGAATGAACATCGTCTTTCTATTGGCGCAACTGGCGGTGCTGGGAATCTTCCTGTTCTACGCCTGGAATGCCCTGCACAGCGGCGGCGGTAACGGTCAACTGACCCTGGCGCCGCTGTACAACCCCGAGACCTTCAACTTCGCCTTGTTGATGCAAGCGGTGTCGATTGCCGTGCTGTCGTTCCTCGGTTTCGATGCGATTTCCACCCTCGCCGAAGAGATCAAGGGCGACCCGGGCCGTAGCGTCGGCAAGGCTGCGCTGATCACATTGCTGGTCATGGGCGTGATCTTTGTCGTGCAAACCTGGATTGCCACCGATCTGGCCGCCGGCCTGGGCTTCAAGAGCGCCGACACTGCGTTCTATGAAATCGCTGAAATCGCCGCCGGCAGCTGGCTGGCCACCCTGACCGCCGTGGCCACCGCCCTGGCTTGGGGCGTAGCCGTCGCGATCACCTCGCAAGCGGCGGTTTCGCGCCTGCTGTTCGGCATGGCCCGGGACGGCAAACTGCCGAAAGTGCTGGCCAAGGTGCACCCGAAACACAATACCCCGTACATGAGCATCTATCTGGTGGCGGTGCTGTCGTTGGTGATCTGCTACCTGTTCATCAACTCGGTGGACATCCTCACCTCCCTGGTGAACTTCGGCGCCCTGAGCGGTTTCATGTTGCTGCACCTGACCGTCATCAACTATTACTGGCGTCGGCAGCAGTCCGGCCAGGTGATCCGTCACCTGATCTGCCCGGTGATCGGCTTCAGCATCGTCGCGGCCATCATGTACAACATGGGCGTCGACGCACAAAAGCTCGGCCTGATCTGGATTGCCTTGGGGCTGGTGTATCTGTTCTTCCTCAACAAACTGGGAGCCAGCACGGCGCTGCCTGATCCGAGCACCGACCCAAGCAATGGCTGACAAGAAAAAGAGCAGCGTCTGACATTAAATCAGGCGACTGCCGATTTAACGCGTGGAAACCGACAGTGATAGTCAGGTTCGGTGCAAATCGCCGAACCCTTTGATACAGGAGTACATCCATGCTGGTCTTACGCCCAGTGGAGTTAACCGACCTGCCCCAGTTGCAGCAACTGGCGCGTGACAGCCTGGTGGGGGTCACATCCTTGCCGGACGATACCGAACGCCTGCGCGAGAAGATTCTCGACTCCTGCGCTTCGTTCGGCAAAGCCGTTCAGGTGCCAGGCCCGGAGAATTATTTCTTCGTGCTGGAAGATCTCGCGACCGGCCATCTGGTCGGCTGCTCGGAAATCCTCGCCACTGCGGGGTTCAACGAGCCGTTCTACAGTTTGCGCAATCGCCATTTCACCAGCGCCTCACGGGAACTGAACATCGAGCACGGGGTGCCGGCGCTGTCGTTGTGCCACGACCTCAGCGGTCACACCTTGCTGCGGGGTTTTCATATCGACGCGGCATGGGAACGCACGCGGTTTTCCGAATTGCTGTCCCGGGCGCGTTTGCTATTCATTGCTGCCCACAAGACGCGTTTTGCCGAAGCGGTGATCACCGAAATCGTTGGTTACAGCGACGAACAGGGCCAGTCACCGTTCTGGGATGCGCTGGGCAAGCATTTCTTCGACTTGCCGTACGTCGAGGCCGAGCGTCTGTGTGGTTTGCAGAGCCGAACGTTTCTCGCCGAACTGATGCCGCAGTACCCGATCTATGTACCTATGCTGCCGGCGGCGGCACAGGCCTGTATCGGCCGGATTCATCCTGACGGTCAAGAGGCCTTCGACATTCTTGAACGCGAAGGCTTCGAGACCAACAGCTACATCGACCTGTTCGACGCTGGCCCGACGTTGTACGCACGCACCTCGAACATCCGCTCCATTGCCCAGAGCCAGACCGGCACGGTGCATCCTGGCTCGGCCATCGATGCGCGCGGTAGTTCCCCGATGAGCAACTATCTGGTGAGCAACGACTCGTTGAAGGACTACCGCGCCATCGTTGCCGAGCTGGACTATCGCGCCGGGCAACCCGTGGCCTTGAACGCCGAGATGTGCGCGGCCCTGAAGGTGACCGACACCAGTGCTATCCGGTTGATCGCCCTGTGAGCCGCCACCGGCCCCGTGCCCAACGACAACGCCGGAACAGGCGCGAAGAAGGAGCTGCACCATGATTGTCCGCCCGGTTAAAGTCACCGACCTGCCCGCCCTGCTTAGTCTGGTGCAACGGGCCGGCCCCGGCTTCACCACCCTGCCGGCCAGTGAAGAGCGCCTGGCCCATCGTGTGCGCTGGGCCCAGCGCACCTTTGCCGAACAGGTGGAACGCGCGGACGCCGATTACCTGTTCGTGCTTGAAGACGACGATCAACAAGTGGTCGGCGTCAGCGCCCTGACAGGCGCCGTCGGCCTGCGCGAGCCCTGGTACAACTACCGGGTCGGCCTGACAGTCAGTTCATCGCCGGACCTGGGCATTGCGCGCCAGATCCCCACGTTGTTCCTGAACAACGAAATGACCGGCCAATCGGAAATCTGTTCGCTGTTTCTGCGCCACGATCAACGTCACGGCAGTAATGGTCGACTGCTTTCGCTGGGGCGCCTGCTGTTCGTCGCCGAATTTCCGCACCTGTTCGGCGACAAGCTTATCGCCGAACTGCGCGGCAGTGCTGACGAACAAGGTTGCTCTCCATTCTGGGACAGCCTGGGCCGGCACTTTTTCAAGATGGATTTCAGCCATGCCGATCACTTGTCGGGGCTGGGCAGCAAAGCACTCATCGCCGAACTGATGCCGCGCCAGCCACTCTACACTTGCCTGCTCACTGAAGAGGCCCAGGCGGTGATCGGCAAGCCGCACCCGAACACCGAACCTGCGCTGAAGATCCTCACCGCCGAGGGTTTTGCCCATAAGGGATACATCGACATCTTCGACGCCGGCCCGGTAGTCGAAGCCCCGGTATCGAGAATCCGCACGGTGCGGGACAGCCAACGATTGGAGCTGGCCATCGGCACGCCCGACGACCAGGCGCCGGTGTGGCTGATTCACAATCGCCGTCTGGAAAACTGCCGCATCACCACCGCCCAGGCGCGGCTGGTAGGCAACAGCCTGATCGTCGACCGGCTCACCGCCAAACGCCTGCAATTGCAACCCGGCAATTCGGTGCGTGCCGTGCCGCTGCATGACAAACAGCAGCGGGCAGTGGCGGCGTGATCGGGTAGGAGCTGGCGAAGCCTGCGTTCGGCTGCGTAGCAGTCGTAAAACCTGCCAGCTCGGTTTCCCGGACTGATCGCCATTAAAACTTCTTCTGCATGACTTTCGATCAGATGGCGAGCGGTTCGCACTCGAACGCAGCCTTCGGCGGCTGCTACAAGGGATCGCGTCGAGGCCAGGATTCGTTTCAATCCGGATGTATGCACGCTGCAGGATCTGCCGCTGGCTGCGATCTTTTGATCTTGTCTCCAGTGGTCGGCAAATTCGTCATCATTCTTGATTCGCTCTCGTGATAGCCTTTTGTTCTTTCGGCGTTGACACTTTTGCTCAAGCCCTTCCATTCCTTTGTATGGTGGAACTCATATGTCCAGGCTGTCACATCAAGATTTGCGCCGTAACATCCGCCAACTGTTCGCTTCCAACGCCTGCTATCACACCGCCTCGGTCTTCGACCCGATGTCGGCGCGCATTGCCGCTGACCTCGGTTTTGAAGTGGGGATTCTCGGCGGTTCGGTCGCGTCGCTGCAGGTGCTGGGCGCCCCCGATTTTGCATTGATTTCCCTGAGCGAGTTCGCCGAGCAGGCTACCCGTATCGGCCGCGTGGCCCAATTGCCGGTCATCGCCGACGCTGACCACGGCTATGGCAACGCGCTCAACGTCATGCGCACCATCGTCGAACTCGAACGCGCCGGCGTGGCCGCCCTGACCATTGAAGACACCTTGCTGCCCGCACAATTCGGCCGCAAATCCACTGATCTGATCGGGGTCGCGGAAGGCGTCGGCAAAATCCGCGCGGCTCTGGAAGCCCGGGTCGACCCGGAAATGGCGATCATTGCGCGAACCAATGCCGGAATCCTGCCGGTTCAGGAAATCATCAGTCGCACCCAGCAATACCAACAGGCGGGGGCGGACGGGATTTGCATGGTGGGCGTGCGGGACTTCGATCATCTCGAACAGATCGCCGAGCAGTTGAGCGTGCCGTTGATGCTTGTCACCTATGGCAACCCGCTGCTGCGCGACGACAATCGCCTGGCCGAACTGGGTGTGCGCGTCACCATCGACGGTCATGGCGCCTACTTCGCTGCGATCAAGGCGACTTATGACAGCCTGCGCGAACAACGCCAAATCTTCACCCAGGCATCGGATCTGAGCGCGACGGAACTGACGCATACCTACACCCAGCCTGAGGAATACATTCGTTGGGCGGAACAGTTCATGAGTGTCAAGGAATGAGTCCTCGCTGATTCCAGCGCCTGAAACGACTTGTGATTCGGCCGGTAGATGCAATATCACCGGCAGGGTTGCAAGAGAATACGGGCGAATGTTTATGATCTGTCTTGGCCAGGAAATACACACCTGAAAACAAACACCAACATTTAATAACAACTCCTCAGTTGATATTAAACATCGCCCTCTCTAATCTCACCGCCGTCAAACAACAAAAACATTTAACCCTGAAAGCAACTTACATACCGAGCGACTACTCGCCGCAATCACAACAACAAGGAAACATATATGAAAACCACCAATGACTGGCAACAGGCTCCTCTGTTACGCGCCGATGCCAAAGTTATTGCCACGCCGACAAAATCCAACCATGAAGCCAACTGTCCTGGTTGGGATGGGCTGCGCTTCAATATCGGTAACATTCACGAAATCAAGAAATTCTGGAGCGCACCCAAGCATTAACACCGTTTAGCGATTACCGGGTTGCAATTACTTCGCGTAAAAAAAACATCATTGCCGCGTCTCAAAGAAAACACCACGGCATGAACTGATGGAAACATATCCGCCGCCTTAATATTGGCAACCTTTACGTCATCACACGCTGCTGGCAGTTGAGCGTGATGCGCAAACCTGCTTGGCGGCACCGCCCCATCTGTTGGATAGACGTCAGCGGCCACGGCACTCAGCCTCTGACGTCTACTTACAACTAAACCGTTCAACAGCCTCATCATTACAAGCCATAAAAAACAAGGCGATGCTTCATGATAAAAACCTTGCTCGACGCTGATTTGACGCCTTCACAACTTATTAACCGCATCAAGACACTGAACATGAGTGCCGAAGTTAAAAAACTGGCCAACCAGTTACCTAAAAAAACAGCACGCACTTTTGAATCGTCTCAACAGGCGGAGATCCTGAGACGGACCAACACCCACACTGGAACACTGACATTACATTGCAATGAAGTTGGCAATATCAGCCTCAAGACGCCTGATAACGCACCTGCACCTGAACACCTCTATTCCGTACCCGGCAACAGTGTTTTATTTTCGATTAACGCTGCCTCATTTTCTCTTCAACTTTACAAACTCGAAGATGAACATCTGACGCGTGGAGAGTTGGTCATCGTCGATGCCGGCAACCCGTTGTTCATCGATGGCACGCAAACCCTGTTCGACAGTAATGTGGACGGCACCGGACACAGCGCATTTATCGGCAGTGTTAACTTTCCTGACAAGAGCGCTGACATTTACGTTTTTGATCGGGTGTCATTGCAAAAAATTGCCTGGTTCCCTCACGACGATAGCGCCGCCCGCTATCTGGTCAGCCTGGAGTTGCTGGAGGCCGCCCAGGATCCCGACGCCAGCAGAGTGGCCGAAGAACTGATCTATCACTATCACCCCGCCGTCGCATGGAAGGCGTTCCAGATAATTCATCTGCTAAATCCCGCTACAGCGCTGGGTTATGCGCCTCTTCTAAGAAACCTGCAAAACACTCGACTCAATGAACTACTGGATCAGCACGGGGGTGAGATTGCATGAAATTGGCCACCTTCGTTGAACGCATGGACACGTACGATCTCCATCGAGACACATCACACATCATCGCCGACCTGCGGGAACTCGCCACCCACAGAACATTGCTGAGCGAGCACCTTTACAACACCCTCCAACGAGACGGGTATAGCACCAAAAACAGTTTGTATAACGCCTACGCCTTTGTGCTGCACTACTCGGATGCCTATTCCGTGCGCCTCGGTTTCTGGGCTCCGGTGTCCAGCCAGGACGAAAGCGAAACCTTTATCTACAACTTGAACCACACCCACGATTTTGAGATTTACGCGGTGGGTTACAGCGGCGATGGCTACATCTCCATCAAGCGCAAGATCCTCGATCAGACGCCATTACGTGCCGGGATTCGTCCTTCTTTGGGCGACGAAACAACAATCAAACTCGCCCCAGGTGAAGTGATGCACATGCAACCTTATTACGAGGTGCATCGACAACTGCCACCTCGAAGCATGTCTTCTTCGCTAAGCCTGATTATTCATGCGCCGCTAACGACCAGTGCTCAGGCCTGGTGTTTTGACGAGGATTACTCGCCCACGTACCCCGGCATTGCAACGCAGGAGACCGCCTTTTACGAACACACGTTGTCATTGCTGGGGATGAAGTAGCCTGAACAGGAGATCGGCAAGGTGACGTCCCGGGGTTATACAGAATTGAGCAACGCCTTATGCGGTTTACCGTCGCTGTGGCAAATGACGCGGTTGCGGCCGGTGGTCTTGGCTTCGTAGAGCGCCTGGTCGGCGTCGTTGAGCCATAGGGTTGCATCGTCATGTGCCGGATTGAAGGCTGCCAGGCCGATGCTCAAACTGACCTTCAGCGGTGGGTTCTGCTCGTAACCCAGGGTGGCGAAACGATCACGCAGCGCATCCATTGCGACCGCAGCGCGGTCCAGCGGCAGGTCCGGCAGCAGCACACAGAATTCGTCGCCACCATAACGGCCGGCGACATCCGTTGCCCGCAGGTTCTGCTTGAGCATTTTGCTCAGCCGACGCAGGACGATGTCACCGGCGACGTGGCCGTAGGTGTCGTTGATGGTTTTGAAATGATCGATGTCGATCAGCGCAATCGCCCCGCCCTGCTGCTGGCGTTGGCAACGCTGAAACTCGATTTCCAGCTGATCTTTCCAGGCACCGTGATTCAGCAGGCCAGTCAAGCTGTCGGTGCGGCTCAGGGCCAGCAACTCGCGCTTGTGTCGGCCAAGGGTATGGGCCTGATGAAAGCAGACCCAGCCCAGGGACAGCGGATAAATCGACAGCAAAGGCAGGCAGGCGTACAGCTGAAACGGACTGGTCAGCGGGACAAACGCCGGCATGAACACCAACAGCCCGACGCCGATCCCGAGCAACTGCGCGACGGCACCCAGCAACAGAAAACGCACGCCGCCGATGGCCACGTTGTGCATCGCCATCATCGAAAGGGTCGCCGCGCTGGGCAGCGGATTGAACTGCATGGCGGCCACCCAGAAACCGCCAAGAAACGCGTCCACCAGGATATTGCGGTGTTCGGCACGAAAAGGAATTTCCGCCCGGCGCGCCCATTGATAGGCCACATGCGGCCAGAGCAGCCCGTTGAACAACATCATCCCCCAGACCCATGGCGCCGGGTCGAGTGGATACATTCCTGCGCCGACGCACAATAATCCCAGGGCCAGCCCCAGAATTCGCGACCCATAAAGCCTCCTGGCCAATGAAAGTCCCTTTCCTCCCTTTTTTTCCATAGAGGCCTCTGTACTGCTGAACGGAGCCTGACAACACACGGGTTTGAAAGTGTGTTTGAAGTCTATCAGGGCAACGGCAAATAGCCATCACCGGTTGGCGGTCTGAATAGCGTGGCCTCCCATGAGTTGAGTGCCCAATGTTTGGTCTATACATGAAGGGAAGGATCGATAAACAACCTACCCTGATCACAAGGAATAGCCTGATGCTTTTGTTGGTTGTCACTATCGCCGTCTTCGTGGCCTGGAGCTGGTTGAGCTACCCGGCCATCGGTTACTGGCTCTATGACTTGAACATGGCGCTGGAGGCCCGGCTGTACCGGTTGCACAAGATCGTCGTGCCAATCCCCGAAATGACAGTTTCGACCTGGCAAGGCGGCCCTTACGAAGCCTCCAGCAGCGTGCTGATGCTGCACGGCTATAGCGCCGACAAAAACATCTGGCTGCGCTTCGCCCGGCATTTTGTCGACGACTACCGGGTGATTATTCCTGATCTGGCGGGGCACGGCGAAACCGGCTTCAAGGCCGGCGGGGGTTATGACATTCCGGTCCAGGCTAAACGGTTGATCCAGTTGCTCGATATTTGCGGGGTCGAAAAGGTCCATGTGATCGGCAACTCCATGGGCGGCTACATCGCGGCGTGGCTGGCGGCCAATTACCCGGAGCGCATTGTTTCGCTGGCGCTGATCGACCCGGCCGGCGTCACGGCCCCCGAGCCCAGCGACATGGAGCGACACCTGGCTCGTGGGCACAATCCGTTTCTGATTCATTCCCGTGAAGAATTCCAGCATTTTTATGCCATGACCATGGTCTCGCCGCCATGGGTGCCGGGGATCGTGCTGGACGCTGTCGCCCAGCGTTATGAACAGCAGCGCGACGAGCTGGAAGAAATCTTCAGGGATTTCCACGCCAGCCCGCCGATGGAGCCCAAACTGCCTGACATCAAATGCCCGGCACTGCTGCTGTGGGGGCGCAAGGACCGCTTGATCGACGTCAGCAGCGTACCGGTCTGGAGCAAGGGCATCGCCGATCTGCAGGTGGAGATCTGGGACGGTGTCGGCCATATGCCGATGGTTGAACAACCGTCCAAGACCGCGCGGCTGTATCGGGAGTTTTTGGAGACACATCGCTCATGAGCTCTCCTCGAGCCTGCGAGGCTGCGAGGCTGCTGCTACGGGGATATTCGGCGGATAATTCGGGGTGATGTTCAGCGATTCATCTGAGGCGCGATCATGAACATTCTGTACGACGAACGCATCGACGGTGTTCTGCCCAATGTCGACAAGGCTGCGTTACTCAAAGCCTTGCAGCAGGAGGTGCCGGACCTGGACATTCTCTGGCGCGAAGAAGAACTCAAACCCTACGAATGTGACGGCCTCTCGGCCTATCGCACCACGCCGATGCTGGTCGCCCTGCCCCGGCAGCTGGAACAGGTGCAGGCGCTGCTCAGGCTGTGTCATGCCCGCAACGTGCCGGTGGTGGCACGCGGGGCTGGCACCGGGTTGTCCGGCGGGGCGCTGCCGTTGGACAAAGGCGTGCTACTGGTGATGGTACGGTTCAACAATATCCTGCACATCGACCCTGCCGCCCGCACCGCACGGGTCCAGCCAGGGGTGCGTAATCTGGCGATTTCCCAGGCAGCGGCGCCCTTCGGTCTGTATTACGCGCCAGACCCGTCCTCGCAAATCGCCTGCTCCATCGGCGGTAATGTCGCGGAAAACGCCGGTGGCGTGCACTGCCTCAAATACGGCCTGACCGTACACAACCTGCTAAAACTCGAAGTACTTACCCTCGAAGGCGAGCACTTGACCCTCGGTGCCGACTCGCTGGACGCGCCAGGCTTCGATTTGCTGGCCCTGTTCACCGGCTCCGAAGGCTTGCTGGGGATCATCACCGAAGTCACGGTCAAACTGCTGCCCAAACCCCAGGTCGCCAAAGTCCTGCTGGCCAGTTTCGATTCCGTGGAAAAAGCCGGTCGCGCAGTGGCCGAAATCATCGCCGCTGGAATCATCCCGGGAGGCCTGGAGATGATGGACAATCTGGCGATCCGTGCCGCCGAGGATTTCATTCACGCCGGTTATCCAGTGGACGCCGAAGCGATCCTGCTGTGCGAACTGGACGGCGTCGAAGCCGATGTCCATGACGATTGCGAGCGGGTCCGCCAGGTGCTGCAACAGGCCGGTGCCAGCGACGTGCGCCAGGCTCGGGACGAAGCCGAACGCGTACGGTTCTGGGCCGGACGCAAAAACGCTTTCCCGGCGATTGGCCGTCTCTCGCCGGATTACTACTGCATGGACGGCACCATCCCCCGTCGCGAATTGCCCGGCGTGCTCAAGGGCATCGCCAGCCTGGCGAAAGAATATGGCTTGCGCGTGGCCAATGTTTTCCACGCCGGCGACGGCAACATGCACCCGCTGATCCTGTTCGATGCCAACCAGCCCGGTGAACTGGAGCGGGCCGAAACCCTCGGCGGCAAGATCCTCGAACTCTGCGTGAAAGTCGGTGGCAGCATCACCGGCGAACACGGCGTCGGCCGGGAGAAAATCAATCAGATGTGTGCACAATTCAATAGCGACGAATTGACCTTGTTTCATGCAGTTAAAGCCGCGTTCGACCCAAAGGGCCTGCTCAACCCCGGCAAAAACATCCCGACCCTGCACCGCTGCGCGGAATTCGGCGCGATGCACATCCACGCCGGGCAATTGCCGTTCCCTGAACTGGAACGTTTCTGATGCCGGACGTCGATGCCAGTGGAGCCCTGCTGGAGCAAGTCAAACAGGCGCGGGAGAACGCCACGCCGCTACGCATTCAGGGCGGTAACACCAAGGCGTTTCTTGGCCGGGAGGTGGCCGGAGAAATACTCGACACCCGCGTCCATCGCGGCATCGTCAGTTACGACCCGACGGAGCTGGTGATCAGCGTTCGCGCCGGCACGCCGCTGAGCGAATTGTTTGCCGCACTGGATGCAGCGGGGCAAATGCTGCCCTGCGAGCCGCCGTCGTTCGGCGAAGGTGCCACCGTCGGCGGGATGATCGCGGCGGGGTTGTCCGGGCCGCGGCGCCCGTGGTCTGGCTCAGTGCGCGATTTTGTCCTCGGTACGCGGGTGATCAGCGGCCTCGGCACCCACCTGCGTTTCGGCGGCGAAGTGATGAAAAACGTCGCCGGCTACGACCTCTCGCGCCTGATGGTGGGCAGTTACGGCTGCCTCGGGGTGCTGACCGAAGTCTCGCTCAAAGTGCTACCCAAACCCCGGCAATGCTTGAGCATCAGCCTGGACATCGACTGCGCCCGCGCTTTGGACAATCTGGCGCAATGGGGCCAGCAACCACTGCCCATCAGCGCCGCCTGCCACGACGGTCAGCGTCTGTTTCTGCGGCTCGAAGGCGGCGAAGGTTCGGTCACGGCCGCGCATCAACGGCTCGGCGGCGAACCGTTGGACTCCGGTTTTTGGGCTGACCTGAACGAACAACGACTAGACTTTTTCAATGAGGGCCTGCCGCTGTGGCGCTTGTCATTGCCCAACAACCTTGGGCCTCTGAATTTGCCTGGCGAGCAACTGATCGACTGGGGCGGCGCACAACGCTGGTTGAAATCTGCAGCCGACAACATTCAATCACTGGCGAGTGAACTCGCAGGACACGCCACCTGTTTCAGCCACGGCGTCAGCGAAACGCCATTCCAGCCGCTGGCCCCGGCACTGCTGCGCTATCACCGACAACTCAAGGCGCAACTGGACCCGCAAGGGCTGTTCAACCCTGGGCGAATGTACGCGGAGCTTTAGGGGACGTTTTCAATGCAAACCAACCTCAGCGAACAGTCTCGGCAACTGCCCCGCGCCGAAGAAGCGGACAAGATTCTGCGCACTTGTGTGCATTGCGGGTTCTGCAACGCCACGTGCCCGACTTACCAACTGCTGGGCGACGAACTGGACGGGCCGCGCGGGCGCATCTATCTGATCAAGCAAGTGCTCGAAGGCGCCCCCGCCACGGCCAAAGCGCAGTTGCATCTGGATCGCTGCCTGACGTGCCGCAATTGCGAAACCACCTGCCCGTCCGGGGTGGATTATCACAACTTGCTGGACATCGGCCGCGCCGTGATCGATCAAGCGGTGCCACGCCCAGCCAGTCAGCGGTTGTTGCGTCAGGGATTGCGGGCACTGGCGCCGAATCCGAACCTGTTCAAAACCCTGCTGCAGATTGGCGCGACGTTTCGCCCGTTACTGCCACGGGGCATAGAGGCAAAATTGCCCCACGACCTCCCCGCCGCAGGCAAGCGCCCTGCCCCTCGGCATGCTCGCCGGGTACTGATGCTCGAAGGCTGCGTGCAGCCTGGTCTTTCGCCGAACACCAATGCCGCGGCCGCGCGGGTGCTGGACCGGCTGGGAATCAGTGTGATCCCGGCACCCGATGCCGGCTGTTGCGGCGCACTGGACTATCACCTCGACGCCCAAGCCACGGGCCTGGACCGCGCCCGACGCAACATCGACGCCTGGTGGCCGCACCTGGAAAACGGCGCCGAAGCCATCGTGCAAACCGCCAGCGGCTGCGGCGCATTCATCAAGGATTACGGGCATTTGCTGGAACGCGATCCGATCTATGCGGCCAGAGCCCGACGGGTCAGCGAACTGGCCCTGGACCTGGTGCAAGTGCTGGCCGCTGAACCTTTGGAACGGGTCTGCACCGCCACTGACCAGCGCGTCGCCTTCCACTGCCCCTGCACCTTGCAGCACGCTCAAAAACTCGGTGGTGCGGTAGAAGCCGTGCTGACCCGATTGGGTTTCAATCTCACGGCAGTGCCCGACAGTCATTTGTGTTGCGGCTCGGCGGGCACCTATTCGATCACCCAACCGGAACTGGCGCGGCAACTGCGCGACAACAAGCTCAACGCTCTGGAAAGCGGCCACCCCGACGTCATCGCCACCGCCAACATCGGCTGTCAGAACCACCTCAACAGCGCCGGACGAACGCCGGTCAGGCACTGGATCGAACTGGTCGACCCAGTATTACGTTAAACGAATGGGGCAGTGTTGCAAGAACAGTCCTTGGCAGAATGAAGTTCGTCAGAAACTTCGTTTGTCGGCGCCGCCGAAGGCTGCGATCTTTTCCCGCATCCTCACACACCGCGCCAGGAATTCTTTTTCATGAGCCATCCGAACTTCGTCAGCCCTGACCTGATCCGCCAACGCTTCTCCAAAGCGATGTCCGACATGTACCGCGAAGAAGTGCCGCTGTATGGCGCGCTGATGGAACTGGTGGAACAGACCAACCGCCACGTGCTGGACAGCGACCCGCAGATCGCCCGACAGCTGCACAGCACCGGCGAAATCCAGCGTTTGGACCTGGAACGCCACGGCGCGATCCGGGTGGGCACCGCCGCCGAACTGGCGACCCTCGCCCGCCTGTTTGCGGTAATGGGCATGCAGCCGGTGGGGTATTACGATCTGACCCCCGCCGGTGTTCCGGTGCATTCCACTGCGTTCCGCGCCGTGCATGAAGCCGCGTTGCAGGTCAGTCCATTCCGGGTGTTTACCTCGCTGCTGCGCCTGGAGCTGATCGAAGACGCCCAACTGCAAGCCTTTGCCCAGTCGGTGCTGGACAAGCGCTCGATCTTCACTCCGGCGGCATTGGCCCTTATTGAACGTGCTGAAACCCGGGGCGGCCTGAGCGAAGACGAGGCGCAGGATTTTGTCGCACAAGCCCTGGAAACCTTCCGCTGGCACCACAGCGCCACGGTCACCGCCGAGCAATATCAGCAACTGAGCGCCCAGCACCGGCTGATCGCCGACGTGGTGGCCTTCAAAGGCCCACACATTAACCATCTGACGCCACGCACCCTGGACATCGACATCGTCCAGGCGCAAATGCCCGCCCATGGCATCACTCCCAAAGCGGTGATCGAAGGCCCGCCTCGCCGGAAGTGCCCGATCCTGCTGCGTCAAACCAGCTTCAAGGCGCTGGACGAACCCGTCACCTTCACCGATCAAGCCCAGACCCGCGGCAGCCATAGCGCCCGTTTCGGTGAAATCGAGCAACGCGGCGCGGCGCTCACCCCCAAAGGCCGGGCGCTTTACGACCGCTTGCTTAACGCTGCCCGAGATGAACTCAAGGACTTCCCCAACGAAGCCAATGCTGCACGCTACAACGCACTCATGACGCAGCACTTTGCCGAATTCCCCGACACGGTCGAGGCTATGCGCCGACAGGAACTGGCGTACTTTCGCTACTTAGTGACGGAAAAAGGCTTGGCGGCGAAGGGGCTGAAGGGGCTGAAGGGTTTATCGCTGGAGGATTTGCTTCGCGAAGGCTATGTGCGGGTTGAACCGCTGGTGTATGAAGACTTCTTGCCGGTCAGCGCGGCGGGGATTTTTCAGTCGAACCTGGGGGACGCGGCGCAAACCCTCTATGGCGTGCATTCGAACCAGCAAGCGTTCGAAAAGGCCTTGGGAAGATCGACGATTGATGAGTTGGGGCTGTATGCCGAGACGCAGCGGCGGTCGATTGGGGAGTGTTTTGCAGCACTGGGTTTGAACGTTTCCGAATAGGCGTGATGGCTGCAAAAAAGATCGCAGGCTTCGCCAGCTCCTACGGGTCGAGGGCACCCATTGCATTGCGGTTGCACGCGGTCGAAGTAGGAACTGCCGCAGGCTGCGATCTTTTGATCTTATTGCAGCTTCGCCAACAACGCCTTGGCGGTCGCTTCCGAAGACGCCGGGTTTTGACCGGTCAGCAACAGACCGTCCACCACAACGTAACTCGCCCAGTCATCGGCCTTGGAGAAGAGTCCCCCGTTGGCTTTGAGCACGTCTTCCACCAAAAACGGCACCACGTCCGTCAGCTGCACAGCGGCTTCTTCGGAATTGGTGAAGCCCGTTACACGCTTGCCTTTGACCAACGGCTGGCCATCCGCATCCTTGACGTGACGCAATACCCCCGGCGCATGGCAGACCGCCGCCACCGGTTTGCCCGCCTTGTAAAACGCTTCAATCAGCGCAATTGAAAAAGGGTCTTCTGCCAGATCCCATAACGGGCCATGCCCGCCTGGATAGAAAACAGCGTCATAGTCTTCAGCCCGCACGGTGTCCAGCAGCCCGGTAGACGCTAATGCAGACTGGGCAGCGGAGTCCTTGCGAAAGCGATCGGTGGCCTCGGTTTGCGCGTCGGGCTCATCACTCTTGGGGTCCAGCGGTGGCTGACCGCCTTTGGGTGAAACCAGGGTCAGCTGCGCGCCAGCATCCTTGAAGGCGTAATACGGCGCGGCGAATTCTTCGAGCCAGAAGCCGGTTTTCTTACCGGTATTACCCAATTGATCGTGGGACGTTAAAACCATCAGGATTTTCATGTCGTTCTCCAGTCGATGTCAGGATTGGTCAGTGATCCAGATGCTGGGTTTGACCTCCGGGTAGCGCTGTTCGTTGCGCCTATTGTCGGGGGGTGACGGCTCATGGCCTTGATGCGCAAGAAGTTGCGCAACTGTGTCGGTGAAAAGTCCTTGAGCGAGGCTGGACGTCAGGTTTATCAAGCCCTCCAGCCGAGTGCGCAAGAAGTTGCGCAGTGGTGCGCAACTTCTTGCGCACTTTTTCAGCAGATCCTTGCCAAAAATCTCTCCGGCGTTGGAAAAACCACCTCAACCAACTGATTTATATAGCCTTAATCATTTCTGGCACGCTCCTTGATAACAGTCAGGCACCCACCGGGCGATACCGCCTCCCGGGCACCCTAACTTTTTAGCAAGGAGCACATCCATGGCTACACCAGCGTACATGTCGGTTACCGGCGAGAAACAAGGCCTGATCACTGCCGGCGCGTTCACCGCCGACTCCGTTGGCAACACCTACCAGGAAGGCCACGAAGACCAGGTCATGGTTCAGGCGTTCAGCCACGACGTGATCATCCCGCGTGACCCACAGTCCGGCCAACCGACCGGTCAGCGCGTACACAAGCCAGTCGTGATCACCAAGGTCTACGACAAGTCCTCGCCACTGCTGCAAGCGGCGCTGACCTCCGGCGAGCGCATGAGCGAAATCGTTATCCAGTGGTACCGCACTTCGGCTCAAGGTACCCAAGAGCACTACTACACCACCAAACTGGAAGACGCGATCATCGTCGCCATCAACAACAAAATGCACAACTGCCAGGATCCGTCGAACTCGCACTTCACGCACCTGGAAGAAGTGCAATTCACCTACCGCAAAATCACCTGGACCCACGAAGTATCCGGTACCTCGGGTTCCGATGACTGGCGTGTTCCAGTCGCTTAATCGCGGCTGACGGTTCCAAACATCGGCCAGCTCTGCTGGTCGATGTCATTTGCGCCTACCTGGAATTTTCGCGCCCGCAAGCGCCCGTTTGGGTGTCGGCGTGCGCCGCAGCACTGCATGAGGAACAAGGGATGTTCGCGCCGGCCAATCAGACCCACTTTGCCCTGACTGTCGAAGGTCTGGAGAACGATCTCCAGGTCCTTGCCCTGCAAGGTCGGGAAGCCATCAGCCAGCCTTTTGTGTTTGAGGTGGAGCTGGTCAGTGAACAGCCGTCCCTGGACCTCGAAACGCTATTGCACAAACCGGCCTTTTTGCAGCTCTCGCCTGACGGCAGCGGCATCCATGGCCAGATCTACCGCGCCGCCCAGGGCGATTCCGGCAAACGCCTGACCCGCTACGCCGTGACCCTGCGCCCGCAGCTGGCCTACCTGGCGCACCGCATCAACCAACGCATCTTCCAGAACCTCAGCGTGCCGAAAATCATCGGCAGCGTCCTCGAAGAGCACGGCATCCAAAGCAATGCCTACCAATTCAAAGTCGGAGCGATTTATCCCGAGCGCATTTACTGCGTTCAGTACGATGAATCGGACCTGCAATTCATCCAGCGCCTGTGCGAGGAAGAAGGTATCCACTACCACTTCCAGCACAGCGCCACGGCCCACAAGCTGGTGTTCGGCGATGACCAGACGGTGTTCCCGAAACTGGCGCCCGTGGCCTACCAGCAAGACTCCGGCATGGTCGCCAACGACCCGGTGATCAAGCGCTTCGACCTGCGCCTGGAAACCCGCACCAGCCGCACCACCCGCCGCGACTACGACTTCGAAAAACCGCGCCTGACCCTGGAAAGCGAACACCGTGGCGACGCCCTGCCCGACCTCGAAGACTACGATTACCCCGGCCGCTTCATTGATCGCGAACGCGGCAAGCACCTGGCCAAGCGCGCCCTCGAGCGTCACCGCAGCGACTTCCAGCTCGCCGAAGGCAAAAGCGATCAGCCGTTGCTGGTCAGCGGCCACTTCCTGGCCCTGACCCAACACCCCAAGGCCAAATGGAACGACCTGTGGCTGCTGACCGAAATCCTCCACGAAGGCAAACAGCCGCAAGTGCTGGAAGAATCGGTCACCAGCAGCACGACTAACCTCAAGGACGATTTCCACCAGGGCTACCGCAACCGCTTCCAGGCCACCCCCTGGGACGTGCCGAACCGCCCGCCGCTGAAGCACCCCAAACCACGGATCCTCGGCAGCCAGAGCGCCGTGGTCACCGGGCCCAAAGGTGAAGAGATTCACTGCGACCAGTACGGCCGCGTCAAAGTGCAATTCCACTGGGACCGCGAAGGCCAGGCCTACGACAAGACCAGCTGCTGGCTGCGCGTCTCCTCCGCCTGGGCCGGCGCCCACTACGGCGGCATCGCCATCCCGCGGATCGGCATGGAAGTGCTGGTCAGCTTCCTCGAAGGCGACCCCGACCAACCGCTGATCAGCGGCTGCCTGTACCACAAGGAAAACGTCGTCCCGTACGCCCTGCCGGCGAACAAAACCCGCAGCACCTTCAAAACCCTGAGTTCTCCGGGTGGCGGCGGTTACAACGAACTGAGCATCGAAGACAAAAAAGGCCAGGAACAGATCTTCCTGCACGCCCAGCGCGACTGGGACGAAAACGTCGAACACGACCAGAAAATCCGCGTCGGCAACGAACGCCACGACACCGTGGAGCAAAACAGCTACAGCGAATTCAAGGCCGAAGAACACCACACCGTCTATGCCGATCGCAAAGTCGAAGCCCGCACCAATGACCACCTGACCGTGGGCGTCAACCAGCACATCAAGGTCGGCACCGGCCAGTTCATCGAAGCCGGCCAGGAAATCCACCTGAGCAGCGGCATGAAAGTCGTGCTCGAAGCCGGCAGCGAACTCACCCTCAAGGGCGGCGGCAGCTTCATCAAGATCGACGCCAGCGGCGTCACGCTGAGCGGCCCGGTGATCAACATGAACTCCGGAGGGAGCCCGGGCAGCGGCACCGGTGCGGCGCCATTGATGCCTGGGGTGTTGAAGCCGGCGGATGCGGATAAGGCTGGCCAATTGTTGGTGCCCGCACAGCGGCAAGCGTTGATGCAGAAGAAGCCAATCTGCGCGATCTGCGAGAAGGCCAAACTGGAGGCGCAAAATGCTTAAGTCCGAGTGGCCACTGGAAAATGGGTTACCTCAAGGCCTGCCGTGGAATGGCACCGTCGGTTTGCTGCTGGATGGCGTCAGCGTCGAAAAACTGCCCCAGCACCTTTATCAATGGTCGGATAATCCGGTTTTCGAGCCACTCTACCTCGGTACCCCGTGGGTTGAATTGGGCGACGTTTCGCCGTGTCTGGTTCAGATAAAAGCGCAGAACAATCCCATCCTGGCAAAGTTTCTGGCTGAGCCTCGCCAAGAATGGGGCTACCTCGTGTTCAGCGATCAACCCTGGGAGCACATGGTCGAGCACTTCCGCTGGCTGACCAGTGTCATGCACCCTCAGGGTGAAGAAGTCCTGTTGCGCGTCGCCGACCCCGCCGTGGCCCACGCGCTGCTCAGCCACGGCGAGAGCATCAAGGACCCGACCCTGTTCGGCCCTTGCCCGCAGATCGTCACCGCCGATGCGGCGCTGGGCTGCTGGCACATCAACCAGCGCCCCGGCAAAGTCCCCGAACCGAATCACAGCAAACGCTACCGCTTGAGCGACGAACAACTCAGTCAATTGGATGAAGTGAATTTTCGCAGCATCGTCCTGCGCCTCAACGAACACATGCACGAATACTTTCCGTCCTATCAGGCACAAGCAACGCCTCTGCAGCGCTGGGAACACCTACATGCATTGGCTTCGACTTCATATGATCGAGGCTTCAACACCGAGCTCGACATCACTCTCTACGCCAACATTTACGGGTTTCTCGGTGAGCGAGCGCTGGAAGAACATCCGGACCTGGATGCGATACTTAAAACGCCATCGGAACAAACGCCCGCTCAGCGACTCGAACGGGTCGCTGATATTGCCCAGGAACGGGCTGAAACCCTGCCAAGGAGCCAAGGATGACAACGCCCACATCGACCGGCAAAAGCCCGAACAACGTTGCAAAAAGCCGGGACGATGGCAAGTGTGCCTTGGGCGGCTGCTCGCTGATGAAGGCCAAAATCCAGCTCATCCCTCTCCGTTACGGCCTGGTCGAACGACTCGACCCATCCAGTGCACTAGCCATGCCGTACAAAACCACCTCGCGTCCTTTGGGAATTCGCTTGATCCGCGATGGCTGGCTCTACGTCATCGTCGACAAGAAACCTCAAGCCGTTATGCATGAATACCGAATTCAGAACGGCATCGTGACCCAACTGCTGTGGGAAAAAGGCGAAATCACCGCCAACAAACGCGAAAGCAACGTGGGCGAAGCCGTGCTGATCTTCCCGCGTTTGAGCAAGCTCTACGTCAACTACTCAGAAGTGCAATGGACCGCCGCCAAATGCGCGCAGGTCATCAAGCACAAATCCGAGCGTGAATACTTCATGCAGGCAGTAGACCTGACCAAGGCTGATCCGGAGAAAGGCGCGGCTAATCTGTTGACGCCAAGTCAGGCGGAAAAATGGATTGCGGAAGTTGCGGAGCAGCCGAGTAAGGAACCGGCGGTTACGGGTGCCAAACCTGAGGAAAGCCAGGACTATCTCTGGGAGCAAGCGTCGCACTTCAAGAAAACTCAGTTGGGCGCGCTCAAAAAGCAAGTCAAGGCAGAAAATGAGCGTGACCATCTGTACTTGGTCATACAGGATGACTTGGGCGTGCTGCGCGATCTCGCCGAGCATCAGGATTTGGTCACTGGCTGGATCAGTGACTGGAGTGACGCTGAAGCCAATCAAAAGAAGTATGTGTTTGGTTGCTACATCGAATCGTTGTACACCGTAACCGGCGAAACCATTCTGAATGCAGCCCAAGGCGACCCTCGTTTTGCCAAACTCAAGGACGAAACAAGCGAAGAGCAGCGGCAATCTATCGTCGACTACGTCAACGCTAAAAATAAAACCCAATATTCTGGTGTCGGTACGCAGCGTGGGGCTATTGCAGCTTCAAAGTCGCGGATGCGTACGAGTCTTGGACCTTTGCATTCCAAGTACGAAGACCTGATCGAGACCATCGAAGACAACGCGGATGACGCGCTCGACGGCGCGAAAATGGGGCAACAAGGCATCAACGATCTGATCGATCGGCCCGCTATGGAAGCCTTTCTGAAACAGCAACGCGCCCAACTCAGTCGCTGGAACAAACGTCTAGATCTGATCAGTGACGATCGCGCGAATCTGATCAATGAAGAACGCTTCCAACGCTCAGCCTGGTATTTCGACCCCAAATTTGGCGATCAACTAGACACAACTCTCGCTACTGAATATGCCTGTATGAGAGACATTTGCCGGACAGATAAAGCGACTGAAAAGCTTGCCGATCTGATCGAGAAACAGCCGGGTTTTACCGTACCAACCTTCTTCACATTGAGCTTGACTGATCAGAAGGACATGCACGCCAAGGTCACATCTTTCGTCAAGTCCCTGCGCGATACCTATATGGCCAAGGACGACTATCAGGGTGCCCAGGCTCTCAGCGGAAAATTTGGCAATTTGCTCACTCAAAATCTCGCAGCAGCAATGCAATTGAGTGAAAACGGCATTGTGCTCGGTCAGTTGCGCAACACGGCGTATGAGCCGGCAAAGCAATTGCGCCTGGCAGGAGCGCTGGATGAGGCCATGCAAGCGCTACGCAGTGGCCAGCCGCTAGATCCAGCAAAAGTATTGCGCCGAATTCCTGGCTCGGCCTGGATAGATGTTCTGCGTGCCTTTGGTAAGGGGGGTATTACGTTGGAGTTTGCCTCTGCGAATCAAATTGCCGCGTTCAAAGCTGATATGGCCAAACTGACAGATCTGCGCCAGCAAATGACTTCGCTGAAAAATCAGATTCGGCAAACCCTGGCTGATGAACGTAAAGGCCGGTTACCAAAAGGCGGTTACAAAACCTTGGTATCTCGCCGCAAAGCCATTCAGCAAACTGTCGCTCCACTTGAAGGGCGGATAGCTCAGGCCATGAGTCCTGTTGGTGACGGGCCGGGTAAGGCTGCCTTCAAGATCAAAGGGCTTAACAATGCTCAGGTGCTTGAGTTTGAGCGGATGGCCGATGACTATCGGCTCAAGCGTCCTTCCAAAGGAATAAGCAAGGCGGTTTTCGCATCAGCTGGAGGGGATTTGTTTTCTTCAGCAGCAGCAGTTCTGCAAATTATCAGCTTTGCGACTGTCTATAGTGAAATTGCTAGAAAAAAAGAGGCGGATTTCTCCGATAAGTTGGCTGTAGCAAATGCTCTTTTTTCAATGATTGGGGGGACTATTGCCGCAGCCCAAGGAATTGCTATTACCGGCCTTTCTGTCGCAATTGAAAACTATGCGAGTACCGCAGCTAAAATCGGATTAGCCGCCAAGTTAGGCAAAATTACAGGCGTATTGGGGCCGTTTTCCTACCTTTTTGGCGCTATTGCCGCAGGCACCGGTTTGTACGGTGAAAAAGGGTCTGCCGCAAGGTGGACCGAAGCTTTACGGTCAGGCGATGGCGCCAAGCTAGCTGGGGCTAGCATGACGCTGGCTGGAGACTCCGGCCAACTAGTTGTCAATGGCTGGGCGACCGCACGAACAGTTCAATACACGTTTGAAGCTATGACGAATGTAAGCCAGGCGCGCGCTCTTGCGTGGGTTACGGCTGGTGGTAAGTTGCTCAGCGTCGCCGCACGGGCCAACCTGATTGGCCTAGTCCTGACAGGACTCCAGCTAGGTGGTGAATGGCTATACAACCGTAATAATAAGACCGAACTGGATAAATGGCTGCTTAAAGGTCCTTGGGGCAAGCAGAGCGCAAACCGAAGTCTTGCAGAGGAGCGTTTGATGTTAGCAAATATTACTGCCGCTCCGCAGATAGCCCTACAACAAGTAAACAGCAAGCACATGGCCGTCTTGAGCGTGCCGGGGATGACAGCCAATGATCTGGAAGATGTCAGTCTCGGCCTCTGTGCTTACTGGCTAACTAACCATCAGCGCAATGACTGGGAAGCGTGGAGCGAACCATTGCTGTATCAACTCAATCTACTAGGTGCCCCGGGCGAACCTCTCAAGCTTGGCTTGGAAATATTCCAACACGAAGCTAACGCCCAGCATGGTCTTGCCGTCGTTTTACGCTACCACCCCGTAGCCGGTAATAAATTTTTCCGAGAGAAGCGATTCGAAACCACGACCCTAAACGCGCAGAATGGCAAACTGCTTCAATCAGTATCTGTGTTAAAGACACGTACCACGGATGCCCCTTGGTTGCTAGTAACTAGCGACTCCCTGTAGTTGCCTAACCCGCCTACATTTTTTCGGTTGAATTGCATGCCACCCAAACATGAACAGCAAGTCGAGCTTGACCTCAAAAATCACCGCCCCACGGCGGGTGAAACTCGTCGTTTTGCCACAGGTGAAGCATTATTCTTCTCACCGTTGCCAGTTCCTACCGGACAAATCCCAATGGATCTCGGCGGAAGTTTTGTTGAAGTCAACGACACCTACCTGGACTTGGGTAGCAGCAATCTCACCAAGTCTTTCCAAGCACGATTAGCTGTGTCACTCCCTACAGTCGTAGTTATCGTTTGTCTATTTGTTCTCCCAACCTTGATGGGCTTCGCAGCATTCATAAATCCATTCGGCAGAAGCTTTTGGTTTTACTTCAACGATTTTTTTGAGTTCGGAATATCACTAGCGCTCTGGTGTGGAGGGGGAGCAGCGCTGATTGGCCTGTACGCGATTATCAGCACCACAAGAAGCAAAGCCCGCGCCCGACCCATCCGATTTAACCGTCAACGCCGAGAGGTCTGTTACTTCCCGAATGACTCCGACGAACCCGTGATCCAGCCTTGGGAAGACACGGTTGCGTGGATCTCAGTCAGCACCGGATCCACCGGAGTAGGCGTAATCAGCAGCTACACCTTTGGCATGGCCATAGATAATCCCAAGGCCGATACGGTGCACTTTCTTACACAGGAGGTCATGACTCCTGTTCATGGACTAGGCAAATGGGAAGCCATACGTGTCTACATGGAAAAAGGACCGGAGTTTTGCCCTGGTAAAGCACCATACGAGGGTCGCCACACTTTCGATCAAGAACGACAGAACATGCACGAGGAATACCAACACAACGAACGTTCCGCTTTAGGAGTTGGTTGGTGGTACCTGACACACCTGATCACTTGGTGGCGTTTTCCGTACTGGGTTGCTGAATGGGACCATCGTTTCAGCATGAAATCTCTACCTGATTCCATTTCTGAGTGGTCAAAATCTCTACCGACTGAGCAGTGGGCCAAGCCGAGCCAAGCGTTGAAAGAGCAAAGCGCCAAGATCGAAAAAGCTTTTGCTCAGGGACAAGATTTCATGACGTACTTCAAGGCGAACCTAAATGAAATCAAGACAGAAGAATCGATAAATAATTGAATGGAAACGATGAGCCGCGTCCTTGATGCATAAATATAATCGACTACCTCATGCTGGAGATGGACTTCATGGTTATCCTGCATGACACCTACCTCTCCGCAGTACGACGAGTACGATATTCGACAGCAGCGCCCGTCGCCGGGGGAACTTGTCGCTTACCCACTAGCGAAGCATTTTTCGTCTCACCTCTGCCGATTGCAATTTGATCTAGGATCGATTGCTGATTTCAAATTTTATGACCCGTGTCCTCTTGCTCAAAAGCAAAGTGGGAGCAGCTGAAAACACATGGAGCAATTTTCAGCGGGCAGGACAACGGCTACTAGATCAATTCTCGGTCAGCGGCAACAGCTTGGTTGCACCATCACCACCACAAGTGCCTCATCGCCATCATGCGCAAGAAGTTGCGCACTCATCTTCTGAAAATACCGACCATTTCTGCTCCAGGTCACGCTAAACAAGGGCTGCAGCCAAGTGCGTAAGAAGTTGCGCAGTGGGGCGCAACTTCTTGCGCACTTTTTCAGCGGATCCTTGCCAAAAACCTCTCCGGCGTTGGAAAAACCACCTCAACCAACTGATTTATATAGCCTTAATCATTTCTGGCACGCTCCTTGATAACAGTCAGGCACCCACCGAACGGCCGTTGCAGACGGGCGAGCGTTTGTACTTGATCGTCAGCGCGGCCAGCGATGCCGAGCCACTGAAGGCCTTCTACCAGCAACAAATGGCGCCAGAACTGATCCCCATCTGGAGCGGCACGCCTTACGCCGACTGGCAACCCGTGATGCCCTACCTCGCCGAGTTGAAACCCAATGCCGGTTTTCTGCAGTGGATCGCCGAAACCGATGCTCAGGACTGGGGTTGGTTGGCAGTGTCCACCAGTACGCCGGACATGGTGTTCGAGCACCTTCGCAGCCTGACTCAAGTGCGCATGCCCGATGGAACCGAAGTGTTTTTCCGGTTCTGGGACGGGCGGCATATCTATCCGATTCTTGAAGGGTTGGGTGCAGGCGCGGGTGAGGTATTGCCGGTGTTTGACCGCTACCTGATCAATGGCCAGAGCCTGAAAGTGGGGCCGAGGGCCGTGCCGCCAGCGAAGGAATGGCCATGGTGGGAGGTGCCGCAGAAGTTGCTCGACACACTGGCGGAAAAAGACCACACCACCGTCGTCGACAACCTGATGCAGTGGCTGGGAGAGGACTGCCCGGAACTGTTCTTCGCCTTCCCCGAAAGTAACTTGCGCCACAAGGTCGAGCGCTTCGTGCGCCAACAACCCAATACAGAAGATTTGGCAGAGCGTCTTGCTGCTCAGCTGACAAAGGAAGTCACGTCATGAATACCCCGATTGGTACCTTGGTCCTGCGCGTGCTGGACGCCAAAACCCCTGACGTGAACCTGATTTTCAAAGACTTCAAAAATTGCCTGAGCGATTACAAGGACTGGGCGGACGGCTTTTTGACCGGCTGGGCATTGGATGTCGACCAGACCTTCAAAGTCGGCAATGAAGTCAGCGTGACCAAACGCAAAACCAAAACCGGGAAGGTCGAGACCTACGCGACCTGCCCTCTGGTGGGCGATTTCACGCTGATTCACATGTTCGAGTCAGCGCGCTTCGTACCGATCGGCAACACGCCAGTGAAACTGGAGCCGGTCACCAAAGGTACTTTCTACGACGACGTCACCGGGCCCGTTATTGAAACAACGATAGGCCCGAGCGGCATCAAGGTGATCGACGGCTGCAAGAAAGGCCAGATGTACCGCATCACCTTTTTCCCGAACGTATCCCAGAGCAATGTCAAAGCACTCTACGATTCCTACCAAGGTGTGATCGGCAATCTGAACGGCTGGTTGCAAAGTGAATGGTCGAGTAAGTTCCAGCCTCAGTGGGCCAGTTACTCGGCTGCTGACCGCGCGGGCCGCTCTGTCATTCTGTTGAAACGAGCAATGGATGGCTTGGAGAAGGCACTGCTCAGGCTTTGGGACGACATCAAAAGCCTGTTCGAACTGCTCGCGCCCCCGAAGGAAAACCTCGAAAAACTCCGCAAATACCTGTCGGATGTCGAGATAGACAAACTCTATGCCGCGTCGAAGGAATCCATTGCTTCGGGTCTGTTGATCCTCAGTGACGAACCGCTGATGTTCATCTACATCTCAGCGATAGTGGCGTGGGTCGGCATGCTGCCGACGCAAGTCATCGTCGACGTGGTGACGGCCATTGCGTCGGAGTTCCTGATCAACGTGGTGCTGGGTATTTGCCTAACTGGTGGTGCCGGAATTGCGGTACGGGTGGGGACCAAAGCCCTGTCCACGGTCAAATCCGGTACGGCGATCAAGTACCTTGAAGAGCTGGCCGCGAAACTGATGACCCTGAGCGGCAAGCACAGCCTGCCAGCGCACGCCGAAGTGTCGAAGCCGTTGATTGCCAGTGCCAATAACGTGCCGATGAAGCCGGCCAAAACGGCATCGCTAAAAATCGACGAGGCCGCCGCCAACGGTTCTAAAAGTCAGGTGCCGAAAACTACGGATACACCGAAGCAGGAAGTGAAAGATGCTTCTTCGTTTCCGCGTGGCAAAAAAGAAAAACAGACCACCCTCGCACCAAAAGAAAAGGTCGACGACGCTTCTACTCAGTCGAAAACGCCTGATGACAAAAGTGCCACCTGCGCCAAGAAAACCTGCACCAATGGTTGCCCGGTATCGATGGTCACCGGCGAAGAGCTGCTGACCCTGACCGACGGCGAACTCGGCGGTTTGCTGCCCTTCAGCTGGACACGTCTCTATCGCACCAGCGCCGCAGAAATCGATTGCGGCCTCGGCTACGGCTGGAGCCATGCCCTGGCGCAACGCGTCGATATCAACGGCGATGAGGTGATCTGGACCGACCACGAAAACCGCGTCACGACGTTCCCGTTGCCCAGTGTGCAGCGCCCGGTGATCACCAACAGCCTGTCGGAAGCGGCGATTTTCCTTGGTGAGGATCCCTCCGAGTTGATCCTCACCCAAGCTGGCGAACGCAAGCAGTTCTACCACTTCCGCTACAACAGCAAAGGCGCGACGCTGATCGCCATCAGCGACAACTACGACAACCGCCTGCACATCACCCGTGACATTCACGGAAGAATCAAACGTGTCGATAACGGTGCCGGTCTTGCCCTCCTTGTACGCTACGACCGCAAACACATCGTTGCCATCGACTATCAGCAGTTCAGCCCGGCGGACAACCTGGAAGATGCCTGGAGCACCGTCCAGACCCTGGTCACCTACATCTATGACGCCCAGCACCGCCTGATCGAAGCCAAAAACGCCGCCGGTGAAGCCGAGCGTTATGCCTATAACGACCAAAACGTCATTCTCGAGCGGCAACTGGCTGGTGGTGCCAGCTTCTACTGGGAATGGGAAAAAGAAGGCAAGTCGGCACGTTGCATCCATCACTGGGCAAGCTTCTCGCAGATGGATGCCCACTACACCTGGGATGACAAGGGCAGCGTCACGGTTACTAACGCCGACGGCAGCGAAGAGATCTACACCCACGACGATCAGGCTCGACTGGTCGCCAAAGTCGATCCGGACGGTGCCGAACACCTGAAGGCCTATGACGAAAAGGGCCGCCTGATCGCCGAAAAAGACCCACTCGGCGCGGTCACCGAATACCAGTACAACGAAGCCGGCCGAATGGTTGCGGTGATTCCGCCGGAAGATGCTCCCACCACTTACGAGTACTACCGTGGGTTTGTCCGTGTGGTGAACCGTGGCCCGGCAAAGTGGACATACTGGCGCAACGATCAGGGCGACATCACCGAACAAGTCGATCCAGACGGCAACTCGACCCACTACAGCTACAACCCCCAGGGCCGCCTGCTGGAGATCCGTCACCCGGATGGCAGCCGCCATCAACTGGGCTGGAACAACCTCGGCCAACTGCTCGAAGAACAGCTACCGGACGGCGGCCAACGCAAGTACCGTTACGACGCCTTGGGTCGGCAGATCACTCGTCAGGACGAAACCGGCGCCATCACCCACTACCAATGGGACGCCGCCAACCGTCTCGCGCGAATCACCCTGCCCGGCGGTGCAACCCGCGCCTTCACCTATAACGCTTACGGTAAAGTCACCGCTGAGCGCGATGAACTGGGCCGCGTCACCCGCTACGAATACGCCGATGGCCTGCACCTGGTCAGCCGTCGCCTCAACCCGGATGGCAGTCAGCTTCGCTACCGCTACGACAACTCACGCTTGCTGCTCACTGAGATCGAGAACGAACGTGGTGAACACTACCACCTCGATTACTACCCCAACGGCCTGATCCAGCAGGAAACCGGCTTCGACGGTCGCCGTACCGCTTACGAGTACGATCTCAACGGCCAACTGCTGAAGAAAACCGAATTCGGTGAAGACGGCAATGAGTTGGTCACCGAATACCAGCGCGACGCCGCTGGCCGCCTGCTGGTGAAAACCCTGGCCGACGGTGAAGAAGTTCACTACAGCTACGATGCCCTCGGTCGCCTCGTAAACGTCGACGACGGCCATTGGCCGCTGGCGTACGAATACGATCTGCAAGACCGCCTCATCACCGAACACCAGGGCTGGGGCACCCTGCGTTATGAGTACGACAACCTAGGCCAGTTGAGCCATTGCCGCCTCCCCGACGGCAGCACACTCGACTACCGCCACCAACCCGGCGGTCGCCTGAGCAGCATCGACCTCAACGGCTCGCGCCTGACCACCCACCAGTTCAGCGCTGGCCGCGAACAGCAGCGCCAACAAGGACTGCTGCTCAGCCAATACCAGTACGACGAACAAGGCCGACTGCAAGCCCACACCGTCAGCCAGCAGGAGCGCAACCTGTTCCGTCGCCGCTACGCCTACGATGCCAACGGCAACCTTGCTGGCATCGACGACAGCCGCAAAGGCAACCGCAGCTATCATTACGATCCGCTTGACCGTCTGATCAACGTCCGTGGCACCACCCCGGAAAGCTTCGCCCACGACCCGGCGGGCAACCTCCTCGACCAAGGCGACCAGCCAACCGCGAACCTGGCCAACGTCAAAGGCAACCGCCTGCTGATGCAAGGCGACCGCCACTACGACTACGACGCCCACGGCAACCTGATCCGCGAACGCCGTGGTACCGGGCAGAAACTCGTCACCGAGTACCACTACGACTGCCAACACCGCCTGATCGGCGTCAGCCTGCCCGGCGGCAGCATCGCAAGCTACAGATACGACGCCTTCGGCCGACGCATCGCCAAGACCGTAGACGGCCAAACCACAGAATTCCTGTGGCAAGGCGAACGCCTCATCGCTGAAAGCGCCGACAACCGCTATCGCAGTTACATCTACGAACCCGGCAGCTTCCGCCCGCTGGCCATGCTCGATGGCGAAGGCCCACTTGAAGCCACGCCGTTCTACTACCAACTTGATCATCTCGGCACGCCACAGGAACTCACCGACTACAGCGGTGAGATCATGTGGTCGGCGAAATACCGCGCCTACGGCAATCTCGCTACTCTCGACATCGTAGAAATCAACAACCCGTTGCGTTTCCAGGGCCAATACTTCGATGCTGAGACGGGCTTACACTACAACCGGCATCGCTACTACAATCCGGGCACTGGACGGTATCTGACGCCGGATCCGATTAAGCTTGCGGGTGGGTTGAACAACTACCAGTACGTGCCTAACCCTACAGGATGGGTGGATCCGTTGGGGTTGAGCTGCGTTCCAAGTGATTGCCCAGATGACAGACGAGTTGAGCTGAATAAAAAATATGGCCGAACAGGGGATATCAATAACGATATCAATGCCCGTGGAAGAAAAGAGACCGCTACGGAATTTTATCGAACGCAAGGCTTTGAAGAGGCTAGCATTCCAGGCCATTTAAACGGCATAGATTTTAATCAACCGGTAAATGTAGAGACTTTAAACCGAGGAAAAACCGTTTATCAATTCCAATCGCCCGGTGCTCCACAAGGCAACTACTATTCTCTGAACCCCGCTACAACCCCATCAGAGCTAGGTATTGGTCCACTCGGAGATAATCGCGCAGCCGGCACAGTCGAGCTCAAGTTGCAAGGAATTTATCGAACCACCCAAAAAACGCCCGTATTGAAATCCACAGCCAAACCAATAGATGATACTTGGTCTGTGAAAGGGATGACGCAACCGTCATCAGGGGGCGGAACTCAAGTCTTTAGCAGTGCTAAAGGAAACTTTGAAAAAATTCAGTAATTTTTCTAATTCACATTTAGGAGGCCACAAATGAAACAATCCGATCTATATGACATGACAAGTCGCTGTGGCTTTACGGTAACAGTATTTACGGATCATCCAGACTTCTTTTCGTCTTGGTCATTAAACATAAAAAAAAATGAACAAAAATACATGATAGAACATGACGGCAGAGACAGCTGGCTGATATTTTACAAAGAAAACGAACCAAATAAATTCAAAGAAATAGACAAAAAAATATCTCACACAATGAGCGACAATGAAAAACTGAAACAATGTGAGTCTTGGCTTTTAAGCGTTTAGCAAACAAAAAACCAGCCATCACTAGTTAGTACAAAAGAGGCAAATTGATTTTCTATGCGCATGAAAATAAATCCGCCTCTTTTGGTCTCCAAAAAGAAATATCAGCTAGGACGAGACGAGACTACATAGAGAAGGGACAATATATGTACAGCCCTCCACGTTATTTCTTGCTTATCGCGCTGGCTGTCCCGCTGCTTTCTTGTGCAGCCGAAAGCAACGGCACAGGGTCTGGCGACGCCTCCGACTACATAAAAAGCAGAGACAACTGTGATTCTTTGCGCGGAGATATTCCTGAGCCGGACCCCGCCGACCCGGACAACCTCAGCCGTGTCATCAGCGATATCAATAAATACTGCAAGGGCACAGATCAAAAACTGAAGCAGTTGAAAGAGAAATACTCTGGAAACGAAAGAATTGTGAAGTTGCTCTCGACTTACGAAGAAAATATTGAAGCGGATATGAGTTTTTAGATTCACTCATCAAGGACGGCTGTTGTGACATCTGAAGATATCAATCCACAGGTCTAGCTATCCAAATCTCCGCTGCTACCGGGTGAACGCCTCTACCTGATCGTCAGCGCCGCCAGCGATGCCGAAGCGCTCAAGACGCTTTACCAAAATGAACCCACAACCCAGGCGATCCCGATCTGGGGCGGCACACCCTACGCGGCTTGGCAGCCGGTGATGCCCTACCTCACCGAATTGAAACCCAACTCAAGCTTCCTGTCATGGATTGCCGAAACGGATGCCCTTGATTGGGGGTGGCTGGCCGTTTCCCGCAGCGAATCGAACGTGGTGTTCGAACACCTACGCAGCCTGACTCAAGTGCGGATGCCGGATGGGACCGAGGTGTTCTTCCGGTTTTGGGATGGGCGGCATATCTACCCGATTCTGAAAGGCCTCGGCGATGCCGCCGGGGAGGTGCTGCCGGTGTTTGATCGGTATTTGATTAATGGCAAGAGCCTGGAGGTGGGACCGAGGGTGGTGCCGCCAGCGAAGGATTGGCCTTGGTGGGAGGTGCCGAAGGCGTTGCTTGATGGCCTGACCAAGCAAAACCCGTCGACCGTAGTCGGCAACATGATGCAGTGGTTGAAGGAGGATCATGCCGAGCTTTACTTTTCGTTCCCCGAATCCAACCTGCGAACAAAAGTGGCGCGCTTCGTAAAACGCACGCCGCTCACGGAAGAAAATTTCACCGGGCTGTTGAAGGCCCATCTGGAAAATGAGGTGGCTGTATGAGCATTTTGATGGGTGAGATCGTTGGGAACCTGACAGCGAAACAACCAGATGCTCAGGTCATCGTCAGTGACTTCAAAAAGTGTCTGAAGGATTACCGTGAGCATGCCGAGGCCTGGTACGGCGGTGTGCTGGACGCGGAACAGCAATTCAAGGTTGGTGATGAGGTGGGTACTCAGGACAAGGACAGCAAAAAGGAAAACACCCTTTATGCCAACTGCCCGGCCAACGGCAAACTCACGCTTGTGCATAGCTTCGAGTCTGCGCGATTTGTCCCCATCGGCAATACGCCGGTCCGTCTGGTGCCTGTGGTGGATGGCCGGTTCACTGGCAAGAACGAAGCCGGACCGGAGATCAACAAGACAATCGACTCGACCGGGATTCTGGAAGTCACCGGCCTCACGCCCAATCAGCAATACAAAATCACGTTCTTCCCGAATCCTACTCGCGCGCAGATCGACAGCCTGTTCAACTCCTATCAGGGCGTGATCGGCGATTTGAGCGGCTGGTTGCAGACTGAATGGAGCACCAGTTTCCTGCCGCTTTGGCAGGCATCTATTCCCGGTGCCAACGGAACAACGCCCGGCCATCACCAACAGCCTTGCCCAAGCCGCGATTTACTTGGGCAATGCACCTGGCGAACTAATCCTCACCCAAGCCGGGCCAAAGGCACGCTTCTACCATTTCCATGCCGGGCGTCTGATCACCATCAGCGATGCCTATGACAACCGGATACACATCAGCTATGACCTGGTCGGCCGCATTCAACGCATCGACAACGGTGCAGGTCGCGCCTTGCTGTTGCGTTACGACGACCGTCATATCGCCGCGGTGGATCATCAGCAACAACGCTCCGAGTACAACGACCGCGGTGAACGCCAGGATCCATGGCTAACCATTCAGACCTTGGTCTCCTACCGCTACAACACGCGTAATCAGCTCGTATCCTCGACCAATGCAGCAGGTGAAACCGAGTATTACCGCTACAACGATCAGCATGTCATTCTGGAACGGCAACTGGCCGGGGGCGCCAGCTTCTTCTGGGAATGGGAGCGCGAAGGCAAACTCTCCCGTTGCGTCCGCCACTGGGCCAGCTACTCGCAACTGGAAGCCCGTTACGAGTGGGATGACAAAGGTTCGGTGACTGTTTACAACGCCGACGGCAGTGAACAAGTCTATGTGCATGACGAAAATGCGCGTTTGATCAGCGAGACCGCTCCCGATGGTGGGGAAACGCAGAAAGCCTATGATGATCAGGGACGTCTGGTCGCAGTAAAAGACCCGATGGGCGCCATCACCGAGTATCAGTACAGCGATGCCGGGCGCTTGATGGCCGTAATCCCGCCAGAAGACGAACCGACCCGTTACAACTACTTCAATGGTCAACTCATTGATGTCCAGCGAGGTAAAGCGCGCTGGAAGTACGAGCGCAACCGCCAGGGCGATATCACCCAACAAACCGATCCCCACGGCAACGAAACTCACTATAACTACGACCGTCAGGGTCGCCTGCTGGAGATTCGTCACCCCGATGGCAGTCGTCATCAACTGGGTTGGAACAATCTTGGTCAACTGTTGGAAGAACGCCTGCCCGACGGCAGCCAACGCAAGTACCGTTACGACGCGCTAGGTCGGCAAATCACACGTCAGGATGAAACCGGTGCCATCACTCATTACCAATGGGACGCCGTTGATCGCCTGACACAGATCACTCTCCCCGGCGGCGCCACCCGTGCCTTTACCTATAACCCGTATGGTCGCGTCACCGCCGAACGGGATGAACTCGGGCGCATCACCCGCTACGAATACGCCGAAGGCCTGCACTTGGTCAGCCGCCGCATCAACCCGGACGGTAGCCAGCTGCGCTACCGCTACGACAACTCGCGCCTGCTGCTCACCGAGATCGAAAACGAACGTGGCGAGCACTACCACCTCGACTACTACCCGAACGGCCTGATCCAGCAGGAAACCGGTTTCGACGGTCGCCGGACCGCTTACAAGTACGATCTCAATGGCCAACTGCTGAAGAAAACCGAATTCGGCGACGACGGCAGCGAGCTGATCACCGAGTACCAACGCGACGCCGCTGGCCGTCTGCTTGTGAAAACCCTGGCCGACGGCGAGGAAATTCACTACAGCTATGACGCCCTCGGGCGCCTTGTCAACGTTGACGACAGCAACTGGCCGCTGGCGTACGAATACGATCTGCAAGATCGCCTGATCACCGAACACCAGGGCTGGAGCACGCTGCGCTACGAGTACGACAGCGTCGGCCAACTGAAACACTGCCGCCTGCCGGACGGCAGCAAGCTCGATTACCGCCACCAGCCTGGCGGCCAGCTGAGCAGCATCGACCTCAACGGCTCGCGCCTGACCAGCCACCAGTTCAACGCCGGTCGCGAACAACAGCGCCAACAAGGCCTGCTGCTCAGCCAATACCAGTACGACGAACAGGGTCGGTTGCAAGCCCATAGCGTCAGCCAGCGCGAAAAAAATCTGTTCCAGCGCCGCTACACCTACGACGCCAACGGCAACCTCGCCGGCATCGACGACAGCCGCAAAGGCCACCGCAGCTATCACTATGATCCGCTTGACCGCCTGATCAATGTACGCGGCGCTACGCCTGAAAGCTTCGCCCACGACCCGGCGGGCAACCTCCTCGGCCAGAACAACGAGCCGACCGCGAACCTCGCCAACGTCAAGGGCAACCGCCTGCTGATGCAGGGCGACCGTCATTACGACTACGACGCCTACGGCAACCTGATCCGCGAACGCCGAGGCGCCGGACAGAAACTCGTTACCGAGTACCGTTACGACTGCCAACATCGCCTGATCGGCGTCAGCCTGCCGGGCGGCAGCGTCGCGTCCTACAAGTACGACGCCTTCGGTCGACGCATCGAAAAGACCGTCGATGGCCATACCACCGAATTCCTCTGGCAAGGCGAACGCCTCATCGCCGAGAGCGCCGACAATCGCTATCGCAGCTACATCTACGAGCCGGGGACTTTCCGCCCATTGGCCATGCTCGACGGCGAAGGCCCGCTGAAGGCCGCGCCGTTCTACTACCAACTCGACCACCTCGGCACCCCGCAGGAACTCACCGATTACAGCGGCGAAATCATGTGGTCGGCCAAGTACCGCGCCTATGGCAACCTCGCTGCGCTGGACATCGCCGAAATCGACAACCCGCTGCGCTTTCAGGGTCAGTACTTCGACGCGGAAACGGGCTTACATTACAACCGGCATCGCTACTACAATCCGGGGACTGGACGGTTTCTGACGCCGGATCCGATTAAGCTGGCGGGTGGGTTGAACAACTACCAATACGTGCCTAACCCTACGGGGTGGGTGGATCCGATGGGGTTGACAAGCTGTCCTGGAGCGGGTGGTAGCAAGCCGGAAATCAGACTGGAAGATCCACCAGTTAAAGCGACCGTAAATGAAGGATCTCCTCCCCCTCCAGCCCCTCCAAAACCGGACAAGTGGAGTCGGGAACCTAAAAGCATTCAAGATCAGATGACATTACAGGCAGCTAAAGAAGGTCGAGGCGTCGTTATTATCGAAAACCTCAATGATCCTGCCTTTAAAGGAATGGATAAAATTGAGCTCAAGATAAAATCGAAGAACGGAAATGACTCCGTAGTACATTATGTACGCAATCCGCAGACCGGAGAGCTCATGGATTTCAAATTCAAAAAACACAGCACCGATGATATAAAACCTTGGGGTAATGACCCATCAGTGCCACCCGGAGCCATCGACAAATGAAAGTCGTATGCAAAATCAACAATCTGAATGACATATCAGCACCAGAAACCGTCATGCGTTTAAAGCGTTACATATTCATGCCTGACGGCGAGCTAGACTTGCAACTGGGAATGGAATACACGGTTTACGGCATCGAGTTTCGAGACAACTGCCCTTGGTTCTATATATGCGCAGAAGAAGATGATGAGTATCCAAAACCATATGCAGCTGATGTCTTTGATATTATTGATGAGCGACTTTCCTCTCATTGGAAACTTAGCTTTCGAACCCAAGAAAACAACAAATACAAAAGCTCGCTTATATTCCAAGAATGGGCCACAAACATTAGCTTTTATGAAAACTTAATTGATGGCGACGAGCAAGCTATCACCACATTTGCGAAATACAAAACACTTATGGACTCAGAGTAACTTAGCAACCAAAAAAAAAAAAAAAAAAAAAATAACAAGAAAGGCGACAGATCTATTTTCTACGCACTCATGAAAATAAATCTGTTCCTTTTGGCTGCTCCCCTTTTGGCTGAGAAGATGATTAACAAAAATCTGAAATTATTAATTTTTGATTTTTTAGGCGCTGTAGAAACCTCACTACAGTTGCTTGAAGACAAATTCGGCTCGAGATCACTACACCAATTATGGCATGACAATAAAATAGCTCAAAGAGGAGAGATTTTTAAGGGTGTAAGCTATCAATTACATGGGAACGGATGCATGATCGAATACCCGGAGTACTGTGTGGATTTCGATTTCGGGCCAAATGGAAGAACCGATGGATTCGACGCATGGCGCTTGTATAACTATGCATGCGAATTCCCAGAGAAACATGCAAAATACACAAACCTCGCTACAGTTGAATCAGAGTTAAACCAATACATCCAAGAAAATATGGTTAAAAAAATAGACAATTCCACCTCTAACTTATATTTTTTTACACAATCAAAAAAGTCCAATTAACCTCACATTTAGATTTTCGCCCTTTAAAATTCAGGTTTTTTTAAATTTTATTGGGGCGCTGACAATCTCACTTAGAATTCACGGACTAGCACCGCCAACATTGAGAAAGGAGACACCCATTAACCTTGACTTGAGACCGGCTAATGGGTGTCCCCTTTTTTGCAAGGAAAGTCACCATGGCAAACCACGACCCCAATGATCCTCATGGTGATCGCCCACACTTACAACTACACCCTGTCAAAGGTGAAGCAATTCGAATCTACTGGCCAAATCCATTTAAAGGTCAAAAATGAGCAATCCAAAAATAATTCCAAGAAAAGTCTGGTGGGATCTGGAAGCGAAATCGTATACAGAGATCGCGCAAGAACTCACTACAAACGACGACTCCTTACGCAGATGGATTGCTATATACGCGGTATACCATTTGAATTTTACAAACAGATACCCAGGAGAACTCTATTATAAGTTCTTGGAAGACGCAAAAAATTCAAAATATGTAGCAATAGACTTCACAATACCTAAGTTAATAATTGAAACAAGAGATAGCATTGGAAGCAGTGACACTACCATTATCAAGTGTCAAACGTTAGAAACCGAAGAAGAGATAAATGACTACCTTCAAGAGAACAACATCGATCCAGAGCTATTCACTCCACCTTGGGCATGTGACTATCCGCTAGACTGAAAGGCGAATCGAAAAAAAGAAGAGAAAGAAAAGAGAAAGAAAAGAAAAGGGGATATATTTATTTTCTACGCACTCATGCCCCCCAAAATCGTCATCAGTACTCGGAAGGCAACATGAATACGGATGAAAAAATTATCAGCTGGATAGAGGCCGGCAAACAGGTGGGGGGGCCGAGGAAAGCTAGATACTGAAAATGACGTCCTTTGGCTTTCGATTGCAATACAAAAGCATGAAGAAAAATATAAAACATACTCAAGCGAAATCTACGACTCAAAAAATAACCATGGAAGAATATTTAAAGGAAGAATCCAAGAATCTTTTTACTCCACAAGAAGCCCTAGATCATCTGCGATCGGAATCTAAACTTGAGGTTAGCGAGCTAGCTCCGTGCAAAGGCCAGACGATCTTCAATCCAAAGTTTTCTTACTTAAAATAGTCCTATGAAGACGAAGGCAGGACAGATTTATTTTCTACTCGCTCATGAAACAACTTTGCCACCTTGAGCAAAGACGAAGAGAAATTGAATGGACACTAAAAAAATAATTGAGCTTGGCGGAACAATATCATTTGATGATATATCCCACCTCAATCAGCTTGCTGATACTTCGATGATCGTTGATGACTTAAAGGAGGATCTATTCCAAGCCGCCTTCCCTCATGATCAGCTTATTGACATAGGCTGGCACCCTGAGTTTTGTGAAAACGGCACATTTAGAATTTCTTTAATTAAAGCCCATGACTGGGAGCACCCGATTTTTAGCGAAAAAGCAAACAGCTGGACAGAATTAAACAAAGCAATTTCCAATACTTTAAACAAACTGGAAAAATGACAAATGCTAGACACAAACAAAAAAATCATAATCCACGGAGAGTCGCACTCGATGCACTAGCAGAGATAGAGTTCATATTAATATCTCTACATAAAATGGGTAGCTTTATAGTGACAAACCTATTGCAGACTACCAACGTGCGACAACCGACTTTATAGACAACGAAAAAAAACACACAAAAACTCGCCAAGGTACGACGAATACTAAGCGAGAGCTTTGACAACACACTTGGCAAAGACGATATGGACGACATAGAAAGACACATGAAGAATATTGATTTCTGGAAGCCTTAACCAAAAATCAAAAAAAGCACAACAAAAAAAAGAGAATGGATCTATTTTTACGCATTCATAAAAACAAATCTGCCCACTAAGTTTGGCCACAAGGAGCAAAAATGAAGTTCTGGAACGATATCGATGGCAGCATTTTTTTTAACCAGATTTTCAAACCCCCCGTAGCAATTGGTCTCATTGAATTTTTCACAATAAACATCGAAAACAAGAGACCAACGATAATACTGGAATTTGACATCGAAGAGCTCCCTGACGCTCCTCCCGCAAAATGGAGAAAGGCTGAATTCAATACATGTCGCATCGGTTTCAACTGCAGCGAAATCAGCAACCTGATGATAAAAAATATACCTACAAAAGAAAAACTTAGCATAAGAATCACTCAGAGCGAAAATCTCTTCACGATTCACGCTTCGAACAACAGCTCGATAATTGAATTCACAACGAAATATCCACTACTTTGTGGACCCTCAGTTTACATGAGCGATAAAAAACCCGAGTTCACTTAAGACCAAATCTGACTCAATTTTTCTGCCCCTCGGGACGGCTGACAAAAGCATCGGACATTTCCCACAAAACCCGTCGCTCCCAATGAACTTGTACACCCCTTCCTCCCCAGATAACCTCCCCCAGCCGCTGTAACCTCAGCGACCGGTTTTGACAGGCCGAACACGATCAAGGCATGCAAATGCCGCTTTGCGGCTCCATTGTTTCAGGAGCTTCACGATGAAAAAATTTCCACCCGACTTCTTCGACCCCAATCAACTCAGCCAAGCAACCCAACGCACCATCAGTGCCCGACTCCGCGATCCAAAAAATCCCGACCCCATCAGCCACGTTTTCACCCTTCTCCCCAACATTGACACCGAAACTCTGCTAAGCCACGCCTGCGAAACCCTCGCCTCGCTTAACGTGCTGACGACTGACTTTGCTTGCGAACTTGAAGGCTCGCACCGCAGCCTGGCGCTATCGATTCAGCAATTGGCCGTGCTGGGTGAGTTGTTGGTAAACCGGGCGCTGGACAATCTCGATCCACCCGGTGAGGTGTCCGACGCTGAGGAGGTCCAACCATGACTCGATACATGCCGATTACCGGCATCGATTGCACGATCCCTTCGCTGCTGATCGACACTGAAGCGCCTGTCGATGTGTTGCATGACACGGCGGCGTATCGCATTCGCAGTGTCACTCAACTGTTGGAAACGCTTTCCCTGGGCGAAGCGCTTGGTGGTGATGCTGTGCTGTTGCAAGAGTTTGCGCGGGTGTTGGCCATCCCGTTGCGCGATGGCTGCGATTTGCTGGATGTGGTCGGACGGCGGTTGCGAGCGCAACTTTAAATCATCAATAAAAATGGGCGACCCAGGTACGGGCGCCCATTTTTATATCTGCAACTTTCAAAAACCGCCTCCCGGACTTATGCATGTAGCAATTCGCAAGAGTTTGTTAAAAACCGTCTTTAAATTTCTGATCAATCCAAAAAAATCGACTCAACATCGTGAGCAAAAAAACCAAAAAAACTGGCTCTTCGGTCAAATAACACCTCACCTGAAAACAGCAAAAAACAAAACAATGGTTTTCAGCCCGCCTTCAAATTATGCTTGGCCCTACAGTATGGAGGCTGTGATTTATGTTCAAACTCAAACGGAAAACGTGGATTTTTCTCTTGGTCTACATAGTAGGTGTCAGTGGCTATATCTACTACCTCTACGTCGAGACTCAAGGGATCCTCACTGACAACATTAATAACAAGCTGCTGCATGCCGCGCTGGGGGCTTCGGCCATCCTTGGCGATCGCTACCATGACAATCTGATCGACAAACAGTCAAAATCCGAGGCGGAGGACTGGAATGCCATTCAACGGCTCTCCAGCTTCAACGATTCCATGGGTACTGCTTTTGTCTACAGTGTGGTCAAACGCTCGGGCGAGGCTTATCTGGTCAGCTCCAGCGCATCGAAAAAAGAGATACAGGAGAAGAATTTCGTACGCTTTTTCGATCCCTATCCGGATGCCAGTCAGGCTTTGCTCGACAGCTTTGAACGCACCGAACCCACCTGGATCGACTACTCGGATCACTGGGGAGATTTTCGCGCCGTCTTCGTTCCGATGAAATCGCAGGACGGTACGATTTATATTGCGGGTGCGGAGATGACGTTGGCGGATTACTACCAGCAACTTAATCAAGACTCCCTGCACCATATCATCCTGGCCATTCTGGTATTTCTCGTCTTCAGCCTTATACGCATGCGCGCTCATCTCCAGCAAATGCAAATAAACGAAGAAGTATTGAATCAGGCAAAAAATGCCGCCGAGGACGCAGATCGTTCAAAGACCAGATTTTTGGCCACCATGAGTCATGAAATTCGCACGCCCATGTACGGTGTTATCGGCGCGACGGAGCTGCTGGCAAGATCTGCCCTGAACCGCGAGCAAAGCAGTCTGCTAAAAACGATCAATACAAGTGGACGAGCCCTGCTGTCTCTTATCGACAACATTCTCGACCTTGCAAAAATCGAAGCAGGCAAACTTGAGTTGAAGCCTCGTGTCTTCGAAATAAGAGCTCTGGTTTCATCCAGTATTGAAATGATCCGGCAAAACATGCAGGACAAGCCAATAGTACTTGAGGCCCTGGTCTCACCAGACGTACCTCCCTTGGTCAAAACCGATACCAATTGCCTGCGCCAGATACTGATCAACTTGCTGGGCAATGCAGTTAAATTCACCGAGGCCGGAAAGGTATCGCTCATGGTCACGACTAGCGGTTACGGCACTCGAGCCCGACTCGAATTCTCCATACGCGATACCGGCATAGGTATCCCCATGGAACGGCAAGACAGCCTGTTCAAGCCCTTTGCTCAGTTTAAAGGACCGGCCAGTCAACGCTTTACCGGGAGTGGGCTCGGTCTTTCCATCTGCAAAAATCTGGTCGAGGCGCAGCAGGGGACTTTATCCTTTACCAGTCAGCCTGGCGTCGGATCGACGTTCTCCTTCTCACTCCCCATGGAGCTTTTTTCAGTTTCGGAACTACCCATCCGGGATGATCATGCATCGGTTGGTTTCGACTCATCTTTTGCCGAGGATTACCCGCTCGATATTCTGCTGGTGGAAAACCATCCCGTGAGTCAGAAAGTTGCCATAGCGATGTTGCAAGAGTTGGGTTATGCGCCCGACCTTGCGTCAGATGGCTTGGAGGCGATCAATCAATGCATGACTTCGACTCCAGATATCATTTTTATGGATATCAACATGCCTGTCATGAATGGGCTGGAGGCCATCCATAAAATCCGCAAACTGGCACTGGGCGATACTTGCTACATCGTCGCTTTCACAGCGAGTGCTTTTTCGAGCGAGATAGAACGTTTCAGGGCCGCCGGTGCCAATGATATTTTGACCAAACCGGCAAATTTTCAGGCCTTGTGCCGAGTGCTTCAGCGTGCAGCCAACTACCGGCAGCAGCTCCAGTCTAGCACTCCGATAATGGATACAATTTCGGGTTGAAATGACTCAGGCTACAAACGCCATTACAACCCCCCGGTAGGGTGTCCGGCGCCGCCGCTTTAACCCAGCCAATAAAAATGGGCGACTCCAAGGTCGCCCATTTTTTATATCCGAAACTTTTAAACAGCACCTCCCAAAGAAGGTGTTCGCCCAGTGTAATGGCCTGGCAATCCATGCACCGGTAAAGAGCCCTGACACCGGGCGAACGGGAAGGATTTTAATAGAATTTGGCGGATATGTCCTCGCTATAAACATGAAATTTATGCACGTAATATTTCGTAAGTTTTTGCTAAAAAACCAAATACAAACTTTTAAAATTCACCAGTTCGACCATTAAAACTGATTGTTCTTCTACAACTTTCTGTACAAGAACAATCAACAGGTACAAGTAATGATCAGCTTGGGTGTTGGCTGGTGACTTTCAGCACATCGGTATAGGTCACCACAACGCTCTGCCCCACTTTCAGATCTTTCAATTTCGCCTGGACTTCAGGCCTTTCGACGTTGACGGTTTTGGATTGGCCGGCCGGGTTTTGGAAGGTGACCTGATTGTTCTTCAGGTCGATGTGGGTGATTTTCAGTTGAACCTGTACCTGACGGAAGGCTTCGCCGCCGGGGTTGGGGTTGTCTTTGCTGGCGCGGATTTCGCCGGTGTGTTCGATAGAGCCTGGCAAGCCTTTGTCGATGTTGGTGTCGAGATAGGCCGCGACCGAGCGGATGACTTCGACATTGACCTGATCACCGACTTTCAGTTTGCCGAGGTTTTTGGCCTTGTCGCTGAGTTGTACATGGACCTGCCGCCCTTCCGCGCCTTCGAGGACAACCTGGCGTTTGGCGGCGTCGACCGCCAGGACTTTGGTGACGACCTGATCGGCTTCCACAACGGCGGACAGCGGGATGTCTGCGGCGATGGCGCTAAGGCTGGCAGTGGACAGGAGCGTGGCGAGGGTGATGGCTTTGGTCAGTGCGTTGAGCTTCATAAGCGTTACTTTCCCTGTGATGGATGGCAGCAGACAGCTCTCAATCCAGGTGCGGAGCCGTCTGTTGTCGATGAGCATAGACGCGGATCAGGGAGTTTCCGCAGTTTCTTGCGCGGTGGATTCGCCGCTCTCTGTGCCTTTACCGCTTTCCTTGCGCCGGGTCGGGTCGGTGGGCCGCAGGGCGTCGTTGTCGCGCTCGACTTCGCCTGGTGGCCGGGGTTCGTCGGGGTTTTGTGAGGGAGTGGTCGGTTTGGGATTCATGGGGATGTCCTCAGGCTTCGGGATCGTCAACTTCATGGGCGACGTTCACGGCGGGCGAGTCTTTGTGGGATTGATCGGCCTTGGTCTTGAGAATTTGCCATTGATCGAGGTTGATGGCGCCCTGCCCTAGCAGATCGTCGGCGATGCGCAGCAGTTCGCTGTAATGCGCGTCGGGGGATTGCTGCCAGTAGGCTTTGTCGTCGAACAGCCGCTGCCATGTGGCAAGGGTGGGCGGTTTGAGGTCGTTGCTCATGGCGGGCTCCCATGAATGGGCTTCATTACGTAGGAAAACGGCGTGGCGCCGAGAGTTCCAGATCAGTAGCCGGTCATCTCCAGATACCCCTGCCCGCCATGACTGCCACTGAGCCGAACCGGTCCTTCCCAATACGGTATGCGCAGGTCCATCCAGGCCTTGGGGTTGAGGGCGCTGATGGTGATTTCGAGGTGTCTGGCGGGGATTTTTATCGACCAGCTCACTGGCATCGAACGGCCAGCGACATTGGTCTTTTCCTGAGGCGTGAGGCTGATGTCGTCGGCGTGCAATAACTGCGTTTGCCCTTGGGCATCGATCCAGGTGCCGGTGAGGTATGGCGCGCCGTCCTTTTGCCGCATGCGGTAGAGCATGACCTGTTCGCCGCTGTCCAGGTGCAGGGAGAACCAGTCCCAACCGGTCTGGTCGGCGGTCAGGGGTTGGCTGCTCCACTCGCGATCGAGCCAGGCCGGGCCGCTGACGGCGTAGGTTTTGCCATCGATTTGCAATGTGCCGCTGGCCTGGAAAAACGGCTGGCTGTAGTAGTACGACGCCTGGCCTTGTTCGGATTTCTGGCTGAAGCCTTTGTCGCCCTGAAGCACCGGTGGGCGTGTGGAGGTCAGTCGAAGCTGGTAGCTGAAAGCCTTGTCGCGGGCGCTGAGTTGCAAGTCCGCCAGAGGGTCTTCATGGCTGGCCTGACTGCTCAAATGCCAATCGTCGATCCATGCCTTGAACGGCGCCAGGCTCACGCCGGCCTGGCCAACGCCGCCTCGGGCGTAGCGTTCGGCGGCATGGTGTGCCGTGGCGGACGTCACGGCGGCATGGCCCAGCCAGATGGTCTGATTGCCCCAGCCGGGTTGCTCGGGTGTCGCTTTCAAGGCGCTGCGAAACAGTGTCCATTGCGCGCCGAATTCCTGGCCCTGATCGTCCTTGAGGTTGGCAGTGACGTACCACCATTCGATGCGAAAGCCATCGTGGGGGCCGTGATCCGCCGGAAAACTGAAGACTCGCCCGGGCACCACCGGGGTAAATGCCTCGGCCTGATGACCGAGGCCGGCGAAGCCTTTTTCCGGCGCAGGTGTGTTGTCGCATCCGCTCAGCAACACGGCCAATAACCACAGGCCAGCCTTAATCTTCATGAGCAAACGTCCTCAATAGATCCGCCGGTTGCGTGCGATACAGCGAATACAACGGCCACGCTGAAGCGAGCAATGTCGCGAGCAAGGCCAGGCCCATCAACTGCAACAGCTGCAACGGAAACACCCGCAACGGCAAGCGCCAGCCGAAGGCCTGAACGTTGATCACCGTGTCCAGGCACCACGCCAACGCGATGCCCAAGGGCAATGCCAGCACCAGCGTCAACACCGCCAGCAACCAGGTTTGCCCCAGGTTCAGCAGCATCAATTGGCGCCGGGTCACGCCCAAAGCCCACAGCGGTGCGAGTTGTCCGAGGCGGCTCTGGCTTTGGGTCAGCAAACTGATGAACAGCGCCACGCCTGCAACGCACAGCGTCAGGCTGTTGAGCGCGGCGGTGGCGGCGAAGGTGCGTTCGAACACTTGCGTGGACCAGCCCTTGAGCCGGGCCTGATCGACGATGCGGCTGTCATCCAGGTTGAACCGGGTTTGCAGCGCGGCCAGGAAGCCGGGAATCGACGCCGGGTCGATGCGCAGGTTGAAACGGTTGGGCGTCAACGGCGGCCAGCCGCGCAACAGATGATTGATGTTGACCAGCAGATGCCCCTTGGGATTGCCGTAATCGGCATAGATTCCGACGATCCGCGGCGACCATGGGCCATTCGGCGTCGGGATCGTCAGGTGATCACCGAGCCGTACCTTCAACCGCCGGGCCAGTTGTTCGCTGAGCATGAGCGCGTCATCGTTGGCCAGTCGCTCCCAGGGATTGTCGCCCAAGGCTTCCAGCAGGGGCCAATGCTGACGATACGTCGGGTGATCGATTACGCCAAAGATATCCGTCGGCCAGCCTTGCAACTGGATCGATACCTGCCAGTTCGGTAGCACTGCGCTGACTTGAGGTTGTTGCTTGAGCCAGGTGTGCAGTTCTTGAGCCTGGGCGGGATTTTGCGGATTGAGGTACAGCTCGGCGGTCAGGCGTTGTTCCAGCCAGTTGCTGAACGTCTGGCGAAAACCGGCGGTCATGCTGCCAGCGCCGATGTTTGCCGCCAACGCCAGCAACAGCGCCATCAAGGCCAGGCTCAGGGCCGGCAGTTGCTGGCGGCAGTCGGCGAGAAACCATTGGCCGAGTACCGAATGGCTGCGCCCAAGCACCCCGTTGAGCACACTGTTCAACACCACCGGCAAGGCCAGTGCGGCACTGATCAACAACGCGGCCATCAGTACGAAGCCGCTGCTCAGGCTGTCGCCGAAGATCAACGCCAATAACGCGATGAGCGCCGCTATCACCGCGACCCAACCCTGGCGCCGCAACCAGCGTGCGTGGGCCTGATGCCAGGCTTGCGGATTGGCCAATGCCAGCAACGGCAAACGCGCCGCCCGCAGCAAACTGTTGGCGCCGGCCAGCAAAGCGCCGAACAGGCTCAGGCCAATACCGCTGAACCACCACGGTGCACTGAGGTTCAACTGCCCCGGCACTTCGGCGCCGTACAAGCCGCGCAGGCTGGCGGCGACGTCCGGCAGCAGCACGCCGGCTAGCAGATAGCCGCTGACAACGCCGGCGATTCCACCGATCAGCGCCAGAGCACCCAGTTCGACGGCAAGGCAGGTAATCAACAGGCGAGCACTGACCCCACAGGCGCGCAGGGTTCTGAGCAAGCTTCGGCGTTGCTCCAGCGCCAGGCCGATCGCCGCGTGAACGATGAACAGGCCGACCACGAACGACAGAAAACCCAAGGCATCGAGGTTCAGGTGGAAGCTCTCGGTCAGGCGCGCAAGGTTATTTTCTTCGCCGCTGCTTTTGAACTGAAGCTGGCCCTTTAGCTCATCAGGCAGAATCGCGCTGAAATCCTTGGGCAGCAGCAGGCGTGACAGTTGATCGGGCAACTGCAGAATCTGTTGGGCGAAGCCGATGTCCACCAGCAACACACCGGGCGCCATGTCAGTCTGGGCACGCAGCGGCGGCAAGGTGACTCCACTCTGGGCTACCGGGGTTTCGCCTTCGCGCAAGCCCAATGCCTGCAACGTCTGCGGTGAAATCCAGGTGCTGCCCGGCGGGGTGAAAAACTCGACGATCTGCTCGATCGGCAACGCCCGCCCGGCCACTGCGGAACCAGCCGGCAGTGACACCGGCTCAATGCCCATCAACTGCAAGCGCTGCTCTTCATGGCCCTTGAGCGTCACCCGCCCTTGCAACACCGGCGATACCGGCCAGCCCGCACGACGCAGGTCGACAAATACTTGCTGGGAAAACACCCCACCGCCGGGTGCAGTGAGACTGGCTTGCGGTTCGCCGCCGATCAGCTGACTGGCCCGGGCGTAGCTTTCTCGCGCCTGGCTGTTCAGCGCTTGCACGCCGGTCAGCAGGCTGGTGGCGAGCCAGAGCCCGGTCAGCACACTGAAAAATTGCACCGGGTGCTGTCGCCAATGGCTGAGCAGCGCCCGTAGCGTCTCGCGAAAAACCCGCATTTCAGCGCTCGTCCGCGCCAGCCAGACGGCCACCGTGCAGCACCACTTTGTCTGCCAGCCGTGCGGCGACCCGTGGGCTATGAGTGACCATCAGCAAAGTCGTCGGGCTGTCGTCGAGCAGTTCCAGCAATAACTTCAACACCTCATCACTGGTGGTTTCATCGAGGCTGCCGGTGGGCTCGTCGGCCAACAGCAGTTTGGGTTGCGATGCCAGGGCACGACCCAGGGCGACCCGCTGCTGTTGCCCGCCGGACAGTTGCTCCGGGTAACGCCGCAGCAACTCTGCCAACCCAAGACGTTGCACCAGATGCGCCTGCCAGCGTGGATCGTGGCGCCCGGCCAGACGCGCCTGAAATGCCAGATTGTCTTCGACGCGCAAACTGCCGATCAGGTTGAACTGCTGGAACACCAGACCGATTTCGGTGCGCCGCCAGTTCGCCAATTGGCTTTCACTCATCTGCTCCAGCCGATACTCGCCGCTGCGGATGCTGCCGCGGTCGACCTTGTCCAGCCCGGCGATCAGGTGCAGCAAGGTGCTCTTGCCACTGCCCGATTCACCCATCAGCGCCAGGCTGCCGCCGGGTTTCAACGTGAGGTCGACGCCTTGCAATACCGGCAGCGGGCCTTGGGGGGTGGCGTAGCTTTTGAAGACGCCCTGGACCGAAAGCATGAGGGGAGACTCGTTGAAGGCAGTGGGCCTAGGATAGCGGACGGCAGCGGGACCGCGTTATCGTTAATCGCGGGCAAGCCCGCTCCCACAGGGATCGCCGGTGTATGCAGAATCTGTGGGCATACCGGATTGACGCCTTCGCGGGCAAGCCTCGCTCCTACGGGGGCGCCGGTGTACGCAGAATCTGTGGGCATACCGGATTGACGCCTTCGCGGGCAAGCCTCGCTCCTACGGGGGCGATGGTGTATGCGATGTTTGGGTACGCCTCAATCACCTGTGGGAGCGGGCTTGCCCGCGATGAGGCCGGGTCATCCCAGCGAAAAACTCACTGCCCCACCGCCACACTCGGCATCACCCGACCCGGCGTCACGATGCTCTTCAGGTCAATGTACTTCCACGCCGGCACCGCACCGAGCCGCGCGTTGAAGCGATAGTTGAAGGTGAATTCATCCGCCGTCGGCACACTCAGCGGTTTGCCATACACCGCCTCGATCCCCGCCAGGTCATAACCCATCACCTGCAGCAAGGTCGGGAAGATGTTGTAGTGACTGGAGCGATCCTTGTTGGCCGGCCATTGCGCCTGCCAGTCCAGGGTTTGCAAATCGCGGCCGGAAATCACCACCAACGGTACCAACCCCTCCTCCTCCACCGGATCGTCACCGCAGTGCGTATTGAGCCCCGGGTTACCGCGCTCGTGCAGATCCTGCCCGTGATCGGAGGTATAGATCAGCAACGCATGGCTCAGATCCGCCTGAGCAAACACCCGGGCGAAGAACTCGCCGACATTCCACAGCACGGTATTTTTGTAGGCGTTGCGGTACAGCAACCAATCATCCGGCTGACCGTTGAAACCATCACGTGTGCCCGTGTCCGCCACTTCGACAAACCGTCCACGCGGCAATGTCGGGCGGTAAGCCATGAACGCGTCCGGGTACTTGTCGTGCACTGGAAAATGCGCACCGACCTTGTTGATCACTACCAGCTGCGGCGTAGCGTCGTTGAGCAACTCGATCAGCTTGGCCGCCGCGGCCATGTCACGGTCACGCACGCTGATGCGGTCGAATTGCACGAACTCGTCGATGTCCTTTTTCTCGGCGGCGTTCATCAGGTTCTGCAGGTTGCCGCTGGTACGCTGGGCGTCGATGTAAACGGTGCGCAGCCCGGCTTGTTTTGCGTACTGCCAGATCGAGGGCAATGTGCTGTTGATTCGCATGTAATCGGTGCGGGTGCCGCCGTAGCGCAGGGTGACATTGGTGTCGGCGCTGCAGTTGGCGATGGATGCCGCATAGCCGTAATTGAAGATGTCCACGCCCGGGCGCGGTTCCTTGAGATTGCTGTGCACACCGAACGGCGTGTTGATGTCCAGGTAGTTGCCGGAAATGCTCTCGTCGATGATCAGCACAATGTCATGGCCCACCGGCTGATCAATGCGCGTCAGGCTCACTGGCTCACGCGGGCCGACGGTGTTGTGCAGCGCTTCATAGGTGAACAGATTCAGATAGGCCAGCGGTGTGTACATGATCGGCAAGCCACGGGCCCCCTCGCCGGCCCGCATGAACAGCACAGTGCTGAGCATCATCACCCCAAGCACAGGCGCCGCCACCAACAGTGCGCCCGGCAATGGCGCCCGTCTACGCGGCTTGAGCCCGATACCGAACAGCAGCAACAAACCACTGAACATCGCGCTGATGATTGCATCGCGGTACTGGTACGCCGCCTCCTGAATGAACCCGCCGGAATACACCAGCGACACAAAACTGCTGTAGGTCATGTAACCGGCAGTCACTTGCGTATAGACGTCGAAGAACACCGCCGAGCCAGACATCACCAACGCGAACAGATGACGGACCAACGTCTGACGGATGTACGCGGTCATGAACAGCGCCACCGTCAGCACAAGGAACATTGCGCCATACAGCAGCACAGGAAAACTCATGCCCAGCGCGTCAAGACGATCGAGGTAATCGGCGTAATTCTTGAGTAAATACAGAACCAGCAACAGTTCCTTGAGGTAACGGATCATGGCGATTACAACACCTCCGTGGCCAATGGATTGTCGGCCATTTTCTGACACTAGCACCGAGCCCTCGAAGCGCAAGAAATGCCGGTTTTTTCCCCAAAGCGTCAAAAAAACGTTGCCTCGAATCTGACACACTCAAGTGCCTGTAACCCTTGTGTTTCAAGCCTTACGACCGTTTATCGTTTTGTCAACACCCTCAAAAATCCCTCAAAACCGCAGTAAATCCAGCAGTGGCAAGCACTTGATGGCAAAGAGCCCGTGAAACCGGGGTTTTCGGGGTCGCGTTACCCGTCATTTTGCTGACTCGCTTTCCCATGGCTGGGCTATACCCCTTTTGACAGTCTCATATCAGTTACATCCACCGTTTTACGAGGCACGCCAATATGGACGTGAGCGTATTTGGTACGGGTTACGTCGGTCTGATACAAGCCGCTGCATTGGCCGATGTCGGACATCGCGTGCTGTGCGTCGACATTGACCTGAACAAGATCAAGCAACTGCAACAAGCCGTGCCCCCGATCAGCGAACCGGGACTGTCCAGCGCACTGGAAGACAACATCAAAGCCGGTCGCCTGTTCTTCTCCACCCAGGCCAGTGATGCGGTTGAACACGCCGAGCTGATTTTCATCGCGGTGGGCACTCCCGCCGATGAAGACGGTTCCGCCGACCTCAGCCATGTGCTGAGTGTCGCTCGGCAAATCGCCGGTTTCATGGAGTCCGATCGCACCCTGATCATCAAGTCCACCGTGCCGGTGGGCACCGCGGACCAAGTGGCGAGCGCTGCCAATGAAGAACTGCAACGCCGTGGCAAAGAGGCGTTGAACGCTCGAGTAGTGTCCAACCCGGAGTTTCTCAAGGAAGGCAGCGCCCTGGCCGATTGCATGCGCCCGGACCGGATCATTGTCGGTACCAATGACGATGAAGCGCGCAACCAATTGAGCGAACTCTATGCGCCGTTCTGCCGCAACCGCGAAAAGCTCATGTTCATGGACAATCGCAGCGCCGAGCTGACCAAGTACGCCGCTAACGCAATGCTCGCCACCCGCATCAGTTTCATGAACGAACTGGCCAACCTCACCGAGTTGCTGGGGGCCGACATTGAGGCGGTGCGCAAAGGCATCGGCTCGGACCCACGCATCGGTTACCACTTCATCTACCCCGGCTGTGGCTTCGGCGGCTCGTGCTTCCCTAAAGACCTGCGCGCCCTGCTGCACACCGCCGAACATCACGGCATGTCTTTGCGTCTGCTGCGCAGCGTCACCGATGTGAATGACAGCCAACGGCACATCCTCTTCAGCAAACTGCAGGCGCTGTTTCCCGATGGGCTGGGCGGCAAGTCCATCGCAATTTGGGGCCTGGCCTTCAAGCCCAATACCGATGACATGCGCGAAGCCCCCAGCCGTTATCTGATGGAAGCGCTGTGGGCAGAAGGTGCGAGCGTCCAGGCTTACGACCCGGAAGCCATGTCCGAGTGCCGGCGCATTTACGGTTACCGCAATGACCTGCATCTGTGCGCGACCCGCGACGACACCCTGGAAGATGCCGATGCGCTGGTGATCTGCACCGAGTGGAAGAATTTCCGCGTGGTCGATTTCGATCTGCTGGCGAGCAAATTGCGCGCGCGGGTGATTGTCGACGGGCGCAACCTCTACAACCCCGAACACGTGGCGGCGGCCGGCTTGCACTACAGCGGCATCGGGCTGCGGCACATCGCTCCCGAGGCGCCACAGCCATGAAAATACTCGTCACCGGAGCGGCCGGTTTCATTGGCGCCCATTGCCTGTTGCGGCTGTTGCGCGACGGGCATGAGGTTTTCGGCCTGGATAATTTCAACGACTTCTACGACCCGCAACTCAAGCATGACCGCGTGGATTGGGTGCGCAAGCAAGTCGGCGATTTCCCCCTCGCCAAAGTCGATGTGGCCGACGCCACGGCCCTCGACGCATTGTTTGTCGCCGAACAGCCGGAGGTGGTGATTCATCTCGCGGCCCAGGCCGGGGTGCGTTACTCCCTGGAGAATCCCCGGGCCTACGTCGACAGCAATCTGAGCGGTTTTTTGAACATCCTCGAAAGCTGCCGCCACCATCCGGTCAAACACTTGATCTATGCCTCGTCCAGTTCGGTATACGGCGCCAACCAACGCACGCCTTATTCGGTCCAGGACGGCGTCGATCACCCGTTGTCGCTGTATGCCGCGACCAAAAAAGCCAATGAGCTGATGGCTCACAGCTACAGCCATCTGTTCGGTATTCCCTGCACCGGTTTGCGTTTTTTCACGGTGTACGGACCTTGGGGCCGGCCAGACATGTCGCCGATCCGGTTCGCCCGGGCGATTGCCGAAGGGCAGCCGCTGAAGCTGTTCAACTACGGCCAGCACCAGCGTGATTTCACCTACATCGACGACATCATCGAGAGCATCGTTCGTCTGATCGAGCGCGCCCCCCAAGCCGCACCTAACTGGAACCGCGAACAACCGGACCCGGCCAGCAGCATGGCGCCATGGCGCATTTACAACATTGGCGGACAACAACCGGTGGAGCTCAAGGACTACCTGGCGCTGCTGGAAAAACACCTCGGACAAAAAGCCCTCGTCGAGTTGCTGCCTCTGCAGCCGGGCGACGTGCTCAACACTTGCGCCGATGCCAGCGATCTGGCCCAGGCCACCGGTTTCCAGCCACGGATCGAGCTGGATGAAGGACTCGGACGATTCATCGCCTGGTTCCGCGACTACTACTCACTGCGCCACGCCCACTCGCCACTCGCGCAAGGGCTTTAGCGGAGGATTCTATGACTGGACATGAAAAAGGCATGTTGCTCAATCACATGCAGCGTGACAAACGCCTGGACCCCGAACACCGAATGCGCCTGGACACGGCGATCCATATGCAGGGCCGCGGCTGGATGACCGGCCGTGACGGTGGTCGGCCCTGGACGCTGTCGCGCACCAACCGAGTGGTTGCATCCCTCGGCGCACTGGTGATTCTGCTGCTGCTGTCCCCTGTGCTGCTGGGCCTGGCGCTGGTCATCAAGTTCAGCAGCCCGGGGCCGGTGATGTTCGTGCAGAAGCGCACCGGTTACCGCGGCCGCCTGTTCGGCATGTACAAGTTCCGCACCATGGTGACCAACGCCGAAGAGCTCAAGGAATCCTTGCGGCACCTGAACAAGCACGGCGCCGATGCCATCGATTTCAAGATCGACAACGACCCACGGATTACTCCGATCGGTAGCTTCCTGCGGCGCAGCAGCCTTGATGAGTTGCCCAACCTGATCAATGTAGTCAGCGGCGACATGCGTCTGGTCGGTCCGCGACCGACCTCGTTCAACGCTTATCGCTACAAAGACAGCCACCTTGCACGCCTGAGCATCTACCCCGGCATGACCGGCCTGTGGCAGATATCCGGGCGCAGCAATATCGACTTCGACCAGCGCGTTGAGTTGGACCTCAACTATATCGCCGAGCAGAGCCTTTTGCTTGATCTGAAGATCCTGTTGAAAACCCCCTTCAAAGTATTCAGCGGCCACGGAGCGAGTTAAATGGACGGTTCATCGAATAAAAGCCTGACCATCGCCAGCCCGAGCGAGTCCAACCTGACCTCGACCGTGCTTGACCTGGATCTGCGGATCCTCTTTCTGACCGCTGCCAACACAGGCACCGGCACCACCACCAGCGCCCTGGCGCTGGCCAGCCAGCTGGCGTCGATGAGCAGCGGCCAAGTGCTGCTGGTGGATGCCAGCCAATCGGAGAGCAACCTCACGCAACAGTTGGGGCTGACCAAAGAGCGCGGCTTTCGCGACCTGCTGTTCAATGCCTCGCCGCCGCTGCTGCAGGACTGCCTGGTGAATGTCTCCAGCCTGCCCTTCCACATCCTGCCGAACGGGCGGCACATCCGCGGCGCCGAGCACCTGACCACCGAACAGCTGGCGCCGTTGCTCAACCAGTTGGGCGATCGCTATCGCTTTGTGGTGATCGACGGCGACGCGGTGTATTCGGCCGCCGACACCTTGGTGATCAGCACCTTGGTGGATGGCGTGATCATGGTGGTGCGCGCCGAGGACACGCGCTGGGAGGTGGCTCAGGCCGCAGTCCAGCGCCTGACTCAGGCGGGTGCAAAACTGGTGGGCAGCGTCTTCAACCGGCGCAAGTACTACATGCCCAAATGGCTCTACAAAAACCTCTAGGCAACCGCAGAAAAGGATGACGCCATGAACGCCAAAATGCTTCTCCTGCTGTTGCTGCCGCTTGCAGGTTGCTCCAGCACCAGTGAAACCCAGCAGATGCCGGTGCAGATCCTCACGGCCGAGCCGGCCAATGCCCAGGCCACCGACATGCCCAAGGTCGAACAGACCCTGCGGCCCAAGGACGTGCTGGAGGTGATCTTTCACATCAGCACCAGCAGCTCGGGCGCTTACCGCATTCAGTCCGGTGACCAGGTCGCCCTGAACTTCACCGCGGCCAGCCAGCTCAACGGCACCCAACGGGTGCTGCCCGACGGCACCATCGAACTGCCGGGGGCCAATACCTCGGTGAAAGTCGCCGGGCTGACAGCTGTCGAAGCGCGGCAGGAGATCCAGCGTGCCTATGAGCGCAAATCCCTGTTCCAGCCCAATCGCAATCAGGTGACGGTGCTGGTGACCAGCCCGCTGAGCGACGAGCAAAACCTCAAGAGCAACCTGAACCACCCCGCTACCGGCATGAGTCGGGAGATCGTTGTGGGCAATGACGGCTATGCGAGTTTCCCGGAAATCGGCTCCGTGCCGCTGCAAGGCATGACGCTCAACCAACTGGAAACGTTCCTCAATCAACGCTACGCGCAATTGCCGGGGCGGATGAAGGTCGACGTCATGCTCAAATCCACGTCGGGTAACGAAATCTATGTGCTGGGTGAAGTCGCGCAACCGGGCTCCTACCCGATTCGCCGGCCGGTCTCGGTGCTCGAAGCGCTGACCCTGGCCCGTGGCACCAACGTCAAGGCGCGGCTCGATTCGGTGGTGATCATGCGCCGCACCGGCAACCACGTGCAGGCCGTGCATTACGACGTTGAAAAAGCCTTGTCCGGTGATGCGTCGCAGATTGCTTACCTGCAACCGGACGACATGCTCTACGTGCCCAAGACCAAACTGGCCAGCGCCGGTGAACTCGCGCGGCAACTGGCGGACGTGGTGTTGTTCCAGGGGGTGGGCTTCGGATTCGCCTACCGCGTCGACAACAAAGACAGCGACAACTAACGCTCAGGTGACCGACCATGAACCCAAAGGAAAACTACCTGCATGAGTTCTTCAGGATTTTCTTCGCCAACAAGCAGTTGGTGAAGCGCGTCTTCCTGATCTTTGCAGTGATCGCCCTGATCTTGCCGCTGATGCTCAAACAGAGCTTCGACATCACCGCGCAGGTGATCGTGCAATCCAAAAAACTCTCCCAGGGAGACGCCACCACGTCCCTGACTCAAGGTGATGCCTCGTTCATTCCGCCGTCACTGGCAGACATGGAAACCGAGAGCAATATCTTGCGTTCCCCGGCCTTGATCCGTCAGACCATCAGTGACCTGCGGGACAAAGGCGAGTACGCGCCCAACCCCGGGATTTTCAGCAAACTGGTGACCGAACCGATCAAGCGTTTCGTGACCACCCCCTTGCGTGAATACGTGATCAATCCAGTGCGCGATGCATTCGGGCTTGAGACCGATCCCGTGCGCGATACCGATCTGGATGTCTTCACCCAGCAAGCCATCGAAAACCTGACGATCGAAACGCTACCGGGTTCCAACGTGATCTCCATTGTCTACAACTTTGGCGATCCGGCCCAAGGCACCCGGTTTGTCGCGGCACTGCTGCAAAACTACCTGACCAGCCGTCAGGAACTGCAATCGATCGACCTGCCGCAGAGCTTCTACGAAACCAAGAAGAAGCAATATCAGGTACGCCTCGACGGCCTGGAAGGCACGCGGCTGGCGTTGCTCGAAGGCGTGGCTTCGTCCGATCCGAAGGAAGAAATCACCTTTCGCCTCAATGCCATCAATACCGAGGAACAGGCCCTGAACCTGTATCAGGATCGCCTGTTGCAAAGCCAGCGCTGGCTCGACTACCTGAAAACCGCCCTGACGTCTGCGACCAATACGTCCCGGCTCAGCGAGTACACCTTCCCCTTCACCTTCACCACCACGGTGGACAACATTGCCTTCGAAGACCGGGAGATCAGACAGCTCGGTGAACAATTGACCACTCAGGTCAGCCGCTACATGAACGACCTGGCGATCTTCCAGCCGGGCAGTGAACCGATGCTGTTGGCCCGTGAGCAGATTTCCCGCACTCGTCAGCAGTTCCTGAAAATCGTCAGCAACCGGATTCAGGAGCGCACCAACGACCTGGCGATTGTCACCTCGGTGATCAAGCAGAAAACCGCGCGCATCGCCGACTTCAAGGAGCGCATCCATCAGTTGCAAGTGGCTCAAAGCAAGCTGGCGCAAATGGACACCGAGATCAACGCCCTGCATGCCGCGTTCTCCACCTATGCCCAGCGTTTTGCCGAAAGCAGTACTTCCCGCTCGCTGGACAACGATATGTCCAACGCCCGGGTACTCAGCCCGCCCTACGAACCGGCCGATGCGGCGTTTCCCAAGCCGATGCTGATCATTCCGTTCGGAATGCTCACCGGTTTGCTGCTGGCGATTGCCTTCGTCTACGTGCGTGAGTTCTTCGATCACCGCTTCAAACACCCAGCGCAGATTACCCATGAACTGGGCTTGCCGGTGCTGTTGGTGATCAACGAGCAAGACGTTATGCCGAACAATCCACACAAAAACTGGACCGTGGATAGCTTCGTGTATTGGGTGCGCCATTGAACGGGCCGCTCAGCGCCAGCGCCCTGCCGATCATGCATTTGATCAGCAGCGGCGGCTTCTATGGGGCTGAGCGGATGCTGCTGGACCATTGCCTGGCGACGCCGGGGCAGCACCAAGTGCTGTTTCTCGATGCGCCGCCAGCGCTGATCGCGCGATTTCGCGGGGCTGGGGTCGACTGCCACAGCTTCACCGGTTTGAGGGAATTGCTGCGTCATTTACGTCAGCGGCGGGCTGACCAGCCGCTGATCAATACGCACAATTTCAAGGGTCTGTTATTTGGCTGGGTGGCCGCCACGTTGCTGGATCTGCCGTTGGTCATTACCCAGCACGGTTTCACCCCGCGCAGTCGCAAGCAACGGGTTTATGGCTGGCTGAGTTTGCAATTGTGTCGCACGGCGTCGGTGGACCGCGTGGTTTGCGTGGCCGAAAGCATCGCGGTGCTGCACCGCAAGGCCTGTGTCCGGACGGAGAAACTGCAAGTGATTCCCAATGGTCTGCCAAAGGCCAGCGGCCTGCTACCGCACACCGCCACACACCCGCGCTGGCTGGCGGGTTACGTCGGTCGGCTGAGCAACGAGAAAGGCCCGGACCTGTTTCTCGATGCCCTGATTCCGCTCTGTCAGCAACATCCGCAACTGGACGCCGTGATGCTCGGCGACGGCCCGGAACAGGAAACCCTGCTGGCGCGGATTGCCGCTGCCGGCTTGCACAAACGCATCACCTTGCCGGGTTATCAGACCGACATGAACCGGTGGTGGCAGCAACTCGATGCATTGGTGATCAGTTCACGCACCGAGGGCACGCCAATGATTTTGCTGGAGGCAATGCAAGCCGGAGTGCCGGTGGTGGCATTCAGCGTGGGCGGGATTCCCGATGTGCTGGAGGACCGGTACAACGGCCTGCTGGCGACACCTGCCGACACCACCGCTCTCGCCCGGCAGATCGATACGCTGCTGAATGAGCCGGCCCTGGCTTGCGAATTGATCGACAACGCAAGACGTACGCAATTGGACCGTTACGACCTGAAGGCCTTGGCCGAACGCTGGTCGCAGCTTTATATCCGTACTGCACGGGAGGCACGCGCGTGATCTTTCCGCTCTCGATCGTCAGTCTGCTCGCCCTGGTCTGCCTTGGTTTGCTGGCCAGCCCTTATCCCTATCTGGCACCAGGCGCGGTACTGGGGCTGGTGGCTGTCGCGGTGCTGTACCGAAAACCTGCCTGGGGTTTGTTGGGCATTGCGGCGCTGGTGCCGTTCGAAGGCTTCTTCAAGGGCAGCGCACTATCGGGCACCAAGTTCATCGGTGCGTCACTGGCGCTAATCGTGATGCTGCAATTGGCTATCCACCAGATTCCGTCCGAGCGCCTGCGCAGCAACATCTGGCGCCTGCTGATCTGGTTCATGGTGTTGTACCTCTTGAGCATGATCAATACCGATAACCTGGACATGTCCCAAGGTCATTTGCGGGACCTGAGCGTCGGCCTGGTACTGTTTGTGATCACCTTGCTGATTGGCCGTGAGTTGAACCTCGATATGTTCGCCCGGCTGGTGACCCTCAGTGTCAGCGCGACCTGCGTGCTGGCCATGTTTTCCACCAAGTATCAGGACCAGGGCCGCGCCTCCGGGCTGCTGGAAGACCCGAACACGTTTGCCCTGCTGATCGCCTTCGCCGTGCCCTTGGCTCTGTTACTGGTGATCCGTGGCCCGAACCTGTTGCACCGATTGTTCTGGGGCGCCTGCTGCATTTTGCTGCTGGGCGGCATGACCAAGACGGATTCACGTTCCGGGCTGGTGGTGCTTTTTCTCAGCTTGATGATCGGCGCCTGGCACTACCGCGCGCAGCTGCCGCGCATCCGTCCGCGCCATTTGGGTTTTGCCATGCTTGGCCTTGCGATCGTGATCCCGCTGGCGATTTACTCGATGCCGGCCGGTTACATCGCACGCATCCAGTCCTTGAGCATCTTGAAGGCCGGTGCCAAGAGCCAGGACGAATCCCTGGGCCGTCGCGCGTCGTACATCCTGGTCGGCAGCCAGATCATCCAGGAGCACCCGTTACTCGGTTCCGGCCCCGGCACCTTCCCGCTGCACTACGCCACCACCGGTTACGCCAAGGTGTTTTCCGCCAACCGCAAGCCCGGCGACTTGTACCGCCGCGCGCACAATACTTACCTGGAAATCTTCAGCGAAGTGGGAATTCCCGCGGGCCTGTTGTTCGTCGGCATGCTGGGCCTGGGAATCTACAACCTGGTCCGCGCCCGTCACGCCTGGATGCTGCGACGAAATTGGGAACAGGCCGACCTGATCACGCACCTTTGCATGAGCTATGTGTCGTTGCTGCTGTTTTTGATGTTCCTCAGCGCACCGAATCACAAATACCTGTGGATCATGCTCGCGCTGACGTTCGTGTTGCGCCTCAAGGCTGAAGAACATCTGCCGACGGAGGCCAGCGCATGAGCCGCATCAGCCTCGTCATCCCGATGTACAACGAGGCCCGCCACATCGGCCGTACATTGCTTGCCGCGAAAAAAGCCGTCGAGGCTGCCCGGCTGGAATGCGAGTTGATTGTGGTCGATAACGGCTCCGACGATCAGGGCCCGCACATCGCTCGCCAATTCGGCGCGCAGGTGCTGGTACTGCCCGGCTTGCTGATCGGCGCCCTGCGCAATCGCGGGGCGGCGGTGGCAACGGGTCAGTGGCTGGGCTTCATCGATGCCGATATCGAGGTGCCCGAGGATTGGTTGACGCGGCTCCTGGAACTCGAGTCCGGCGGCCAGGCCGATGTCCTCGCCCTGGACTTGCACACCCCTGTCCAGGCGCCATGGTTTGCCACGGCCTGGCAACGCCGCATGGCCCGCCCGACCACTGACGCCTCATACCCGGTGCAATGGCTGCCCAGCGCCAACCTGCTGATGCGTCGCAGCTGGTTCGACAAGGTCGGCGGCTTCGACGAAACCCTGCGCACCGGCGAAGACAAAGCGTTCACCTTGCGCCTGAGCGAAGCCGGCGCGCGATTGCTCGCGGTCAACCAAAGCATCGCCTTGCATTGGGGTTACGAAGGCAGTTGGCGCGAATGGATGGGCAAGGAGTTGTGGCGCCAGGGCAGTCACCTGCAACTGCTGCGCACCCAGGGAATGAGCCTGCGCTTGCTGCGATTCCCGGCCTTTTCCATGGGCGTCTGGGCGCTGGATTTCATCGCGCTGTCTGCCCTGTTCAATGGTTTTCCCAACGCAGCGTTGTTCATCCTGTTCATCACCAGCCTGCCAGCGCTGGTGCTGAGCCTGCGCCAAAGCCTGAAACACCATGACACAGGCCTGATGCTGCAATTGTGGGGGCTGCACTGGGTGCGCCTGCACCTGGCCGGTGCCGCGCTCATTTTGAGCCTGTGTCACTGGAATGCCAGGAGGCCGGCCCGTGGCTGAATTCATTTTCTGGCTGTGCCTGCTATTGCCGGTATATGCCTGGCTCGGCTACCCGCTGCTGCTGACACTGATTGCGCCGTTGTGCCGCGCACGGCGGCATGCGCCAGCTCCCCCCTTGAGTGTCAGCATCATCATCGCCGCGCACAATGAGGCCCGGCATATCGAAGAGAAATTACGCATCCTGCTCGCCCAGGATTATCAGGCGCGCTCGCTCCACATCATTCTGGCCAGCGACGGTTCCACCGACGACACCGTGGCCTGCGCCAACAAAGTCATTGACCCGCGTATCAGCGTGCTCGACCTGCCTCGTCAGGGCAAGGCGGCCACTTTGAATGCCGGTGTGGCCCTGAGCACGGGTGAGATTCTGGTGTTCACCGATGCCGACAACCAATGGTCGACCGACACCCTCGGCCAGTTGCTCGCGCCCCTGGCCGATCCACAGGTCGGGGCCTGTGCCGGGCATATGTTGATTCCGGTACCGGGCAAGGGCCTGAGCCTGGGCGACAGCCTTTACCGGCATTACGAAGGCTGGTTGCGCAACGTGGAAAATCGCACCGGCTGCATGGTCTCCGCCGACGGCGCCCTGCTCGCCCTGCGCCGCGAGTTGTTCCAGCGCGTGCCGGCGGAGGTCAACGACGATTTCTTTATCAGCACCTGCGCGCCGGTGGCGTTCAAACGCATCGTCTATGTGCCCCAAGCACGGGTAAGCGACCAGGGCGTCGACGAAATCGCCAAGCAATGGCGCCGTCGCCAGCGCGTCACGGTCGGCGGTCTGCAAAGCCTGGCCCAGCGCCGAGAGCTGCTGAACCCTTGGCGATATGGCCTGTATGCGATTGCACTGATCAGCCACAAGTTGATTCGACGCCTGGCACCGGTCCTGTTGGTACCGTTACTGCTGAGCAATTTATGGCTGTTGAATGTACATGGCTTCTATCGCCTGAGCCTGATCGCACAATTGCTCGGTTACGCGATGGCCATCGTCGGCCTGCTGGATGTGAAACACCGTTTGCCCAAACCCTTTCGCCTCGCCGCGTTTGTTCTGGTGACCCTGGCCGGGATGAGTATCGGTCTTTGGCAGTTCTTGCGCGGCCAGCGGTACGCGCAATGGAACCCCGAGCAAAATCGTTGAAAGGACCGCGCCATGGCGATCAAACAATTATTAAAACGCACCAGTGGCTGGCTTTATCTCAACTCGCCCGTAGGCCGTCACCAACTGCACGGTGCCGGGGTGATCCTGATGCTGCATCGGGTGCTGGCCAATGACCGCGCCGCCGACCTGCCCCATCGCAATGAGCTGTGCGTGGGGCCGAAGGCCTTCGAACATCTGCTCGCCTGGTTGAAAAAAAACTTCGACTGCGTACCACTGATGGATCTCTTGCAGCCGGGCGTCATCAGCACCGGACAACCGAAAATCGCGCTGACCTTCGACGACGGCTGGCGGGACAACGCGCTGAATGCCTTCCCGTTGCTGAAAAAGAATCAGATGCCGGCGAGCATTTTTCTCTCCACCGATTTCATCGGCAGCCGTCAACGCTTCTGGTGGGAAAGCCTGGGGGAAACCCTGTGGCGCAGCCACGGTGAAAAAGCCCGGACGCATTTGATTGAATGCCTGCGACAGATCGGGCGACCGTTACCGGTGCTGCTCGAGGATCTGGATGTGCAGCGCCGTAGCCTGGCGCTTTTGCACTTTCTGCACAGCCTGAAGAACCTGCCGTCGGGCGAACTGGATCGGCTCACCGATCAATGCCCTGAGGAGTCGTTGCCCCAGGCCCTGGACTGGCATCAGGTACGCGCGATGGAAGCCAGCGGGTTGATCCGCTTCGGTCCCCACGGCGCCAGTCATGCGATTCTCACCGACCTGGACGATCAACGTCTGGATGAGGAGCTAAGCCGCAGCCGCAATGCCTTGCTCAACGGTTGCAACCGCCCGCTGCCGGTCTATTGCTACCCCAATGGCAACCATGATGCGCGGGTGCGCGAACACGTGGCGGACCACGACTTCCCCTTTGCCCTGGGCACCGACATCGGGATTTATCGTGGTCTCAGCGATCCATTGGCCTTGCCGCGAATCGGTATCAGCCATCGCACGGCGCGCAATCCGGAGTTGCTGTCCTGGCGCATCTACCGCGGAGCCCGGCCATGAGTCGCAATCACTATCTCAAACATTTGGCCCTGAGCATGGGCACCAAACTGGCGATGATTGGCCTGCGGCTGCTGCGCAATGTATTGCTGGCGCGGATTCTGGGGCCCAGCGAACGCGGTCTGTTTGCGTTGCTCAGTACCCTGCCCGATTTGATCAGCGCCGCCACCAGCGGCGGGTTGAATTCGGCGGTGGGGTATCAAGCGGCCAAGCAACGGTCCATGGGATTGTTGTTGAGCCAGGTGCTGGTGTTCGGTTGCCTTTTGGCGGGTTTGCTGACGTTGCTGGTGGTGGCGCTGGTGCGCGAGTTCGGTGGTGAACTCGACATCACCACGCAACTGGGATTGCTCGCCTGGCTGTTGCTGCTGGCGGTGCCGCTGACCGTCCTCAAGAGCGGTCTGCTGACCTTGCACAATGCGTCGGGCGGTGTGGTGGCGTTCAATATCTTGCGGCTGGTGGAATCCCTGGCGCCATTGCTGCTGTTTCTGGCTTTGTTCTGGATGTGGAAAGACGCAGCCCTGGAAGCGGCGCTGATCAGTTGGCTGGCCGGCCTCAGCCTGGTGGTGCTGGCCGGCTGGTTCTGGCTCAGGCGTGCTCAGCCCTTGAAGTTGCAATGGGACCGTGCCAGCCAGAACGAACTGTGGCGCTACAGCGCTCGCAGCCATCCGGACCTGCTGTTCCAGCAAGTGATTCTGCGTTCCGATTACCTGTTCATCGGCGCCCTGCTCGGCAGCACCGCGTTGGGGCATTACGCCATGGCCAGCGCCGCCGCCGAATTATTACTGATCGTCCCGGAAGCAGTGACCACGCCGCTGATGAAACGCCTGCTGCAACAGGACGAAGGCATGGATCGCCTGACGCCGTTGGCGCTACGCCTGACCGCCACGGTGATGCTCGGTGCCTGCCTGACCATGGCGGTGATCGGTGAATGGCTAATCGTCACGCTGTTCGGCATTGCCTATCAACCAGCCTACCCGGCGTTACTGGCGCTGCTGCCGGGGCTGCTCGGTCTTTGCTATGCGAGCATCTTGCGCCTGGACTTGCTGGGCAAAAATCGCCCCGGCACGGTTTCGCTGTTGATGGGCCTCGGCGCGTTGCTGAACCTGGCCCTGAACCTGTTGCTGATCCCGATTTACGGCATCGTCGGCGCCGCGACGGCATCGTCCATCGCCTACCTGGCGGTCACCCTCGCGCTGCTGGTGATGTATTGCCGGTTGAGTGGCGTACCGGTCTGGCAAACCCTGATCATCCTGCCCAGCGATGTGGCTCCGATGGTTCAGATGCTGCAACGGAAATCGGCATGAAACGCCTCATGCTGCTGTTGAGCCTGGGCCTGGGTTTGAGCGCCCAGGCGGCCCCCATGCGCTGGGCTGATATTCGCGACGGCAGCCTGTACCTGCAACCGGATCGCCCTGACACGCTGACGGTTCGCTGGGCTCCGGCGTGGCAGGCCGATGCCAACGAGGAACGCCTGTACCTGCTCGACGGCAACGGCAACCTGAAGGGTGAACGCCTGATCGCCGCCAGTGAAACCCGGGGCCAGCAGAGTTGGCCACTGACGCCGAGTGCCGCCAGTTATCGACTGGAAATCCCGGGCTACAGTTTCCGCCGCTACACGATCGAACACGACGAACGCACGGTGGCGCTGTTCGCCCCGGCCAAGGTGCATTTCAGCGCCGAAACCCGCGGCGGCGATGAGCTGTATTTCAAGGTTGCGCCGGGGGAACATGCGGTCCTGGCCGGCAAATTTCACGGTGGGATCAATACCCTGCAGGCCCAGCGCGTGAGCGACAGCAAACAGCTGTCGCTGGCGTTGAAACCCCATCGCGCCTATTGGCAGTTCGATCAAGTCGCATTGCCCGTCACGCAGGACGAACAGGTCTGGCGCCTGCGCCTGCAAGGCAGCGGCAAAGTCGCGTTCTGGCTCGATGGCACGGCGAATCTGTTTGCGCAGAAACCGCAGCAGCTCAAACCGCTGCGCGAAGACGATGGCCAGACCCGCTTAACCCTGCACAAAGAAGTGCTCGGCCCGACCCCGAACCTGGGCATTTATTTGCCCTACGTGCTGCCCCCTCAATCCAGTTTCGCAGCGCTCGACGCCCTCAAGCCTCAGGCGGGCACCTATTACAGTTTCGTTGACGTCACCGCGCAGAATCCGCATCACGAAGATGCGTTCCGCCAGCTCTATCAGAACCGCTTCGGCATCACCCAGAACCTCACGCTGTTGGCCGGCAGCCAGCGTCAGGCGGATTTGCGCGCCGACACTCAAAGCAACGCCGGCCTCGACGCCTGGCTCGCCGCCACTCGCGCCCTCGGCGGCACCGGTACGCACTACATCGCGTTCGCCGACGAGCCGAACCTCAACTACTCGAGCTACGCCGACTACCAGTCGATTTTCAACAGCATGGCCCGGCAGGTGCGCAGCGATCCGGCCAACGCCAGGGCCGGTGTACGCATTGCCATGCCCGCCACGTCGCGCTTCGTCAACGGCCCGTTCGCCGACAACGCCGCCGACAAGCGCGGGATCGATTGGGCACGGCGCCTGCTGGCCGAATCCGCTGATCAGATCGACGCCCTCGCCTGGCACGAATGGATGATTCGCGACCTGCTGGCGACGCGGGTCTATCGCGATAGCGTGCGTCGTGCCGCCGAGCTGGTGGGCCTCGATGCCAAAGGCCGGCCCCGCAAAGCCTTGCTGCTGGATCAGACCAACCTGTCCAGTGGTTCAAGCCTGAGCCCCTATGATCAGGAAACCCATTTTGCTTCGCTGTGGTGGACTTCGGTGGTCGTCAATTCGGCGCAGGATGGGTTGCTGGACATGCTCAACTGGTTCCAGGCCGCCGACGAGCCGACCTACCCCAAAGGCATGGTGCGGGTGTTGGGCGGCGACCGTTTCGAACTCAAGCCAGTAGGCCTGGCCCAGCAATTCATCCAGCAACACTGGCTGAAAAATGTCTTGCGCCTGGACAACGACGCTTTCGAAGTCGATGTGCTGGCCATGGCCACCGAACGCCAGCGGAGTTTATTGGGGGTCAATAAGGGGGTGCGCTTGCAGCGTGTCGATCTGAGCGGGGCGACGTGTCCGCTGGCCAAGGGAGCGCTGGTGTATTTCGGTGCCGACAACCGCAGTCGTAGCGCTCAATTCACCTGTCACGACGACCGTGTCAGCTTCGACCTGCCGGGTGAAACCCTGTTCGCCTTGAGCTGGAGCGGCTCATGAACACCGCCCACTTGCATCACCACGACCGTGCCGCTCTCGACCGCGCGTTTCACCACGCCAGCGGCGACCGGTCTCTGTCAGGAGGCAATGATATGAATGCCTTGGAAAAACTTCGCCAACACATCAAACGAAAAGGCCTGCGTGCAACGGTCCGGCTCCTTTGGAGGCGCTACCTGTTCGTTCACTGGGAGCTTCTGTGGATGAAGCGTGACCTCGTCAGCCCGGTACCGCCCCATCAGCTCAAGCCTTACTCACCGTTACGGTTGCAGACCATTACCGTGCACAACACCGCAGCCTTCGCCCGTCACTTTGGCGACCGGGTCACCATCATGGAAGAACTGGCCACCGAGGGTTACACCGGGCACATGTATCTGGATGGCAAAGGCGACGCAGTGGCCTTCATTTGGGGCAGCACCCGGGATTACCACGACCGGCATTTCTACGGCTGCACGTTCCCGGTAAAGCAAGGCGAATTCTTCGAGTTCGGCGGCGAACTGGCCCGCGCCTATTGGGGCACCACGCTCTCGGTGGACCTGCAACTGCGACTCTGGAAAGCCATGCAGGCCCAGGGCTGCCACACCGTCGTGGATGTCTGCGATGCGCGCAATGTACCGGCGCTGAAACTGCACATTCGCATGGGCTATCACGAGCAAGGACGCATCCAGCACGTCTATCGATTATTCGGTCGCTGGCGTTTCTTCCATGAAACCCGTTACAGCGACTCACGCCTGGATGCGCTGCGCAAACCGTCCCGTTCACCTGTTCCTGAGTCAATGGCGTGAAAATATGATGGTTCGATTCGAATGGCGCACCTCACTGTGCGCCCCGGACTTTCCGGCCGCTGCTTATGAGGCGTTGCGCAGGCGCGTGACAGACCATACGCCGTTCAACACCCTCGCCTGGCTGGGCGCATCCGAGCAGGCACTGACCGCCGGCGAACGCTTGCATATTCTGCTGGGCTGGCAAGGTGATGAATTGGCCTTGTGCGTGCCGCTGGTCGCGTCCGTGGAGCGCTTTGGAAGGCTGCCATTTCGGGTCTTGCATCACCTCGGTTATCCCCTCACTGATCGGCTGGCCCTGCTCACCTGCCTGGATGCCGACAGCATGCGCAAGGCGCTGGTGATCATCCGCCGTCACTTGCCCCATGCGATGCTGCAACTCAACGAATTGTCCGAACCCATCGGCGAAGAAAGCACGCTGACCGCATGGATGGCCCACAGCTCGACCGGCGAGCGTCGCATCAGTTGCCGGGTGCCGGTGCATTTGATCAGCGACACCGACCGCCAGGAAGTCTCCGGCGACCCGCGCTACAAACTGCGCAGGGCACGTAAACGCATTCTGGCCTATGGCGCTCATGTCCGACGCGTCATCCCTGACGCGGCCACCATCGGGCCTTTACTGCAAGCCCTGGGCGAAGTCGAAGCGCAGAGCTGGAAAGGCATCCAGGGCGTGGGGATTTTCACCAGCAACCGTAGCCGACAATGGATCGACCTGGCTTTCACCGCCCTCGCCAGGCAGGGACTGCTGCGGGTGGTGCTGCTGGAGCTCGACGGACGTTGCATCAGCTACCGGCTCGGGTTGCTGGAACAGGGCCGGCTGTACGATTACAACCTGGCGTTCCTGCCCAAATACGCTGATCTGGGCAGCGGTCGTGTGCTGCTCGAAGAGTGGATTCGCTGGGGTCTGGACGATAACTGGCACTGGATCGACGCATCGCGAGTCAGCCTGAAGAACTCCAGCCATCAACTTCAGGAGCGCATGACCGGGCAACTGGAGCACTGGCGCTGGAGCTTTTACTCCTGGCGCCCCAGCGGCCTCGCCTTGGGGCTGACCATGCGACTCTGGCATCAATTCAAGCCGTGGTTGAAAAAGTGGCAGGCCTGGCGGGCATCAGTTGCTCCTGCGTCCCCTTCGACACCCGCCAATGTCGACAAAGCCTCTGCGACCACCGAAAAAAACCGGGAGGGCAAACATGCCTCGCCAAGTCATAGTCAACGCTGACGATTTCGGCCTCAGCCCGAGCGAAAACGCGGTGATCCTCGGCGCCTTCCAGGCTGGGGTCATCAGTTCCGCCACCGCCATGGCCAATATGCCGGCGTTCGAGGAGGCCTGCGTTCTGGCCCGGCAACCGTTGCTCCAGGGGCGAATCGGCTTGCACTTCAACCTCACCTATGGCCGGCCGTTGAGCCCCTCGATTCTCACGCGCGCGACGTTCTGTGACGGCCAGGGCATGTTCAATCTCAACCTGCCCCGCCATAGCCTCTGGCTCAACCGCCATGATCGCGAAGCGGTGCTGGAAGAACTCCAGGCCCAATGGCAACGCTGCCTGGACAACGGCCTGCGCCCCAGCCACATCGATTCCCATCAGCACGTCCATAACATCTGGCCCATCGGCGAAATCGTCGCGCGCTTCGCCGCCTATCAAGGGGTGCCCGTGCGACTGGCGCGTCATCTGGGAAATAACCTCAGCGTGCCCAAGCGGGTATTCAAGACATTGCTCAACCATCGATTGAGCCGCCTGGCCGGAGCGACCGCCGAATACGTATGCACGCCGGTAGACCTGCGCAACGTGACGATGCCCACCGACGGACTGCTGGAAATCGTCGTTCACCCGACCTCTATCGGCGCTGACTTTGGCGATATCTATTTAAACCCCGGAGAGTCTCTGGCTCACATCCTGGAGCTGCGTCTTCCAGGAATTCCGAGGGTGTCCTATGCCGCAGTACCCAGGACGTTCGAAGAGGAACCGCCGTACTCGATCGACCTACGAACGTTGCAACCTTGATTGATCGCCGTTGAACAAAACGTTCCCCCAACCAACCCTGGCTTCAGCCTCGGAGGACTTCATGAGCGCCATCGCCAAACTTTGCGAACGAATCAAACAAAAAGGCCTGCTTCATACGCTCCAGACGTTGTGGAAGCGCTATGTGTATTTGCACCGAGAGCTGTTGTGGCTGGGGCGCGATCTGGTCACACCGGTGGCGCCAAACAAACTGCGGCCCTATACCGGCTTGCGTCTGGTGACCATTACCCAGGAGAACGCCACGGCTTTCACCAAGTATTACGGTAACCGCGTCAAGGCCATGGCACAGATCGCCTCCGAAGGTCACACCGGGCACATGTATGTGGACGAGCAAGGTGATGCCGTCGGATTCATCTGGGGCAGCCTCAGTGACTACTTTGACCAGCACTATTACGGTTGCTGGTTCAGGGTCAAACCCGGGGAGTTTTTCCAGTTCGGCGGCGAAATGATCCCTCTCTACTTCGGCTCCAGCCTGTCGGTGGACGCCCAGTACAACATCTGGGGTGCGATGCGGGCTCAAGGTTGCGAAAAGGTCATGGACGTCTGCGATGCCCGCAACATCCAGGCCATGAAAATGCACCTGCGCATGGACTACCAGGAACAGGGACGCATCACCCACGTCTACGACCTGTTCGGCCGCTTTCGCTTCTTCCGCGAAACCTGCTACAGCGGCTCGCGGCTGACTGCGTTGCGCAAACCGGAACAGCAGACAGTGACCGCGGCGCAGGTGTGATGGGTTTTGCGTCCGGCTCAGACCAATGTTTGCTCGCGAAGAGGGCGTATCAGCGATTTTAATGTTGTCTGGTACACCGCTTTCGCGAGCAAGCCCGCTCACACACCTGACCGCCTCTCCCTTTGGGAGCGGGCTGCCCACGATGGCAGACGGCAACAACTTCACGCCCGAACGGTATATTCACGCGTGTCAAAAACCACCGCTGTCTGCGAATTCGCGACCTGATCCATATTCACCCTGAAGCGGATGGACAATGTGCTGCCATCCCCCAGATTCTGCAGGTAGCTGTACAAAACCATAACGCTGTAGCCATTCAGTACCCAACTTCGATGAACCGCATTGTTGTTGCCCGTCCACATGCTGAGATTGTGGCTGGCACCACTGGCGTTGCGGCCCTCCAGGTCAAGCCAGATCCGCTGTCCGACGGCAATATGCGGCCAGCAGCCAAACTGGAGAGTCGCCCCGGCCGTCACGTCTTTCAGATCCAGAACGGCAGTACCGTTCGCCTCGGTAATCACCGGAGCAATGAACTTGGCTGCCGGGATCGTCAGAACGTTGAGCAGAAACGGTTGCGAGGTCACCGGGGCCGATGCACCGCGTGTGTAGGTGAAGGTCACCTCCACCCCTTTACCCAGGCTAAACGCCACCAATGAAACGCGCAGTGCTATTTCTATGGGGCGATTGCTGCCAGCCAGAACTGCGCTTGTCGTTTGCGAACCCGCTGCCGGCGTGCCGGGCGCGGCCTTCCAAGTCACAGTGATTAAGTCTTCGGGCTCCAGCTCCAACATGTTCAAGACTGCGGTCAGGTATTGGCTGGCAACAAGGGGGTCCAGGTTGACGTTATCGGGTGCCTCTTTGATCGACAGCCGGCGATTTTGCAATATCACATTGATCGACCATGGGTTGGACACATCACGGTTGCCGTATAAGGCTTGGGCCGTGAAAACGTGTGGTCCTTCAGTCAATCCGGTTACCTGGTATTTCCAATTGCCACGATCGACCCTGACCGTACCTTGGGAATCTTGCCCATCAAAGATTTCAACTTCTCCATCCATCGAGGCGGAACCTTCGACTGTCACGCTGCTATGCTCGGTATCCCGACCATCGGCAATATCCTGTCCGAGTGGATCTTTCACCAACAGGATCACCGGTGCACCTGTTCTGACAATGTAGTTTCGATGCGCAAACCGCTGGGCAATAGCCACATCCTGGCTCCCCTCCAGGCCGGCCATGAACTCCAGGGTCAGCAGGCTACGATCCTTGAGACCTGTCAGCAGGTTGGCGGAGTAGTTTCGCGCATAGAAGCCCTTGCTAAATTCCTGGTCGACAAGGTTGCCCGGCGCACTCCAGTACAACTCATCGAACGCACTATCGTCGGCGTTGGTTCCTCTGAGCCGCAACCAGAAGTACTGGCCCTCAGTGAGCAAAGGCCAGGCATTGATCCGCAAGGTGAATTCAGTCAGGGCATTGACATCAAGAACTGAACCATCGCCCAAGTCGGATGCCTGCGTGATAAACGGTCTGGGCAAATCACTTTGCATGACAGGCAACACGTACAGAATCAGAGGCTTAGAAGTCACCGGCGCCGACGCGCCTCGAACGACGGTGTAGCTCAGTTTCACCGTTTTTCCCTGATTAAAAATTACCAGCGGCACCCCGCCTATCCCGACCGCCAATGGCCGCAGCACTCCAACCGAGAAGGGATCCGAGGTATATGAGCCAGCCCCCTCGACACCCGCCCAGGTTATGTGAACGCTGTCCCCGGGTTCAATAGCGTATTCGATGATGATCGTGCAGCTATACCTGAGCGCCACTGGATTCAGGAGGTCGGAGGTCGGGTTTTCGCGAATGCGGGGGGGCGGTAAGTCATCGGTGACTAGTTCAGCAGTCTGACTATTCATCATTTCATTCCCTGTGCGTGCCAAGCCGTTACTGGCATCGACGTATCTATCAACGTCAGGTTCTGGGCATTAGCCCCAATAATTGACGTGATTGGGTTCGGCGATCTGCTAAAGCTCGAGGGGCTTCCCTCACTTCAGTGTGTGTCAGCCCAACGGAACGAGACGTTCCAATGCCTCGGCCACTCCAAATCCGTACGCTGGATCAGCCTTGGTGCAGTTTTCGATATGGCGCTGACGAATCGCCTGGGGCACGCCTTTCATTGATCGTGCGGTGTTGTCGAACAGCAGTTGTTTGCGCACCGGGTCCAGCAGACGGAACAGGTTACCCGGCTGCTCGTAATGATCATTTTCCAATCGATGGTCATAGTGCTGGACAAAACCTTCCACTGGCAGCGGCGGGTCGGCTAGCTCCGGCGAGTCCTGCCACTCGTCGACGCTGTTGGGGAAGTAACTGGCGGTACCACCGAGATTGCCGTCGGTGCGCATGGCGCCGTCGCGGTGATAGCTGTGCGCCGGGTTGCGCGGTGCGTTGACCGGAATGTGATTGAAGTTCACCCCCAATCGATAGCGCTGTGCATCGCCATAGGAAAACAGCCGCGCCTGGAGCATGCGGTCCGGAGAAAAGCTCACACCCGGCACCACGTTGGCCGGCGAAAACGCCGCTTGTTCGATTTCAGCGAAGTGGTTCTCGGCGTTGCGATTGAGTTCCATGATGCCCACTTCAATCAGCGGAAACTCGCCGTGGGGCCAGACCTTGGTCAAGTCGAACGGGTTGTGCCGATAGTCAATCGCCTGCTGTTCCTCCATCACCTGAATGTGCAGTTTCCAGCGCGGGAAGTTGCCCTGCTCGATGACTTCGTACAGATCTCGCAGGTTGCTTTCGCGGTCCTTTCCGACCACCGCTTCAGCCTCGGCATCCGAGAGGTTTTCGATGCCTTGCTGGCAGACGAAATGAAACTTCACCCACACCCTTTTGTTGTCACTGTTGATCAGGCTGAAGGTGTGGCTACCGAAACCGTGCATGTGACGGAAGCTGGTGGGAATCCCGCGATCGCTCATCACGATGGTCACCTGGTGCAGCGCTTCGGGCAGCAGGGTCCAGAAGTCCCAGTTGCTGGTGGCGTTGCGCAGACCGGTGCGCGGGTCGCGTTTGACCACGTGGTTGAGGTCAGCGAAACGCAGCGGGTCGCGAAAGAAAAACACCGGTGTGTTATTGCCGACAATGTCCCAGTTGCCTTCGTCGGTGTAGAACTTCACGGCGAAACCACGGATATCGCGCTCGGCATCCGCCGCGCCGCGCTCTCCTGCTACCGAGGAAAAACGCACGAACAGCGGCGTTTCCTTGCCCACGGTGTTGAACATATTGGCCTTGGTGTAGCGGCTGATGTCGTGGGTGACGGTAAAGGTGCCATAGGCGCCCGCGCCCTTGGCGTGCATGCGTCGCTCGGGAATGAGTTCGCGGTCGAAGTGGGCAAGTTTTTCCAATAACCAAATGTCTTGCAAGACCGCCGGCCCGCGAGGACCGGCGGTCTGGATATTGAGGTTATTGACCACCGGAGCGCCGGTGGCATTTGTGAGCTTTTTCATGGAGATGACCTCGTGGCGCTTGTTGCTCTTATCAGGAGCGAAAACCGGCGGGGGGCGGTAGATCGTTGGCATTCTCTATGTGTGATCAGCTAGCTACCGGGGCATTGGCTTATCAAACACTGGAGCGGCAACTGGCGCCACTGTCAGAACTTACAGGTCAGCGACTAATTCTGACGAACGGTGGTGTGTAGCTTCACGAGGGAGAGCTTGCTTCCTCGCCACAGGGTGTGGCGATTGATCAAAGGGTTTCACCCGGCACAAACCCATTTCTCAAAGCCGACACTCAGCGCTTCACCGCCATCAACGTGTAACACAACGGCAACTGGGCCTTTTGCTGCTGATATCGATCGTAGAGTTCTTCGCGGTTGGAGTGCGGGTATTCCTTGAAGTGGCTGATCTGCAACCCCGCCTCAATGGCACCAGTGAAGATGGCGCCCAGGGTGTGGACGAACCAGTAAGACGCTGATGCGGGCTGTTCGACTTTGCCTTCGTAAACGATCGGCTGGTTCTGGACGAAAGGTTCGCTGCGAAAATACGAGCTGTCCGGGCGATCGGGATCGGCTGACTCGGGGTCGAACATTTCCAGGAACGGGTGGGTTTCATACACCACCAGAGCACCGCCGGGCTTGAGGGTTTGCGCGGCATGGCGCAAGAAGTCGGCGATGTCCGGCATCCAGTTCAATACGCCGATGGTAATCAGCGCTACATCGAAACGCTGGTGAAGATCAGTCGGCAGATGATGGATGTCCGCCTCGATGAATTCGGGCGCATGGGGCGAACGGGATGCCAGCTCCCGGGCCTGATCGAGAAAGGCCTCCGACTGGTCAATGCCCACGACACGGCGGGCTCCCAGCGCAAACAGCGAAAGACTTTCGCGTCCGTTGTTGCAGCCGAGCTGCACCACATCCTTGCCGTCGACGCCGACCTGTTGAAGCAACCCGGTGAGGGTGTCATCCAGACAGGAAAAGTCGCCATGGCTCACGGCACTCAAACAGGCCTGCCACTCAGGGGTGTCTTTGTGGTGTGGGGCGGAGTCATTCCAGGCATCGCGATTACTGGCGATGGCTTTTTCTTTTGTCGGCATTTCCATTGCACGCTCCAGAATTCGGGCCTTCGATTGGCCGGCACGAGTCTGGATCAGCGTCAGCAAAACCACCATTCGAGCTTTGTTGTGATCTTGTAATCACCGGTAGCGCGAACCCTCTTCGCCTTGATTCAAGCGCTCACGCAAGAACTCGATCAGCGCCTGCACCGGTCGTGACCTCTGGCGATGCTGCGGGTAGACCGCCGACAAAGTCAGCGGCTCGGGGCGAAAATCATCCAGCACCGACACAAGCCTGCCGTCCTCCAGGGCCGAACCGACGATGAAGGTCGGCAGGTACGTGATGCCCATGCCGGCGATGGCCGCGTCCTTGAGCAACTCACCATTATTGACCCGCATCCGCCCGGTGACGTTGATGTTCTGCGGCTTGCCACGCCCCTCGAAACGCCATTGCACCTGACGACTGTGGCCGTAAGGCAGGCAATCATGGGTGTGCAAATCCTCAGGTTTGAGCGGCGTGCCACGCGCGGCCAGATACACCGGGCTGGCGCAATACACTCGCTCGATGGCGGCGAGGCGTCGGGCGATCAATGTCGAGTCTTCCAGCACGCCGATGCGCAATGCCAAATCGTAACCCTCGCCGAGCAAGTCCACCGGCCGATCACTCAGGTCGACCTCCACGGTGACCTCGCGATAACGTTGCAAAAACTCCGGCAACAGACAGCCCAGATGCGCCACGGCAAACGACAACGGTGCACTCAGGCGAATGGTGCCACGAGGCTCGGTGGTCTGACCGGCGATACCCTGTTCCACTTGCTCCACTTCGCTGAGCAGGCGCAGGGCTGATTCGTAATAACTCTGTCCCAGCGGCGTGACGTCCAATCGCCGGGTCGAACGGTTGAGCAGGCGCACGCCGAGGCGCTCTTCCAGTTGCATCAGGCGGCGACTGACGAGTTGCTTGGACAACCCTAATTGATCGGCTGCCGCAGTAAAGCTGCCAGAGTCCATGACCTGGCAAAACATACGCATATCTTCGAACGGGTTCATTGTCGCGCTCTGGTTGACAGCCAAACGCTTTATAGCCGTTTTTTCGTTTCCGGCTCTCCCAATCCAAAAATCAAAAGATCGCAGGCTTCGCCAGCTCTCCTACGAAGATGGAGTACAGAGGGGTGTACCCATTCATGTAGGCGCTGGCGAAGCCTGCGATCTTTTCAAGCGGCCGGCCGATACCGGCCGCCATACCTCTTACTTCGCGGTGAACGTCGTGTAGCTGTTGATCAGGTTGCGGTAGTTCGGAATGCGCTGGGACAACAGGTTGGCCAGGCCTTCCATGTCGTTGCGCCAGTCGCCCTGCAGCTCGCAGGCCACGGAGAACCAGTTCAGCAGTTGCGCACCGGCAGCCGACATGCGAGCCCACGCCGCCTGTTGCACCGTGGTGTTGAAGGTGCCGGAAGCGTCGGTTACCACGAACACCTCAAACCCTTCAGCCAGCGCCGACAGTGTCGGGAACGCCACACAGACATCCGTCACAACACCGGCAATGATCAGTTGCTTACGGCCAGTGGCCTTCACGGCTTTGACGAAGTCTTCGTTGTCCCAGGCATTGATCTGGCCCGGGCGTGCAATGAACGGAGCGTCCGGGAACTGCTCTTTAAGCTCCGGCACGATCGGGCCGTTCGGGCCGCTGTCGAAACTGGTGGTGAGGATGGTCGGCAGATCAAAGAACTTGGCGATGTCGCCCAGGGCCAGCACGTTGTTCTTGAATTCGTTGGGCGAGAAATCCTGCACCAACGAGATCAGGCCAGTCTGGTGATCAACCAGCAGTACCACTGCATCATCTTTGTTCAGACGCTTGTAAGGAACGTTGCTCATGTGAAACTCCTCGCGGAATGGACTTTTTCAGGGACGCCGACCCACCAGGCCGACGCATTTTTTAATCACTAGAAGGCAAAGCACGAGCAGCCAAACGCGCCCCAGAACCCCTGGAAATCGCTGACCGGCGCATTCGACAAGCGCGCCCGTTCATGGCTGTGGGAATGCACCGCGCACGGCCCGCTGCACTGGTGAACCTGCGCCTGCATCGGTGAAGCCGGACGCCAGTGACCAGGCACCTTGACCACCGGCGACCAGTCCGGCAGCACTGGCACGCTGGGAGGCCCGAGTTTTTCGAACTCGCCAGCGGCGTACACCACTTTGCCGCCAACCACGGTCAATACCGATTCGATCCACTTGATGGCTTCTTCCTCGACACTGAAAAAGTCCGCGCTCAGGGCGGCGACGTCGGCCAGTTGCCCGACCTTGATCTGGCCTTTCTTGCCTTGTTCGGAGGAAAACCAGGCACTGCCATGGGTGAACAGTTCCAGCGCGGTCTGCCGGGGCAGGCCTTCGCTGTGCAAGGCCAGCCCGCCGACGGTGCGACCGCTGACCATCCAGTACAACGAAGTCCAAGGGTTGTAGCTGGACACTCGAGTCGCATCGGTGCCGGCGCCCACCGGTACACCTTCAGCCAGCATGCGCTTGATTGGCGGTGTGTTTTCGGCGGCCTTGGCGCCGTAACGCTCGGCGAAATACTCGCCCTGGAACGCCATGCGATCCTGGATCGCGATGCCACCGCCCAACGCCCTTACCCGCTCGATGTTCTGTGGGGTAATGGTTTCGGCGTGATCGAAGAACCACGGCAAACCGTTGAAGGGAATGTCGCGGTTGACCTTCTCGAACACGTCGAGCATGCGGCTGATGGATTCGTTGTAGGTCGCATGCAAACGGAACGGCCAGCGCTGCTCGACGAGGTGGCGAACCACCGGTTCCAGCTCGTCTTCCATGGTTGCCGGCAAGTCTGGACGCGGCTCGAGGAAGTCTTCGAAATCCGCCGCCGAGAACACCAGCATTTCCCCGGCGCCGTTGTGCCGCAGGAAGTCGTCGCCCTGATGCAACTTGACGCTGCCGGTCCAGTTCTTGAAGTCGGTCAGTTCTTCCTTGGGCTTCTGGGTGAACAGGTTGTAGGCGATGCGCACGGTCAGTTGCTGGTCCTTGGCCAACTGCTCGATCACCGCGTAGTCGTCCGGGTAATTCTGGAAACCACCGCCGGCATCGATGGCGCTGGTCAGGCCCAGGCGATTGAGTTCGCGCATGAACTGGCGGGTCGAGTTGACCTGATACTCCAGCGGCAACTTCGGCCCCTTGGCCAGGGTCGAGTACAAAATCATCGCGTTGGGGCGGGCCACCAGCATGCCGGTCGGCTCACCGTTGGCATCGCGCACAATCTCGCCGCCCGGTGGGTTCGGCGTGTTGCGGGTGTAACCGGCGACGCGCAATGCGGCGCGGTTGAGCAAGGCGCGATCGTACAAATGCAGCACGAACACCGGTGTATCGGGTGCGGCCTGGTTAAGCTCTTCCAGCGTCGGCATACGTTTTTCGGCAAACTGAAATTCGTTCCAGCCACCCACCACCCGCACCCACTGCGGCGTGGGCGTGCGGTCGGCCTGATCCTTGAGCATGCGCAAGGCATCGGCCAGGGACGGCACACCTTCCCAGCGCAGTTCGAGGTTGTAGTTCAAACCACCACGGATCAGGTGCAAGTGCGAGTCGTTGAGGCCGGGGATGACGCAACGGCCCTTGAGGTCGATGATCTGTGTGCCCGAACCGCGCAGGGCCATGGCATCGGCATCGGTACCGACCACGACAAAGCGGCCGTCGCTGATCGCCACGGCACTGGCGAGAGGCTTCTCACGGTCAACGGTATGGAATTGGCCATTGAACAAAATCAGATCGGCGTTCATCGCGTTTCCTTAAGGCTGTGTGGAATGGGACTGGCCGGCTTCCAGCCACGGCGCGAACAGGCGCGTGACCAGCGGCATAAAGACGTACACCACCGACAGCACGATAGTCAGGGTGATCAGAAAAGTGGCGACCACGTAGTTGGACAGGAAGGCATTGAGCTGCAACAGCGGTCCCCAGAGCAGCGGCACCAGCAAGGTGTGCGGCAGGATCACCAGCAACGTCACCACGGCCTGCTTCCAGCGCGGCGGTGGCGAACCGGCCTCAGCCAGCGGTGCGAACCAGAATTCATTGACCGGGTTGACCTCGGTCTGGTCGCCGTCGGCCAGCATCGGCGCAGCTTCGTCGACCAGGGCCTGGCGTTGTGGCGAGTCGAGCCAGCGCTGCATCGCGTCAGTGGAGCAAAACCGCAGCACGCAGGTGAACAGGTCGAGGCCACCGCTCTTGCCGCGAATCACATCCACGCCCAAGTGCCCTTCGCGTTGCCCGGCCACACTGACGATGTTGCGCAACCAGGCTTCATAGGCTGCTTCAAAACCGGCCTTGACCCGATGTTTGACGATCAGCGTCACGATCTCATCGATACGATTGGAATCAGGCATAACGGAGGGCTCCGGCGAAACGAATATTGAGCGCCAGCCGTCCGGGCCCGGCGATGAAAATGCTGGTGAACAGAATCAACAGCAGCCAGCCGAACTGCCCTTCGGCCACGCTCCATTGCGGATGCACGATCAGCATCGCCACCAGCAGCACAAACAAAACAGGCAGGCACGCCAGACGCACAAATACGCCAGCGACGATCAGCAATGGGCACAGCACTTCGGCGAAGATCGCCAGGATTAGCGTGAGGTGAGCGCCGAGGTGGAACGGGTCTTCGATGCGCTGCAGTTCGGCGCTGTAATCGAGCAGTTTCGGCAAGCCGTGCACACACAACAGAAACAGCCCGCCGCTGACACGCAGAAACAGCAGCCCGAAATCTTGCGCCCGTTCATTCCGTTGGGAAGCGTTCATGGCCCTACCCTTGTTCAATCATTGCCCTGAATAGTGCAGTGACGGGGTAGGAAAAAATTGAATGTACGTGCTCTCTTTGTACGGGGAACGCCGTATACAAAGACAACACAACTCACTGTGGCGAGGGGGCTTGCCCCCGTTGGGCTGCGAAGCGGCACCAAAACCTGCAATCACCGTCTGTCTGGCAAACCGCATGCTCAGGTTTTACGACTGCTGCGCAGCCGGACGGGGGCAAGCCCCCTCGCCACAAGTTTGTTTCGTTACCGGGATGAATCAGCCTTCAATTCCAGACTATCCAGCGCCCGGCTCACAGCCAGTTCACCCAGCATGATGAGCTGCGCGACGCCCAGTATCGTATTGCGCTGCGACCCCTCCAGAAACCCGGCACAGTCACTGGCGATCACCTTGGCCGAGGCAAAGGATTCACAGGCATTGACCAGCAGCTCTTCGATGTCGATGCCCAGGGCGACGGTGTAAATCGTGCTCGGTTTGCGCGGGGGCTGATTGGCGCCGTCGGGGTCGGACGGTTTGAAGTAGTGATCGAGAGCACGCTCGGCGGCTTCGTTGAGTTTTTTGGGATCGAGGGGATCGTAGGGGGAAACGTCGTCGATTTCTGGCGGGTTAGGTGTGGCTTTGAACATGGTGAATCTCCTTTGGAAAATAGCACCACCAGCACCTGTCGCTAAACAAATAAGGGTGGCGACTGTATGCAGGTTAGCGAACCGGTCAAAGGCACCCGGTAGACCCGAAGGTCTCCCGCATACAGCCACCATAACGCAATTGCAGACGTCAAAAGTCGGCAATGAAGTCTGGAGCACTGATGCACTTTGAATAGTCCGAGTCGCTAAACCCGATCGCTGATTGGCAGCGATGCGGAAACGATAAAGACCAGGCCCAAAGCGCACAAGCCGGCGGATTCTGGCGCAGTCGTAGGCAACGGCGCAAGGATCTGTAGCTTCCCGGAAATCATCTTCAACACTATTCAACAAATCTGTCAGACAGACACAGATTCTTGTGGGAGCGGGCTTGCCCGCGATAGCGGTCTGCCAGTCGACACCAATGCAGATGTGCCGACGTCATCGCGGGCAAGCCCGCTCCCACAGTGTTTGAGGAGTTTTGAAAACCTGTATTCGCAGCCTTAAACCACCGGAATATCCAGCGCCACCGACATGAACTGACTGATCCGCGAACGCAGCCATTTCTCGGCAGGGTCGTTGTCATGCACCCCGCTCCACGCCATCGACAACTGCGCCGCATCGATGGGGAACGGCGGATCTTCGGCGCGCAAAGCGCATCCCTCAACCAACGCGCAGGCTGCGTAATCGGGGACAGTAGCGATCATCTCGGTGCCGGCGAGCAACGCGCGCAAACCGCTGAATTGCGGCACACCCAGCACCACCCGGCGAGAGCGCCCGACTTTGGCCAGATCCACATCGATGTTGCCGCTCAGGTCACCGGAGAACGACACCATCGCGTGCGGCCGCGCGCAATATTCGTCGAGGGTCAGCGGCCCTGGACGATCGTCACCGCGCAGCACTTTGCAGGGAATGTCGCGCAGGCGTTTGCGCTTGGCATTGGCCGGCAGGTCGGTGGTGTAACTCACCCCCACCGAAATCTCGCCAGAGGCGAGCAACGCCGGCATCAGCAGGTAGTTGGCGCGACGCACCACAACCACGATCCCCGGCGCTTCTTCTTGCAGTTTGCGCAACAACGGCGGAAACAGTCCGAACTCGGCATCGTCCGACAGCCCGATGCGAAAAACATCGCAACTGTTCGCCGGATCGAATTCCTTGGCGCGGCTGACCGCTCCCGAGATCGTGTCCATCGCCGGTTGCAATTCCTTGAGAATCGCCAGTGCCCGCGCCGTCGGCTCCATGCCGCGACCATTGCGCAGCAACAACGGATCGTCGAACAAATCACGCAGCCGTCCCAGCGCAGCACTCACCGCCGGCTGGCCCATGAACAGCTTCTCGGCGACGCGTGTCAGGTTTTTTTCGAACATCAATGCCTCGAAAATCACCAGCAGGTTCATGTCGACGCGGCGCAGATCGTTACGGTTCATAAGCACAATCCCATTGTGTTTTCAGCCCGGCACGGGGTTAACGAGTGTGGCCGACTGTGCTCGAGACAGCCATGCCCATCGAGAAATTAACAACGTTTAACTCGCAAGCCAAAGCCTGTGCGACCAACAATAACGCCCTCTGCGCAAATCTTTTTTCAGAACGAACGTACTGGCTAAAGATCGCAGCCTCCGGCAGCTCCGGGCGTTCACATCACCGCGTAGGCGCTGCCGAAGGCTGCGATCTTTGGATCTTGATCAGCCCTTGATGAACGTCAGCAGATCTTCGTTGAGTTGATCCTTATGAGTATCGGTCAGGCCGTGGGGGGCTCCCGGGTAGATTTTCAATGTGGAGCCCTTGACCAGTTTCGCCGCAGCGATGCCGGCGGCTTCGATCGGCACGACCTGGTCGTCGTCGCCATGCACCACCAGGGTCGGCACGTCGAATTTGTTCAGGTCTTCGGTGAAGTCGGTTTCGGAGAACGCCTTGATGCAGTCATACGCGTTCTTGTGCCCGGACATCATGCCCTGCAGCCAGAACCAGTCGATCATGCCTTGGGACGGCTTGGCACCCGGGCGGTTGAAGCCAAAGAACGGACCGCTGGCCAGATCCTTGTACAGCTGCGAACGGTCGGCCAGGGACGCCTGACGAATACCGTCGAACACTTCCAGCGGCAAGCCGCCAGGGTTGGCTTCGGTCTTGAGCATCAACGGCGGCACTGCGGAAATCAGCCCGGCTTTGGCCACGCGACCAGTGCCGTGGCGACCGATGTAGCGCGCCACTTCGCCACCGCCGGTGGAGAAGCCGAACAGCACGGCATTTTGCAGGTTTAGATGCTCGATCAGCTGCGCCAGATCATCTGCGTAAGTGTCCATTTCATTGCCGAACCATGGCTGGCTCGAACGACCGTGACCACGGCGATCATGGGCAATGACCCGGTAGCCTTTGGAAGCCAGGAAGATCATCTGCGACTCCCAGCTGTCGGCGTTCAATGGCCAGCCGTGGCTGAAGACGATCGGCTGACCGGTGCCCCAGTCCTTGTAGTAAATCTCGGTGCCGTCTCGGGTGGTAAAGGTACTCATTGTGATGCCTCCTCATGCATGGATTTTTGCGACGTTCCCGGTGCTCACTTCCTCGACCGGAATCAGCCGACAGGTGCCTTGAACTTGAAGAGATGGATTATTGAGCGTTGACCGGACGCACGACGAATTAAAAGTTATTAATTTTTAATGGTGTGCCCGCACCTTCCTGGCAATGAGTTCACGGGTATCCTGGCAGGCATGGATGTCGGTACAACGACCACGCAAGGAGCATCACGACCATCACAGTGCGCATGACGGCCAACGCTTCCTAACTGAACTGTTCGCGGTATTGAGTGGGGGTCAGGCCGAGCTTGTCACTGAACAGAAAACGCATATGCCGCACGCTGCCGAAGCCACTTTTATAGGCCACGGTCTTGAGCGGCAGGTCAGTGGTTTCCAGCAGGTTTCGGGCGCAATCGATGCGCGCACTTTGCAAAAACTCCATGGGCGTCATGTTCACTTCCCGGGCGAAAACCCGGGCGAAGTGCCGCGCACTCATGTTCACCAGACTGGCCATGCGTTCGATGCTGAACGCTTCATCGAGGTGTTCGAGCACGTGGTTCTGCACCCGGGTGATCGGCGTTTCATGGGGTGCCACTGCCGCCATCAACGGGCTGAACTGCGCCTGCCCGCCCTGGCGTTTCATGACGACCAACAATACCTTGGCGACGTCCTGGGCAACCTTTTTGCCATGGTCTTCGGCAACCACCGCCAGCGCCAGGTCGATGCCTGCAGTGACTCCGCCAGAGGTGATGAGATTGCGGTCCTGCACGTAAATCTGATCGGTCTCGACAGTGGCCTTGGGGAAGCCTTTGATCAGGCGTTCGGTGTAATGCCAGTGAGTGGTCACGCGATAACCGTCCAGCAGCCCGGCATGCCCGAGCACGAATGCGCCGGTGCAGATCGACCCATAACGGTTCGACCGGGTAACAGCGCCCTGAAGCCAGCCTAGCAACGGTGGATGTTTTTCGTTGTAGGCCCCCGGACCGCCCGGCACCAGCAACAAGTCATAGCGCTCGTTCGCCTGATCGATAGGCAAATCAGCGTGGACGTTAACGCCGTTGGAGGCTCGCAGCGCACCCGGCTCGGTGCCGATGGTTGACAGCTCGTAACGGTCCGCCGGTTGCAGATAACGATTGGCGATGGAAAACACCTCCATCGGACCGGCCATGTCGAGCAGAAGAAAGTCGGGGAACAGCACCATTGCCACGGTTTTCATGGATTGAACATCACTGATATCAAAGAAGAAGGTTAGCGTCAGCTGCGCTGAGCATCAGGGCCAAATGTAACCACTAGAATACGTGAACCGGCACCAAAAATTGTCAACTCTAAAGAGACAGTATTTCAATTTCCATCTACTTATTGCACCAAACAGTAAACATTAACCTTCTCCTCACTCGGACGAATTCACGTCCTGACAGGAGATTTCATCATGCTGACCCTTCGTAAAGCTTCGGATCGTGGCGCGGCCAATCACGGTTGGTTGAAATCGTTCCACACTTTCTCCTTCGCCAACTACCGCAACCCGCGGGAGCAGGGTTTTTCCGACCTGCTGGTGATCAACGACGACCGCGTGGCAGCCGGCAAAGGCTTTGGCCAGCACCCTCACCGTGACATGGAGATTTTTTCCTATGTGCTCGAAGGCGCCCTGGAACACAAAGACACTCTGGGCACCGGTTCGGTGATCCGCCCCGGTGATGTGCAGTTGATGAGCGCTGGCAGCGGCGTGGCTCACAGCGAATTCAACCATTCGCCGAGCAAACCGGTGCACTTTCTGCAAATCTGGATCGTGCCAGAGGTCAGCGGCGCCAAACCGCGTTATCAGCAAGAACACTTCAGCACGCAGAAAAAACGCGGGCGCTTGCAACTGATCATCTCGCCTGATGGCGCCAACGGGTCGCTGAAAGTTCGCCAGGATGCGCGTGTGTATGCCGGCCTGATCGACGGCAAGGAAAGCGCCACGCTGCAGCTGGCCGCCAATCGCTACGCCTATGTGCATGTGGCGCGTGGCAGTGTCGAGTTGAACGGCGTCCAGTTGCAGGAAGGCGATGGTGTGCGGGTTCGTGAGGAGCACGTGCTGACATTGAGCAACGGCATGGATGCCGAGGTGCTGGTGTTTGATTTGCGGCCGCAAGAGTTGCCGCAGATGCCGTGAAGCCCCCTCGCCACATTAAAATGCGCGGGCTGGCACAGCGATAACCACGAGCCTGCTCGTTGAACAGCTGCGCATACCGCCCGCCGCGACCAGGCTGTCGTTAGAATCGGAATATCGGAATCGCGGCACATGTAGCTGTGAATCTGCCCACCGGATCATTCCTGCCCACCGGCAAACCATCCCCCTCAATTGCATGGCGTAACCGCGATCCAGACGCTCTATAAAAGGATGCAACCATGCCCTCGGCGGCCGCTTGCTGCCAACGCGCTCAGGGCTTTGCTATCTAAGTCAAACCCGCCGGCACTCAAGAGCGACGCATTCTGGATGGCTCCCGCCATGCGGGTCGTTCGATTCGATGCGGGAGGGTTAGTTTGCGAAAAGAGTCCGTAACCGGGCTCCTCCCCCGGTTAGTACATAAAAATTTAATGGCGCTTTAATATCAAGTTTTGGATTTTTTCAATCCCAAACAGCATAAACTACACGTTGACAAATTATCCCCCCGAGCAAAATATTACGAATATAATCCAAAATGGCTCAACTAATAGAGTCAATCGCCCTAAAATGAGGCGGTCGCTTGTTGATCACCTTCCGATTGTGCACTACATCAGCTTGAAACACCGTGGAATATCCTTATAAATCAACTACAATTTTCAAACGCGGACATCCGCACAGTTCAAACGCAAGACTTCGCAGTTGTGCTTCATTCTGCAGCCAAGTGGGCAATTGGCCATTGCGCCGGTATCGCCCGTAGAAAAGTCAACCTAAAAAACCCTAGTCCGACTGGAGGGAGTCACCAACTAACGTTCGATCACAAACACCATGGGCTTAAGCCCTCGGCATTTGCCTATGTCATTGAATCAGCTAAAACTACAGGGCATGGAGCGACGTGTGTTCAAGACGGAAAATGTTATAAAAAGTCAGATAACGTCAGTATTTTGTGTATTAAGATTGCAACGCCAGCACATATGAGTAATTTGCATGATGAGTACTGAGAGCAAAACCGATAATAGCCAGAGGGGTATTCTCGCTATTGGGCGCACTTGGCGCTCAACCGAGAAACTTCGCCAACTATTTGTACCTGATCTCAAACATGTTTATACATTAGATTATCCAAGCCCGACAAGCCTGGATATCGAAACGCAAAAACTCGATACTGTATTGATAGATATCGAAAGCCCCTCCATATTTAATGATTGCCTGGCGCTGATCAAGAAATTACGTACGAACCCGGCGGAACTGGCCATTATCGTCGCAATCAACTATCGCTCTCCGCACGCTAAAATTGAATGCTACCTGGCCGGCGCTAATCATTGTATCAATGTCCCTAACGATCAGGATGAAAAAGCCAGACTACTCTCAGAGCTGATAGAAACTCCCGAATGGCAGCCAAGTGTAAAGTTGACCCTGGATCAAACATGCCTGCACTTATACAACAATGAGTACAAACTGGATCTGGCCTATCAGGAAATGAAAGCCCTGGATGCGCTGATCAATGCAGAAGGTAATATCCTGCACCATGATTGCATGGCAGAGTCCATGGGTTTGAATATAAAACTCTACGACTCACGTGTTTTGGAGAAATCCATAAGCCGCCTTCGAAACAAAATCAAAAAGCACTTCGGCATTAACATTATTCACAGCGTGCGTGGTTATGGTTATCGACTGCTTCGAGGAGTCGTCTCTGTTAATCAAACAAATTTTCACTCTTAAAGGATTAAGTAATGGAGCCCGGCAGGCAAGCTATAGCGCATGAAAACTTCGCATTGGTCTTCTTCAGGCAATCGATTCTGAAACGGAACGATGAACTGTTCGGCAGCGAAATTTATGCCAAGGCGACCAAACAGGAGACGCCGCTGAACAAGGGGTATCAACAACTCCATTCCGACCATCCGCTGGCGACTTATTACGAAGTCCTGACACGGATCCAATTGAATGCCCTCTCGCAGATTGAGGCCATGCCTTCCCACTCCGCACCGGTGCCAAACAAACTGTTTGTGACCATGAACCAATCTGCCTTATTGGATAAAGCGCTGATCAAGGAAATGAACGATGCTCAAGCGATACTCAAAAAGCATGAGCAACAGCTAATCCCCAGCATTAACAGCAGTTCGTTCCTGTCGTTCAACCTGAAAGAAAAAAGAACCATTATCAATCACATTCATTTACTGAAAGACAATGGGATCGAAATCGCCTTTGACGGCTATGACTTAAGCGACGACAGCACTGAAAAACTGATTAGCCTGACGCTGTTCGATTATATAAAAGTGGACCTGACCAAATCTAATTTCGACATCATGGTCGAAAACAGCCAGGACTTTTTCAACCGGTCTTACGACTGTCTGAGCGGCATGATCCATGACAGCAAGATCAAATTCGTGGCGGACCGGGTGGAGCACAAAGCGCTGCACACACTGGCTCGCAGCATGCCCTTCGACTTTTTTCAGGGGAGGTACTACTCGCCGACTGAGCTTATTTAGGTTGTTGAAAACTTCACCCGACTAGGAAGGAACCTTATTGTGAATACCCCGAATAACAGCTTTCTGATTTTCACCCGGGACCAACTGGCCCGACAAGCAATCGAATCGCTTCTCGCGCAACGCCTGTATTTATCTTTTGAAATCGAGTCAGGCAAACTCAGCAGCGAGCGCATCCGAAAGAGTCGATTCACGCACATCCTGCTCGACCAGGCGGACATATCGTTAAGCGACGTCAGTTTCATCCGTAAAAATCAAAAAGATGCGGAAATCATCCTCATAACGCCCAACTCTGAATCTTCGGAACTCCATCACTTCTCACACTTTGGTGTTGATGGTTTTCTCAAGAAGCCGGTGGCTGACGAAGAGTTCATTTCGGCAGTCAGTCGGGTTAAAGAGTCCCAAGGCAATCCTGATATCTGGTGGTTTAATGCTGACGATCGAACACTGTTCAAAGAAGACATCACTATTTCATTGACCGGAACCGAATCGTTAATGCTCACTCAATTGATCCTCAGCGATCGACGAGTACTCAGCAAACATGATCTTATTCTACGCATCGATAAAGATCCGGACCAATATAGCGGACTTGAAATGTGCTTGAGTCGGCTACAGAAGAAGTTCAAGACTGCGGCTAATGGCGAGCGACTGGTACGCTCGGTCAGAAACCGTGGTTACTGCCTGGCCCAGAGGATAAGAGTCGCTTACTGAGCGAGAGTTCGCAAAAACAATAACAATAAACGCGACTCCCCGCTCCACCTGATCCATCCACTCCCGCGACCTGCCTCCTGGCACCGCACATACCGACGTGCATCATATCCCTCACGTCTGCGGCTCCGTTTCAAATCCTCGCTTACGTTTATCGAATGCTGCAATTATATAGATGATTGAGTGATATCGTCCTAACAAAACAGCACGACCTTTTATAACAAGGCCTCTTCAAGAGTGGCCGTTATAATTCGTCAGACACCCACAAAGAATTAGGTACTAGTATAAAACCTGGACACTGAGACAACCGTATCAGCTGACTTGAAAAAAAAAGCCAGAATGGCCAGCCATCCCATGTTATTCGTCTAATAATAAAAAATAACTTCTGACTGAACCTCGTTCGCTCAGCTTTTGCGCGTGGCTGCCATTTATTAACCGTCGACTGATACACAACGTGGCGCATGCCCGAGGGACACCGCGATGGTACATAATCGTATTAATCGAAACAGCATATCCAAAGGACTGACTTTCTGGGGGCAATGGATAATTGCCATCACTTCGGTCAACGCGCTGTTATTTGCTCTGGCACTCTATCAAACTGGAGACATAGAGGCCCATTACCGCGTGTTAGCGGTGCTTACTCTATTGGGTTCGGTCCCCTCCTATTCCTTATTGCTGGTTTATCACAAACAGCATGGTTACCTCTCCGGCCTGGGTCGACTGCTACTGGGGTGGCTGCTGACGCTGGCCGGACTGACCACTATCGGCTTTCTCAGCAAGACCAGCGAATTGTTCTCCCGGGAAATCATCCTGGTATGGGCTTTGGCCGGTTATTGCGTGCAGGCCTTGCTGTACCTGCCTCTGCACAGCTTTTCCAAGCACTACCATCGGCAATTGCACAGCCAAAACAACACCCTGATTATCGGTACCGACCAATTGGCGGTGAATCTGGCGGATAAACTGGCTAAAACCGAATACCCGCCGCTGGTCGGCCTGATCAGTTCAAAACCCAACGAACTGTCGACCAACGTCAACGCCCACAGAATCGTCGGTCAGTTGCAGGAACTGCGTGAGCTGATTCGGGTGCATGACGTACGGCGGCTATACATCGCGCTACCCCTGAGCGAGGCCAAACAGGTCGAAGCGCTGTACATCGACCTTCTCGACTCGAATGTCGATGTGGTCTGGGTTCCTGACCTGGGCAGCATGACGCTGCTCAATCATTCCGTTAGCGAACTGGATGGCCTGCCCGCCATTCATCTCAATGAAAGCCCGCTGACCAGTTATCCGACAGCGGCGCTAAGCAAAACAATGCTGGATCGAAGCCTTGCCGCCCTGGCGCTGATCGCCTTCAGCCCGCTGCTTCTGATAATCGCCGCTGCGGTGAAGATCTCGTCCCCGGGCCCGATCATCTTCAAACAGGAGCGTCATGGCTGGAACGGCAAGATCATCAAGGTCTGGAAGTTCCGCTCGATGCGCCTGCACGATGATCATCAGGTGCGCCAGGCCGGCCGTGAAGACCCGCGCATTACGCCGGTTGGCCGTTTCATACGACGCACCTCCATCGATGAACTGCCGCAGTTCTTTAACGTACTGCAAGGCCATATGGCGCTGGTCGGGCCGCGGCCCCATGCGATCGCCCATAACGACTACTACACCGGGAAAATCCAGGCTTACATGGCGCGCCATCGAATCAAACCGGGCATCACCGGGCTCGCCCAGATCAGCGGCTGCCGTGGCGAAACCGAGACCCTGGACAAGATGCAAAAGCGCGTGGAGATCGATCTCAACTACATCAACAACTGGTCGTTGTGGCTTGATATCAAGATTCTGATCAAGACTCCTTTTACGCTGTTTTCCAAGGACATCTATTAACTGCCGAGATGTTCATCCCCTTTCTATTCTTCAGCTTATCTACCGGGGCAGGCTGGTCCCTGACTGCCCCGGAGCCCCGCCCCACTGCCTCATCCCATCCCCTGCAAGCAGCCATTACCAAATGGTAGAAACCGGAGACATCCTTTACGTTTTAAACCGAAGCCATCGTTTACAGGTATGAAATACGGTCAGGAGGTGCCTGACCATGCCCTGGTATCGAGAGTTCCAATGGGTCAGAGAGTGAAACTCGTAGACCACTGGATGTTCAGCGCGATATCCGTACGCCCCGTCTTGCCCTTGGGTTGCACTTTTTGTGCATCGACGAACTTGCGCCGTGCATGCGTTCAACAGCGCAAATGCTCAGCGTATGCCTGTGCGTCCAGTGCGGTGCAGCCGGCGTAATCGTCTGTCATCACGTAGCCGCAATAGCCATCGAGCAAGCGCGTCGCCACCTCCTGCGCCCGGTTGGTGGAGTAGTCAAAACGGATTACCGGCCTGTCAGGTCGGTCGGGCTCTGGTGCGGGATATAGATGCCGTGACGGCCCAGCACCTTTTCGAAGCGGTGAAGCGGTAGACCACCGATGAATTTGGTCGTCAGCAACATGACCAGCATGCTCGGACGGGCTATTATTTTTTCAATCAGTTGGGCGGGTTTATCCGCCCTCACCGATGCTGACTCAGGCAGCCATAGATCTCCCGAAAATGCTTGATGACGCAGATCTGCATCGGGATGATTTCAAGCTGTTGGCCGACCTCCTCGCCGATGGCGTGTTTATGGCAGCCGCTGATACACATCAGCTCATGCTCGGGAAGTTCGTGGATGACTTTGATTCGGCACAGGTTGAAGGGCAGCGGCTTACGTTTGCCGCGACGCTGGTCGGCACGACAACTTCTTTGCAGACTTCATCGACAGACCCCGTAACACTTTCTGCTTCATTGAAGAGAGCCAGCGGCGGCGTTGCCAGATCAGTCGTTTGTTCGGACTTATGCCCGAACAATCTCTAGCGCAACAGCGCGCTCTCTTATTCAGATGAACAATCTTACCTTTGTCAGACACGTGCCCACTGATCATTTGCTCACAGGGTCATAAGAAAGGTCTTTGAGGCATCACCCAACCTAATCACACAAACCAGATTGACAATGAAGTGACTACCAACATCCCCAAAACGCCAAATTAATCTCGCACTGAGGAAGCGGCCTGCTGATACAAAAAAAATAAACGTTTAGCATATAAGCTATGCCCGTAATCATTCGGATGCCAGCGCACCCCATCAGATAAACCAGCACCATGGGCTAGTGGAAGAGCCGCGATATCGGCTACTGAAGAGTAAGGCACATGCTCTTCAGAGGAGACCGACGCCATAACCCTATCGACCTCCCCGGACCAACCACTGTAACGCCCAAGGCTATTCTGACGAGACAAGGACCATGGCCCCACGGCAATGATACTCGGACGACTGTCTAGTTGCCGGAGAGCAGTAATTAGCTTTTTGTAATTTTTTTCTAAAATATCGATTCCGCTTCTAATGTCTTCGTGCTCACCTAGCTGAATAACCACAAGATTTGGACGCATATTAATTACAGAGCCCAATGCTCGGAGTCGTTGGTCAACTGTTCCACCACCTCCTGCAGTGTGATAACAAACCGCCGTCGGCTGCTTGCGGGCATCACTTATTTCTCGACTTAAAATACTTACATAATCAGACTGCCTAGAAGAAGCGGCCATACCACTTATATGACTCCATCCTAAATTCTTCCTGGTAGTCTCGTCGAAGCCATGCAAAGTAATACTGTCACCGACAAACAATATCCGGTAAGCCTTGAAATTTTCAGTATCGCACGACATCACAGTATCTAGCTGTGACAACGGTGCAGCAGCCAAAAAGGAGCAACAAAAATTAAGGACACTCCCTACCAACACCTTCACCAAACCTTTCATTCAAAATTTTTCATCTGCTTTCTAAAATCAGTTGAACTATTAAAATATTGTTTTACATAGCGATTGAGCCTATCCGTAAGTGGAGATTCAACAAAGCGATACATGAAAGCCCCAGCGCAAATGGCGACAAAGATACTGCCAACCACCGACGGAATAGAATAGATAATACCAAGTCTCTTGAACACCTCAGGCACCGCCGGGGAAGTTAGGGGATGAAACAAATAAATGGAGTAAGACGCCGCCCCTAAAAACACCAAAACCCGAGGCATTGTAAATTTTATTGCCTTTTCAAGGCTAGCACAGCAATAAACCGACAAAAAAGAAGCCAAACCATAAGTTATGACATTCCCATATTCAGGGAAACGTGGAAAAAACAAGTACCCAAGTGAAAAAAGCAGAATCACAACGGAAACACTTCGCTCAATGAGTACACCTTGCTGCATTAGCCTGGCCGTCAACATCCCCCACAAAAAATTAAGAACTATTGGATCAGCATAAAAGGCCAAAACCACATTCCATGTATCAGATTTAAAAATTGACGCAACTGCGAGAGCACCTAATATTGGCGCTGTAAATTTCACCGCATCCACCCGAACCAGCAATGCTAGTGTAAAAATAGCATAAAAAAACATTTCGAATAGCAAAGTCCAACCAACCGCCAATAGTGGCTTTATTTCGTTATCAACATTAATATCTGGCACAAAAAAATAGGACTTCACTATGTATAACCAATCAACTTGCGCGTGCAATACCAGACCCGCTGCAGCCAGTAGAGTGAATAGTTTTACGGAAGTGGCAAACCAGTAAAGCGGAACAATCCTAACGATTCTGCGTATGGCGAAAAGCTTCCAAGCACCGTCCGCATTGTGCATTTTCTCAGCGGCTATCATCATCACAAAGCCGCTAATAACAAAAAACAGGGGTACTCCATTAGCACCAAGATTATAACTAATAGTCCCTGAATCCAGTCTTTCCTTTGAGTAAAACGCAGAGTGGCAGACAACTACAGCCAACGCAGCAATGAATCGCAATACCTGGATCAATTCGAACTTAACCGCCGTCGTACCTCCGGCATGTTTTTTTGCCGCCAACATATCACCCCCAAGTATTTATTAATGGCCAAAATGCTGTAGGCAAGAAAAGCTTGGCCGAAATGAACAGAATGAACTCGGGCGCTCTTCTTGTCGCCATCCGATATCCGACGATTTTTAACATAAGTAACGAGCAAATGATTTCGTTATTTTTCGTCCACATAAAACAATATAGAAAATTACAAAAACATGTTAGAAGATCAGATATTTTTTACAATTCCTCCCCACCGCTAGAGCCTAAGTATTACTCCGTCCGGGAGACCAATACACCGCAAGCACTTGACCTAAGGCCCCAACATATGATCTTTATCCTGGCCGCCCTCGGCACACTGGCAATGATATTGTCATTTCGCAGGAGCGTACTGCTTATCCCTGTCTGGACGGTGCTGACGCCCAAAGCTCTGCTCCTACTTGATATACCTTCACTGCCCGCCTTCAGTCTTTACAAATATCTTTGCCTTGTAATGATAGGCATGTACCTGACAAAGACTTTACTCAAAAAAAGACCACACCCCTCCAAAAAGCCTTTCAGCCGTGCATTCTATATAATCCTAATCTCCTCGGCAGTTTCAGCCATATTAAATATAAGCTCTAGCAACTCTGGACTGCTGACGCTAATAAGCTTGGTCATTGAAGTGATCATGCCTGTAACTATCTATTGCGAATACCTAAGCAGACAAACCTCCGAAAAGCTCAACACACTCATGAGTAAATATATAACATACTACTGCGCCCTGGCAGCATACGGAACAATATGCTACTTAATAAACTACAATCCTTATATTGAATTCATTAACTCAACTACTCATACAGGTCGTATCATTGCTCAAACCTACGCGGAAACATTACGCGGCATCCGGGCACAAGGCACAATTTCGCACCCTATCACTTACGGCGCACTTATTGTAATGATGCTACTCACTTACTATACAGTGAAGCTCAAAAAACCGAAGCTAAACCTCAAAGACCATCTAAAAATCGGCTTGGCCACGACAATAATTATTGGAGGCGCGTTATTTACAAACTCTAGAACCCCACTTATTTTATTCGCAATCCCACTTATAATATTTGCACTTAGCCAAAGCGCAGCAAAATCCTTAAGATACACGCTAACCTTTTCCTTGATCTTTGTTACGCTTTTTTCCACCTCCGAACTATTTAGAGGAAAAGTACTATCCGTTGCCAACATATTTGACTCCAACTTCGGCGAAGACATGAATGGCTCCGATTTAGCTATGCGTGGCGCACAATTTGCTGCTTCCGCCCGTCATTTCTTTAGTTCTCCTCTTGTCGGAGGCGGCCTTGATGCGACTCGCAACATTGTATCCTCAGGCCTCGACCCGGACCTTTTCAATACTGAAAGTATCGTATTTCGCTTGATGATCGACCAAGGCTCTCTTGGCCTCATTAGTTATACTACATTTTTCTTTTTACTTTATATCAAGGTCGCTCGAACCATCCGACAACGGCCTGCTCGGCGTATGTATCTGGGAATGATGATAGGCTATATTACATTTACAATATCTACCGGTCTCATCGACACATTACAGAATACCTTGTTCATGATTTGCGCCCTGTATTATGTATTTAAATTTGAAGCCAATGAGAATCGCTCTATCACACGAAGACCTATCCTGTTCCAAGACAACAATCCCGAAACGATGCCGCCATCGAACCACGCTATAGCTTCTTAATAGGCTTTCCAAAATGACAGTTATCGCAGCGTTACTACTGCTATACACATTATCAATAGCATTACTAAACAAGCTATTCAGCTACTCCACATTGCTAACTCAACAAATCTTAGATCGCTCTTCACCATTAGATGCGCTTAGAGGAATCCTTGCAACTTCAGTAGTGTGCCACCACTTCATCACCACATACTATTGGAAAACAACTGGAGTTTGGTCGCGCCCTGATAGCGATCTATTAAACAACCTAGGTGCCGTCCCGGTTTCATTATTTTTCATGATCACCGGATTTCTTTTTCTAGGAAAAATTTATGAGTCACACCCCAACTGGGCCAAACTGCTGAGCTCACGTGTACGCCGCATCATGCCGCTATATTTATTTGTGTTCGCGGCACTTATTCTTACCACCCTTATCAAAACAGAATTCAAATTTGTTCACCTCGGCTTATTAGCAAAAGAAACACTGAAATGGCTAATCTTCTTCGGGGCATCATTTAATGGGTTCCAGGACAGTATCCGAATGACTGCTGGAGCTCATTGGACCTTAGGCTACGAGTGGATTTTCTATTTAACACTTCCTCTCATAGCTATCTTGTTCCGAAAAAATGGCCCAAGAGCCTACCTATTACTTTCATTACTCACCCTTACACTAGTGGCGCTAGGGTTTTATAGCAACCTCATTAAACCTAGTCTTTTCCAGCTATTTTTTATCGGATTTATTCCGATCCTAATCAAAAAACACCTTTCCCACGCAGTCCCCCTATTGCAAGGAAAAGGCGCTGCATTTATTGCCACAATATTAATTGCAGTTTCACTCTTCCAGCATGAAGAATATTCAACACTCCAAATGCTGTTTCTCGCGATTCCATTCGCTATCATTAGCCTTGGAAACGACATATTTGGCTTGCTGAAAAACCGTGGACTCAAATCGCTCGGAGAAGTAAGTTATAGCATCTACCTTACTCATGGACTTATACTTTACTGGGCATTCTCGACATTCAATATTTTTGACTTTTCCAAAGCAGAGGTTTTCAAATTTATCGCACTTCTCCCTGTCGTACTAATCGTAGTATCAGGCACTTCTGTCATAACTTACCTATTCATCGAAAAACCATTTATGTCATCCAATAAAAACAGGACAAAGCCCATCTCCCAATCACTGAGCACTGCCAAACCCACTAACATCTAGGACTCACGGTGCCACTTTGAAAAAGCTACTAGTTGCTTCTCTTTCATTTCTTTCCCTGATAACTTCCACCACATATGCTATTGACGTCGGAGTCTACTATTATCCCGGCTGGAAAAGGCCTGATGTAGATGGCTGGGCGAAAATCAAAGCGCATCCCGAACGAGAGCCGCTTCTAGGATGGTACACAGAGGGGGCGGATGAGGTGACGAGAAGGCACCTGCAATGGATGGAAAAATACGGAATAAACTTTATTGCCTATGATTGGTATTGGGATCAAGGAACAGGTGTAAAAAACCGCACTTATGCTATAGACTCATACATAAAGAACTCTAAGGACTACAACGTAGAGTTTGCTCTACTATGGGCGAACCATACGAACACTCCGGAAAGCATGTCACAGTTTGATGAGATAGTTAATTACTGGATATTGAATTACTTCAAAAATCCAAAATACAAAAAAATCGACGACAAGCCTGTAGTATATTTATTTTCTTCAGACATGCTAAGTAGAGATTCAGCGAAATTTGGTTCATCGCCCAAGGAACTACTAACGAGAGCGCGTAAGCTAGCAAAAAAATCTGGGCTCAACGGAATCTTTTTCATTGGGACGCCAGGTTCAAAAAAAGACTCACTAACACTTGAATTACCAAATCAAACGTATGATGCAGTGAGTGCCTATAATTATCAGTACGGACCGTCAAAAACTCCAGGGATTCGTACTCTATCCAAAAGCTATTCGGAGCTGATGGATGGCTACTCCCAATCTTGGAGTTTTACGTTGAGAACAAGCCCCTTGCCTTACGTCATTCCAGTGACCTCGGGATGGGATAGAACTCCTTGGGGTGGAAGCAGCGATCCAGCGCACGACAACTCCTACAGCACCCCTGAGGAGTTTTCGGAGCATTTATCCAGGGCAAAAGCAGAACTTCTTGGCCACCCCAAAAAAACGCTAAACACAATCATTGTTTGCTGCTGGAATGAGTTCGGGGAAGGCTCTTATATTGAGCCCACTAAAAAATTTGGATTCGACTATCTTGAGCAAATACATAAAGTCCTTAAAACCCAATAGTCTTTAAATCAAGCTGTTTTTTTGCAGTTATTTTATATAGTCTTTCACAGGCTAGGCTAGGCACTCTGGCTCGGTCATACGCGCTGGGCCCGCTAACGGCAAGATAACCCTGGGTATGAAATTGAACGGCCGGATGGGATCCTCGACTCCGATTACATCAAGGGGGGTCGAGGGTGTTCGTGCCATCGGCAAGAGAGGTGTTACTGAGGAGGGATAGAGAGAGGATCTGCGGTTGCAACATGCCGGCAGGCTGATTGGTATTTCGTCCCTTTTCAGCGCCCCCAATACCTTGAAATCAATAACCCCATCAACACGCCGGCAGTATTTGCCAGCATGTCGTAGGGCGAAGCCGTGCGCAGCGGCATCAAATCTTGCGCAGCCTCGATGAGTACGCCGGTGAGCAAGCACCCCACGGCGATCCAGCGAAACTTCACAGCGGGAAAGGCCAGGCGGCAACTGCACGCAAATACCAGAAAGCCAATCCAGTGATGTAGCTTGTCCTCTTCGACGAACAGTTCCGGTATTGGCTGAGCGCGCAAACCCGCGAACAGCAGAATCACGGTCACCGCGGCAAAGACCAGGCCCCGCAGCCAGAACGGCAACTCCACCAAGCCTTTGAGCCACGTGATCATTCGGTAATTTTCTCGAAGTTGTTGTAGAACAGGTCGCTATCACGTCCGTCGGTCATGGTCTGCAGCCAGTAGGCACGATTCAGGCGTGCACCACCATCGCGGGTCAGTGGCGCCCAGACGATGTTGGCCCGACGCATGGTGGAGGTACTCATCAGTTCGTCGAACGGGATGGAAACATAAATCCCTTTGTCGAAACTGCCCTCGCCATACTCTTCTTTCGAGGCGCTGGTCAGGGTGACCCAGGCGCCAAACTTCACACCGTTCTTGAACACCCGCGACAGGTCGACGGTGGTGCCCCAGTCCTTCGCCAGATAACGCCCGACACTGACCGCTGCGAGCATGTCATTGGGTAGCTCAGTATAGCTGGTGACATGCCCCGTCACGGTGTCGTAGTCACGCAGACCAAAGCCCTGATCATAATCGCGCTGGCGCACGAAGTTCAGGTCAGCGCCCACCGACCAGCGTTTCCCCGTAGGTCGATAGAGCACTTCGCTGCCAACGCCAGCGTACATGGACTCCAGATAACCGCCGTAGACCATGCCATACAAGTCCTGATCCAGCTGTTTCGCATGGTTGAACTGAAACGTCGGCATCATCACATCGGAGGTGGTCATGTATTGACGCAAATCGGTGCGCACTCGCGGCAGCCCGCTCGGTGCGTCGTAGGTGAACTTGTCGTAGTTGTTCAGCAGGTTGACGCTGAGCAGGCCGCTCCACCAGGTATTGCGGGTGAAACGGTACTCCGCGTCGGCATCGGCAGTGAACTGATAAAGCAATCCATCCGGGCCGCCGATGTTCTGTTTGTAGCCCAGGCCGAGGCCATAGGTGAACGGTTCCAGCGCCTGGGTGTAGAGCGTGGTTTCCCGGTGTGCCATCGCCGGGTTGACCTCGGTCGTACGGTGCAGATCCTTCAGCGGCTGGTCATTGTTCACCACCGCGCGGAACGTTTCGCGCGGCACGCTGGTTTCTTCGATGGACATGTCATAACGCTGGTTCACCAGGGTGAACCAATCGATGTCCTGATTGACGCTGTTATCAAGAATCCGGCTAGCCCGCCCGACAGCTTTGGACGGATAAAAATAGCGAGACTGCTCGCCATACACCATCAATTCGGAGCCACGCTGAGTGATGCGTTTCACCTTATAGCCAGCATTTTGTTGCAGCCGATTGGAGACATCGGCCCAGTTGACCTGATCGGGCGGTGTCGATGGTTCCTGCGCCGGCAACGGCTCGGCGGGAGGATCATACGTCTTGACCGGCGCCTTGCGGCTGACAAAATTGGTGTGCAAGGTGATGCCAAACATCGCGGTATTGCCACGCTCCCAGCCAGCACTCAGATCGACACTATCCGCGAGCTTATAGACCACGCCGATGTTGATCGGCAGGTCTTGCTTGATCGAATTGTCCAGCGGCTCGTTCTCGTAATCGTTGCCCTCATACTCGATCTTCAGGCTCAGCGGTGCCCAAGGCGTTTGATAAGCCACTCCGCCAAACAACGAAGGGTGACCTCGGAAATACGCGTTGGTGTTCACGTCCCCTGCCCTGGCGACAGCCGCCGAGCTCTCAGGCCGGTCGTTGAACTTGCTGCCGAAGACCGCCAGCGGGTTGCTGAAATCCCCCCGATTACCCAGATAGCCCCAGGCAATGCCGAGGCTGAAATCCAGGTCGCCATAACGCTTGTTGGCGACAAAATATTCGCTGGAAAACAGCCCGGTACCGCCAATGTCCCGGGCACCGACAGCGACCTGTGGTGCCCAGCGACTTTCTTCCCAAAGCCGCGCCTTGACGTCAATGGCCTTGTCCTTGAAGCTCTGATCACCGCTAAAATCCTCGGGACCGTAGTTGCGGTTGGTGATCGCGGTGTAACGAAACGAGCCCTCCAGCCAATCGAGCGGCTGCAGGGAAAAACTATAGCGGGTGTAAGGATCGGTACGACTGGCCGTGGCGCTCAACTCCCCCACAGGAGCCATGCGCGCGGTAGGCGTTTGCAACAGACCGACGCCACCAAAATCATTCTGGGTGTAGCGTGGTTCACCATGAGCCAATCCACAGGGCAAGAGCAATACAACAGCAAAACGCAACTTCAAGGGGCCACCTCAGCCAGTGGTTGAGTGGCGAGAAACTCAGCCATTTGTTGATTGAGATCAGGCGTCGGCACCTCTAGATCCTCGTTGCGGATCGGCACCAGAATCCTGCTGCCCGGCGCCGCAACAATACCCTCCTCACGATTCCATGCAGCCACGCCCACGCGCCGAATCTTGCCGTCGGGCTGGATCAGCCACAGATAGTCGCGCTCGGCATCGTCCAGGATGGTGCATTGCCCGGCGTAGGCATGAACTTCTTGCATGGCGCGGTAAGGCACATGACAGGGCTGGGCGACTGCCCCGAGGATTTCCACGGTGGACGGCCGCACGGGATAGATCAGACGGTCGCCATCATCGAGCAAAGCGTTGCGGGCGAACCCCACTTCCACCGCGATCGGGTCGAGCACTGCAACCTGGCGCCCGGTGACCGGCAGCCGCTCGATGTGCTCATACAGGCGCGCACTCACATCTGCTCGCGTGCGCTTGCCATCCAGCAAGGCACCCCGTTGCAATAACTTCAGATCAAACAAGATGCCGGCCTTCAAACGCGCTTGCTGAACCTCCAACGAGCGGTGCAGCCACGCCGCACCCAGCCAGTAACTTTCGGCATTGGGTTGGGCGCCTTTAATGACATCCATCAAACGCGCACCGGGTTTGACGTCGATGGGCCCAGGGCTACGCACATCACCGCTGACTGTTACAGCCGCCTGGCTCACGCCCGGCCCCATCAAGAACAAGCCCAGCAACACAAGGTTCGAACACTTCACCGGGCAGCCCCCCGATCGGGGCGTAGCTGTACGATTTTCAGGAACAGCTGCGGCGTCAGGTGTTGCTCACTGCGCAGGATGAAGCCGTCCTGGGGGTCGACCCAGTAGCGGTTGGTGGCGCGGAAATTCAGGGTGGGTACATCCACCTGCTCGTCGATGCGCAGCAAGGCGTAATCCTTGTCCAGAATGCTGATGGTTTCGATGCCATGGGGGCTGAAACGGCTGTTGACCGCAATGCCGATGCGGTTGCCGTCATAGATGTCAATCCAGCGCGTGCTGGTATAGCCGTCAGGCAATTGCTGCAGACCGCGTTTGAAGGGCGACTCATCATTAAAGCGAGTGCCATCCAGAGACACGCCCAGCCCGACGGTGCGTACCACCAGACCGTCGCGCATCATCAGCACCTGCTTGCCGGAAGCAACCCAGAACTGCAGGTCGCCGCGCCGACGGGCCATGGCCATCATCCCCTCGCTGGAGATGGTGGTGACCAGGATCTGCGGATAAGGCACGGCGTCGACCTGAGCGCGGGTCAGGTTGATGGAGGCAGGTCCTGTGATGGAGGATTCCAGAGTGTCCCAAGAGGCCTTCATCAACGGGTTACACCCGCATAGCAAGAGCGCCATCGACAGACAGGCACAGGTAGGCAAAATTTTCACGGCGGGATAGAGCCTTATCTGCTGTTGGCTTCGCTGAGGTCGTTAACCGAGCTGGCACCGGTCCCCAGGACACTGGCGGTAGGCAGAAGCTGAGTGATCAGACGGTTCCAGCGCGTCACGCCGGCCGGGCCGACATAGACGATGTCTTGCGGTTGCAAGTCGAAACGGGTGGCCAGCACCAAAGCGGAAGGCGATTCTGCATCGAGCTGGAATACCTTGGCCGGCTCCGTTTCCAGGTTGTCCGCACCGCGAATCACGTACACCGCGTTGCCATTGGAGGTGGTCTGGTTCAAGCCACCCACGGTGCCCAAGGCATCGGTCAGGTTGATCGATTTGCTCTTGAAACTCAGCGCGCGAGGTTGATTGACCTCGCCCATGACATAGATTCGCTTTTGGTCGTTATAAGGCAAGTACAACCGGTCGCCACCCTTGAGGTAGACGCCCTGCAGCTCTGAGTCCCGGCGATTGAGGGTGTCCAGATCAAGCTTGTATTCGCGCCCGTCCCGGGTCAGCGTCAGGCCCGACAAGTCCGCGTTCAAAGGGTCCACCCCGGCCGCGCCAACGGCCTCAACCACACTCAACGGGGTGGTGGTGATCGGTTGCTGACCGGCTTTGAGCACCGCACCGGAAATCACCACGGTCTGGCTGGCAAAGCGCAATACACTGACGTCGACCTGAGGGCTTTCGACAAATTGCGACAAGCGCTCGGCGATAAAGGCTCGCAACTCTTCGATGGTTTTACCGGCGGCTGGAATATTGCCGATATAGGGATAAAACAGCGTGCCGTCCGGGCGCACAAGACGACCGTTGGCATCGATTTGTTGTTGCGGCCCGGAAGGCGCCGTCAACTCGGGATGATCCCAGACTGTGATAAACAACAAATCATTGGCGCCCACGCGATAACCGCCCGGCGCATAAGACAACAATGCCGAGGGGATCGATTCGCGAACTTTCGTGGCGGCATCCATGGCAATCAATTTGGGGGTGATGGGAATAAGTTCCACCCGGCTACTCTCCGAAGAGCCGTCACTCACCATTTGACTGGTGTCCATGTGTTGACCAGGCGAAAACATACAGCCGGACAAGCTGATGCTTGCCAGCATAACAACAGAAAACCTACGGATCATAATGGCACTACGCTAGTCGAGGGCAAGTCTAAAAAAAGATCACCCAGAAAGTTCTGAGTGATCTTGTACAACACACTTCGCGGGGTATTAGTTGGTACCCGTTGTACCACCCGTACCACCCGTACCAGTGGTGCCGCCGGTTCCGGAAGTACCGCCATTGGAACTGCCACCGGAGTTTGAAGCGGCCACTGCAGCGCCGAGGATGGCCGCACCGACCACTACGGTTTCGGCGACCGTCACACCCCCGACCAGCGGGGTGTTCAACGACAGTGGCTCGCTTTCGCCCACCGTTTTGCTCACTGGTTCATCCGCTGCCAAAGCCGCGGTACTCATGACAGCCAGCAAGCCGGCCGTAAGTAGTTTCTTCATATCAGACTCCTTCTCGACATCAACTATGCATTAGATTTGATACTAGGACCGGGAATGAACAGCAGGTGAATAGAACTGACACCCGTATATTGAACGAGACAGTTCATGCACATTGCCTCCTTTGGAGGATGTCATTTATAGGCATTGCATGCCATATGCCGAGCCTTGTCACCTCATTCGCAAAGCGCTTGCGCAGGAGCAGGACGCTTTGACGAAAATGAGATTTTTCAAGACGTTTACTACCCAATAAGACATTTTCGACACAAATTCGCGACCTTGAACAATTCGCGCCTCATACCGACTGTTATTATTAGTCAGGATTTTCCAGAACTCCCATCCCGCAAAGCTCTATGTGTTTGATTATCCAAGGCACAATACAATGATCATAAATAGTTAATATTAACTATAGACCATCATTAATCCATCATTAATCCATCATTCCCCACTCAACACCGCGCGCAAGCGCGGGTTGCGCAAGTCTTTTTCTGAGAGTAAAGGCGACTCCAACGGCCAAGCGATGCCCAGTTCCGGGTCATTCCAGAGCAGACCACCCTCGTCCTCGGGGTAATACAGATCGGTGCATTTGTATTGAAAATCCGCGGTATCACTAAGCACACAAAAACCGTGGGCATAACCCGGCGGCACCCATAGCTGAAGATGGTTGTCGGCGGTCAACTTGACGCCCACATGTTCACCACAGGTGGGGGATTGGGGATTGATGTCCACTACCACGTCGTACACCGCGCCTTGGGTGACCCGCACCAACTTGCCTTGGGGCCGGGTCTTTTGGAAGTGCAAACCACGCAACACGCCATACTGCGAGCGCGAGTGATTGTCCTGGACGAAAGGCAATTCGATGCCGGCGTCGCGATAACGCTGCTGGTGATAGCTCTCGAGAAAGAACCCGCGGGCATCGCCGAAGATTTTAGGCTCGATGATCAGTACACCGGGCAACCGGGTATTGATGACATTCATTTTGCGGGCTCCATATTCAGCACCCGTGCCAGATACTGGCCGTAACCGGTTTTGTGTAACGCGGTGGCTTGTTTATCGAGTTCCGCGGCCGACAACCAACCCTGGTGGTACGCCACCTCCTCCAAACAAGCCACTTTCAAACCCTGACGCGCTTCGATGGTCTGGACAAAATGCCCGGCCTCCATCAACGAATCATGGGTCCCGGTGTCCAGCCAGGCAAAACCACGTCCCAACACACTGACGTGCAAATCCCCGCGCTGCAGATACGCGTTGTTCACGTCAGTGATTTCGAGCTCGCCGCGGATCGAAGGTTTGACTTGCTTTGCAATGCTCACAACGTCTTTATCATAGAAATACAAGCCGGTGACAGCATGGTCGGACTTCGGATGTTTTGGCTTCTCTTCGATCGAGATCGCCTTGCCGTTATCGTCGAACTCGACAACACCAAAACGCTCCGGATCACTGACTCGATAACCGAAGACGGTGGCACCGGTCTGTCGTTGTGACGCGTCGCGCAACAAGGCGCTGAAGCCATAACCGTAGAAGATGTTGTCGCCCAGAATCAGCGCCACATTACTGTCGCCGATAAAATCCTCGCCGATCAGAAAGGCCTGGGCCAGACCATCGGGAGAAGGTTGTTCGGCATAACTGAGTTCAATGCCGAAAGAAGAGCCGTCACCCAACAGGTTCTGAAAGTTGGGCAAGTCCTGCGGGGTGGAGATAATCAATATCTCGCGAATCCCCGCGAGCATTAATACCGACAACGGATAATAAATCATCGGTTTGTCGTAGACCGGTAGCAGTTGTTTGGATACACCACGAGTAATGGGATGCAAGCGAGTACCGGAGCCGCCAGCCAAAATGATGCCTTTCATATGTGGATTCCCTTTAAAGTTTAATAGAGGCAGAGTTTGAATGGTCAATCGATTTGGCCAAGACGCTTCGGGCGGTACTCACCGTTAAGGACGCGCTGCCACCACTCTTGATTATCCAGATACCACTGAACCGTTTTGAGTAGGCCGCTTTCAAAGGTTTCCTGTGGTCGCCAACCGAGCTCACGCTCGATCTTGCTCGCATCAATGGCGTAACGAAGATCATGCCCAGGGCGGTCGGTGACGAAGGTGATCAGTTCCTTGTATGAGCCCAGCTCTTCATCGCGGGGGCGCAGCTCATCGAGCAGTTCGCAGATGGTTTCCACCACTTGCAGGTTGCGCTTCTCGTTGTGCCCGCCGATGTTGTAGGTTTCGCCCACGGTGCCGCGCGACACAACTTCGAACAGCGCTCGGGCATGGTCTTCGACAAACAGCCAATCGCGGATCTGCGACCCATCGCCATACACCGGCAGCGGCTGGCCGTGGATGGCATTGAGAATCACATGGGGGATCAGCTTTTCGGGGAAGTGGAAGGGCCCATAATTGTTTGAGCAATTGGTGACCAGCACCGGCAGGCCATACGTGCGGTGCCAGGCGCGCACCAAATGATCGGAACCGGCCTTCGACGCCGAATACGGCGAGCTCGGCTCGTAGGGCGTGGTCTCGGTGAACAGGTCGTCGGTGCCTTCCAGGTCGCCATAGACTTCATCGGTGGAGATATGGTGGAAGCGAAAGCCCTGCTTCTGCTCCGCCGCCAGCCCCGACCAGTAGTGGCGGCTGGCCTCCAGCATGCTATAGGTGCCAACGATGTTGGTCTGGATGAAATCCGATGGGCTGTCGATGGAACGATCCACATGGGATTCGGCCGCCAGGTGCATCACCGCATCGGGCTGGAAACGCGCGAACAGTTCGTGCAACGCCGCCGTGTCGCAGATATCCAGCTGCTGGAATTCATACCGGGGGCTGCCCGCGACCGACACCAGGGACTCGGTATTGCCGGCGTAGGTGAGCTTGTCAATATTGAGCACGCTCACATCCGTGTTGTCGATCAGATGGCGAACGACGGCGGAGCCGATAAAACCGGCACCGCCGGTGACGATAATACGTTGGGTCACTTGCTGTACTCCCTGGGGTACCACTGGATCAGTAATTTTTCATATTGGGAAAGGATGTTTTCCCAAGTGAACTTTTCGTTGAAGCGGCGGGTACTTTCAGCCTTCATCGCCGTAATCAAATGGTTGTGGTCGTCGCGCAGATATTTCTCGAACAACTTCGCACAGTCGTGCTCGTCGTCGAAATACACCGCCGCATCACCGGCAACCCAACGGTTGAAATGGTTGTTATGGGCAATCACCGAGCAGCCAGCGCCTAATGCCTCCACCAGCGAAGGGTTGGTGCCCCCTACCTGATGGCCATGGATGTAAAAGCGGCTGAAAAACCGCAGGGCCCGGACCACTGCCGCCTCATAGATGGCACCGGGGAAGATCACTTCCTCGCCGGCCGCGTCCATCACCCGCTTGTGGTACTCGTTCTTCTCTGGCGTGAAGTTGCCCAACACCACCAACTTGTGGTTACGGCGCTTGCTGCTGAAAGCCTTGACGACCTGTAGAAAGGAGTTCTCCGGCTCCGGCCGGGCGATAACCACCGAGAAACCGTGGGGCTCCAGCCCATAACCGGCCAGGGCGGCTGAGTCCGCATCGTTCACCCGGTCCCCGCCATAGGGGATCATGGTGACCTTCGAATCCTTGACCCGGGTGGCTAGGTGATCCTTGATTTTCGGGTGGTCGGCCACCAGGTGGTTGCCGATCCAGCACCCCACCCGCTCGTTCAGCCAGAACCAGGTTTTCGCCACGAGTCCCCACTTCTCCCGCCGCCATTCGATGCCATCCATATTGATGACATTGGTCTGGCCCTTGATCCGCTGCAGAATATTAAAGGCCGCCGTGTTGTAGCCGAGAGTCAGAAACAGCCCCTTCTGGCTCAGCGCATGGACGGTGGCCTTCCAGTCGAAAAGCACTGTGCCCGCCACGCCTGTATTGGCGATCGGAATATGAATCCGATGAACACCCTTCCATTCACTGGTCGATATACCGCCGGAACCCTCTTCCTGGCAGTAGACAGTGACTTTCCAGCCCTGCTTGACCAAGTAGAGAGAGAGCTTTTCGGCGAAGGTTTCAAAACCGCCATGTTTAGCGGGGACGCCGCGGATGCCGAGGATATAGAGGTTTTTCATAGAGGCGCTTTTTGGTTCTTTCAATGTAATGGGCTCTCAGAGTTACCTGAAACTTTTAACGTGCTTTTAATCGATTCTAAATATTGAAAAAACAAGGAACACATGAAACATGATAAGCATCATGACATTCCTATGGCGTGACTTGACCTAGTTTTTTAATATGAACTTTCTAACGTTGAGTTTATGTGTTCTTTATAGCTTTTTAATGAAAATTTCTTGTAATAAGTATCCAGTGCAGACTTGCTCAGCTTTTCGTACAGCGGGCTACTAGGCGGAGGAAGTTTTAGCAGGACATCCTCAAGGCTGCTTTGATTGGCAGGGATGAAGAGAAAACCATCTTGCTCGTGGTTAACGATCTCTACCAGACCACCATGGCCCGCAGCTATCACTGGTTTTCCGACGGAGAACGCTTCGATCGCTACTCGACCGAACGGCTCCGGCTTCGTGGAGGGGACAACAACATAACTTGCCCATTGAAAGTGCTCGGTTGGATCCGAGCAAAAAGGGAAAAACTCAACATTGTCGGAGATCCCATATGAGTTTACTTTCTCGATTAAATCCTTTTCTAGGTATTCGTATCCCTCAAAAGGGCTACCCACTATCCTTATGTGAAGGTCATCTCCGGCGTTATTGGCTATCTTTCCAATTACATCAATAAAAAAGTCTTGCCCTTTCCATGTGTTTATCCTGCCGATCAAGAGTAGATTCTTACGGTCTCTTTCAATACGCATCGACGGGACGCTGTAAAGGGGGGCTACACCATTGTAAATCACTGTTCCCGGAAGATTAAAAGCGGCCTTCGTAGCCTCGGAATTGAATATTAATTTTGCACCTGAGAACCGCAGAAGCAAACGGAAGATCATTATGAGTTTCTTGTCTGGAATTTCTCGGATGTGGCAAAAGAAACTCTTCTTCGAAAATCTATAAAACCCAGCAGCAAGCAACGCGGACACCATAACGGTCGTGTTTATGTATATTGCATTAAACTCCTTATATTTCTTTGTGTAATACAAGGCTGCCTTAATTAGTTCTATGCCATAGCTGATAGGGGTTTTCAGTTTTTGTTTTCTCAGTATTCCGTAGGGGTAATACTCTATTTCGGCCCCTATGCATTTAACTCGAGCAGAGAGCCCCCCAAGAAAAGGTAGAATGCAATAGATTTTCTTTTTTGCGGAAATCGATTCAATCGCCGTAAGGAAACTTCGATCTGAACCGTACAGCTCGGAGCTTTGATGAAGGCAAAGTATTTCATCTCGCATAGGATTTCCTTGGGTTCAGTATGTGCAGCGAAAGTAACATCAGGGATAAATACCTGATATTTTTTTCTTTAAGGCATGTGTTTAGGCTAAACAACAGAACATATAATGATATTTTAAATTTGTGATGCTTGACGTAATCGAAAACTAGTGGCCGCGACAGTATGAGATTCCGGAATCGCTGAACCTTTTTGGTATAAGCTTGCCCGTTCTCTCGGAGTGCCGAGCTATGAGGAATTGATGCTTTGAGAATGAATATTTCGCTGTATATGTTTGCATAGTCGATGAAAAACCGTGTATCAACCCCATAAAAACTCAAGCGTTCATCAAACTTCAGCCCCCGCGACAGCGCTTCTTTAGAGATGACAGTCCCACTCATCATTGCCACGATACTTTTTGACGGGACGGCACCAGTCACCAGATCTTGCAAGTTCAACGCTCTGCCGCGAACCCCCTTTATGGTTCCAGGCGATATAAGGCTATTATTGAATAAAATTTGAGGTACAGCGACTGGCACACTGCTCCTGAAAAACACATCCAAACTGAATATATAATCATTCGTTATGCTGGAGTCGTCGTCCAAAACTATAAAGTAGTCCGAATCTGCACTGCGGGAGATTAGGGCGTTGTATACCTTTGAAAGGGGCTCGTTTTTTCCGCTGTGGTGATACGTTACTTCACCAGGCAGCGTGGGGATTGATGCCTCCCCAAACCCCTGTTCAGAGTTATCCCAAACTGAAAACTTTGGAAGAATTCTTGCCGATTGAAAATCCAGGGTGGCTAGAGACTTGAGCGTAGTGGTTAAACTAGGACTGGTAGAGTAAACCACAACAAGGAAGTTAACCTGTACTTGGCTCTGTATGTGCATCATGACGAACCTGATAGTTTAGCTACGATTGAATTGAACCAATGACCATTGTCGATGTGCGCCGATTAAGTTCTATTGCGGCTAGAGGAAATAGAATTGCATTAATGCATGCAATGGTACTCCCAATGGCAGTTGCAGCCCCCAACACACCCCAGGCTCCTAAAAGCCAATAAGTCACGAAGGGAGACAGTGCAACAGTCAAATACAGTGCTACGTTAAGATGGTAAATGCTTGAAGCGTTCTGGTAATAATACCCGCATACCGACGTAGAGCAATTTACAAAATAGCCAAACAATACGATATAACATGCAACGTGGAAGTTCTCCGGTATTTGCCCGCTAAACCTTACTAAGACCAGAAGAAAAAACAGATAAATGCAGGAGAAGGCAGTTAACTTCTTTGTATTGGACCAGAATATTTTTTTTATGGCTTGATAGTTGGATCTACTGGAAAGCTCTGAAAACTGAGGCGCGGATATAGAATTTATTGATACCGATATAAATATTGAAAGCATTGCCAGTCTTTGGAGTATGTTAAAGACCGAAGCAAATGAAGCGCCTAAAAGCAACGAGGCTAACAGAAAGGGTAACCAGCCAACTAGCTGGGTTCCTATTGTTGCGGATGCAAACTTCAGTTGCGAGGCTAGAATTTTATTCAGTGATTTTTTTGATAGTGCAGATATCGGCGCCCACGTCATGCTTGCTTTTTTTGCAAGCACAACAGAGAGAATCATGTAAATTAGAATGGAGGCATAGAAGGAGGCTACAATCGTTGTGTCGGGAGTTAAGGACAGAAAATCAAAGTGGATGGCGAGTTTAATCGCTAGATAAAAGGCCAAAAAAACCCAGGGCTGAATGACATTGATACCCAGGATTTGAATGATGGTCTTATGCCTGGCTTGATATATAAAAAAAACCGTATTGGCGGCAGAAAACAGAGGGATCAATAAAAATATAAGAAGTATTGACGAGTGATCATTGCTAGTGCTTGATATGTCACTCCAGTGTTGGACGTAGAAACTTCCAAGAAAGTATGTCATTGGGATCAGTATTGAGCCCATTAAAAGGCTAACCACTACAGATTGATTGAAGCAGTCCTGCACTTCCTCGCTGGATTGTTTGTAGTAATTTCTTACCAAGTGGATGTCCGATCCGAAGCGCGCTATGACTGCGGAGATCTGAAATATAGTGTAAACAACAAGAAACAGACCCGCCAAATCACTGCTTTCTATTTTCAGAATAACAATATTTGCAAGCAATACTGCTATGGCGCCGGTAATTCGAACGCATAGCAAGTGAAGTGATTTCGATTTCAGTATATTCATTGTGATCTTGGTAGCCAATTGTTTAAGTAGTTGACTTCAATAGCCTGATCGCTTTTGTGTCTGACCAAGTTGGCTGAGATGACCAGCAAGATCCAGGTCATACAATTACAGTAATATATGGACCTGGATGGATGCTGGAACAGTGATATCATTGCAATGGCGCTAGTATGCCGAAAACGAATACATGATTATTTCAGCTTAAATGCATGGCTACCAGTTGCCAAACTGTCCAAGACTAAAGCCCCACTTCACTCACAAAGCTACTGGCGGCCTATGGAGTAATACTTAATGCCTTTGTCTTTAAGCTTTTGAGGGTTGAAAAGATTTCTTCCGTCAAATATTACAGGCTCGCGAAGCTGGCTTTTAATTTGATCTAGATCGGGCGCTTTGAAGGCCTGCCATTCGGTAATGATGATTAACGCATCGCTTTCTTTTAAAGTCTCTTCTTTGGTTCCGCATAGACTCAAGTCATCACGATTGCTGTAAATACGTTGAGTTTCTTCCATCGCCTCCGGATCATACGCTCTAACCTTGGCGCCACTTTTCCATAGAGCCTCAATCAGTACGCGACTAGGTGCTTCACGCATATCATCCGTATTCGGTTTAAAACTTAAACCCCAAAGAGCGAATGTTTTTCCTGCAATATTTCCATCGTAGTGGTTAATTATTTTTCTGAAAATCACGCTCTTTTGATCGTTGTTTCTTGCTTCTACCGACTTCAGAAGTGTTGCATCAAAGTCTAGCTGTTCGGAAGCTTTAATGAGAGCTTTTACATCTTTAGGAAAGCAAGATCCACCATAGCCGGATCCAGCATAGATGAAGTGATAGCCAATTCTTGGATCTGAACCTATGCCTTTTCGCACCATTTCGATATCAGCCCCGAGCATTTCTGACAAGTTAGAAATCTCATTCATAAAGCTGATTTTTGTAGCAAGCATGCAGTTAGCTGCATATTTCGTCAGCTCCGCGCTGCGAATATCCATGACAATTATTTTTTCGTGATTTCGATTGAATGGAGCATAGAGGTCACGTATGACTTCTTCTGTGCTAGCTTGCTCTGTTCCGACAATTATCCGGTCTGGACGCATGCAGTCAGATACTGCAGAACCTTCTTTTAAAAATTCTGGATTCGATGCAACGTCAAATGAGAGATCAGTGCGACCGCGTTCAGAAAGTACGCTCGCAACTCGGTCTCTCACTTTATCAGCCGTCCCAACAGGAACGGTAGATTTGTTAATGATAATGCAATTGCTCTCAATGTTACTTGCTATCGTTTCTGCAACGGCCAGCACATATTTTAGGTCCGCAGATCCGTCCTCGTCAGGAGGTGTGCCTACCGCAATGAATTGAACCTCTCCATGTTTCACTGCAGTTATAGCATCTGTAGTGAATTTCAATCTTCCAGCGCTGTAATTCTCTTTAACTAAGACTTCCAGTCCAGGCTCATAGATTGGAATAATCCCCTGTTCCAGATTTCTTACTTTTTGCTCATCTACGTCCACACAAATTACATCGTGGCCAATCTCGGCGAGCACCGCCCCTTGAACAAGACCTACGTAGCCAATTCCGAATACAGTGACTTTCATGATGATTACCTGTGATACAAACGTTGTTTTTTGGCTCACGCCGTCCACTGAAAACCGAAGTAACCTTAGGCTCTTTGATAGCCCTTAAAGAGAATGACCGATGAGGAAGGAGGCGGTATAAGACACGCTACCGCCCCAGGATTTTTCGTCATTTTCCTCAGGACGTGGTGGTTTCCATGAAATATCGGTTTGATCATGCCTATTGGCTAATGACCCGGCGCAGCAATAACGATAAATATTCAAGAACAGTAACGCCGTCAAAAATCTAAACTTATGACGCGACCCTAATAATACTCATCAACTTTTGTCAGAGGCGTAGTCATAATGGTAATAACCATAATCACTGTAGCCATATTTATTGGAGGCCTTTTTCTCCACGCCGTTAAAAATCGCACCTTTAATGGCAACGCCATTCTGGGAGAACCGACGGACCGTCAACTCAATTTCTTTCGCCGGGTTCAGGCCATAGCGCGTCACGATCAGGTTAGTCCCAGACAAGCGTCCGACGATCGCCGCGTCTGTCACTGCCAATATCGGTGGCGTATCGAGAATTACCAGATCGTATTGCTTGCTCGCCTGCTCCAATAATTTGCTGAAATTGGCGTGCATCAGTAACTCGGAAGGATTGGGCGGGATCTGACCTCGACTGACAAAATCGAAGTTGTCGATTGTGGTCTTATGGATAGCGGTAGCCACATCACAGCGCCGGGCCAGGATATCGGAGAGCCCATTGTCTGCAGGAACACCTAACACTTTGTGCAGATAGCCCTTGCGCATGTCGACATCGATCAGTAATACCCGCAACCCGGTTTGTGCTATCACCACCGCGAGGTTGACCGACACGAAGGTTTTACCCACCTGAGGGCTAGGCCCGGAAATCATCAGGCGGTTATTGTCGGCTTCGTGCATGGCGAAGTGCAGACTGGTACGCAGACTGCGCAACGCCTCGATCGCCAGATCGGTAGGATGGCTGACGGCCAGCAACGTAGTACCTGCCCCGGAGCGCCCTCGTCCACGGGAGATTTTGTCTTCTTCACTTTTCTGCAGAATGCTGTAAGGAATCGACGCGTAGACCGGCAACCCAAGTTGCTCAATGGCTTCGGGACTTTCCAGCCCTCGGTTCAGCGCCTTGCGTACCAGCACCAGGGCCACCGCCAGGAAGCCGCCAAGAATGGTAGCGATCAATACAATCAAAGCTTTTTTCGGTTTGACCGGCTTCAGGAAATTGACATCCGCAGTATCGATCAGGCGCACGTTACCTACGGTGCCCGCACGCATTACATCCAGCTCCTGAGATTTATTCAGCAGCTGGGTATAAATGGCCGTACCAACCTCCACATCCCGGGTAAGACTCAGGAGTTCTTGCTGGGTGGAGGGAAGGCCCTCCACTTTGGACGCCAGACTTTTCTGCTTGCTGCTCAATTCACCAATCTGCGTCAACAAGGCGCGATAGGCGGGATGTTGGCGGGTGAATTTACGGTCCATCTCGGCTTGCTGCAGCTTCAACTCGGAGATGCTGGTATCCAGCCCGACAATCTGATCGAGAATGGCTTTGGTTTCGAGCGTGATGTCCACGGACTTGCTGCGTGTCTGGTATTCATTCAACGCATTCCCGGCTTTTTCCAGGTCCTTCTTGACCACCGGAAGTTGCTCTTTGAGAAACGCCAGGCTCTGCGCGGCCTCAGCGGAAGTACGCTCTACGTTTTGCCGCACATAAATAGCGGCAATTTCATTGAGGGTTTTAATGGCCTTATCAGGATCTGTGCTTTCCAGCGCCAGACCGATCATGCCCGACTCTTTTCCGCGCTCGGCTACATCCAAATCCTCTTGGTAATCGAGGATGCTGGCCAGGCGAGAATTGCGGATGATAGTGAAGCGGGTTCCAGGATTGGCGTGCATTTCTTCTATTTGGAACGCAACGCCATTTTGTTCGAAAAGTTGCCCAGCCTGGCTGGCCGCCAAAACGTTGTCGTCTTCGTCCACCAAGGTGTAATGACCGTTTTCACCCGCGGTCAGGGTCAACTTCTTGCCCAGTAGCGAGTCGGGAAGTTCCAGTTTGAATATCTTCAGCGACTCCCCTCCCCAGGCGAAACTGTTCAGTCCCAACAAAGGATCGGATATTTCACCGGGATTTTTATTCTGGAACCGACGCGCCAGGAACTCACCGACAACCGGGAAGTACATCGGTTGTATGACGATATCAAGTTTCAGGTTATCAACCGTCTTGCCAATCACCGCACGAGACTTGATCAGTTCGATCTCGGTCGCCGAAGGCGACTCTTTTCCCAACATGCTGCTGACATCGGAAAAGCCCAACAAATCGTTCTTTTTCGCTTCAACCTGCAACAGCGCATTTGCCTGGTATACCGGAGTTGCAAGCACCGCGTACGCGGCCCCAGCCACCATGAAGGCGCCGGTTATCGCGGCAATCAGCCATTTATGGTCGATGAGTGTTCCAAACAAGCCGAGAAGATCAATCTCGTCATTGTCGTCGTCCCGCACGTTAACTACCGGTGCTTGCTGCATAAGTCGGATTCTTTGCCTTTATTCGATTCAATAAGGAGTGGCCATCAGCGCGCCAGGCGCTGTGCCCATGCGTGTACGGCTTCTTCGATCAACGCATAAGCGTGCACAAATGCAGGTTTGCCTTGACGGTAGGGGTCGCTGATTTCGCGATCGTCTTGCCATTTGCCCAATAGCAACACTTTGCCTCGCGCTTCAGGGGCAATGTTGAGCACGCCACTGACATGTCGCCGCTCCATCACCAGAATCAAGTCCGCCTCACTGACGGCTTGAGAGGTGAGCTGAACGGCTTGGTGCTCATGGGGCAGATGACCATGTTCGGTGAGCACGGCGTGTGCCGTCGACTCGATGGGTTTGCCCACCAAGGCAGCGAGGCCAGCGGAACTGACCTGGATATCGGAATGAACGAGCGCCCCGCGCAGCAAATGCTCCGCGGTGGGACTGCGGCAAATATTGCCGACGCAGACAATCAAAACCCTTTTAAGCAAGATAACATTCCCCGTCTTGTCAACATTGGCGGTGACATAGCACTTGCCGAACATAAGAGCTTTAAACTACGAATGAATCCGGGTATTCATAACCCGGTAACTGCAACTGAAACTTTCAAACCATCAGTGCGTATTTATTACCATGACGCTTGAACAGCCCCCAACTTTTTCTCCAGACAAAAAATAACATTTCACTCTTTGAGCGTGAAAATAACAGTGCAGGAATTTATCCAGACAATTTCTAACAATTGTCGTTTTCCCGCGACCGTTCAATCTAAATTACACCGAAACAGCGAACGGTTAATATATAGCCGTTCCGTTAGTGCTTTGCCAGGGCGTCGGCCATTCGATTAGAAGTTAGGTAAAGAGATGCCTTGGGCAATAACTTTGTTTACAGCGGGTTGTATCAGGAGCATGCCGTGGAACAACCAGGCGTGCTCGCCTATCAACCGACCGCACGATTTTCTCTGCCTGCGCCTCGCTTAACCATGGCGTACAGAGTTTTCACAGCCCCTGCAGGGTTGCGAATATTTTTCTCGAGTGATCGGGCCATTTAGAGCCCGCACTCTTCAGCGTGCCGGTTTCGACAATTGAGTCGAACCTTTCCTACTGCCATTACTCATCTGTCTACTTTCAAGGACGCTTCCATGATTCGTAAATGCCTATTCCCTGCTGCCGGCTATGGGACCCGTTTTTTGCCTGCCACCAAGGCCATGCCGAAGGAGATGCTGCCGATCGTCAATAAGCCGCTGATCCAATACGCCGTCGAGGAAGCGCGCGACGCCGGCCTGCAACATATGGCCATCGTCACTGGCCGGGGCAAGCGAGCGCTGGAGGATCATTTCGATGTCAGCTTCGAGCTCGAACACCAGATTCGCGGCACTGATAAGGAGCGATTCCTGGAAGGCACTCGTGAGCTGATCGATAACTGTACTTTTTCCTATACCCGCCAAGTAGAGATGAAGGGCCTGGGTCACGCCATTCTCAGCGGTCGTTCGCTGATCGGTGATGAGCCATTCGCCGTGGTGCTGGCCGACGACCTGTGCCTGAACCTTGAGGGCGATGGCGTGCTGGCGCAAATGCTCAAGCTCTACGAACAGTTCCGTTGCTCGATCGTGGCGATCCAGGAAGTGCCCCGTGAGCAGACGCAAAAGTACGGCGTGATTGCCGGCGAGCTGATTCGCGAAGGTATTTACCGGGTCAACAGCATGGTCGAAAAACCCCGCCCGGAAGACGCCCCGTCCAACCTGGCCATTATTGGTCGGTACATTCTGACCCCCGATATCTTTGACCTGATCGCCGACACCGAGCCTGGCAAGGGCGGTGAAATCCAGATCACCGACGCCTTGATGAAGCAGGCCCAGAACGGTTGCGTGCTGGCTTACAAATTCGAGGGACAACGCTTCGATTGCGGCGGCGCCGAAGGTTACATCGAAGCGACCAACTTCTGTTTCGAGCACCTGCACAAGAACACCTTTTGACGGCGCTGAACCCTGACAATCGTGTGCGTTATCGAATTGATTTTTTGGTCTTTATTACCCTATGGACGAAGCCTCTATGAAGACATTGAGCGGTTTCAAGGCAGATGACAGTCGCCGCCCGTATGGCGCTGACCTTAAGAACAACCTCGCGTACCTCATCGTGCGTGCCTATGCATCGGAGCTGATTTTTGCGCGGGTGCAGAAACAGCCGGTGCTGCTGGTGGAACGCATCGGTGCCTTCCCCTCTTCCGGGGAAATCCGCCGTCGTGTCAAGGATGGGCCGGCGTTGATGGCGAGCATCAGGCAACGTTATGCCGCCGATGCCCTCGACATAGACGAGAGTGATGGGCTGAACCTGGTCTTTACCGACTGGCGTCTCAGCTTGCGTCTTCTGGAGGATGGTTGCGTGACGTGCCTGACCGTGGAAAGCCGCGGCGACAGCTCGTTCATGCAGCACAAAACCGCCGAGGTGCTGAAGCACATCGACGCCGAGAGGGTATTCAAATGAACGCGATTGCAGAGCACACCGCCAAAGCCTGGTATCTGCTTCAGTGCAAGCCCAAACAGGATGAGCGCGCCCAAGAGCATTTACAGCGTCAGGGCTACGCCTGTTTTCGTTCGACCTACCGGCGTGAGCGCGTTTTGCGCGGGCAGCGTCGGGTGATCAGCGAGTCGTTGTTTCCGGGCTATCTGTTTATCCAACTGAGCCTTCAGGACAGCTGGGGCCCACTGCGCTCGACCCGTGGCGTTTCGCGAGTGGTCGGGTTCGGCGGTCAGCCATTGCCGATCCGCGATGCGCTGATCGACGAGCTCCAGGAGCAAGACGGTCAGGCGATCGTCACAACGTTGTTGAGGCACGGAGATACGGTGCGCATCACTGAAGGCCCGTTCTCTGATCTTGAGGCGGTGTTCCTGGCCATGGATGGCGAGGAACGGGTGCTGTTGATGATGAATTTCCTGCAACGTGAACAGCGCATCAGCCTGCCATTGGCTGGGGTTAACAAGATTTAGATACGGGCCTTGAGTCAAAAAAAAATGTGGCGAGCAACCTTGCTCGCCACAGACCTACGCCCCTGTCGAGAGATGATTCCAGTCGATCCAACCCAAAAACCATGTCGCCAGAATCAGCAAACCGAATGCAATCCGGTACCAGGCGAACACCGCATAACTATGATTGGCGATGAACTTGAGCAAACCGCGCACGGCAATCATCGCAAAGAGGAATGCGGCAACAAACCCCAAGGCAAACACCGGCAAGTCTGCAGCCTGGAACAGGTCCCGGTACTTATAGCCCGAATACACTGCGGCCCCCACCATCGTCGGCATCGCCAGGAAGAATGAAAACTCGGTAGCCGTCTTGCGTGACAGGCCAAACAGCAACCCGCCGATAATCGTCGAACCCGAGCGCGAAGTGCCGGGAATCATTGCCAGGCACTGTGCGCATCCGACTTTCAAGGCATCGGTCCAGCGCATCTCGTCCACGTGATCGATAACCACCACATGCTCGCGTTGCTCTGCCCACAACATGATGATGCCACCTGTCACCAGCGCCACGGCCACGGTGATCGGGTTGAAAAGATACTCATGGATTTTGTCGGCGAACATCACACCCAGCACAACCGCCGGCAAGAAACCGATCAATAAATTCAAGGTGAAACGTTGCGCATTGCGCTGGGTCGGCAAACCGGTAGTGATCTCCAGAATCTTGCGACGAAACTCCCAGACGACCGCCAGAATGGCCCCCAACTGAATGATGATATTGAACGCCATGGCTCGCTCTCCGCCGAAATCGAGCAAGTCCGCGGCAATGATCTGATGACCGGTACTGGAGATGGGCAAAAACTCTGTAAGCCCTTCAACCAATCCTAGAATCGATACTTGCGTGGTGGTCCAGAAGTCCATTAATCCCCCGTTAAACCCTTTCGGCTGAAAGGTCTGTTGATGATGCCGAACATTTGATTCTGGTCGCGCTTAAACCTGTCGGACCAGCGGAGGATTAAAGCGCACTCTCTGCCCGCTTGAGCTAAACGTTATAAAACGTCCATGTCGCAGCGCCGGGAGCCGCGCTCCTGAAATGCCCTTCGATCCGAGGACGCCTGTAAATGAAATTCTTTGCAGAATCGGCACTTGTATATCGCGAATTCATGGATGCCACTCATCGTCGGATCGTTGACGTTTAGGCTTGGGGCGCGCGCAATGTTCTACCCAAAAATGATCGCCCAAGAGAACATTTCATATGGCAAAGATCATAGTGCTCGCCGGTGACTTCCCGCAGTGCGACGGGGAATATCACCTTGGAACCATCACCCTCAAAACCTCCCTCAAGCCCCGGGTTGGAACCAGCTTCCCGGTCTCGGAATTCAAGGACCTGACCGTTCAGAACACTGATTCCAACAAAAATATAAAGAGCGCCATCGGCCTGGGACTCGCAGGTGCCATGTTGCTCGGTCCCGTCGGCGCCATTGCCGGCTACCTGCTCGCCGGAAAAAATACCGAAGTGACTTTTATGGCCACCTTGAAGGACGGCGAAAAGCTGCTCGCGGCGACTGACAGTGACACCTTCCAGGATATTTCGGCGCGCGCCCTGAAAAAATCCCGCGCGGGCCGCCGAGGTTCCAGCTCATCTCACAACGAGTCCATTCATTGATCCGCTTGCCCGGCGACGGCGAGAATGTTGCAGGGCACCCGATACAGAACATGCTCCGTGGTACTGCCCACCCATTTTTCCAGCCCCTTGCGGTGCGCATTGCCCATGACGATCACGTCGGCCCGGTGATGCGCAGCAAAGTCGGCCAGTGCCTTGCCTGGCGGCCCTGCAACGAAGTGTTGCCGTTCGGCGGGCACGCCGTAATGATCGGCCAATGCCATGAATGACTTATGCAACGACTTGCGCAGGTCGCTGTTGAAGCCGGGCATCGTCACTGCACCCGCGCCCGCATCGGATATATGCGTCTGCGATAGATCGTAGGCATACAGCAGATGCATTTCTGCATGGCATTGGATTGCCAATTCGTTCGCTGCCTGGACGATCAGGTCGTTGATTCCAGTGATCTGAGTCTCTGGATGCGACGGATCGACAGCCGCCACGATCACCCGCGGAAGTGGGCAACTGACTTCACTGACCAGATGAACAGGCACCGGACATTCGCGCAGCAGATGCCAATCCAGAGGCGTAATGAAAACGCGCTTGAGCGCCGACTCATGCTGCACATCCTTGATGACCAGATCCGCCTGCGTTGTTGTCACGTGCTGAAGGATCTCTTGCAGCGCGTCGCGAGTGAACAGCACCTCGGTACTCAGGTTGATCCCGCGTCCACGAATCAGATCGGCTTCATCCTTGAGCCATTTTTCGTTCTCTTGCTGGCAAGCCTCACGAAACCGCGCACTGGCATGGATCAAACCCAGGATGTTGAAATCTTCGATAAATACCGTGATATGCAGCGCTGCGCCCGTGGCTTCGGCAATGGCGACGGCTCGCTGCAGCGCCGGCGTGTGACGCATGGTGGGGCCGGCTATTAGAAAGAGTCGTTGATACTGGCTCATGTCATACCTCCAAACGTTCTGGGATATCTGCTCGCGCCCCCAGTCTCTTGTCTGTCGCACCGCCAGCGATCTGCTATCGCTTCAATAACCCGGATGCGACACAATCAATATACGCCTGGATTCAACTAACCCGCCAAGAGGTGGTTCATCGTAACCCCTACGATGAACCCATCCCGACGGCTAGTTGATTGACGATGCTACGTTACTTCTTTGCATACTGCGCGCCATGTGGATCATTAAGCTTGACTTGCATCAGCTGCCATTCACGCTGAATAGTCGCATAAGGGATAAAGATGCTGACCCGCTGAGCGCCCTTTAACCCAGGGTGAAAACTGACGTCATTAAGCGTCGTGGAGAAAAAACCGACATTGATGCCGACAATGTTGCCGTCACTGCCAATAACGGGACCACCCGACATCCCTTTAATCATCGGGGCGTCATGGATGGAATAGCGTTCGCCGCTGCCTTCATCACTGTTGATGAAAGGCGCCGGGTACACTTTGCCTTGCCCGGTGACGGTGGTCATGTAGGGGCTCGCGCCCACGGCAGTGATGTGTTCACCCACACGCGGTTCGCGCCATGACGGGTAGCGGCCGTCGGCCTTGTGCTGGATGAAAACCAGGTCGCAACCAGTGCTGCAGGTGTATTTCACGTTGCGAACGAGAGGGGTGTGACGCGTGGTGACGGCATAGTCTTCGTTCCATTGCACAGCCGAGGCCATGTACAGATAAGGCAAAGGAAAGCCCGAGAAGACGGAAAAATATGAGTCATTGGCAGGCCCCGACAAGTCGGGCTTTACCATACCGTTGCATCCTGCAATACCAGCTCCTATTAAAAAGTAGGTCATGATTTTAATCATGATGATCACCGACTTATAAGGAGGATTTGATTTTTATTGTGGCGATTTTTTTAATTGTCTGGCTTTTGTTCTTCCTCGCAGCCTGCTCCGGTGCGTTTATTTATGGCTGAAGTTGTAAAGAATGCGTACAACTAAATTGTGCTAAGACTAATTACTTTTCGATCCATATACAAAGTTGCAAATATTTGACGCCTGAAAAATGACACGGCGACAAATAAAAACAGAAATCAAAGTTTAAAACTTCAACTAAAAAAGAGTAAAAAAGCCGTCATTAGAGCAACTTAACGCGCGTCGGCATGCCTCGGTAACGCCATAGAAATCATGGCCGCGAAAATAACAAATGCGCTGGATATCCCTAAACACGCCTCCAGCCCGAAAGCCTGATAAACCCAGCCGGAGAGCACGGTGCCGATCAGCCGGCCCATGGCATTGGACATGTAGTAAAAACCCACGTCCAGCGACACGCCGTCTTCCTTGGCATAGGACACGATCAAATAGCTGTGCAGCGAGGAGTTCACCGCGAACAGCGCCCCAAAAACCATCAACCCGCCTAACAGCACCGCCTGCTGCGAAAACCCGGTGTTCAGCCCCAGAGCGATTGCCGCGGGCAGGCCTGCCAAAGCAAGCGCCCACAAAAACGCAGCGCGGCCATCCGGGACATGCCCCCGCTTCTTTCCGGTGATTCGCGGCGCGAACGATTGCACGATACCGTAGCCGATCACCCAGATCGCAAGGAATCCACCGACCTTCCAGAAATCCCAGCCGAAGACGCTGCTCAGGTACACCGGCAACGCCACGACAAACCAGACATCGCGGGCGCCAAACAGGAACATCCGCGCCGCCGACAGAATGTTGATGGCCCGGCTCTTGGACAGGATGTCGCGAAACCTGGGCTTGGCTTTGGCCTTGCCCAGATCCTTTTTCAACAGGATCAAGCTGCTGACCCAGATCAGCGCCAGCACCGCCGCCATGGCCAGCAATGCTCCTTTGAACCCGATCAGGGCAAGCAATGCCCCGCCAAGAAAGAAACCGACACCCTTGAGTGCATTCTTCGAGCCGGTGAGGATGGCAATCCATTGGTAAAGCTTGCCCTGTTGCCCATCGGGCACTAACAACTTGATCGAGCTTTTGGCGCTCATCTTGTTCAGGTCCTTGGCGATCCCCGACAGCGCCTGCGCACCCATCACCCAAGGAATCGTCAGCCAGGCCACGGGCACCGTCAGCATCAACAGCGCCACAACCTGCATCCCCAGCCCGATGTTCATGGTCCGGTTCAGGCCCAGTCGAGCGCCGAGATAACCGCCCAGCAGATTGGTGATCACGCCAAAGAGTTCATAGAACAGAAACAACGCCGCGATTTGCAGCGGGCTGTAGCCCAACGTGTGAAAGTGCAACACCACCAACATGCGCAAAGCACCATCGGTGAGGGTGAAGGCCCAGTAATTGCCTGTCACGAGCAAGTACTGCCGCACTTGAGGCGTGAGGGCTGACAACGCTTTCATCACCGCTCCTTAAACGGCCAGGCCGACCATTCTGGCCAGTTCGACGGTGCGGTTCGCGTAACCCCATTCATTGTCGTACCAGGCATAGAGTTTGACCTGGGTGCCGTTGACGACCATGGTCGACAGCGCATCGATGATCGATGAGCGTGGATCGGTGCGGTAGTCGATGGACACCAGCGGACGCTCCTCGAAACCGAGAATGTCTTTCAGTTCGTTTTCGGACGCGTTCTTGAGGAACTGATTCACTTCTTCGACGGTGGTGGCGCGCTCGACTTCAAAGACACAATCGGTCAGCGAAGCGTTGGCCAACGGTACGCGCACGGCGTGGCCATTGAGACGCCCGCGCAGCTTCGGGAAGATTTCGGCAATCGCGGTGGCCGAGCCGGTGCTGGTCGGGATCAAACTCATGCCCGACGCACGGGCGCGACGCAGATCCTTGTGTGGCTGATCGAGGATGCTCTGAGTGTTGGTCAAGTCGTGGATGGTGGTGATCGAACCGTGGCGAATGCCCAGTTTTTCGTGGATCACCTTCACCACAGGCGCCAGGCAGTTGGTGGTGCATGACGCGGCGGTGACAATACGATGTTCCGCCGGGTTGAACAGCTGATGGTTGACGCCCATGACGATGTTCAGCGCGCCCTTTTCCTTCACCGGAGCGCTGACCACCACACGTTTCACGCCTTGGTCCAGGTAAGCCTGAAGCACCGCGACGGTCTTCATCTTGCCGCTGGCTTCGATCACCAGGTCGCAGCCCGACCAATCGGTGTCGGCGATCGCCTTGTTGGCCGTTACCTTGATTCGCTTGCCTTCGATGACGACGCAATCACCTTCGGCGTCCGCCTGATAATTCCAACGGCCATGCACCGAGTCGAAGTTCAGCAGGTGCGCATGCGTTAGCGCATTGCCAGCCGGGTCGTTGATCTGCACGAATTCAAACTCTGGCCAGCTCCAGGCTGCTCGCAGTGCGAGGCGACCGATGCGGCCAAAACCATTGATGCCCACTTTGATCGTCATGTTTCCTCCTTCAAATAGAGCGCTGATTGACACGTTTCATGAGGGCTTGCGCCGATTCCTTGCGTTCGGAATATCGATCGACCAGATAGTCCTGACGGTCGCGCAGCAACAAGGTGAATTTCACCAGCTCTTCCATCACATCCACGACACGGTCGTAGAACGGCGAAGGTTTCATCCGGCCGTTAACGTCGAATTCCAGATAGGCCTTCGGCACGGAGGATTGGTTGGGAATGGTGAACATGCGCATCCAGCGCCCCAGCACCCGCAACTGATTGACGACGTTGAACGACTGCGAGCCGCCGCACACTTGCATCACGGCGAGGGTCTTGCCCTGGGTCGGACGTATGGCGCCCATCGCGAGCGGCACCCAGTCGATCTGCGCCTTGAACACTGCACTCATCGAACCGTGACGTTCGGGTGAACACCAGACCTGCCCTTCCGACCACATCATCAATTCGCGCAGCGCCTGCACCCGTGGGTGATCGTCGCCGGCATCATCAGGCAGCGGCAAACCAGACGGATCGAAAACCCGTGTCTCGGCACCGAAATGCTCTAGCAAACGGGCAGCTTCCTCGACCAGCAAGCGACTGAAGGAGCGCTCACGGGTCGATCCGTACAGCAGCAAAATGCGCGGTTTGTGGCTGGAAGTGTGTTCGATGCCGAGCTTGTCGGTCGACGGGAGATCAACCAGTTCGGTATCGAGATGGGGCATGTGGTCATCGTGCATGGTCATTGTCCTGCGCAATAGCGCGTCTGAAATCATCGAGCCGGGCAGCAAGCCGCTGCGCGTTCGGGACGGTCACCCATTTGTTCAAGGCGTTTGGCATCCGGGCTCAACCAATGCCTGTTGGACTCAAGCACCACGCTCAGCACCTGATGCACCCAGCCCGGAAGATTGGGGTGCAGTCGGTAGTAAACCCATTGGCCCTGCCGCCGGTCCGAGAGCAATCCGCAAGTGCGTAACTGCGCCAGGTGCCTGGAGACTTTGGGCTGGCTCTCATCCAACGCGCACGTCAGCTCGCAGACGCACAGCTCTCCCTCATGGGCGATGAGCAACATCATGCGGACCCGGTTGTCGTCAGCCAGGCATTTGAAAACAGTGGTCGGCGTCAGGTCAGCCATTGGGTTTCTCTGCGACGGGCGCTCATATGCGGTTTGGCGAATATACGTTTTTCCGCATGTGAAATTCAACGGCCTATGTGTCGACTCCATCTGTGAATGATATTTATTTACTTACAAAAGATAATCGTTATCATTCACGCGATAATTAAAAAAGGAGCTCATGGTGGCTTTACCGCGCATTCACCCCGCCTCTCTCTCACTGTTGGGGCTTTTTGCAGTACCTGATTTGCAAGCACAAACCCAATCGACATTGGCCCTGCCTGCAACCGCTGTGACCAGTGATTACAGCGAGCAGAGCTATCGGCCGACCGACAGCCGCAGTGCGCTGAAGATCGACGCCCCGCTGCGGGATATCCCGCAAACGGTGAACGTGATCCCCCAGAGCGTGATCAAGGATCAAGGCGCGCAGTCGATGGAAGACGTGTTGAAAAACGTCCCCGGCGTCGGTCTTTCCAATGGCGATGGCCAACGCGACCAAGTCACCATTCGCGGCTTCAGTGCCATCGGCGACATGTACGTCGACGGCGTTCGTGACGACGCGCTGTATTTCCGCGATCTGTCCAACGTCGAGCGCGTGGAAGTGATCAAGGGGCCGGCAGCGGTGCTCTATGGCCGTGGATCATCCGGTGGCCTGATCAACAGCATCAGCAAGAAACCCAATTTCACTCCCAAGCAAGAGGTGGGTGTCAGCGTCGACAGCGAAGGTAAAAAGCGCACGCAGTTCGACGCCGGCTGGGCCGATCAGCAGCAAAACGACAAGGCGTTCCGGGTGACCGGCGCGCTGGAGAACAGCGACACCTTCCGCGATGACGGCTATATCGATCGCAAGGCCATTGCACCTTCGGCTTACTTCAAACTCTCCGACGATCTTGAGTTGAACCTGGGGGCCACGTACCTCTACGACAAACGCTTGATCGATTTCGGCATTCCCGCGCGGGGCGATCGCCCGGTCGATGTGGATCGCGACAAGCGCTTCGGTTCCGCCGACCCGGATGACGATTACACCCGCAGCGAAGTATTTTCGTTCACGGCCGGCGTCGATTATCGCATCAACGACGATTTCACCCTGAGCAACACCAGCCGCTATTACCACTACGATCTGGATCGCAACAACACACTTGCCGACTCCAGCCCGACACGTTTCGTCACCGCCCCCAACGGCGAATTGCTGGTCAAACTCAATCGCGGCAACGTGCAGCGCAAGGAAGACGGCTGGTTCAACCAGACCGAACTGAAACAACAGGCCACGCTGGCCGGGATGAACCACAACCTTCTTTATGGCGTTGAACTGGGACGTCAGGTCAAGGACCAATCGGTCTTCAGCCAAAGCAACGTGGCGCGGGTTCCGGTGTACCGCGATGGCTTGGTCGACGTGCCGTTCCAGGCCAACCGACAAACCGCCAAGGGCACCACCACCCAGGACACGGCCGGTTTTTACGTCCAGGATCTGATTGAACTGACCCCACACTGGAAAGCCCTGTTGGGCGTGCGCTATGACGTGTTCGATCAGGAGTATTCGGATGACCTGACGGGTGCCTCAATGTCCCGAACCGACAACACCTGGAGCCCGCGCGCAGGCCTGGTCTATCAGCCTGATCAGGTTCAGTCCTACTACATTTCGGTGAGTCGCTCCTACCAACCTTCCTCCGAAGTCTTTGCCCTGAGCACTACCAACCAGGACCTTGAACCAGAGCAAACCACCAACTACGAGATCGGCGGCAAGTGGGACCTGCTCGACAATCGCCTGGCGTTGACAGCGGCGCTGTTCCGGCTGGAACGCACCAACATGAAAACGACCGATCCGGCGAACCCGACCAAACTGGTCCTGGCTGGCGAGCAGCGCACCGACGGTCTTGAATTGACCGCCAGCGGGCAGTTGAGTGACAAGTGGCAGGTCTATGCCGGCTATGCCTATCTGGATGCCGAGATCACCAAGTCCAACAGCCGAACCAATGGCGTTGCCAACGAAGGCCAGACACCCACGTTGACCCCGCGTCACAGTGCCAACCTCTGGCTGGTGCGCTCGCTGACCAATACCTGGCGCGTAGGCATGGGGGCGAACTATGTCGATGACCGTTATACCGCCCTGGATAATCGGGTGGTCATGCCCGCTTACACCACCTTCGACGCGGCGTTGCTCTACAACCTGCCGAAATGGGACATGGCGCTGCGCTTGCGTAACGTCTTCGACAAGGACTATTACGCCTCGGCCCATGGCTCGGTGGACCTGATCACTCCCGGAGCGCCACGCACGCTGGAGCTGAGCACCAACTACCGATTCTGAGTGGAAACCTGAAATCCAATACCACAATGCCGGTCAGTTAAGTGCGGACATGTAGGAGCCAGGCTTGCCGGCGAAGGCGTTCTGAAGGACGCCTTCGCCGGCAAGCCTGGCTCCTCCAGTGGTTCAAACGCCAGGGCGTTGGTTTGAACCCGCAACACAGTGACAACGATTCAAAGCTCGACTAACCTTCAGCGCGCACAGCGTGATGAGAATCTCTCGCGTTGTCAGACAACAATATTCAGAGGAAAACCCATGCGTAAACTTCTGTTGCTCTCGCTTCTTGCCGCCTCCCCCGTGGCCTTCGCCGGCCCTCAATGCACTACCACCGACAAGGCCCAATGGCAGGATCAGGCCAAATTTCAGGAAGAGCTCAAGGCCAAGGGCTATGACATCAAGAAATTCAAGGTCACGAGCGGCAATTGCTACGAGATCTACGGCTGGGACAAAGACAAGCGCAAAGTCGAGATCTACTTCGACCCGGTCACCGGAAAAGTCGTGAAAGAAGAGATCGAATAGGCCCTCTGTGAACGCTGAAACCCTGCGCCTCTGGGACCCGCTCGTACGCATTTGCCACTGGTCCCTGGTGGTTGTCTTCATCAGCGACTACTTCCTCAATGAGGAAGGTGACAGCTGGCATCGCTGGCTCGGCTATTACGCCGTGGCTGTCGTGCTGGTGCGTGTGGTGTGGGGGTTCATCGGCCCGCCCTCGGCGCGCTGGTCAGACTTCTGGCCGACGCCGACGCGGGTCGTTCAGCATGGCCGGGCGCTATTTTCCGGCAAGGGCTATCACCGCATGGGGCATTCGCCCATCGGTGCACTGGTGATGGTCCTCATGCTGCTGTTGATGACGGGTCTTGGTATCAGCGGCTTCTTGATGGAAGAAGTGGACTATTTCTGGGGCGAAGACTGGCTGCGTGATGTTCACGAGTTGATGGCCGATACACTGCTCGCATTGGTTTGCGTGCATATCGTCGCGGCGTTGGTGGAGAGCGTGCGCCTGCGTGAAAACCTGCCCCTATCGATGATCACTGGCCATCGGCGTAAGCGCTAGCGCTCAAAGCCTGCTGATACTGCACATTGCCCTCCCCCTTGCGGGAAAGGGCAGGTGCCAATCCTAGGTGTGATGAATTTCCCGATCCTTGGTTTCCGGCAGAAAGAACGTGCCGAGAATGGCCGTCATCACGGCGATGACGATCGGGTACCACAGCCCGTAGTAGATATCCCCCGTGGCCGCGACCATCGCGAATGCCACCGTGGGCAGAAAGCCGCCGAACCAGCCATTGCCGATGTGATAGGGCAACGACATCGAGGTATAACGGATGCGCGCCGGGAAGAGCTCCACCAGCCAGGCGGCGATCGGGCCGTAAACCATGGTGACGTAAATCACCAGAATGGTCAGGAGCAACAGCACCATCGGATAGTTGGTCTTCGCCGGGTCGGCCTTCTCGGGGTAACCGGCGTCCTTGAGGGCGGTGCCCAGGGTAGCGACGAAGGCATCGTTGCGGGCCTTGAAATCCGCCGCCGGCATGCCGGTGCCCTCGAAACTCGGGATCACCTTGCCGCCGATGCGCACCTGCGCGACAGTGCCCGGCTCGGCCTTTTCGTTATTGTAGGGAATGGCCTTTTTCGCCAGCACGGTTTTGGCGAGGTCGCAGGAGCTGGTGAATTTGGCCTTGCCCACCGGGTCGAACTGGAACGAGCACTGGCCGGGGTCGGCGACCACGGTCACCGGGTTTTTCGCCTGCGCGGCGAACACGTCGGGGTTGCCGTACTGGGTCAACGCCTTGAAGATCGGAAAGTACGTCAGCGCCGCGAGGATGCAGCCCGCCATGATGATGCCCTTGCGGCCGATACGATCGGACAGGCTGCCGAATACGATGAAGAACGGCGTGCCGATCAGCAGCGAGCCGGCAATCAGGAAGTTGGCAGTCTGCGGGTCAATCTTCAGCGTCTGCAGCAAGAAGAACAGCGCATAGAACTGCCCGGTATACCAGACCACGGCTTGGCCGGCGGTACCGCCAAGCAACGCCATGATCACTATCTTGAGGTTTTCCCAGCGGGCGAAGGATTCGGTCAGCGGCGCCTTGGAAGACTTGCCTTCCGCCTTCATCTTCAAGAACACCGGCGACTCGCTGAGTTGCAAGCGGATGTATACCGAGATGATCAACAACAGAATCGACAGCAGGAAGGGAATCCGCCAGCCCCAGGCCTCGAACGCTTCGGTGCCGAGAAGGGTTCGACAGGCGAGGATCACCAGCAGCGAAAGAAACAGGCCGAGGGTCGCGGTGGTCTGGATCCACGAGGTGAAGTAGCCGCGTTTGCCTTTGGGCGCATGTTCGGCCACGTAGGTCGCCGCCCCGCCGTATTCACCGCCCAGGGCCAGGCCTTGCAACAGGCGCAGGGTGATCAGAATGATCGGCGCCGCCACGCCGATGGTCGCATAGCCGGGCAAGAAGCCCACGACGGCGGTGGAGACACCCATGATGACAATAGTGATGAGGAAGGTGTGCTTGCGCCCGATCATGTCACCCAGTCGACCGAATACGACGGCGCCGAAGGGGCGTACGGCAAAGCCCGCGGCGAACGCGAGCAGCGCAAAGATGAAGGACGTTGTCTCATTGACGCCAGCAAAGAAGTGCTTGGCGATGATCGCGGCGAGGGAGCCGTAAAGGTAAAAGTCATACCACTCGAACACAGTGCCCAGGGACGAGGCGAAAATGACTTTGCGCTCCTCCCTGGTGATCCCGCGATTAGGCGCGCTGCCTGTGGTTGTATTGTCGATTGCGGCCATGATTCTTCTCCGTCTTGCTCTTGTTGTAGGCCGGAGTACCTCATTATTTTTTTACCGCACCCAGGCCCCAGGGCTGATGTCATCGGATCAAGGATTGCGCAAAGCATGGAAACAGGCTGACGGCCTCGCATCGCTGCAAGGTTTGTCTGAAGCATAATCGGCTTCGCGCAGATATCCACTCGGCCATCCCGGCCGACGCGTTGCCGAATGACTATTTAGGCCAGTGAACGTCTGGGTGGCGCTCGCTGATACCTATTCTTCGGGGTGACCATCGCCCGGAACTTCGCAGTGAAGGAATTTCGTATACCCTATCGCCATCTCACTCCAAACGACCGCTGCCGTGAACCTACCCAAACTCAACGCTCCCGACCTTGGCAACACCCCTTCGACCTCGGAAATCATCACCCGTCATCTGCGGGACGCGATCGTCGCCGGGCATTTCGCCGAAGATGAGCCGATTCGCCAGGACGACATCGCTCGCCAGTTCAACGTCAGCAAGATCCCGGTGCGCGAGGCCCTCAAGCGGCTGGAAGCCGAAGGGCTGGTGATGTTCCAGCGCAATCGCGGAGCGATGGTCACGCGGCTGTCCGATGCCGAACTGGCGCAGATGTTCGAAGTGCGGATGTTGCTCGAAGACAAGATACTGCGCCTGGCCATTCCCAACATGACCGAAGAAACCTTCGCCCGTGCCGAGCGCATCTGTCAGGAGTTCATCGGCGAGGACGACGTGGGCCGCTGGGCCGAACTCAATTGGGAGCTGCACGCTTGCCTCTACGAGCCGGCGCAACGGCCGTTCCTGGTGAGCCTGATCCGCTCGGTCAACGACAAGCTTGAGCGCTACCTGCGCATGCAAATGAGCCTGTCGGCCGGCAAGGAACGGGCTGATCACGAGCACCGTGAAATCATCAAAGCCTGTCGTGCCGGGGACGTGGATCTGGCGGTGAAGTTGCTGGACGAGCACATTGCCGGGGTCTGCAAGACCCTGTTCGAGCACCTGCCTCACACGCACTGAGCCTTCCGCTCGCTGTGCTGATTTCGTCATCGGCACAGGATAAATCCATCAAGCCGACACCCCCTGCACAGGCCACTCTTTGGTTCACTCATCTGAACGGACGTGGCCCTCCCATGAAACGCATCACCGTGATCGACTCCCACACCGGCGGCGAACCGACCCGTCTGGTGACCGCCGGCTTTCCTGACCTGGGCACCGGCAGCATGGCCGAACGCCGCCAGCGGCTTGCCGAACATCACGATCAATGGCGCGCCGCCTGTGTGCTGGAACCCCGTGGCAGCGACGTGCTGGTGGGTGCCCTGCTCTGCGAGCCGGTCGACCCGAGCGCGTGTGCCGGGGTGATTTTCTTCAACAACACCGGTTACCTGGGCATGTGCGGCCACGGCACGATTGGCCTGGTGGCGTCGTTGGCGCATCTGGGCAGGATCAGCCCCGGCGTGCATCGCATCGAGACGCCGGTGGGTACGGTGCAGGCGACTTTGCACGACGACCATTCGGTGAGCGTACGCAATGTGCCGGCCTACCGTTACCGCAAGGCGCTGGTGTTGCAGGTGCCGGGAATCGGTCAGGTAATCGGCGATATCGCCTGGGGCGGCAACTGGTTTTTCCTGATCGCCGAGCATGGCCTGCGGGTGGCCAGCGACAACCTCGACGCGCTGACCACTTACACCTACGCCGTGCAACAGGCGCTGGAGGCCCAGGGTATACGTGGCGAAGACGGCGGGCTGATCGACCATGTCGAGCTGTTCAGCGATGACGATCACGCCGACAGCCGCAATTTTGTCCTGTGCCCCGGCAAGGCGTACGACCGCTCACCGTGCGGCACTGGCACCAGTGCCAAACTGGCGTGCCTGGCCGCGGACGACAAGTTGCAACCCGGGCAGATCTGGCGCCAGGCCAGTGTCATCGGCAGTGAGTTCGAAGGCACTTACGAATGGCAGGGCGAACGCGTTGTGCCGACCATTCGCGGCCGTGCCTTTATCAGCGCCGAAGCCAGTCTGATCATCGAACAGGATGACCCGTTCGCCTGGGGCATTCGTCCATGAACGAGGGCCTTGTGGCCGATGTGATCGTGATCGGCGCCGGCATCATCGGCGCCGCCTGTGCCCAGGCGCTGGCCCGTCGTGGCTTGCAGGTGCTGGTGCTGGACGCCGGATTGCACGGTGCGACAGCGGCGGGCATGGGCCATTTGCTGGTGCTCGACGACAACCCGGCCGAGCTGGCCCTGAGTCAATATTCCCTGCAACGCTGGCGCGAACTGGCGCCGGACCTGCCCGACGGCTGCGCCTACCGCAACAACGGCACGCTGTGGCTGGCGGCCAACGCCGAGGAAATGGCGGTCGCCCAAGACAAATACCTGAACCTGCAAGCCCAGGGCGTGGTCTGCGAATTGATCAGTGCCAGTGCTTTGCGCCAGCGTGAACCGGAACTGCGCGAGGGTCTGGAAGGCGGTTTGTTGATCCATGGCGACGGCATTCTTTATGCGCCGGCGACAGCCCATTGGATGCTCGACACGCCGAACATTCGTCAGCGCCGGGCGCGGGTCCGCGCGGTCGATGGCAACCGCGTTCGCCTCGATGACGGTCACTGGTTGAGTGCCGAAGCGGTGGTGTTGGCCAACGGTATTCAGGCCAACGAACTGTGCCCGGAGTTGCCCATCGAGCCGAAGAAAGGTCACCTGCTGATTACCGATCGCTATCCTCGCACCGTCACCCACACGCTGGTGGAACTGGGTTACGTCACCAGCGCCCACAACGCTACGGGGCCGTCGACCGCCTGCAATATTCAGCCGCGTCCTACCGGGCAATTGTTCATTGGTGCTTCGCGGCAATTCGGTACCACCGACCCGCAAGTCGAAAGCTGGATGCTGGCGAAAATGCTCAAGCGCGCCGCCGAGTACATGCCAGGGCTGGCCCGGCTCAACGGCATCCGCGCCTGGACCGGTTTTCGCGCCGCCAGCCCCGACGGCCTGCCGCTGGTGGGCCAACACCCGCAACGCCAAGGCTTGTGGCTGGCGGTGGGTCACGAAGGTTTGGGCGTCACCACGGCCCCCGGCACCGCCGACTTGCTGGTGGCGCAACTGTTCAACGAAACCCCGCCTCTGGCCGCACCACCTTATCTGCCCCAGCGTTTCCTTGGAGAACCTGCCTATGCCTGAATTGCTGCTGGACGACCGCGCCTTGACGGTGGCCGAGGGAACCAGCGTCGCTGCGGCCTTGGCGTTGGGCAGCGACGGCTGCACGCGCACGTCAGTCAGTGGCCAACGCCGCGCACCGCTGTGCGGCATGGGCATCTGCCAGGAATGCCGGGTGACCATCGACGGCCGGCGACGCCTGGCCTGCCAGACTTTATGCCGAGACGGCATGCAGGTGCAGACATGCCCATGAACGAATACGCTGACCTGCTGATCATTGGTGCCGGCCCCGCGGGCATGGCCGCCGCCCTGGCTGCCGCCCCCAGCGGCGCACGCATCGTCGTGCTCGACGACAACCCGCTGCCGGGCGGGCAAATCTGGCGTGACGGCCCTCAAGCCAACGTGCCCGATCAGGCCCGTCGCCTGTGTGAGCGTTTGCAGGCTTGCAGCAACATCCGCCGTCATGCCGGTACGCGGGTGATCGCCAGTCCCGGTCCGAAACAACTGTTGGTCGAAGATGATGACAACGGCTGGTTGATCAGCTACGACAAACTGATTCTGTGCACCGGCGCCCGCGAGCTGCTGCTGCCCTTCCCCGGCTGGACTTTGCCGGGGGTGACCGGGGCCGGTGGCTTGCAGGCGCTGATCAAGGCGGGTGTGCCGGTGCAAGGTGAGCGTGTGGTGATCGCCGGCAGCGGTCCGCTTTTACTGGCGAGTGCCGCCACCGCGAAAAAACAGGGCGCCCAGGTACAACGCATCGCCGAGCAAGCCTCGCGCACAGCCGTCGCCGGTTTCGCCGCGCAACTGCCCCGCTGGCCCGCCAAATGGTTGCAATCGTTCAGCTTGCTCGACCGCCAATACCGCACCGCGACGCACGTGCTGGCCGCCCTTGGCACTGACCGACTGGAAGGCGTGCGCCTGCAACAACAAGGCAAAATCGTCGAACTGGCATGTGATCGGCTGGCCTGTGGTTTCGGCTTGATCCCGAACATTCAATTGGGCCAGGCACTGGGTTATGCCATTGAAGGTCAGGCGTTGGCGGTGGATGCCTGGCAAGCCAGCAGTCGCGCCGATCATTACGCGGCGGGTGAATGCACCGGGTTTGGTGGCAGTGAACTGGCGTTGGTTGAAGGTGCAATCGCCGGCCACGCAGCGGTCGGCGACCTGGAAGCGGCCCGGCAGTTGTGGCCACGCCGGGCACGCTGGCAGGGTTTCGCCAAGGCGCTTAATCAGGCCTTCGCCCTCGCCCCGCCGCTCAAGTCCCTGGCCCAGCCCGACACCCTGGTCTGCCGCTGCGAAGACGTGCCTTACGCCGCATTGGCCGGGCACACTGACTGGCGCGAAGCCAAGCTGGCCAGCCGCTGCGGCATGGGCGCCTGTCAGGGCCGGGTGTGTGGCGGCGCAGTGCAGCACCTGTTCGGTTGGCAACCGTCGGCGCCCCGCCCACCCTTCAGCCCGGCGCGAATCGAGACCTTGATGTGCCTGGACGACACCCCGCCGACCTGAAATGCCCTCGGGGGTTTCGGCCACGCTGTCGAGCCTCTATGATCCCGGGGTCGCCCTCAGACCCCAGCGCCATGTATCCCTCGCTCAGCACCTTCAAACCCTGCGACCTGCCAACGCTGCTCAACAGTCTGCAGCCGATTGCGCCGCTGCTCGATACCCTCTCGGATGTGGTGTTTTTCATCAAGGACAGCCAAGCGCGCTACGCCTTCGTCAACCAGACTTTGGCCCGGCGTTGCGGTTTCAAATGTCGCGAGGAACTGCTGGGGCTCACCGCCGACAGGGTCTTCCCGGAGCGCTTCGGTCCGCTGTATACCGAACAGGATCGACGGGTCCTGTCCAGCGGTCGCGAACTGTCTGACCAACTGGAGCTGCACCTGTATTACGGTAACCAGCCGATCTGGTGCCTGACCCACAAACTCGCCTTGCACGATGAACAGGGTCAGATCGTTGGCCTGGCCGGGATCTCCCGCGACCTGCAATCCCCCCAGTCCAACCATCCCGCCTTCCAGAAACTTGCCGCCGTGGATGCGCACATCCGCAGTCACTTCGCCCGCGCCATCAGCCTCGCCGAACTGACCGCCATCGCCGGCTATTCCGTGGCGCAACTGGAGCGTCACTGCAAACGGGTTTTCCAGCTCACCCCACGGCAGATGATTCACAAGGCGCGCCTGGAAGAAGGTTCGCGGCTGTTACTGCACACCGACCTGCCCATCACCGAAATCGCCCTGCGCTGCGGTTATACCGACCACAGTGCTTTCAGCCGACAGTTTCGCGGGTTGACCAGCCTGTCACCGAGCCAGTTTCGGGATAATCAGCGCTAAGGATCGTTCCCACGCTCCGCGTGGGAATGCAGCCCGGGACGCTCCGCGTCCCTTCCAGAGCCGAACGCAGAGCGTCCGTTGAGGCATTCCCACGCGGAGCGTGGGAACGATCAACAGGCGATGTTTAAAAGACACTTCCAGACACTCACCCAGGCTACACATCCTTGCGCCGTTGCCTACGACTGCGCCAGAATCCGCCGGCTTGTGCGCCTTGGGGCCGGGCTCTATCGTTTCCGGGTCGCTGACGAATCAGCGATCGGATTTGACCGTCCGAATCAATCAAGGCGCGCCAGCGTCCAAGACCTCATTCAGGCATTGTCTGAAATATCGTGTCGCGGTGGCTGTGCGTGGGACACCTTCGGGTGTGCCGGATTCCTTGATGTCCGGTCGGTCAACCCGCGTACAGCTGCCACCTTGTTCGTTTGACCGCGAACGGCGGCAGCTCCAGTCATCAAGGAGCTTCATCTATGTTCAAACCTACACCCAACCCACCTGAAACCGATCCAACATCCCCCTACGAATCCCTCGATTCCAAAAAACTCAACGAAGCCGCCGACCGCGCCCTCGATCACTACCTCAAACCACCCATCCCCAAAGACACCAAACGCAAACCCAGCACCATTTACCACGTCGGCGCCGAGGTCGATAACGAAACCCTGCTGGTCAACGCCTGCGAATCCCTGGCGTCAGCCAGCATGATGCTCAGCGAGTTCGCCGGGTTGATGGACATGCCACATCGCAACATGATGTTGGGGATTCAATCGGTGGTCATGCTCGGAGAGTTGGCAGTGAACCGGGTGCTGGATAACCTCGACCCGCGAGGCTAGCGAAGAACTGTGGCGAGGGGGCTTGTCGGAACGCCGCATCGCCCCGTTCGGCGGCGCAGCCGTCGTAAAACCGGCATATGCGGTGTACCTGAAAACATGCGGTTGCAGGTTTTGGGGTCGCTTCGCAACCCAACGGGGGCAAGCCCCCTCGCCACATGAAGTTGTTCAGGGCACGGGGTGGGTCGGTGTTCCTTAAAGGGGCGCTCCGCACAACCATTGCTCCCATCTGTAACACCCGCCATTGCGGACCTCGACCCTCACGACACTACGCCTGACGCACCGCAACACCTCTACTTCAAGCCCTGACACTAAATTCTCACCTCTGCCTGGCAATAGGCACGTTGATTGCTATTGTTAATATCGTATACGAAATCCCCAATACGATATTCAACAGCACTTCACATCAACGAGGCCTCTATGAAAAACCCCGCATTTGCCGTAGCCCTCAGCGCTGTTCTCAGTACCTCCTTCATCGCCACCGCCCAGGCCGACAAGCTCGACGACATTATCGGTTCGGGCAAGCTGCGCTGCGCCGTGACCCTGGACTTCCCGCCCATGGGTTTTCGCGATGCCGGCAACAACCCGGCCGGTTTCGACGTGGACTACTGCCACGACCTGGCGAAAATCCTCGGGGTCGATGCCGAAGTGGTCGAGACGCCGTTCCCGGACCGCATTCCGGCGCTGGTTTCCGGACGGGCCGACGTGATCGTCGCCTCGACCTCCGACACCCTCGAACGGGCCAAGACCGTCGGCCTCACGGTGCCTTACTTTGCCTTCCAGATGGTGGTGCTGACCCGCGACGACACCGGCATCAATAGCTTCGATGACCTCAAGGGCAAACCCGTCGGCAACACCAGCGGCACCTATGAAGCCATCGCTCTGGAGAAAGATGTGAAGAGCTGGGGCACCGGTACCTTCCGTGCCTATCAGTCGCAAAACGACACGTTGCTGGCTGTCGCCCAAGGCCATATCGCCGCCACCGTGGTCACCAACACCGTGGCGGCTGCCACTCTCAAATCCGGCAAATACAAAAACCTGAAAGTCGCCGGTAACGCGCCGTACGTGATCGACTACGTGTCCCTCGGCGCCAAGCGCAACGAGTATGGCCTGCTCAACTACCTCAACCTGTTCGTCAACCAGCAGGTGCGCACCGGCCGTTACAAGGAGCTGTTCGTCAAATGGGTCGGCACCGAAATTTCGCCGACCAACCTGACCGTGCCACAGGTCTACTACTAAGGTGTCCGGCATGCCTAGGCTCACTTCTCTGACCGGTCGCAGCCTGGTCGCGGGCGCCGCCGAGGGCGCCCTGCTGTTCGCCGATATCGGGTTGAGTTTCTGGGGCGGGGTCGATCCGTATAGCGGCGAGATCATTGACCGTCACCACCCGCTCAGCGGCGAAAACCTGGCCGGCCGCGTGTTGGCCATCCCCAGCGGTCGCGGCTCGTGCACCGGCAGCAGCGTGTTGATGGAACTGATCAGCAACGGTCACGCACCGGCGGCATTGGTGCTGGCCGAACCCGATGAAATCCTGACCCTGGGCGTGCTCGTGGCACAGACCATTTTCGAGCGTTCCCTGCCGGTGCTGTGCATCGGCCGGGAGGCCTTCGCCGCCCTGCGCGGCAAGGCCTTCGCTCGGATAGAAGACGCAACATTGAGTCTGTTCGAATACCTGCCAAACGATGCTTGGCAGGCAATCGACAGCCCACCGCAACCTGCAGAAACCAGCGCCTCGATCGAACTCACCCAACACGACCGGGCATTGCTCGACGGTCAGCATGGCAAAGCCGCGCAGGTGGCGATGCAGATCGTCCTGCGCATGGCCGAACTGCAAGGTGCCCGCCATCTGGTGGACGTCACCCAGGCGCACATCGACGGCTGCATCTACACGGGACCGGCGAGCCTGCGTTTTGCCCGGCAATTTGTGCAATGGGGGGCAAAAGTGCGGGTGCCCACCACCCTCAATTCGATTTCCGTGGACCAGCGTCGTTGGCGCGAATTGGGCATCGACCCGGCCCTTGGCGAACCGGCCAGTGCCTTGGGCGATGCCTATATGGCGATGGGCGCACAGCTGAGTTTCACCTGCGCGCCCTACTTGCTCGACAGCGCGCCGAAGGCTGGCGAACAGATCGTCTGGGCCGAATCCAACGCAGTGGTTTACGCCAACAGCGTGCTCGGCGCACGTACTCTCAAATACCCGGACTACCTGGACATCTGCATCGCCCTGACCGGCCGCGCCCCGTTGATCGGCTGCCATCTGGACGCGCAACGCAAGGCCGGCCTGCAAGTCGAGTTACCCGCCCTGGATGAACTGGATGACGCGTTCTATCCGCTGCTCGGTTACCACATCGGCGCGCTGGCGGGCAGCCGGATTCCACTGGTACGCGGGTTGGAAAACCGCCAGCCGAGCCTGGACGATCTCAAAGCGTTCGGCGCGGCATTTGCCACCACGTCCGCCGCGTCCCTGTTCCATATCGCCGGGATAACCCCGGAGGCCATCGACCCGTCGCAAGTGCTGGATACGGATAAACCGTTACCGGTGGAACGCATCCTCTTGAAGGATCTGCTGCTCAGTTGGCGTGAACTCAACAGTGCCCGCGACAGCCGGGTGGATGTGGTCTCCCTGGGCAACCCGCATTTCTCCCTCAGCGAATTTGCCCACCTCGCGCGGTTGTGCCTGGGTCGGCATAAACATCCTGATGTGGTCCTCGCCATTACCTGCGGCCGCGCCGTGCTGGAGCAGGCTCGCGACGCCGGGCATGTCGCCGTGATCGAAGCTTTTGGCGCGACCCTGGTCACCGATACCTGCTGGTGCATGCTCGGTGAGCCGGTGATCCCGCTGGCCGCAAAAACCTTGATGACCAACTCCGGCAAGTACGCCCATTACGCACCCGGCCTGGTGGGCCGCAAGGTGCATTTCGCCGGCCTCGCCGAATGCGTCGATGCCGCCTGCAAGGGCACCGCCAGCGGGCGCCTGCCGGCGTGGTTACAACCTGCCGCCTTACTGGAGAGCCCTGCGCATGTTTGATTACAGCTTCCAATGGCGCTCAGCGCTGCGTGCCCTGCCGGACATGCTTGCCGGTGCCCTGGTCACCTTCGAGACCGCAGCACTGTCGATGATCTTCGGCGTGCTGATTGCCCTGGCCCTGACCGTGATGCGCGAAAGCAAGAACCCGCTGCTGCGCGGCATCGGCAACGGCTGGGTATCGATTGCGCGCAACACCCCGTCGCTGTTCCAGATCTACGTCCTCTACTTCGGCCTCGGCTCGCTGGGCCTGCACGTCAGTTCATGGCTCGCCCTGCTGGCCGGGATCACCTTCAACAATGCCGGGTATCTGGCGGAGAACTTTCGCGGTGGCCTAAAGGCCGTACCGGACACACAAGTGCGCGCCGCACGTTCGCTGGGCATGAGTGCCTTTCAGGCCTACCGCATGATCATCGTGCCGCAGTTGCTGCGGATCGTCTTTTACCCGCTGACGAATCAAATGGTCTGGGCGGTGCTGATGACGTCGCTGGGGGTGATTGTCGGGCTGAACAATGACCTGACCGGCGTGACCCAGGATTACAACGTCAAAACGTTCCGCACCTTCGAGTTCTTCGCCATTGCAGCGGTGCTGTATTACCTGATTGCCAAGGCGATCGTCGCGGCAGCCCGGCTGATGGCCTGGCGGTTGTTCCGTTACTGAGGAGCTGTCCATGTTTGCCACCGGTTTTTCCTCCAATGACCTGTTGTTCCTGCTCAATGGCGCCTGGGTCACGCTGCAACTGACGTTCTGGTCGATCCTGCTCGGCTCCCTGGCCGGCTTGCTCTTCGGTCTGCTGCGAGCCTTGCTGCCTCGGGCCAGTTTGCCCCTGGCCTGGGTGCTGGACGTGTTTCGCAGCGTGCCGTTGCTGATCCAGTTCGTACTGTTCAACTCGCTCAAAAGCATCGTCGGCTTGAACATCAGCGCCTTCAGCGTCGGCTGCATCGTGCTGGGGGTTTACGCCGCCGCGTACTTCACCGAGATCGTGCGCGCTGGCGTGTTGTCGGTGCCGTTCACCCTGCGTAGGGCCAGTCGCTCGCTGGGCCTGAGCTTCCTGCAGGACCTGCGCTGGATCGTCCTGCCGATGGCCACGCGGGTGGCTTTTCCGGGCTGGCTGAACCTGGTGCTCGGTGTGATGAAAGACACCGCGCTGGTGATGTGGATCGGCATCGTCGAACTGCTGCGCGCCTCGCAAACCATCGTCACCCGCATCCAGGAACCGTTGCTGGTGCTGTGCATCGCGGGCCTTATTTACTACGTCATGAGCCTGGTGGTCGCACGCCTGGGCGCTCGTCTGGAAAGAAGGTGGCAAGAAAATGATTGAGATCGACAACGTACATAAATCCTTCGGCGATCTCGCCGTGGTCAAGGGGGTCAGCCTGACGGTGAACAAGGGCGAGGTGGTGTCGATCATCGGCGGCTCGGGCTCCGGCAAATCGACCCTGCTGATGTGCATCAACGGCCTGGAACCGATCCAGAAAGGCAACATCCGCGTCGACGGTGTCGAGGTCCATGACCGCGCCACCGACCTCAATCGCTTGCGGCAGAAAATCGGCATCGTGTTCCAGCAATGGAACGCCTTCCCGCACCTGACGGTGCTGGAAAACGTGATGCTCGCGCCACGCAAAGTGCTGGGCAAAAGCAAGCGCGACGCTGAAGAGCTAGCGGTGCAGCAACTGACCCACGTGGGCCTTGGCGACAAGCTCAAGACCTTCCCGGGCAAGTTGTCCGGCGGCCAGCAGCAGCGCATGGCGATTGCCCGCGCCTTGGCCATGTCGCCGGACTACATGCTGTTCGACGAAGCCACCTCGGCGCTCGACCCGCAATTGGTCGGTGAGGTGCTGGACACCATGCGCATGCTTGCCGAAGACGGCATGACCATGGTGCTGGTGACCCACGAAATCCGCTTTGCCCGCGATGTCTCCGACCGCGTGGCGTTCTTTCGCAATGGGCTGGTGCATGAGATTGGCTCGCCGGATCAGGTAATTGGGAGTCCGGTGCATGCGGAGACTGCGGCGTTTCTGAAGTCAGTGAAATAACGACTGCCCCATCGCGGGCAAGCCCGTTCCCACAGGGTTGGGTGATGCACACAAAGTCGGTGACCGCCACAGATAAATGTAGGAGCGAGGCTTGCCCGCGAAGGGGCCCGCACAAACAGAAAAAGGATCAAACCATGCGCTCATCAAAAGTCATTCATGTAGTCAGCTGTCACGCCGAAGGCGAAGTCGGCGATGTGATCGTCGGCGGTGTCGCCCCACCACCGGGGGCCACCGTGTGGGAACAATCGCGCTGGATCGCCAAGGATCAGACCCTGCGCAACTTCGTGCTCAACGAGCCTCGCGGCGGTGTGTTCCGTCACGTCAACCTGCTGGTGCCGGCCAAGGATCCGCGGGCACAAATGGCCTGGATCATCATGGAACCGGCAGACACGCCACCGATGTCCGGCTCCAATTCGCTGTGCGTGGCCACGGTGCTGCTCGACAGCGGCATCTTGCCAATGACCGAACCGCAAACACGACTGATACTCGAAGCCCCCGGCGGCCTGATCGAGGCCGTGGCCGACTGCCGAGATGGCAAGGTCGAGCGGGTAGAAATCAAGAACGTGCCCTCCTTCGCTGACCGCCTCGATGCCTGGATCGAAGTCGAAGGCCTCGGCTCGTTGCAGGTCGACACCGCGTACGGCGGTGACAGTTTTGTGATCGCCGACGCCGAACGCCTGGGTTTTTCCATTCGTCCCGATGAGGCTGCCGACCTGGTGGCAGTCGGGTTGAAAATCACTCGTGCGGCCAATGAACAATTGGGCTTCGTCCATCCGCTGAACCCCGAGTGGTCGCATATTTCCTTCTGCCAGATTGCCGCGCCCATCGTCATGGAGAACGGCATCGCAACGGGTGCCAACGCGGTGGTGATTCAACCCGGCAAGATCGACCGCTCGCCCACCGGCACTGGCTGTTCGGCGCGCATGGCGGTGATGCAGGCCAAGGGACTGATGCAGGTGGGCGAGCGCTTTATTGGCCGTTCGATCATCGGTTCCGAATTCCACTGCCGCATCGATTCGCTGACCGAAGTGGCCGGCCGAGCGGCGATCTACCCATGCATTTCCGGCCGGGCCTGGATCACCGGCACCCACCAATTGCTGCTCGACCCGAGCGATCCGTGGCCGCAGGGCTATCGCTTGTCAGACACCTGGCCGGGGGCTTGACGCCAAACCAGAGCTTTTGTGGTGAGGGGGTTGCTGTGGTTCTCTCACCACAGCAAACCCCTCACCACACAAGCTCCCGCTCCACAGCACTCACCAACAAAAAACCCTGATTGATTGAAAAAACCACTAGCCGAATACTGGCGCTTGAAATATCGTATACGAAATACTAAAACACAAACCGGAGACAACAATGAGCAAACGCATTAACTGGAGTGGCGTCTTCCCCGCGGTGACCACTCAATTCAACGATGACTTTTCCATCAACCTGGAAAAAACCCATCAGGTGATTTCCAACGTGATCCGCGACGGCGTCTCAGGCCTGGTGGTGTGTGGTTCGGTGGGGGAAAACACCTCATTGACCGCCGAAGAAAAAATCGCCGTGACCGAAGTCGCGGTCGACGCCTCCCGGGGCCGCGTGCCAGTGATCTGCGGTGTGGCCGAGTTCACCAGCGTGCAAGCGGCCAAGGTCGCCAATGCCGTGCGCCGGGTCGGCGTCGATGGCGTGATGCTGATGCCGGCGCTGGTTTACGGGGCCAAGCCGTTCGAGACCGCCGAGCACTACCGCTACGTGGCGAAAAATGCCGACGTACCGTTGATGGTTTACAACAACCCGCCGATCTACAAAAACGACGTCACCCCGGACATCCTGATTTCCCTGGCCGACTGCGACAACGTGGTGTGCTTCAAGGATTCGTCCGGCGATACCCGCCGTTTCATCGACGTGCGCAATGAAGTCGGCGACCGTTTCGTGCTGTTCGCCGGCCTCGACGATGTGGTGCTGGAAAGCATCGCGGTGGGTGCCGAAGGCTGGGTCTCTGGCATGTCCAACGTGTTCCCGAAAGAAGGCGAAACCATCTTCCGCCTGGCCAAGGCCGGTCGCTTCGCCGAAGCCATGCCGATCTACGAATGGCTGATGCCGATCCTGCACCTCGATGCCCGCGCCGACCTGGTGCAGTGCATCAAACTCTGCGAAGCCATCGCCGGTCGCGGCAGCGCGCTGACCCGGCCACCACGCCTGGCCCTGCCGGAAGCCGATCGGGTGTTCGTCGAGCAAATCATGGCCAAGGCCCTGGCCAACCGTCCGGAGTTGCCAGACGTGGGTCTCTGAGTGATTGCCGGGCGGGTCTTTGCGGACCCGGCCCGGCTGCCTGTTTTTGCGCCCCTACAGGAAATCACTGCACTCGGGTGGATGCCGAAGCCGCTGCGCGCATTGCTGCACTGGATAGCGCCGCGCCGGCCATGGCACGCCGGGGTGATTCGTTGGTTTGAGGTCCCAAAAGATCGCAGCCTTCGGCAGCTCCTACAGGGATCACAAACAACCACAGATCGCTTGTGTAGGAGCTGCCGAAGGCTGCGATCCTGGCATTCTGACAAACACGAAAATCTTGCCCTCGTTCCCGACAGGAGTTTTTTTGATGCCCGAGATCATCGGCCACCACTACATCAGCGGCGCCCGCAGCGCCGCTGGCAGTATCACTCTGCACAGTTACGACGCCAGCACCGGCGAAGCGCTGCCCTACTCGTTCATGCAAGCCACCGTGGAAGAAGTGGACGCCGCCGCCCAGGCCGCTGCTGCCGCTTACCCGGCCTTTCGCAACTTGCCGGCCATTCGCCGTGCAGAATTTCTTGAAGCCATCGCCACGCAACTGGATGCACTGGATGATGAATTCGTCGCTCTGGTCACTCGCGAAACCGCCTTGCCGACCGGACGCATTCAAGGCGAACGCAGCCGTACCAGCCATCAAATGCGCCTGTTTGCTCAGGTTCTGCGCCGGGGCGATTTTTATGGTGCGCGCATCGACCGCGCCTTGCCCGACCGTCAGCCATTGCCACGAGTCGACCTGCGCCAATACCGGATCGGCGTCGGCCCGGTGGCCGTGTTCGGTGCCAGTAATTTCCCGCTGGCCTTTTCCACCGCCGGCGGTGACACCGCTGCCGCGCTGGCCGCCGGTTGCCCGGTGGTGTTCAAGGCCCACAGTGGACACATGGCGACCGCCGAACGCGTGGCCGATGCAATCATCCGCGCCGCCGAGCAAACCGACATGCCCAAAGGTGTGTTCAACATGCTCTACGGCGCGGGTGTCGGTGAAGCGCTAGTCAAGCATCCGGCGATCCAGGCCGTCGGTTTCACCGGCTCGCTGAAGGGTGGTCGCGCCCTCTGTGACATGGCCGCCGCACGGCCACAACCGATCCCGGTGTTCGCCGAAATGAGCAGCATCAACCCGGTGCTGGTATTGCCCGGGGCCTTGCAAGTACGTGGCGAGAACATCGCCGGTGAACTAATGGCGTCGGTGGTCCAGGGGTGCGGTCAGTTCTGTACCAATCCGGGGTTGGTGGTCGGTATGCGCTCCCCGCACTTCAGCGCTTTCATCGCGCAGCTCAGTGCCTTGATGGCCGAACAACCGGCGCAAACCATGCTCAACGCCGGCACCCTCGGCAGCTACGAAAAAGGCGTGCAGGCCTTGATCGACCATCCGGGAATAACCCGCCTGGCGGGCCAGGATCAGCACGGTAATCAGGCGCGGCCGCAATTGTTCAAGGCCGACGTCGGTCTGTTGCTCAAGGGTGATCCGCTGTTGCAGGAAGAAGTGTTTGGCCCGACCACTATTGTCGTCGAAGTGGCCGACAAGGCTGAGCTGCGACAAGCGCTGAACAGTTTGCACGGTCAACTCACCGCCACGTTGATTGGCGAAACGCAGGACCTGCAGGAACACGCCGACCTGCTGGTGCTGCTGGAACAAAAGGTCGGTCGCGTGCTGTTCAACGGCTACCCCACTGGCGTCGAAGTCTGCGATGCCATGGTGCATGGCGGGCCTTATCCCGCGACCTCCGATGCCCGCGGCACGTCGGTCGGCAGCCTGGCCATCGAGCGCTTCCTGCGCCCGGTGTGCTACCAGAATTGCCCGGACGCCTTGCTGCCCGACGCCCTGAAAAACGCCAACCCGCTGGGTATTGCGCGCCTGGTCGATGGCAACAGCCACCGCGAACCGCTGTAAAAACCCAACCTCCTGTGTGGCGAGGGGGCTTGCCCCCGTTCGGCTGCGAAGCAGTCGTAAAACCGTTATATGAAATGCAGGGGCCGCTTCGCGACCCAACGGGGGCAAGCCCCCTCGCCACAAGAGCGCGCGCCCACAGGATTTTCATCGCATTCAAGCCCGGGCCCACCGAACGCCGCTTTCACCCCAATCCACTTTGCCGGATCAGCTTCTTGTCAATCTTCCCGACGCTGGTTTTAGGAATCTCCGCGACGAACTTGAACTGCTTGGGGATCGCCCATTTGTTGATGCGCCCACGCTCGACAAAGCCTTGCAGGTGCGCCTCGAGGATCTTGCTGTCGAGATACTGCCCGGGCTCGCACACCACCAGCGCCATCGGCCGTTCGCCCCATTGCTCATCGGCAATGCCCACGACCGCGACCGACTTCACTGCCGCGTGTTCGCTGATCAGGCTTTCCAGTTCCAGGGAGCTGATCCACTCCCCGCCCGTCTTGATCACATCCTTGATTCGATCTTTGATTTCCACCCCTCCCAAGGCGTCGATTGAGGCCAGATCGCCGGTGTGCATCCAGCCGTTGTGCCACAGCTCGGCGCCCTTTTCGGGTTCCTTCAAATAGCCTTGGGTCAGCCAGGGTGCGCGCACCACGATCTCGCCCAGAGACTCGCCGTCATGGGCCACGTCATTGCCATTGGCATCGATGATTTTCAGGTCGACCATCGGCACTGGTGTGCCAGTCTTGATACGAGAGGCCAATTGGGCTTGCATAGGCAGCTCGAGGTCTTTGTCACGCAGGTAAGTCAGGCACAGCAATGGGCAGGTTTCCGACATGCCATAACCGCTGTGCACCTCAATACCTTTGGCATTCGCTTCGCTGGCAATTCCCAGCGTCAGTGCACTGCCACCCAGAAGCATTTTCCAGCCATCGAAACGGGTCCGGGCTGCTTCTTCACAGCCCAGGATCATTTGCAGAATGGTCGGCACACAATGGGAAAAAGTGACCTTTTCCTCACGATGCAGCCGGACCAGGCTGTTGGGTTCGTAGCGGCCGGGGTACACCTGCTTGAGCCCCATCAGGGTGGCGACATAAGGCACCCCCCAGGCATGCACGTGAAACATAGGGGTGATCGGCATGTACACATCATCGGAGCGCAGCAACGGCAGGCCTTGATAGACGCCCAACGTGCCCACGGCATTCAAGGTGTGCAGGACCAGTTGGCGGTGGGTGAAATAAACGCCTTTAGGGTCGCCCGTGGTGCCGGTGGTGTAGAACAGGGTCGCCACCGAGTTTTCGTCAAAGTCAGGAAAGTCGTACTGGTCCGAAGCCCCGGACAGCAGGTTTTCATATTCCCCCAGCACCGGTAGCGACGTGTCGGTTGCGGTGTCATCCGTGAGCTGCAGGTAACCTTTGACGGTTTTGAGCTGGCCCTGAATCTGCTCAACCAGCGGCAGGAAATCATCATGCACCAGCACCAGATCGTCCTCGGCATGGTTCATGGTGAAGAGCACCTGATCCGGCGACAGACGAATGTTCACGGTGTGCAGCACCGCACCGATCATCGGTACGGCAAAGAAGCATTCCAGGTAGCGGTGGCTGTCCCAGTCGAGCATGGCCACGGTATCGCCGGCCTTGACGCCGGCAGCCGTCAAGGCATTGGCCAGCCTGCGGATCCGCTGGTTGAGGGTCTGGTAGCTGTAGCGCAGTTTGTCGGCGTAGACGATTTCCCGTCCCGGTTCGTAGCGCACACCGGATAGCAACAACTGCTTGACCAGCAAGGGATAGGCATAGGCGCCATCGGCGGGCGGAATTATTTTTGTCGCCATCATGGGTGAAGTTCCTTGTCCTTTCGATCAGAAGTGCGCGGGTTCGAGCTCGTAGAGGCATTCGCTGCCGGCCTTGACCGACGCGCTCAACGAGTGGATGCGCGGCAGCAGGCGGGCGAAGTAGAAACGCGCGGTACCCAGCTTGCTGGCGTAAAAGTCATCCTCGGCCTGTTTGCCCATGGCCGCTTTGGCCATCAGTGCCCACATGTAGGCGTAAGCGGTGTAGCCGAATGCTTGCAGGTACTCGACCGAGGCCGCGCCGATTTCGTTGGGATTGCTGATGGCCCGATCCAGCAACCACGCGGTCAGTTCGTCGAGGGTGTCCACGGCGGCGTCCAGTGGTTTGCAGAACTCGCCGAGGTCGGCATCGGCGCTGGCGGTGAAGTGGCGGATCTCGGTAGCGAACAAGCGATAGAGTGCCCCGCCGCTGGCGACGATCTTGCGCCCGGCCAAATCCAGTGACTGAATGCCGTTGGTGCCTTCGTATATCTGGGTGATGCGCACATCGCGAACCAGTTGCTCCTGGCCCCATTCGCGAATGTAGCCGTGGCCGCCGAAGATCTGCTGACCATGCACGGTGGTTTCCAGGCCCATGTCGGTGAGGAACGCCTTGGCCACCGGGGTCAGCAGCGACACCAGTTCCTGCGCACGGGTGCGGGTTGCCGCGTCGTCGCTGTACCTGGCGGTATCCAGTTGCAGGGCCACGTAGCTGGAGAACGCGCGCCCGCCCTCGTTCAAGGCTTTCATGGTCAACAGCATGCGTCGTACATCCGGGTGCACGATGATCGGGTCGGCGGCCTTGTCCTTGTTCTGCGCGCCGGTCGGGGAACGGCTTTGCAAACGGTCACGGGCGTATTCGACCGCGTTCTGGTAGGAGCGCTCACCCAACGCCAGGCCCTGGATCCCCACGCCCAGACGTTCGTAGTTCATCATGGTGAACATGGCCGCCAGGCCCTTGTTCGGCGCATCGACGATCCAGCCGGTGGCCTCGTCAAAGTTCATCACACAGGTGGCGGAGGCCTTGATGCCCATCTTGTGCTCGATGGAACCGCAGGACAGCGAGTTGCGCTCGCCCAGCGAGCCATCGTCATTGACCAACACCTTGGGCACCAGAAACAGCGAAATGCCCTTGGGGCCGGCCGGCGCATCCGGCAACCGCGCCAGCACCAGATGAATGATGTTTTCGGTCAGGTCGTGCTCGCCGCCGGTGATGAAAATCTTGCTGCCACTGATCTTGTAACTGCCGTCGGCCTGAGGTTCGGCGCGGGTGCGAATCAGGCCCAGGTCCGTGCCGGCATGTGCCTCGGTCAGGCACATAGAACCGGTCCAGGTGCCGGCGTACATGTTCGGCAGATAGCGTTCCTTGAGTTCCTCGCTGGCGTGGGCATTGATCGACAGGCACGCACCGGCGGTCAGCATCGGGTACAGGCCAAACGACAGGCTCGCCGAGTTGACCATCTCTTCGACCTGAGCCGAAATCGCCTTGGGCATGCCCATGCCACCGAACTGCGGATCGCCACCCACACCCACCCAACCGCCTTCGGCAAAGGCCTGGTAGGCCGCGACAAAACCGTCCGGCGCCTGGACCGCGCCGTTGTTCCAGGTGCAGCCCTGCTCGTCGCTGCTGCGGTTCAGCGGCGCGACCACTTCGGCGCTGATCTTGCCGGCCTCTTCAAGGATCGCGGCGGCCGTTTCTTCATCAATCACCTCGGCCAGGCCAGGCAATCGGGCCCATAGGCGGGACACCTCGAAGACTTCGTTGAGTACGAAGCGCATGTCGCGCAAAGGAGCTTTGTAATCAGACATAGTTGGCTTACTCGGAAGTGGTCAGGGCATGCGACATGTCCTGACGTTGGGATGTACCGGTTTCACCGGTTTGCGCCTCGTTGGCTTGCGCAACGGGGTGGCGCAGCAAAAAGTACGACAGGGCTGGAATCAGGATCAGCGCGCCGAGCATGTTCCACAGGAACATGAAGGTCAGCAGGATGCCCATGTCGGCCTGGAACTTGATCGGCGACCAGACCCAGCACACCACGCCCGCCGCCAGGGTGATGCCCACCAGGCCCACCACCCGCCCGGTAAACGACACCGCGTTGCGGTAAGCCTGACTCAGCGGCAGGCCCTGGCGCTGGTAATGCAACTGCACGCTGAGCAGGTACAAGGCGTAGTCCACGCCGATGCCCACACCCAATGCGATCACCGGCAGGGTCGCGACTTTCACGCCAATGCCCATGGCCACCATCAACGCCTCGCAAAGGATCGAAGTCAGCACCAGCGGCAACAACGCAACCAACGTGGCGCGCCAGCTGCGGAAGGTGATCAGGCAGAACAGCGTCACCGCCGCATAGACATACAGCAGCATGGTGCGATTGGCCTCGCGCACCACAATGTTGGTCGCCGCTTCAATCCCGGCCGATCCGGCCGCCAGCAGGAACTGGCGATCTGCGCTGTTGTTCTCCCGGGCGAATTTTTCGGCGATGCCCACCACGGCATCCAGGGTCTCGGCCTTGTGGTCCTTGAGGAAGGTGATCACCGGCATCAACGAGCAATCGGTGTTGAACAACTCCGGAGAGTTGACCGAGGCTTGTTGCGCGGCATAGTTCAGCACGTCCTGATTGCGCTGGATGCTGTTGAGCTTGGGGTTGCCTTCATAAGTGCCGGCGGTGATTTGCCGCACCGCGTTGACCAACGACGCGGTGGCCTGTACGCCTGGAGACTGCTGCAGCTCCCAGGCCAGGCGGTCGGCCAGGACCAGCGTCTTGTAGTTCAAGCAGCCTTCCGGCGCCGTCTTGATCATCACCGCGAACAGGTCGCTGGACAGCGCGTAATGGCTGGTGATGTAGGCGTTGTCACGGTTATAGCGAGAGTCGGCACGCAACTCCGGTGCGCCACTTTCCAGGTCGCCGATCTTCAACTGCAGGCTGACCATGAAGCCGCCGATGCCCATCAGCGCCGCAACCAGTACCGCGCCCGTGGCCCATTTGGCCGTGGTGAAGCGATCGAGCAAGTCCCACAGTTTGCCGAAGCCTTTGTGCCCGTCTGCACGGGTGTCGATTTTCAGCGCACGCTCGGCCGCCTTGGTGCCGACGCCGACATAAGACAGTGCCACCGGCATCAGCAACAGCGAGGTGAATATCAGCACCGCCACACCGATGCTGGCGGTGATCGCCAGGTCGCGGATCACCGGAATATCGATCAGCATCAGCACCGCGAACCCGACAGCGTCGGCCAGCAGCGCGGTGACGCCGGCAATGAACAGGCGGCGGAAGGTGTAGCGCGCGGCGATCAGTTTGTGGGTGCCACGGGCGATGTCTTGCATGATGCCGTTCATTTTCTGCGCCGCGTGAGACACACCGATGGCGAAGATCAGGAACGGCACGAGCACCGAATACGGGTCGATGGCATAGCCCAGCCAGGCGACGATGCCCAGTTGCCAGACCACCGCGATCAGCGAGCAGCCGACCACCAGCAAGGTGCTGCGCACGCAACGGGTGTAGGCGTAAATGATGATCAGCGACGTGACGACGGCCAGGCCGAAGAACATCATCACCTGGATCAGGCCATCGATCAGGTCGCCCATCAGTTTGGCGAAACCGATCACCCGGATTTTGTACTGGCCCTTGCCCTCTTCCCCGGCCTTGCGCGCAGCGCTGTCACCGGCGAATTCGATCTTGTCGCGCAACTGCTCTTCGAGCATCTGCGAAAAGGCGTGGTAGTCGATGCGTTGACCGCTGGCCGTGGCCTTATCCAGCAATGGAACAATGAGCATGCTCGATTTGTAATCACTGGCCACCAGGCTGCCGACGATACCGGCGCGGGAAATATTCTGGCGCAGCTGTTCTATTTCTTCCGGCTTGCCCTGGTAGGTATCAGGCATCACCGGGCCACCCTGGAAACCTTCCTCGGTGACTTCGGTCCAGCGCACCGCCGGGCTCCACAACGACTTCATCCAGGCACGGTCGACGCCTTCGGTGACGAACAGCTGATCGTTGACCTGTTTGAGCACGTCAAGATAAGCGGGATCGAAAATATCGCCCTGGGTGTTCTCCACCACCACCCGTACCGAGTTGCCCAGACCACGCAGCGACTGGCGGTTTTCCAGGAAATTCTGAATGTACGGCTGGCTCTGCGGAATCATCTTTTCGAAGCTGGGGCGCAGCTCCAGGCGCGTTGCCGCCATGTAGCCCAACACCACGGTGGCCAGCGCCATCAGCAGCATGAACAACGGACGGTAGTTGAATACCAACCGCTCCAGCAGGTTGCCGGAATGGCGGTCGAAATCCCGCAGTTCGCGGATCACCGGCATGGTTTCTTGTTTGATATTGCCCATGTCTGGGTACTCGCTCTAAGGGTTCGAGGGCTTATCGACGGACAGCGTCCGTACACCACGGCTGCCAACCACCACCAGTGCACCGTCGGCGGACTGAGTGGCGCCGGTCACCGGTGTCGGTGCCTGTTGCTGAACCAGATGCAATTGCGCGCCCGTGCCCTGGCTGACCAGCATCTGCCCGCCCTGGGTGAACAAGCGGTAGTTGCCATGGCCATCGACCAGGCCAGCGGTGATGCTGACGCGCAGGCCGCTGTCCAGCGGGGTCCAGCTCAGACCGCCATCGGTGCTGCGCAGCACATTGCCGCGCAAGCCATAGACGAGCGCTTCCCCAGGCTTGCCGAGCACACCGAAAAAACTGCCTTGGTAGGGTGTCTGCACGGCGGCGAACCGCTGTTGGGTGTCATCCCATTTGAGCAACAGCCCCTGCTCTCCCGCGATGTACAGCGCATCACCAGTGGAGGCGATGGCGTTGAGGTGAAAGCCCTGCGGGTTGTCGGTGCGGTCCTGGAACGGCGTCCAGCTCTGGCCGCCGTCTTCGGTGCGCAAGATCAGGTTGAACACCCCGACCACGTAACCGAGGCGGTCGTTGGCGAACCAGACATCGAGCAACGGTTTGTCGGCGCCCTGCGCCATCAGGCGTTCACCTTCGGCGACCAGCAGTGGCCATTGCTCGTTGCCCGGTTCTGCACTGGCCAACGCGCCGTAATGCTTGACCAGCAAGGCACCGATCTGGCGACCGTCCAGTTGCTTGCGCCAGGTCGCACCGGCGTCGTTGCTGTGCAACACCACGCCGTCACCGCCCACCGCCCAGCCATGGGTAGCGGTTGGAAAACTCACGGCATTAAGGTCGGCACTGACTGGCACCGCTGCCTGCTGCCAGTGTTTGCCGACATCATCGGTATACAGAATGTGACCACGCTGCCCGACAGCAACCAGACGCTCGCCGGCACGGGCCATGCCCGATAGCGGGCTGTTGACGGCCAAGGCGCTGACCCTGGCCGGCAGATCCAGTACGTCGACATAAGCGGACGCCTGGCTCAGGCCCTGCAACGTTACAAGCAAGGCGCCGAGCGCCAACTGCAGATAATTCTTGTACGAACACATACCGCGTCCTCTTCGGAAAACCGCGCCGGGACACACGTCCGTGTGCCTGACGTTCCAACCTGGCGCCCAAAACGATCGGCATGCACCGACCGTCGTGCGGTCCCCTGCCTGGCAGGCAGCGGACTGCACGGACGCTTTGTCACGGTTTGCTTAGCGAATCCCGTTACCGGCCAGGGACTCAGGCGACCACTGCGCCTTGGAGAGCGGATCGATGTACTTGATGCCGCCGTAAGGGCCAACCACACCGTTGATGTTGTAGGAGCCACCCACCAGGTCATAAATCATGAAAGGCGTGGAGTCCGGGATCTGCTTGTCGTAGCTCTGGCTGAGGAACGCGAAGGAGCCACGGTACAGCTGACCACGGGCGTCATATTGGTCAGAGGCCAGAGCGGTCCAGCTGTCTTCATCGAGGTAGAAGCGACGCTTCTGGTAGATGTGCCGGGCGCCAGACTTGAGGTTGCCCTCCACCACCCAGACCCGGTGTTTTTCCCAGCGCACGTAATCCGGTGCCAAGTGATTGGCGGTGGTCAGCGATTTGGGGTCCTGGGCGTAGGTCAGCTTGTAGGTGTTGTAAGGAACGATCATTTCCTGCTTGCCCACCAGCTTCCAGTCGTAGCGGTCAAGTGCACCGTTGAACACGAAAACATCGTCGTAGGTGCCAGCACCGGCGGTGCCAGGGTTAGGCGTGTCGTACGCCAGGTTCGGTGCCAGTTTGACCCGACGCTGGCCCGGCAAGTATTGCCAGGCGCGGCGCGGTTGCTGCAGCGGGTTGGCGGCGTCCTTGAGCATCACCGCTTCACCGGCCCGGCGCGCAGGGCCGGTGTAGGACAGCTTCATCTGGTAGTACACGTCGGCGCTGCTGATCGGCTGCGAAAGGTTTTCGTAGATCGGATAGGAAATGAATGCCAGGCCGGTGGTCGCCAGGCTCGGCACGCCAGCGGAATCGACGTTCCAGGAGTCGTACTTGGAGTTGATGTTGACGCCCTGGTAACGCAACAGGAAATTCCACATCGCCTCGTTACCCGACTGCGGAATCGGGAACGGCACACCGGGCAGTACGTTATCGATCGCCAGGCCGCCTTCCAGGGACTTGGCACCGGTGGCGTTTTTCACGCCATTGTCCAGCACTGCCTTGGGCAACGAGACGGTGCGGTGGGTCGGGTAGACATTGACGTGGAAGCTTGGGAAACGCTTGGCCAATTCCACCGTGGTTGCACTGAGCAAGTTCTTGTACTGATCGACGTTCTTGCCGTCGATTACCAGCAACGGCTTTTCGTTGACGAAGGGGTCCGGACGCATGCTGTCACCGGACTTGAAACTGGTCGGCGGCGTGGTCAGGCCACCGTCATAGGCGGGAATGGAGCCGTCGGCATTTGCCGCCTTTTCGGCCCCGACCAGGGTCAGGCTGCTGCCCAATTTGGCAGCGTCCTGGGTTGAAACAGCGGCCTGTACCTGGGCGGCAAGGACCAAGGCCAGCGAAGCGGCCAACACGGTTTTTGCGTAGTTCATCTTGTTATTCTCCTGCTTGCGTTGAGCAAATCAGTGGTGCATCAAAAAGTGGTTTTCATCGTCAGGTAAACGGCGCCACGGTCCTCAGTCGTGGCACCACCACCGGAGAAGGCTGAGTAGCCGCCGCCGTAACACGCGTAGTTTTCATTGCCGCTAAAGGCATTGGGTGTGGACCCGTCGCCGCTGCCGGCATTGGCCGCGCCGCTGCTCAGACCGCTGGTGTCGCACTTGTCGGTCTCGCCGAAGGAGTCCACGTACTTCAGGTCGATGAAGTATTTGTTGTACACAACAGCCCCTACGCCCACGGCATAGTTGCCGGTGTCTTTGGCACCGCCACCGGACACCGGTGACACGCCGTCCAGACCGATGTTGATGGACATCGGTGCGTTGAGGTCGACACCGGGAAACACCTGGTACCAGGTCGGTGTGAAGTTGACCGCGATGCCCCAGTTGTCCCGGGTCGGCTGGTCGATACCGCGATAGGTATCCTTACCCTTGTAGAGCGCCTCGTTCTTGCTATCGAGCTTGAGCAAGTTGCTGTAGTACAACTCGGCGAGCAGGCTGGCCGAATCGAACACCGGGGTTTTCGGGAAGGTCATCAGGCCGTTGAGCGTCCAGTGCAAGGTGTCGCCGGTGGCGGCCATGCTGTCGCCCTTCTGCGGGTTGTCATAAACCACACCGGTGGCCGCCGTACGCCCCGGCAACAGGCCAAGGCCCGCGCCCAGACCGAGTGGGCTGTTAGTGCTGACAATCGCCGGAATACTGGCCAACGGCATGTTGTGACGAATGTTCAGGTCCGACCCGACGCTGATCCCGCCAACGTCTTTGGACAGGCTCAGGCCAACGATCTTGATGTTGTCGGCATAGGCCATTTGATAGGTGGCGGTGCTCAGCGAGTTGAGCGTGTTGATCACCGCAGGCACTTGCCCTGCCGGCCGGGTGCCGTTGGGGTTGGCCGAACTCAGGCCTCTGGCATCCAGCCAGGCTTGCGGCAGGATTTCCGAGGTTTCGCGGTAGTAAACGCCGAGGGTGCCATCCAGCCAGGCCGGCGACCACTTGGCCATCACGCCCCAGTCTCCGCGCTTGTCTGGCGTCAGGTCGTGACCGCGACGCACATTGGTCAGCCCGTTGCAGGGCGCCAGACCACAACCCAGCGGGCTGCCCGGCACCACGCCATTGGTGTTGCCCAGCAGGAACGATTGCGCACCGAAGCCGACCAGATCGGAGCCGCCATAGTAAGTACCGGCTTCAGGCAGGCGGGCGGCATCCCAATCCAGGAAATACTGAGCACCCACGGTCAACTCGGGATTGACGGTGAACGACATCGACAACTGGTTACGCGGAACGAACAGTTCCTTGGCTTCGGTCCCCGGCGAGGCGGCCAGTTTGGCCAGGTCCAGGCCGGACTGGCCATAACTGATCGAGTGCACCGGGTTGAGGATGGTTTCTCCCCAGAACACGTTGTGCTGGCCGGCCTTGGCGCTCAACAGCGACTCCTCGCCCACTTCGGTGCTGTAGAACACGAAGGCATCGAGGATTTCGCCGGATGGACCGGTGTAGTAACGCTGGGCGTAGTTGCTCAGGTGCGGGCTGCCGTTGCCGACATTGTCGCCGGTGACCCCGGCCAGGCGCGGATCGTTGGCCACCAGACCCGACCTTGCGTCATTGCCGTTGACGAACGGGTTGGAATTGGAACCGGTATTCTCGTAGGCCTTGTCGTACCAGCTGGCGGCGCTGACGCGAAAGCCCATGTGGTTCTGGTAGACCACATCCATCTCGGTCAACAGGTCGATACGGTTGGTGATGTTGGTTCCGGCCTTGCGGAAGTTGTAATCGCCATCGTTGTTGTTCGGTGTCGCCAACATCCGCTTGTCGGCGCTTTCGGTGCGTACGCCGTAGTTGTACTTCACGGTGTTATCAACACGCACGGTCCAGTCCGGGTTACCTGTCTCGAATTCGACCGCCTGCGCGACCGGCATGGCTGCGGCCAGAATGGCCGAGGCCAGCAAGGTGTATCGCGAGGGTGCGAAGCCGTGACTCTTATTGTTGTACATTGCGTTGTCTCTCCGCCTTTTTGTATTTGTTTTAAGCGCAGCCGCCCTCGCGCAACCCTTGTTTCAGGTGTTTGCGTTTTTCAGGAATGAGGGCAAATACCGGATGGCTGGGGCCAACCGGCGCCTGAACTAGCGATCCAGCTCCAGGATGAGTGCTTCGGCTTGCGGCCAGTGGCCAAACCCTGCTGCCGGATTGAGATGACCCACCTCGCCCAGGTTGAGCAGTTCACTGCCCCAGCTGTGCGCCAGGCGAGTGGCGGCATCCAGGCTGGCAAGGTGGTCGTTGGTACTGGCGGCCACCAGGCTGCGGAATGGCAGTGGCTCTTTGGGTAGAGGATTCCAACCCTGGGTACGCAGGGTTTCGGCAGATGGGTAGCCTTGCGGCCATTGAGCATCGAGGTCCGGAGGCGTGGCCAGCAGCGCGCCCTTGATCGGCCGACTGTGCTGCGCTGCCCAGTGCGCGACCATCAGCACACCGGCGCTGTGAGCGACCAGGATCACCGGCCCGTCGATCTGCTCCAGCGCGTGCTGGATCGCTTCGACACGCTTGGCGCAATCGAGCTTGTCGGTTTCCAGGGGCGGCACACTGCGTACCTTGCACAGCCTTGCCTCAAGCAGCGTTTGCCAATGCTCGGTAACGTGCTCGCGCAGACCCGGTACGATCAGAACGGTTGCGGCAGTTTGCAGTTTGTCCACTTCAACACCTTCGCTTTCTCGATGACTCGACTGGCTCTATACGCCAGGGGCTTTTTGTAGGACTGACATTAAAGACCCCCCACCCCAGGTGCTTTTCATTGGACGTCAGGCACTTTTCTTTTCATGACAAATTTGCCGAGACTGGCGTGCCCCGACCACTGGTCGAAAAAGCCCCCAGCTTCGCTGTGGGTCACTGTAATCAATGGGTGAGCGTCGTTTGCTCGACAACCACGCAGGGGCTTCTGGACAGAATCGGGTGAGTTCTCTCGACAACGTCACAACTGTTCAATTGCTGATGTGCTGGATATAGTCGCCACGCTCATCCGAATCGCAACCGGCCCAGGAAAGAACTTCGCATGCCCAAGCTTGTTCGCGCCGCTGTCTTGACCAACTACCTGGAGGTCACTCAATACCTGGGGTTCAACCCGCGTGATGTATTGGCCGGCGTCGGCTTGAGCAAAGCGCTGCTGCAAGCGCCCGAACACCGCATCCCCATTGATGCCGCCGTACGCCTGCTGGAAGATTCGGCCGCCGCCAGTGGCTGCCAGAGCTTCGGCCTGAGCATGGCCGAGTCCCGTCAGCTGTCGGACTTCGGCGTGGTCAGCCTGCTGCTCAGCCACCAGCGAACGCTGCGAGATGCCTTGCAGGTGGTGGTGCATTACCGTCATCTGATGAACGATTCATTGGCCATCTTCATTGAAGAAGCCGGCAAGATGGTGATCATTCGCGAAGAGGTGGTCACCGAGTCGCCGATGCCCAGCCGGCAAGCCACCGAACTGGCCATCGGTGTGATGTTCCGCCTGTGCGCCGCGCTGCTCGGCACCCACTGGCACCCTTACAGCGTCAACTTCACGCACCAGCCTCCCGACAACCTGCAACTGCATCGGCGCCTGTTCGGTTGCAAGCTGGAGTTCGGCAGCGAGTTCAACGGCATTGTCTGCTCCGACGCCAGCCTCGACGTGACCAACCCCAATGCCGACCCGGCCATGGCTCGTTACGCCCAGAGCTACCTCGACTCGCTGCTCAGCCACGAAGGCCCTTCGATGCTGTTCGAGGTGCGCAAAGCCATCTACCTGCTGCTGCCGATGGGGCGCGCCACCATCGAGCAGATCGCCCAGACCCAAGGCATGAACGTACGTACCCTGCAACGTCGCCTGAAAGACGATGGCTGCGCCTTCAACGACCTGATCAACGACGTGCGCCGCGACCTGGTGTTGCGCTACCTGGAAAACCCGAATTATTCGCTGGGACGCATTGCCGACATGCTCGGCTATTCCATGGCGAGTTCCTTCACACGCTGGTTCATCACCCAGTTCGGCATGCCGCCCGCCGCATGGCGCAGCGCGCAAAAGCACCCCGTCAAAGCACCATCAGACCTGAGCCCCCTGCCCGGCTCCAGCGAACCCTGAAGCGGACGCAAACCAGGCAAAAAAAAACGGCGACTGCTGGCACAGTCACCGCAAAAGAACCGGTGTTTATGACACACCGGCCGAGGAGTCCCAATGCAATGTGAAACAAAGTCCGGCCCCCGTAGGAGCTGTCGAGCTCCAGCGAGGCTGCGATCGGCTGCGAAGCAGTCGTAAAACCAGAACCTGCGGTGCATCAGGCAAACCGCGTCAGCCGGATTCACGACTGCTTCGCAGCCGGACGCAGCCTCGCTGGAGCTCGACAGCTGCTACGGCCGATCGCAGCTTCGCAGGCTCGACAGCTCCTACGGGATAGCATTACGGCTGCCAATATTTTCAACGGGCTTAGAGCCCCCAGCGCAACAACAGCAGCACCAGCACGACCAGGAACACCGTTTCCCCCACCATCAGCAGGATTGGCTTGATGCCCACCGCCGCCAGTTCCTTGAGCTGGGTTTTCATGCCCAGGGCGCTGATGGAAACCACCAGGCACCAGCGCGACAATTCATTGACCGAGCCCTGCACCACCGGGGCTATCCAGCCGGTGCTGTTGATACAGGCCAGAATCAGAAAGCCGACGGCGAACCATGGCAGCAGCGGCGGTCGTTTGCCGGTCGGGTCGGCGCCTTGCATGCGGGTAATCATCGCGGCGCAGACGATCACCGGCAGCAGCATGGCAACCCGCATCAGCTTGATCACCGTGGCCGTATCGCCGGTCTCGGTCGACATGCTGTAACCGGCACCGACCACCTGGGCGACATCGTGAATGGTCGCCCCCAGGAACACGCCCGCCACTTGCGGCGACAACGACAGCCAGTTGGCAATCATCGGGTACACAATCATCGCCAGGGTCGACAGCGCCGACACCCCAATCACCGTGAACAACGTTGCGCGTTCTTTCTGCGGATGGTTCGGCAATGCCGCCGCCAGCGCCAACGCCGCCGATGCACCACAAATCGCGGTGGCCCCACCTGTCAGCATGCCGAACAAGCGTTGAAAACCCAGCGCCTTGGCCGCAATCACCGAGACGCCGATCGTCACCACCACCACAATCACCACCAGCGCCACAGGCTTCCAGCCCAGCGCGGCAATCTGTTCGAGGGTGATGCGCATGCCCAGCAACGCCACGCCAATGCGCAACACCGTGCGTGCCGTGAATTCGATGCCCGCCTTGCAGGCGCCATCCCCGGCCAGGAAGTTCAGCGCCATGCCCAATAACAACGCGAACAGCATCACCGGCGCGCCGTAATGCTCGGACAAAAAGGACGCCGCCGCCGCCACGATCAGGCTGACGACAAACCCCGGCGCCAATTCGCGCGTTCGGCTATGGATACGGGTAAGAGCGAGAGCGCTCATGGCACGGACTCCTGGGGAACGATGACGATGAATGCCTGACCGTCGATGATCTCGACGGGGTAGTTGGCGACTTTGAGCTGGGTTGAATTGAGCAAGTAACCGCTGCGCAGATCGAAGCGCAGGCCATGGGCACAACACTGAATCACCCGCCCCTCAAGACGCCCGCCACACAGCGAGGCGCCCTGGTGCGGGCAACTGTCGTCGATGGCGAACAAGTCACCTTCGACGTTGAATAACGCCAGGCTTTTGCCCTCGAATTCGAACAGCGCACGACCGCCTGCCGGCGGGAGTTTTGCAGCGGGCACGGGAATACGAAGACTCATGCCGGTTGCCGCTTGCGAGTACTTTCAACCAAGGCTTCGCACATGGCCTCCAGCAGCACCTCGGCAGGCTGTGCGCCCACCAATGTCAGGCGACGGTCGAACTGAAAATTGGGTACGCCGCTGGCCGCTCCCGCCTCGTTGCCGACGTAAGGTTCGCCGTCACCTTGCAGAAAGGAGGCCATCGCCGCAGCGTTGAAGCCACACGAGCGGGCGATGACCAGCAAGGTGTCCGGGCAGCCAAGATTTTCGCCAAACTGAAAGTAGGCCGCGAACAAACGTTCCAGCAACACATCGCATTGGGCGCTATTGCCCAGCGCCCTCGCCCGCTCCAGCAAGCGATGGGCGTCGGCGGTATTGGGCATGTTGGGGATACGGCTCAAATCGATGGGCACACCCACCGCCATCGCTGCCTGCCGCACCTGGGCCTGGCGCATCGCTACCGCTTCAGGACTGCCCAGACGCTTGAGGTAAAAATCGGCGAAGGGTTCACCCTGTGCCGGCAGCTGTGGCAGCAACTGCACCCCGTGCCACACCGTGGTGATTTCCACGTCGGGTTGCTGCACGCGCAGCAGGTCTTGCGCGCGCTTCAGTTGACGCTTGCCGATCAGGCACCACGGGCAGATGAAATCGAAAAACACATCAATACGTAAACGACCACTCACAACTTCACCTCTAACGCCGTTTTGCCAATCGAATCGAGAACTTGCTCGCCCTTGAGCCGGGCAATGTCTTTGCGGTAGTGACACTTGGCATAAAAGAACACCGCCGCTGCCGCGATGCTGACCAGCGGCACCAGCTGAAAAGCAGCCTGCAAACCGATAAGGTCGGACACCCTGCCGGTGATGAACGGCCCGGGTGCCAGCCCCAGCATATTGTTGGCCAAGGTCAGCGTGGCGAAGGCCGTGCCATGGACCGAGTAATGGGTCAGGTTGGCAACCATGGCTCCGCAAGGGCCGGTCGTGCCGGCGGCAATCAACATACCCAGGCAGATCAGTCCCAATTGCCCTGGCCCTGCCGGCAGGGCGAACGCTGCCGACAACAGCAGGCAACTGCCCAGGCAATAAGCGATGGCCAAGGTCACTTTGCGCTCCGGCGAATGGCGACACAGTCGATCACTGAGCATGCCGCACAGGATCATTCCCGCACCGCTGCACAGCACGATGATCGCCGCGAGGCCCCCCGCCTTGTCAGTGGCCATGTCGTAATAACGATTGAGGTAACTGGGCATCCACACAATGACGGTGCCGCCGACGAACAGTTGCAAGCCACTGCCGATGTAGGCCGCGATCACCGAGCGGCTGGAAAATAGCGTACGCAACGGCCGCTTGACCGCGGCAGCCGTCTTGTTCGCCGCCTGAGCGGCACGTTGCGGCGCAATGCGTGCTTCCTTGACGATGATCGGATAAAGCACCGCCAACAGCAGGCCAAACAGCGCCATGCCGGCAAATGACCAGCGCCAGCCAAGCTTGGCGGCGATTGCACCGCCCAGTGCCATCCCTAATACCGAACCGAACATGCCACCGGCCATGAATGCACTGGCCAGGGTTGCACGCATGTGTTTTGGGAACACCGAAATCACCACGGCGATGCCGACGCTGCCGTACGCCGCTTCACCGACGCCGACCATGAACCGTGCAATGAACATCTGCTGATAGTCCTGCGCCAAAGCGCAGCCCAGGGTCGCCAGGCTCCACAGCAAAGCCATCAGCGCCAGGCTTTTTACCCGGCCGAAGCGATCCGCCAGCAATGACAGGGGAATGGTCAGCAGCCCCACCATCAGGGCGACAATGCCACTGAGCAGGCCGAGCTGGCCGTCGCTCAGGGCCCATTCGCCCTTGAGCATCGGGAACACCGCGTTCAGCACCTGACGCGACATGTAGTCGGAAATCAACAAACCGAACGTCAGCGCAAACACAATCCAGGCGTACTTGCGCGCAACGCCGACGCCACTGCAGTCATCATCGTCTGCGGCGATTGGGTGAAAGGCCATGCAGCCTCCTCAAAGCTTCGTTTTATTGTTGTTATCAAGCGTGTTGCAGGGCAGCGAGCAGGAGGCCATTGGCCCCCCGCTGCGTCTGCCGATCAGCTGCGTTGCGGCACACCTTTCTGCCCGGCCTTGCGGTTGGGGGCCATGCCATTGGCCAACAGGGTTTCTTCGATGCTTTGGTACTGCACACCGATGCGATAGATCTCACGGGCTTCTTTACCCGTGGCGATTTCGCGACCCAGTTCATGGGCGACACGCACGGTCTGCTCAATCTGCTGCACCGAGCTGAAACGCTTGCCCTTGTGATCAATGATAGTGTCTTCAATGCCTACGCGCGGGTGCATGCCCATGGCCAGCGCCATGGTGTTGAATGGCAACACATTCTTGAGCAGCGATTCGGCGGTCAGGGTGCAACCGTCCGGCGCGCGGTGGATGAAGTTGAAGAAGTTGAACGGATTGGGGCCATCGAAACCGCCGCCGATACCAATCCAGGTCAGGTTCAACGGGCCCTTGTAGACGCCCTTGCGCACCAGGCGCTCAAGGGTTTCCATGGCATGCATGCCGGTCAGCTGGAAGTGCGGCTGGATGCCGTTGTCCATCAGACGCTTGAGGTGCTCGGCGACCCAGGCCGGGCCGGCCGGCACAGTCATTTCGCTGTACGCCGCCTGATAGGCAGGATTGGCCAGGGAGGTGCCTTCCAGGTATTCCGGATACAGCAGCTCCATGATGTTCATCTGGGTGGTGTTGATGGCCACCGTGACCTGATCCGGTTTTGGCGTCAGCTCGGCCAGCATGTGCCGGGTATCGTCAGACAGCCACTTGGCGGCTTCGCCATCGCTTTCGGGGGCGAAGGAAATCGAGCCACCGACCTGGATGATCATGTCCGGCACGGCTTCACGCACACCGGCGATCAACTCGTTGAACTTGGACAGACGCTTGGAACCCTTGCCGTCCAATTCACGCACGTGCAGGTGCAATACCGTTGCACCCGCCTCATAACACTCAACCGCCTTTTGCACCTGCTCGTCCATGGTCAGCGGGATGTCTTCGGGGAAGTCTTCCGGCATCCACTCGGGGCCATACGGGGCCACGGTGATCACCACCTTTTCCATGTTTTCCGGGTGCAGGGAATCGTCGAAGAATTGCATGAGTTACTCCTGTTCTTATGATTGTTGCGCCCACCCGGGATCGTGCCTGGCAGGCGGGTTTACAAGTGCGAATGCAGCTGCGGTCAGATCAGTAAGTCGTGTCGCCGATGATGCCGGCGCGTTCCATCTTGCGATGGCACGGCGGATAATCCATGACGGCGTAGTGCTGGGTGCTGCGGTTGTCCCAGATGGCGATGCTGTTGGGTTTCCAGCGCCAGCGCACCTGATACTCGGGGATGTAGGCCTGGCTGATCAGGTAGCGCAGCAACTCGCTTGCGCCCGGGTTGGCGTCCTGGCCGAAGCGCACCCGCTCGGGGGTGTGGTAGTTGCTCAGGTGCGTCGTGAAAGCGTTGACGAACAGCACCTTTTCCCCGGTTTCCGGGTGGGTGCGCACCACCGGGTGCTCGGCATCCGGGTACATCGCCTTGAGTGCCAGACGCTTTTCGATCGGCATGGCGGCACCGAAACTCGCTTCGATGCTATGGCGCGCACGCAGGTCGGCGATCTTCACCTTCACGTCTTCGGGCAAGCGCGCATAGGCCTCGACCATGTTGGCCCACATGGTGTCGCCGCCCACCGGAGGGCATTCTATGCAACGCAGCACGCAGCCCATCGGCGGCGCCTCGCGCCAGGTCGCGTCGGTGTGCCAGGCGTTTTCGTAGCGGTCCATCGGCTGGTCCGGGTTCTTGTAGATACGCACCAGCCCGGGATGATCCGGATCACTGCCGGCCACCGGATGATCCTCCAGTTCGCCAAAGCGTCGGGCGAATGCCACATGCTCCTGGCGTGTGATGTCCTGATCACGCAGGAACACCACCCGATGCTTGAGCAACTGAGCACGAATCTCGGCAAAAAGACCGTCGTCATGGACTGCATCGGCCAGGTTGACACCCACCAGCTCAGCGCCAATGTTGCAGGTCAATTGTTCGACTTTCATGGCGGACGACTCCCTTAAATGACGAAAATCGATGAGCCCGTGGTCTTGCGTGATTCCAGGTCGCGATGGGCCTGCACGGCATCCTGCAAAGCATAGTGCTGGTTGATCTCGATCTTGATCCGGCCGCTGCCGACATGATCGAACAACTCGCCCGCCAACGCGGTTTTTTCCGCCGGGTCGGCGATGTAATCGGCCAGGGCCGGACGGGTCAGGAACAGCGAGCCTTTCATCGCCAGCAATACCGGATCGAAAGCCGGGATCGGCCCGGATGCCGTGCCGACGCACACCATCAAACCGCGACGCTTGAGCGAGTCCAGCGAGCCCATGAAGGTGTTCTTGCCAACACTGTCGAACACCACGTTGACCCCCACGCCGTCCGTCAGCTCGCGAACGCGCTGGGCGACGTCTTCGTGGCTGTAATTGATGACATGCTCGCAGCCATGGGCCAGGGCAATTTCACCCTTCGCCTCGGTGGAGACGGTGCCAATGACGTTCAGGCCGAGCAGCTTGGCCCACTGCGAAACGATCAGGCCGACACCACCGGCAGCGGCGTGCAGCAGAATGCTGTCGCCGGGCTTGAAGTCGTAAATGCGTCGCATCAGGTATGAGGACGTCAGGCCGCGCATGGTCATGGCCGCGGCAGTCTCGAAACTGATGGTTTCCGGCAATTTGATCAGCGGCGCGGCCGGGATCAGACGTTCGGTGCTGTAGGCGCCCAATGTATTGAGAAAACCGGTGTAGGTGACGCGATCACCGACTTGTACGTTGGTCACCCCTGCGCCGATGGCCTGAACCACACCAGAGGCCTCAACCCCCATGCCGTTGGGCATCGGGATCGGGTAAGTGCCATTGCGAAAATAGGTGTCGGCATAGTTCAGGCCCACCGCCACATGACGAAGACGAACCTGGCCTGGACCGGGATCGCCGACGTCGACCTCTTCATAACGAAGGACTTCGGGACCACCGGTTTCGTAGAAGCGTACGGCTTTGGCCATTTTTCTTATTCTCCAGTCTCAAGTTGGACGTGCTGCGTCGAATTGCGCTGATTGGACTGTAGGACGCCGTCTGCGCAGTCGCTTCTCATCAGACGACAATGGCTTTTCATTTCATGACAGTGGGCACTGCATCAACAGCGGCCATGGATGACTTATCCAGTGCCTCTCGATACCCTGCACACGTCGGTATGATGGTGTTCCAGGTCAACCTCCCCTCCAGATGAGCATGCGATGAAATCCCCTGCAGGTTTGCTGCTATCGGCTATCGAGCTGGACCGTGCCAGCACCATCCCCCTGTACCGCCAACTCTATTTGCAGATTCGCAAACAGATTCTCAGCGGAAAAATGCAAGGGGGCGTGCGCCTGCCGTCGACGCGGACCCTGAGCCAGGAATTGGCGCTGTCGCGGATCACCATTCTCAATGCATTCGATCAGCTGATTGCCGAAGGTTTCCTGGCCTCGCGCACCGGCGCGGGCACTTATGTCGGCAATGAGTGGGAGCGTCGAGGGACTGCCGACGAAGAGCAGCAGCGCCAGCCACCGCGCCTGTCAGACCTGAGCCAGTCCATGCTGTCATTGCGCAGCCGTCATTTTCGCGGGGTGTCCTATACCGATTGGGACCCCGCGACCCCCACCTCATTCCTGCCCAGCCACAGTAGCTATGACGCGTTCCCGCTCGCGGTATGGCGGCGCTTGATGAACCGCCACTTGCTCAAGCCGACCAAAGCCATGCTTGGCTATGGCGAACTGCAAGGGTTACAGGCCTTGCGCGTGGCGATTGCCGAATACGTCTTTGATGCCCGTGGCATCGATTGCAGTGCCGAACAGGTGGTCATCGTTTCAGGGGCTCAGCAAGCCTTCAACTTGCTGGGCATGCTGTTGCTCAATCCGCAGGACAGCGTGTGGATGGAAGACCCTGGGCACATCGCGGCGCGCATTGCGTTGCAGGCCCAGGGGGCTCAGGTGATCCCGTTGCGGATCGATGAACAGGGGATTGATCTGCGGCAAGGCCTGGCCGAGTGCCCTGACGCCCGCCTGGTGTTCACCACGCCATCTCGCCAGCATCCTTTGGGCGTGACCATGAGTTATGCGCGGCGCCAGGCGCTCATCGACTGGGCCGCGCAGTATCAGAGCTGGATTATCGAGGACGATTGCGACAGTGAGTTTCGCTACAGCGGTCGCCTTCTTCCCGCGCTCTACGCCATGGATCGGATGGCGCGAGTGATCTACGTCGGCACGTTCAGCAAAGTGCTCTTCCCCTCGCTGAGGCTGGGCTATGTGATATTGCCGCAAGCCCTGATCGAACCCTTCTGTACCCTGCGCGCGGTGATGGATCGCAGCCCGCCCACGCTGCTCCAGGCGACGACGGCGGACTTCATGCGCGAAGGCCACTTCCTCGGCCATATTCGTCGCATGCGTGCGCTGTACCAGGCCCGCCAGCAAGCACTGGTCGAGCAACTTCAGCGACAGCTGGGCGGCTTCTTCAATATCACTCCGGTGGACGCCGGCATGCACTTGATCGCCTGGCTGCCGCCCACCCTTGATGACGACGCCATCGCCAGGGAACTGGCCCGGCATAACATCCACACCTATGCCCTGAGCGACTACTGCCTTGAGCATGCTTTGCCACCTGCGCTGCTCATCGGTTTTGCCGGTACGCCTGAGAGCCAGGCGCAAGAGCGCGTCGAGGCGCTGGCCCGGGCCTTGAGCCAAATGGGGTACCTGCAGCAGGCCACTTGAGCAAGGCAAGTGGTCTTATGATTTAACTGATAATGGATCTATCGAGAGTTCCTGACTGGCGCGATAAAGACTGCGCCGGTAGACCCGGCGTCTGACCAGGAACGACTCGAAATGAACAATAAGATCCAAGAGCGATTCAATGCCTTGCTCAGCCATAAGGCTGCCGAGGATGGAACACCTCCCCTGCTGACTGAAGCACTGGCCCGCCAACTGCTCGACCGCCTTGGGCAGGTGCGCTTGTTCGCGCATGCCTACCCCTTGCTGACCAACCTCACCCATGGCCGTGTCAAACCCGCCGACCTGCTGGACTTCGCCTATCGCCACGAACTGCAGGGCCTGAGCCTGCACTTGCTCGACGGCGAAGAAAACAGCCTGAGCCAAATGACACCCGCACAGCTGCAAGCGTTTGCCGACAAGGCCAATGCGCTCGCACTGGATGTGCACCTGGAAATCAGCAGCACGCGGAAAAAAGACGTCGATCAGGTGATCGCCATCGCCAAGGCGCTGGGGGTTCGCAACATCCGCGTTTACTCGCGTTACGAGGGGGCGCTGTCCCGGGTCATGGACATGATCGAGTCAGATCTGCATTACCTCGCGCAGCAGGCAGACGAGCACGACCTGTTCTTTGACTTCGAGCAGCATGAGGAACTCAAGAGCGCCGAGATCGCGCAATTGCTGAGCCGGCTAAACCACCCACGGCTGCACGCCTTGTTCGATTTCGGCAACATGATCAACGCCTGCGAACAGCCACTACCGGCACTGCGCACCCTGGCGCCGCACATACGCCAGACCCACCTCAAAGGTGTGCGCATTGTCCCCGAGCACAACGGCTTCGGCCATTACGGCGTGCTGCAGGGCAGCGACGAAGACGACCTGCCAAGCGCCCGCCTGTTGTTCGAACTGTTGATGCTCGGCGACTCAACCCCGCAAGTGATCGCCTTCATTCTCGAGCAGGAAAACCACTACATCGCCCCGGCGTTCCGCCAGACCTCTGAGGCTGCCGATCCCTTCATTGCATACCGGGAAATGAGTGACACGCCACTCCCAGACGGCTATTCGCTCGAACGGATGCTCGCCGACGAACACCGCTGGGCAAACAACCAGGTCGCCTATGTGCGAGGCCTGCTGGCCGAGTTCCGAACCCTGGCCGAGTTGACCCTGGACAACCACGAAAACGCCTGAACCTGACGTTACAACCTGCTTACGCCTGGAGAACAATAATGACAACTCGTGACAAGGCCAAATGGCTCAGATTCCTGATTCTCATCCTCGGTGGTGGCACCATCTATAAGCTGGCGAACCTCAAGGACGCCTTTTATATCCCCATGCAAGAATTCATGGGTTTGAGCCACACTGAGATCGGCCTGCTGCTGAGCGCCAACGCCATCATCGCCACCGCACTGTTTGTCGTCGGCGGCATGCTCGCCGACCGCTACGATACGCGCAAAATGATTCCGGTCGGCCTGATCGGTACCGGCGGCCTGGGGCTGTATCTGGCAACCTTTCCGCCGTTCAGCAATCTGCTGATCGTGTTCAGCCTGCTGGCCGTCTGCGCCGATTGCTTCTTCTGGCCCTCACTGCTCAAAGCCATCCGCAACCTGGGTGACGATCAGGAACAGGGGCGGTTGTTTGGACTGTTGGAAGGTGGGCGTGGCGTCATTGATACCCTGGTCGCCTTTTCTGCACTGGGCGTTTTCGTCGCCATGGGCTCCGGTGAAACCGGTCTGAAATCGGCGATCCTGTTCTACTCGGTCATCGACATTCTGGCCGGAACCCTGACCTGGTTCCTGCTCAAGGGCGGCAGTGCGCAGTCGATTGCCAAGCCGAAGAACAGTCTGGCGAACCTCCTTGAAGCCATCAAGGTACCGGGTATCTGGCTGGTCAGTCTTAACGTGTTTATGGTCTACATCGTCTACTGTGGCCTGACCTATTTCATTCCCTACCTCAAGGAAATGTACGGGCTGCCCGTGGCACTGGTGGGCGCCTACGGCATCATCAATCAGTACTTTCTCAAAATCCTCGGTGGCCCCGCCGGAGGCTTCATTGCCGACAAGCAATTCAAGAGCACCAGCCGCTATTTGAAATGGGCCTTCCTGGCCTTGCTGCCGCTGATGGGCGTCATCCTGCTGATTCCGAAAAGCCCGAGCTTTATCTACGCAGGCATGGCCGCCACACTGTCCTTCGCACTGATCGTGTTTTCCATGCGCGGCGTGTTCTGGGCACCCATGGGCGAAGTCGGCATCCCTTCGCACATCACCGGGTCAGCCTTCGGTATCGGCTGCCTGATCGGCTACGCACCGGGCATGTTCGCTTATGTCATCTACGGTGCAATCCTCGACCATTTCCCGGGTCAGCAAGGCTATAACTATGTCTTCAGTTTGATGAGTCTGTTGGCCATTGTCGGCTTCATGGTGTCCAGCGTGTTGTACAGGAGCGTGCGAAATAAATCGGTGGCAATGGATGGGATTGGGGCGGTGCAAAGCTGATCGGATTGCCTTCACGGGGCAGGCCAAGGCCTTTCGGTGAAGGCGCTCGGTTCACGCCATCGCCCTGGACTTGAATTCCTTGAGGGTTGCGACTATCAGTGAGGTTCAAACCTTCGAGGGCAATAACATGCCAACGACTGAAGAATCGATCATCGCAGCAGCACGGCTACGCGCCGCCTACCGGGGAGAGAACGAGGCGCTGGCTGCGGCCTCAGCGCTCGAGGCACTGGCAGTGCTGAAGAAAACGCTCAAGGGAGACAAATACCAAGAGGCTCTGGAAAGGCTGTATATCGAGTACTCAATCTCTTGATCCACCTGTGCCGCCGTAGCGGCGGCACGTTGTTCACTTATTGAGGACAGTTTGAACTCGCATCACCTTGGAAGACCGCAAGGGCAGCACCGCAGAAATGAGAAGGAAAACCGACCAGGCTTCACTTGCTACCCGTACGTGACAACTCATCATCCATAACGCCCGCTGCGCTGGCGACTATCATCGCCACCACACAAGCAAGCAACGAGAACAGAGCAAAAGCCCCCATCACATGCAAGTAAGGAAGTACATGATTCCACGCTCGAGCTACCCCCAGGAAAGCGGCAAATAACCAGCCGCTCATAGAGAGAGCTCCCAAGAGCGCGAGGCGAGTGCGGCCGGAGTTGCGTAACAAGACAAAGGGGGCCTTCTGCAGCAGCGGGAAACCGATCCGGTGCAACAAAGCGCCATTGAGGCTAAGCAGCACGACAACACTCACCTTGGCCCAGAGTTTTTGATTGAGCAGATACGCGCTCCCCTCATTGAGGTAACCCTGAAACACCAACAGCAAGCCACTTCCCCAAAGAGCCAATAGCGCGAGCATGACGATTTTTTGGGTCTCGTCGAGATACTCACGCTGCATCTCATTCAACACATCCTTGCGCCAGCTCCATAGCTTTTGATCCGCCTGTAACACCCTCCCCAGAGCAATACAGGTGGCAATCAGATGACCATACACGAGTAGCATTTTGAGCATTACCTTGACCTTATTTTTATATGGGTAATGCACTCCCTCGCACCCTTGATATGAAACTAAATGATACAGATTCATATTTGTATCAACAAGTTACACAATCAACCATCCATCTGGAAGCGGCTGTTGACTTCAGCCCTCTTCGATAACCGACTCGATGTTGGCGCCATGGCGACGACGCAAGCGATTCGCCAAAGACAGGACCCAGACAAAAAACACGGGTATGCACAAGACCCCAAGCAAGGCTTGCCCCCTGCTGCGGCGACTCAGCGAAGCGGACGCTCGCTGATCGCACAGGCCGCGCGGAACAGGATTTGCGCGACGAAATCGATCTCCTGCTCGGTGATGATCAATGGCGGCAGGAAGCGCACGGTAGCACCGTGACGACCGCCCAACTCGACGATCAGACCGTGTTGCAGGCACGCCTGCTGGAAGGCCTTGGCCCGGATGGTATCCACCGGTGGATGGCCTTGAACATCAAGGGCGCCCTGCGGGTCGACGATTTCCATGCCGAGCATCAGACCACGGCCACGCACATCGCCGATCCAGTCAAATTCGCTTTGCAGCGCCAGCAACTGCTGGCGCAAATGCGCACCGGCCTTCTCGGCGTGGGCCACCAGGCCTTCATTGCGGATGAAACGCAAGGTCGCGGTACCGGCCGCCATCGCCAGCTGATTGCCACGGAACGTGCCGGCGTGGGCGCCCGGTTGCCAGACGTCCAGGGAATCGTTGTACACCATCACCGACAACGGCAGGCCGCCGCCGATGGCCTTGGACAAGGTAATCACGTCCGGGAGGATGCCCGAATGCTCGAAGCCGAACATCCTGCCGCTGCGGGCGATGCCGCATTGAATCTCATCGACGATCAACGGAATGCCGTGGGCCTGGGTCAGGCGACGCAGCTCCTGCATCCAGCGATCGGGCGCGGTAATCACCCCGCCTTCGCCCTGGATGGGTTCGAGAATCATCGCTGCCGGCGCGGTGACGCCGCTTTCCGGGTCATTGAGCAAATGTTCAAGGTAGCGCACGTTGAGCGTTACGCCTTGGTCGCCAGCCACCCCGAACGGGCAACGGTAATCGTGGGGGAACGGCAGGCGTTGTACGCCGGCCATCAAACCGCCCAGGGCGTTTTTCGGCGACAGGTTGCCGCTGATCGCCAGCGTCCCCAGGGTCATGCCGTGGTAGGCCCCTTCAAAGGCCAGTACCGAATGCCGGCCAGTGGCGGTGCGGGTCAGCTTGAGCGCTGCTTCTACGGCATCGGCACCACTGGGGCCACAAAACTGGATGCGCGCGTTACGCGCAAAGTCGGCTGGCAGGCAGCCGAAGATTTCCTGTACGAATGCGTCCTTCACCGGAGTCATGAGGTCAAGGGTATGCATCGGCACACCCGAGGCCATGACCTGAGTGATGGCTTCGATAATCACCGGATGGTTGTGACCCAGCGCCAGGGTGCCGGCACCGGCCAGGCAATCGACGAACACCTGTCCGCGACTGTCCTGCACATAGATGCCGTGGGCCCGCTCCAGCACCAGCGGAATACGCCGAGGGTAACTGCGGGCGTTGGACTCCTGCTGTTGCTGGCGTTCCAGCATCGGCGTCGGATCAAGGCAGTACGGGCTCGACAGACCGGTATGCAACAGGCGTAGCTGTTGCGCGCCACCCAATGTGACATTCGAAAAAGCACTCATGATTTCCTCCAGGGAGGCTGGGTTTGGAAGGGAACAGGGCTGCCTGAAACGAATGCTTCAGATCGATAGCCGTGAAACCGGACGCGGGAAATCCTTCCCCCGCTTCCATTTCGTCGTCGCTTTACATGTCGTAGCGCAGAACCAGACCCACGGTGCGTGGTGCGCCGACATCGATGATGTCGCCGCCGCGGTTGTTGGTGATGTATTCCTTGTCAAAGGCGTTTTTCACGTAACCGGACACTGCGACGTTCTTGGTGATCTTGTACTCGGCGTTGAAGTTGGTCAGCCAGTAAGCGTCGCTCTTGCGCTCATTAGTGACTTGACCCGCGTCATCGAACTCGTACTCCGACGGCGAGGTGCTCTGGTAAATGAGGTCGGTGTTCAGGGTCAACCGGTCATTCCAGCGATAGGTACCGCCCAGCGATATCTTGTACTTGGGCGAATAGAGGAAGTCCTCGCCACTCATGTCCCTGCCATCGCCCGTGACGAAGTCCTTGTACTTGCCATCGGTAATGGAGGCACCGGCCGTCAGGGTCAGCTGTTCGGTGAAGTCCTTCTCGACGGAGACTTCCAGCCCCTTGATGCCACTGCTCCCGGCGTTGAACACGTGAACGAAGTCGGTGTTCGTATCCAGCACACTGACCTGCTGGTCTTTCCAGTCGGTGTAGTACAGGTTGGCGCGGGTACGCAGGGTCTGGTCGAAGAACGAGCCGCGGTAGGACAACTCGTAGTTGGTGGTGTATTCCGGATCGTAGGCTTCGTGACCGGTACCGGTACGAACGTTGACGCCACCACCGCGATAGCCTTTCTGCACCATAAAGCCTACGTACTGATTGGCAGCCAGTTCATAGTCGATACCCAGCTTCGGCAATACGGCATCGAACGACTTGCTGGTTTTACCCGAGGTGGAGAAGTCGTCCTGTTCGATATCGGTGTCGTTCTTCTCGTGGTCGTAGCGCAGCCCGGTGATCAGTGTCCAGCGCGGGGCGAACGTCCAGTTGATTTCACCGAACACCGCCTTGTTTTCTATCGTCGTATCACCCTTGACGGTGCCGACCAGCTCGTTGCCAAACAACAACTGGTCATGGAAATTGTTGGTGTTGTGGCCGTAGTAGACACCCATGAAGCTCTTCACCGTGTCACCGGCGTAGTTCAGGCGCAGCTCCTGACTGAACAGGTCGCCATCCTGCGTGCGCAGAACGACCTGGTTGGCGTCGGCTGTCTGGTCGAAGTCCAGGCGGGCGTCATAGTCCGAACGGGTATTGGCGGTGAGGCTGGTAATGGACCAGTTATCGTCCAGGCGGTAATCCACCTTGGCGCTGAGGGTGTCTTGTTCGAGTTTGTCGTAAGCCTTGGTGTCGGACGACACGTCGTAATAGCGGACCTTGCCGTTTTCGCGCATGACCGAGTTGTCACCCTTGCGGCTTTCACCATGGGCGTAAGTCAGCAGCACATCCAGATCGTCGTTCGGCAGGATCAGCAGTTTTCCCCGGGCATTGTAGGTGCGGGTCGGGTTGGCATCATTGTCGAGTGCGATGTTGTCGATGTAACCGTCACCGTCCTGGTAATCCACGGCGATACGACCGGCGATCTTGTCATCGACAATCGCGCCACCACCGGCAAGCGCCCCTCCGCTCTCACCGTAGCTGCCCATGTTGCCCTGTAATGAAAGGCTTGGTTCGAACGTCGGGTTCTTGGTCTGGATGACGACCGCACCGGCCAGCGAGTTGCGGCCCTGGGTAGTGGATTGCGGACCGAGGAACACTTCGATCTGCTCGACGTCCCACAGCGGCATCGGGCTAAGGGTCAATGCGCGGTTCGGTTGCACGGCGCCGTCGACGAACACCGAAACTGCACCGTTGAGCGTGGCCGGGCCCTGGTCTTCGAAGCCGGATACCGGTACGCCGCGAATACCCCAGTTTTCATTACCTGGCTGGTTGTAGACGCCCGGCGTTCGGGCGAACACGTCGACGAGGCTGTGATCCTCCTTCTCGCGCAGTTGCTTGTCGGTGACCACGACGACACTCGACTGGGTTTGCTCCAGGGTGCGGTCGATTTTTTCACCCTTCACTGTGATCGGAGCAATCTCCATCGTGTTGGATTGTTCAGCTGCCCACACAGTGTTGGACAAGCAGATCGCCGACCCCACAGCCAGTGCCATTGTAGTTTTTTTGAAATTCACGCCCCGTTCCCCTGCGACAGATATTGGTGTTTTTTCTATGTCCAGAACGCTGTGTTTCCCCAGCCGGCGGGAGTCTAATCCAAAAAAAAAAATAAAGGAATAAGATTGATAATAGATCTCATTTGTAATAAATATGCCGCCCTGTATCGCAGACACTACATTTCAGCGGACCACAAACGTAGCCACCTTTGCCGGTTTCCAGGGTCGCCAACGCCCTCCGCCTGACTGATAAAAGATAGAAAAGAGGATGCGCACGGATGACGTCGATCGAACACCTGAGCGAGCGTTTCGAACCCTTGCCCGATGCTCCAGCGGCTGGCCACGAGACAACGTTGCCGGTGCTGATAGAGGCGAAACCGGGACAATCGATCCATGACCTGGACACTTCGATTCGTGCCACCCTGGACCAAGCGCTGACGACTGTCGGTGGCGTCCTGTTTCGCGGTTTCAGCGTGCCCACGCCCATCGATTTCAAGCGCTTCGCCGCCAGTTTCGGCGCACCGCTGGCCAGCTACGAATTCGGCTCCACGCCGCGTAGCAAAGTCTTCGCCGGGGTCTATAGCTCCACCGAATACCCGGCTCATCAATTCATTTCCTTGCACAACGAGCAGGCCTATACCCGGCCGTGGCCTTCGCGCATCTGGTTCCACTGCATCAAGGCCAGTGAAACCGGTGGCGAAACGCCGATTGCCGACAGCCGCCTGATCTACCAGCGCATGCCCACCGAGATCCGCGAGCTGTTTGCCAGCCGCGAGCTTCTCTATGTGCGCAATTACAGCGGCGCGCTGGATCTGCCCTGGCAGAAAGTCTTCAACACCCAAGACCGCGCCCAGGTTGAACGCTACTGCCTGGACAACGACATCGAGTGGGAATGGAAAGCCGATGGCGACCTGCGCACCCGTCAGCGTTGCGCCGCCGTGCTGCAGCATCCCGATAGCGGTGAGTGGGTCTGGTTCAATCAGGCGCATCTGTTCCACGTATCGGCCATTGAACCGGGTGTACGCGCCAGCCTGCTGGCGGCGGTGGGTGAAGCGAACCTGCCACGCCACGTTTACTTCGGCGACGGCTCGGCCATTCCCGACGGTGTGCTGGACACCGTGCGCGAGGTTTACCGCCAAACCGCCATCAGTTTTCCCTGGCAGCCCGGCGACATCCTGATGCTCGACAATCGACTGGTCGCTCACGGCCGCAACCCTTACACCGGTGACCGCAAAGTCATCGTTGCCATGGCGTGAATTGCACATGTTTTCATTCAAACACTGGATCGACGTGCTGCAGGCCAACGCCCTGCACTTCCCGCAGCGTGCGGCCTTGCACTTTTTGCCAGACGGCGTCGAGATCGGCGAAACCCTGACCTTTGCCCAATTGCACGAGCAGTCGCGATCACTGGCAGCAGCGCTGCAATCGCGCTACGCACCGGGCGATCGGGTGTTGTTGATGCTGCCCAGCAGCCTCGACTACGCCCGGGCGTTTTGCGCCTGTTTATATGCCGGCCTGATCGCCGTGCCGCTGTTCCCGCCACCGTCGCGCAAACCGCGCCACCTGGACCGGGTACGCAACGTGGTAGTGGATGCCGAACCCGCGCTGATTCTCGCGCCTGCGGATCATTGCCAGGGTTTGCTGGAACTGGTGGAAGGCCAGGTCGACGTATTGACGGTCCAGGACCTCGGTACGCCGCCGGCCAGTGAGTGGCAACGTCCGGATGTCGACGGTGCGACCGTGGCATTCCTGCAATACACCTCGGGCTCCACCGGCACGCCCAAAGGCGTTGAAGTACGCCAGCGCAACTTGATCGCCAACGTCGAACTGATGCGCCAGGCCTATGGTTTCGATGAGCATGGCGCCATGGTCAACTGGCTGCCGCTGTACCATGACATGGGTCTGATCGGCGGTATGCTGGCCCCGCTTTACAGCGGCATGCCTTGCTACCTGATGGCCTCGCAGACCTTCGTCAACGCACCGTCGACCTGGCTGCAAGCGTTGAGCCGCTACCGCGCCACCGCCAGTTTCGCCCCCAATTTCGCCTATGCCCTGTGCAACCGGGTGGTCAGCGACAACCTCATCGCACAGCTCGACCTCAGCGCCTGGCAACATGCAATCAACGGTGCCGAACCGATCCACCCCGGCACCCTCGAAGCCTTCGCCCAGCGCTTTGCCGCTTGCGGTCTCAACCCGCTGGCAATCAGCCCCGGTTACGGCCAGGCCGAAGCGACGCTGTGTGTCAGTGCCACGCCGGCCGACGCGTTGCCGGTGGTATTGCGCCTGGACAAGGCCGTGCTGGAAACCGGTCGCGCCGTCTTGGCCGCCGCCGATGCCGCTGCCGTGGAGTTCGTCGCCTGCGGTTATCCGCAGGCACTGCACGACATTGCCATCGTCAATCCGCACAATCACCACCGTTGCGCTACTGATCACATCGGTGAAGTCTGGCTGCAAGGCCCGAGCAATGCCGAGGCCTACTGGAAAAACCCCGAAGCCAGCCGCGAGGCTTTCGAAGCGCAAATCGTGGGAGAACCTGGTCATTACCTGCGCTCCGGCGACCTGGGTTTCATGCACGAAGGCCAAGTGGTCATTTGCGGTCGACTCAAGGACTTGCTGATTCTCAACGGCCGCAACCTGTACCCCCACGACATTGAATTCGCCATTACCGATGCCGAGCCGGGCATCCGTACCGGGCGCATCGCCGCCTTCTCGGAAATGGACCCGCTGCTGGGTCGCGAGAAACTGGTGATCGTCGCCGAGCCCCAGCGTAAGTTCGTCGACCCGGCGCGACATCCGGCGCTGTTTGCCTCGATACAAAACGCCGTGCGCGAAGCCGCCGACTGTGGCATCGACCAGATCGTTCTGGTGGAAGCCGGCACCATTCCCATGACCACCAGCGGCAAGATCGCCCGTCAGGGCGCACGCAAGCAATTGGCGGCGGGCACCTTGAGCATCATCGCCCAGAGCGGTGGGCCGATCGCCTCGAACAGCGAAACCCTTGACCTCATTCAACTGAAGCATCTGGTGGGCACTGCGCCGCAACTTGCGCAGGCCGCGTGCCGTCAATGGCTCGAGCAAACCCTGCGCGAGGTCAACCCGTATCTGGCGGCAGACTTCGAACTCAGCCTGATCGGCCTCGGCCTGGACTCCATCAGCGTGGCCGATTTTGCCGCTCGCCTGTACCAGGATCTGGGCTGGAGTCTCGACACCCAAAGCCTGTTCGGCGAACAGACCCTGGCGCAATGGGCGCTGGCCTTGCAGGTTTTCCTGAGCGAGCCATCACCCGCGACCAGCACATCGATCGCACGTGCCAGCGTCAGCCAAAGTCGGCAATCATTTGCGCAAAGTCGCTTGTGGTTCTTGCGCCAATTGAACCCGGACGATACCCGGCACAACCTGGTGTTGCACCTGAGCCTGCAAGGTCCGCTCGACGTCGAAACCCTGGCGTTGCGCCTCAATACCCTGGTCAACCGTCACAGCGTGTTACGCACGGTGTATCGCGATGGTGTCGATGGCCCGCAGCAACAGGTGTTGCCGGCCACCGCCGTACCCCTGACCCGGCACGATTTGCGTGATCAGAGCGAGGCACAGCAACAGCAAACCCTCAGCGACTGCCTGGCCAACGAACACGCCACGCCGGTCGAACTCGAGACAGGGCCGCTGCTGCGCGCGCAGTTGCTCAGCCGCGATGACCAGCGACACGACCTGTTATTGACCCTGCACCACATCGCCTTCGATGGACGTTCGGCGCAAGTGTTGCTGGCCGAACTGGCCGGCTCGGTCACTGACGAACCGCCGGTGCAGTATCTGGATTTCGCCCAATGGGAAGCCGAACACTGGAGCGCCGAACGCATCGCCACCGAACAACAGTTCTGGCGCGAACATCTGGCAACGGTACCGCATACCCTCGAGCTGGGTGGCAGCGGTCAGATCCCCGGCGAACACAGCCTGAACTTCACCCTGCCCCAGGCCACGTGCGAAACCTTGACGGCACTGGCCCGCAAACAAGGCATGACCCTGTTCATGCTGCTGCTGGCCAGCTATCAACTGGTGCTCAAGCAATTGGGTGGGCAACAACAATTTCTGCTGGGCACCGATGTCAGCGGCCGTCCGCTGGCGGAACATAACGACGTCATCGGCTTCTTCGTCAATCAGTTGACCCTGCGCTGTGACCTGCACGGCGAACCGACCCTGGGCGGTTTCCTGGAACGGGTGCGCGATGAGGCGCGACGGGCTTACGCCCACCAAGGCCTGCCTTTCGATCTGGTGGTGTCGGCGCTTGCACCGCAGCGCCGCCCCGGTCACTCGCCGCTGTTCCAGGTCAAGCTCAACTATCAACCGTCACGGATAACACCGACCGATATCGCCGGTGCGCACATGAGTGCGCTGGATGTGGCCCAGGCGCCGGGCGATTTACACCTGGTGCTCGATCTGGTGCATGGCGCCACAGGCATTGACGCGACCCTCAAATACCGCGGCGAATACTTCGATCAGGATCGCGCCGTGCGCCTGCAACACCTGTGGACGTACCTGCTGGGCGAGGCCCCAAACCTGCTGGCCGAACCGCTGCCCGCATTGGCCGAACGGCTGGATACCCTCGATCAGGATTTGCAGCGTGAACGCCAACAATCCCAAGCCCTGGCCGGTCGCAGCCAGATGAAGCAAACCAAACGTCGCTCACTGACCCTTTAACCGAGTTGGATGCCTTTATGTCTATCGTGCCCCCACAGTCTCGCGCCCTTGGCGGCGTGCGTCGCAAAGCCATGAACGTCTCGGAACAGCAACTGGTCAGCGAGCGCCTCCTGAGCCCGGACCACGCCTTGCCGCTGGTGATCGAACCGGCGGTCAGCGGCGTCGATCTGGTCGCCTGGGCGACCCGTGAACGCGAGTCCCTGGAGAAAAAACTGCTGCAATACGGCGCCCTGCTGTTTCGCGGGTTCTCGGTGCTGTCCGTGGAGCAATTCGATCAGGTGATTGCCGCCCTCTCCCCTGGCGCACTGGAATACATGTTCCGTGCTTCGCCGCGCACGCGGGTCGGCGGCAACATCTACACCTCGACCGACTACCCGGCCGACCAGATGATTTTCCCCCACAACGAACATTCCTATTCGCCACGCTTCCCGCTGCGGCTGTTCTTCTACTGCCACATCCCGTCCGAGACCGGCGGCGAAACCCCCATCGGCTCGACCCGCGCGGTGAAGGCCAGCATCAGCCCCGAAATTGAAGCGCGGTTCCGTGAAAAAGGCGTGCTGTACGTGCGCAACTACGGCGACGGTTTCGGCCTGCCGTGGCAGACCGTGTTCCAGTCCGAAGACCGCAAAGAGGTGGAAACCTACTGCGCCAGCGTCGGCATCGAAGTGGAATGGAAAGAAAACAACCGCCTGCGTACCCGTCAGCGCGGGCCGGCGGTGGTGCGTCATCCGCGTACCGGTGAAGAAGTCTGGTTCAACCACGCGACCTTCTTCCACATCAGCACCTTGCCCCCGGCGATCCGCGATTCGCTGCAAAGCAACTTCAACGACCTCGACCTGCCAACCAACACCTTTTATGGCGACGGCGAACCGATCGAACCGCACGTACTGGAATCGCTGCGAGCGGCCTACCTCGACTCGCTGGTGCGGTTCAGCTGGCAGCAGGGCGACGTGTTGTTCATCGACAACATGCTCGCAGTGCATGGTCGCGAACCCTTCACCGGCGAACGCGCAATCATGACCGGCATGGCCGAAGCCCTGCTGCAACGCGACGTCGCCGTCTGACCTTTCAAGGGCACATCCGCTGTTTGCAAGAGGCTCACCTGACAACCGGTCAGCGAGCCTCCGCACCTCTGCCATGGCCCAGGTTTAACCCCCATTTTTAGTCGAGTTGAACATGAGCGGACTCCAAGGTTTTCGTATTTCGCCGCAACAGGCCTCTGTATACCCCCACATCAATGGTGCGGCTGAACACCCCTTCAGTTGCCATTTGCAATGGTCACTGTGCCAACCGGTGGATCTGGATGCGCTGAACAGCCGTCTGCTGGCGCTGATAGCCGACAGTGAAATCTTGCGCACGCGCCTGATGCCGGTGCCAGGTTTGCGCCACCCGGTACAGGTGATTCACGACACCGGCGCGCTGCCTGTGGCGGTGCAGGATCTGCGTGAGCACAGCCTCGCCGATCAGGACGCCACACTGGCCAGCCTTGCCGCACAGCCCCGTGACTGGACGACGCCACTGTCCGTGACGCTGGTGCGACTGTCGGACGAACAGTCGGTGCTGGACCTGGCCGCCGTCAGCAGCCACTTCGACCTCGCCAGCCTGCAACTGCTCGCCGCTGCGCTGCTGCAAGACGCCACCCCGGATCTGGCCGAAGCGCTGCAGTATGCCGATTACGCCGAGTGGCGCTGGAGCCTGACAGAAGACGAGCCGAACCATCCCGGCGTGAACTTCTGGAAACCGCTGAGCGAAACCGAACAGCCGGCCTTGCAGCTGTCGCTTGAATCCAGCAGCGGCGACGGGTTTGCCCCGGCGCGAGTGGATCTGGCCTTACCCGCCGACCTCGCCCGCCACCCGGCCCTGACCTCGAACCTGATGCTGACCGCCTGGGCCGCCGTCCTCGGGCGCCTGGCCGGTCAGCAGCAAGTTCCAATCACCCTGGTCCATGAAAGCCGCGGCCCGGAACTGGAAAGCGCGTTGGGCTTGTTCGAGCAGTGCCTGCCGGTGCGCATCGATCTGGATGGCCAGGCGACGCTGCAAGAGCAAAGCCAACATGTCGCGGCCATGGTCGAGCGTACGGTTGGCTGGCAGGACTATTACACCCAGGACCTCAATGGCGGTTACGCCTTTGCCTGGCGTTCGGGCGATGCCCGGGAACGTTTTGCCAGCGCCGTAATGAACCCGGCGAAGGCCTGCCTGAACGTCCGTCAATTGCCCGACAGCCTGTACACCCATGTGATTTACGACCGCCATGCATTAAGCGCCGACGCGGCGGCCTGCCTCGCCGAACAATGGCTGCAACTGTTGCTGGGCGCACTGGCCGAGCCGCCACAAGCCTGGGCTCATCTGCCACTGAGCGGGCCGTTGCAAGCGCAGATTATCGACGCCCGACCGAACCTGCCGCTGATCGAACCGGTGACGCTGGTCGAGCTGATCGCCCGTCAGGTTCATCGGCAGCCGAACGCCATCGCCCTCAGCGACAAGGACGGCGACTTGAGTTACGCCCGCCTCGATGCCTGCGCCACGCATCTGGCTCATCAACTGGTGGCGGCCGGTATCGGTGCAGGCGTGCCCGTAGGCATTCTGTTCGCCCGCAGCAACGCCGCCATTGTCGCCATGCTTGCGGTGTTGAAAGCCGGGGGCGCTTACGTACCGGTTGATCCGACCTACCCGGCGGATCGTCGCGCCTACATGCTCGCCGACAGCACCATTGCGCACATCGTGGTCAGCGCGGAGTTAGCCGACAGCGTGCCCGCCACACTGCAACGCTTCGTGCTCGACGACCTGACGGCGCCCGAGTCCAGCGACCTGCCACCACTGCCCTTGCCAGGCGCGGACGACCTGGCGTATCTGATTTACACCTCAGGTTCCACCGGCGCACCGAAAGCCGTGGAAATCAGCCACAGTGCGTTGAGCTTCTCCACCCAGGTGCGCATGGCCTCCTATGAGACGCCGGTGCGCGCTTATTTGTTGTTGTCCTCGTTTGCCTTCGACAGCTCGGTCGCCGGGATTTTCTGGACACTGGCCCAGGGCGGGCGTCTGGTATTGCCGGCGACCGGCGAAGAACTGGAGATGTCCCGTCTGGCCCAGTTGATTGCCCGGCATCGGGTCAGTCACGGTCTGTCGCTGCCGTCGCTCTATCAAGCCCTGCTCGATCCACTGCAACGCGCCGAAAGTACCGACAGCCTCGAGTGCTGGATTGTTGCCGGTGAAGCCTGCCCGCCGTCGTTGATCGCCCAGCACAGCAAGACCTTGCCGAAGGCGCGACTGGTGAACGAATACGGCCCCACCGAAGCCACGGTCTGGGCCACTTATGAAGTGCTGGACCCGAGCCGGACATTGACCATTGGCCGGCCGATTGCCGGCATGGATCTGCGTGTGCTGAATGAACACGGCATCAGCAGCGGCATCGGCGAACCGGGGGAAATCGTTCTCGCCGGCCCAACCCTGGCCCGCGGTTATCGCAACAAACCCGAAGAAACCGCCAAAGCCTTCGTCACGCTCGCCGACGGCACCCGCGCCTACCGCACGGGCGACCTGGCCTGCTGGCTGGCGGATGGGCGCCTGACGTTCCTCGGCCGCAAAGACCATCAGGTCAAGTTGCGCGGCTACCGCATCGAACTCGGGGAAATCGAGCGTCAACTGTGCAGCCACAGCGACGTGCGCGAAGCCGCGGTGATCGTGCAAGAACACGCCGCCGGCAAGCGTCTGCTGGCTTACATCGTGGCCGCCCATGGTTATGCGCCGGACTCGGAAGCGATCAAGCGTTTCCTCGGTGAACGCCTGCCCTCGTACATGGTGCCGGCCCGGGTGCTGACCCTGACGACGTTCCCGCGCACCCCCAACGGCAAGCTCGACACCCGCCAGTTGCCCGACCCGGATCAGTTCGACGAAAGCGCCCACGTGGCGCCGCGCAATGCAATGGAAACCTCCCTGCAAGCCATCGTCGCCAAGGTCCTGAAACTGCCGACCGTGAGCGTCACCGAGAACTTTTTCGCCATTGGCGGCGATTCGATCCTGAGCCTGCAAGTGGTGGCCCAGGCCCACGAGCAAGGCATCGCGCTCTCGGCCAAGCATGTCTTCGAGCACCAGACCATCGCCGCCATGGCTGAAGTCGCCCAGCCCGTGACCGCCAACAGTGCGCCGCCTGAAGCCCAGAGCACCGAGTTCAGCGCTTCGGGCCTGTCCGATGACGAGATGCAGGCGCTGATGGCTGAACTCGACGAGAACGAATTTTGATCGGCTGCCCACCTCGCCACATCGTCGCCCCTTTTTTTGCAGGACGTTTTCAATGACCACCGAAAAAACCAGCAGCAATCCGATCGAAGACATTTACCCGCTGTCGCCGTTGCAGCAAGGGATGCTGTTCCACTCCCTGCTGCACGAAGATTCCGGTGTGTACCTGATGCAGGATCGCTACCGAATCGGCGGTGCCATTGATGAAGTGGCGTTCCTTGAGTCCTGGCGTCAGGTGGTGGCGCTGCACCCTTCCCTGCGCGCCAGTTTTCAGTGGAAAACCCAGAAGCAACCGGTGCAGGTGATCCATCGCGAGGTCAAGGTGCCGCTGGACACCCTCGACCTGCGCGGGCTCGCTGCGCACGAACAGGAAGCGCGGATTCGCACGCTGCTGGAAGACGAGCAGAAGGTCGGCTTCAACCTGTCGAAGCCGCCGCTGATTCGCTTCCGCCTGGTGCGATTGGCCGATGAATCCTACGAATTCATCCGCAGCTTCCACCACATCCTGATGGATGCCTGGTGTATTTCCCTGGTGACCGTGGACTTCCTCAAAGTCTACGAAGCGCTGTGCAACGATCGCACACCCGAACTCAAGAGCCCCCGGCCGTTCCGCGATTACATCCAGTGGCTGCAACGCCAGGATGCGGGCAAGGCCGAGCAGTTCTGGCGCGGCCAGTTGCAAGGGCTGAATGCGCCCACACCCCTGACCGTCGACAACGGCGTGGCCCGTGATCGCTACACCGATGCGGTGCTGGTGGACGATCAATTGGTTCACCTGAACGAGCAGGAAACCCAGGCGCTGGCCGCGTTCTGCCGTAGCCGCCGAATCACCCCGAACACGTTTTTCCAGGGCGTCTGGTCGCTGCTGCTGTCGCGCTATAGCGGTCAACGGGACGTGTTGTTTGGCGTGACCGTGGCCGGGCGTCCGGCAGAGCTGACCGGCGTGGCGGAGATGATCGGTCTGTTCATCAATACCCTGCCGCTGCGGGTGTCGGTGGATCCCGGCGCATCGCTTGGCCAGTGGCTGAGTGCGCTGCAAGGGCTGAACGTCGACATGCGTGATTTTGAACACACGCCATTGACCGACATCCAGGGCTGGAGCGATTTCCCCCGCGGCGAAACCCTGTTCGACAGCATCCTGGTGTTCGAAAACGCCCCGATCGACGAGCAGATTCTGGAAGGCGGTTTCCAGTTCAGCCTCGAAGGCATGGATCACAGCGTGCACACCCACTACGGTTTGACCGTGGTGATCTTGCCCGGCGAGCAGTTGGGCATTCGCGTGTCCTACGACCGCGAGCGTTTCGAGGCGTCGACCATCCAGCGTTTGCTCGGCCATATCGCCAGCCTGGTGCGCGGCATGCTGGCCGCACCGGACGCGTCGCTGGGCAGTTTCGAGCTACTGGCTGTCGATGAGCGCCAGCAACTGTTGAGCGAGTGGGCCGTCAACCCTCACGACTTCCCGCTGGATCAAAGTTTCGCCGAACTGTTTGCCGCCCAAGTCGCCCAACGCGGCGGGCAGATTGCCGCGATCTGCGACGGTGAATCCCTGACCTACGCCGAGCTGGATCAGCGAGCCACTCGCCTGGCGCACGCCTTGCGCGACGCTGGTGCCGATGAAGGTCAATTGGTCGCGCTGGTTGCCCCCCGTGGCCTGGCGCTGTTGACCATGATGATTGCCGTGTTCAAGGCGGGCGCCGCGATGCTGCCGCTTGAAGTCAATCATCCGCCGGAGCGCCTGCGGGAAATCCTCAGCCTGTCCCGGGCACCATTGCTGATAGCCAGCGAAGGTTGCAATGCCCTGCTCGATCAGTTGCTCAGCGGCCTCGATCAGGCGCCCAAAGCCTTGTTGGCCGAAGCCTGCTGGACGTCCGGCAATGAAGCGCCGTTGCCACTGCTCGGCGGCCCGGACAGCCTGGCCTACGTGCTGTTCACCTCGGGTTCGACCGGTACGCCCAAAGGCGTGATGATCGAACAACGGGGCATGCTCAATAACATCTTCGGCAAAGTGCCGGCCCTGGGGCTGAACGCCGAAGACCGGATTCCACAGACCGCGTCGGTGGCCTTCGACATTTGTGTGTGGCAGTTCCTCGCCGCGCCAGTATTGGGCGCCACGGTGCACATCCTGCCGGACGACGTGGCGCACGACCCGCAACGCCTGCTGCAAGTGATCGCCAGCGAACGCCTCAACGTACTGGAAATTGTCCCAAGCCTGATGCGCACGCTACTCGCGCTGTGCCCGTGCGACCTGCAACTGCCCAACCTGCGCTGGGTGCTGCCCACCGGTGAAGCCCTGCCGCCGACCGTGGCCCGGGACTGGTTTGCACGCTTCCCCGACATCGCACTGATGAACGCCTACGGTCCGGCCGAATGCGCCGACGACGTGGCTTTCCAGCCGATCTTCGAGGCGCCGGACGTCAACGTCAGCCACATGCCCATCGGCCAGCCGACCGCCAATAACCGTCTGTATGTGCTGGACGAATCCTTGCGGCCGGTGCCTGTTGGCGTTGCCGGGGAAATCTGTGTCGGTGGCGTCGGCGTCGGTCGCGGCTACCTGCACGATCCGCAGCGCACCGCTGATGCGTTCATCGACCATCCTCAGCTAGAAGGCCGCCTGTACCGCACCGGCGACCTGGGGCGCTGGCGTGCCGATGGCGTGATCGAATACCTCGGCCGCCGCGACCAGCAGGTGAAATTGCGTGGGCACCGGATCGAACTGACCGAAATCGAACACCGTCTGGCGCAGCACCCGAATGTGCGCGAAGCCGCGGTATTGCTACGGGAAAACAGCGTCGGCGAAGCCTGGCTGGTGGCCTATTGGTCGGCCCACGACGACAGCGTGGGCAGCGACGGACTCAACGAACACCTGCGCGCACAACTGCCGCCCTACATGGTGCCGGCCGCGTTCGTGTGCCTTGAGCGCTTGCCGCTGAACAACAATGGCAAGGTCGATCGCAAGGCGCTGGCCGCCCAGGAACTGCACTGGCAGGCCGACACCCTGGAAAGCATCGCACCGCGCAATGAACTGGAAACCGCCGTGGCGAACGTCTGGGCCAACGTCCTGGGGCGCGACACGGTGGGCGTGGAAGACAACTTCTTTACCCTCGGTGGCCACTCGTTGCTGGCCACCCAGATCGTTGCGCGCCTGCGCAGCCATTTCAAACTGGACTTGCCGTTGCGGGTGCTGTTCGAACAACCGACAGTGGCCCTGCTGGCCGTCGCCATCGCCGCCCGCCAGGCCGATGCCGCGGCACCGCAAGCCGCCATGATCAGCGCGCCGAAAGCCCAGCCGCGACCGGCGCTGCTGCCGCTGTCGTTCTCGCAACAGCGCCTGTGGTTCATCGAGCAACTGACACCCGGCACGACGCTGTTCAACATCCCGTTCGCCCTGCACCTCAAAGGTGAGCTCAACGTCCAGGCGCTGCACGCCAGTCTGAATGACTTGCTGGTGCGGCATGAAATCCTGCGCACCGGCATCCGCAGCACCGACGGCGCACCCAGCCAGCACATCAGTGAATCGCTGAACATTGCATTGCCGTTCGAAGATTTGTCGGGTTTGGCCGCCACGGCTCGCGAAGGGGCGCAGTTCAACGCGTTGCAAGAAACCTTCGAGCAACCGTTCGACCTGACCTCGCCGCCGTTGCTGCGGGCGCGATTGCTGCGTGTCGCACCGGGTGAACACGTACTGGGCATTGCCCTGCATCACCTGGTCTCGGACGCCTGGTCGGCGACCATCGCCCTGCGCGAACTGGCCCTGGGTTATGAAGCCCGTTGCAACGGCGCCCCCGCCGAATTGCCGGCCTTGCCCGTGCAATACGCCGACTTCGCCCTGTGGCAGCGCGAGCACCTGCAAGGTGCCGAACTCAAACGCCAACTCGATTACTGGACCACCACCCTGGACCGTCGCAACAGCGAAGGCAGCCCGTTGCTGGCCCTGCCCACCGACTATCCGCGGCCCTCTGTGCAGACCTACCGCGCCGGGATCGTGCAGCGTGAACTCAGCGCCGACCTCAGTGCCCGGGTGCAAGCCTTTGCCAGTCGTCTGGGCACCACACCGTTCACCGTATTGTTCGCCGGGTTCGCGGTGTTGATGCACCGTTTGAGTGGCGATGCCACGGTGCTGATCGGCACCCCGGTCACCCACCGTGAACAACCGGGTACCGAAGGCCTGCTCGGCATTTTGCTGAACAATTTGGCGATCCGTGCCGACTTTGAGCCGCACGCGGATTTCACCGCGCTGGTGGGACAGGTGGCCACACGTCTGCGCGAGGGTTTGCAGCATCAAGACCTGCCGTTCGAGCAATTGGTCGACAGCCTGCAACTGCCCCGCAGCCTCAGCCATGCACCGCTGTATCAAGTGATGGTCGCGCAGCAATTGGCCATGGAGTCGCGCTTGCGCTTTCCAGGGCTGGAATTCGAAGCGCTGGAGACCCCGCTCAAGCACTCCGAATGCGATCTGGATCTGCACGTGCTATGCCCGGCCAATGCGCCGATTCAACTGGAGTTGATGTTTGCGCTGGACCTGTTCGCCGCCGACAGCGCCCGTCAGACCCTCGCTCGCCTGGAGCACTTGCTCGAACACATGCTCGCCGAACCGCAACGCCCGGTGGCCGCCCTGCCGCTGCTGATGGCCGCGGAATGGCAGCGCACCGTGGTCGAGTGGAACCGCACCGAGATGGAGGTGCCGCAGCACCTGACCTTCGCCCAGCTGTTTGAACAGCAGGCCGAGCGCACCCCGGATCGCGATGCGTTGTGCTTCGAAGGCCAAAGCCTGAGCTACGCCGAACTGAACCGCCGGGCCAACCAGGTGGCGCATTACCTGCGCAGTCGCGGCGTGGTCGCCAATCGCCCGGTGGCATTGTGTGTCGAGCGTTCGCTGGAGTTGTTGATCGGTTTGCTGGGCATTCTCAAATCCGGGGGTGCCTATGTGCCGCTGGACCCGACCTACCCGGTGGATCGTCTGGCGTACATGCTTGAAGACGCGCAGCCGGCGCTGTTCCTCGGTCAGCAGGGTTTGCTGGAGCAATTGGGTGCCGAACTGCCGCGTCTGCGCCTGGACAGCGACGCTGCCCTGTTCGCCGATCAGCCGGACAACAACCTCGCGCCGCTGGCCGGGCCTGATGATCTGGCGTACATCATGTACACCTCCGGCTCGACCGGTAAGCCCAAGGGCACCCTGGTCACCAACGGCTCGGTGGTCAATCTGGCGTGGGCGCGCATCCATGGCCTGTATCGACGCTATACCGATCAGCCGATGCGCACCAGCTTCAACTATTCGTTTGCCTTCGACAGCTCAGTCGCCGAGCTCATCCTGCTGCTCGATGGCCATAGCTTGTACCTGACCCCGGAAGAGGTGCGCTACGACCCCGAGGCCCTGGCGCAGTTTTTCCGTGAAACCCGTCTGCAAGCCTTCGAGTGCACCCCGGCGCAGCTCAAGGCCTTGCTTGAAAGCGACGGCGTACGCCGTGGCGACGTGTACCTGCCGCGCTTCGTGCTGTTTGGTGGTGACGCGGTGGATGCACAACTTTGGCAGCGTCTGCCATCGATTGCCGGCAGCCGCTTCTTCAACACCTACGGCCCGACCGAATGCACCGTGGATGCGACCGGTTGTGCGGTGGATGACTTCCCGGCACGCCCAATCATCGGGCGACCGATCGCCAACGTGCGCACTTACGTGCTCGATGCTTTTCTCAATCCGATGCCGGTCGGCGTTCCGGGGGAACTGCACATCGGCGGCGCCGGCGTGACCCTTGGCTACCTCAATCGTGATGAACAAACCGCGAAGGTGTTCATAGAAGACCCGTTCTCGCCGCTGGCGAATGCGCGCATGTACAAGTCCGGCGACCTGGTGCGCTGGCTACCCGACGGCCAGCTCGAATACCTGGGGCGCATGGACCATCAGGTGAAAATCCGTGGTTTCCGCGTCGAGCTGGGCGAAATCGAAGCCTTGATCGGTGCCCAGCCGGGCGTGCGTCAGGCGGTGGTGCTGGCCCGTGAGGACGTGCCCGGCGACAAGCGTCTGGTGGCGTATGTCACCTGCGACCAGCAGGTCGACATTAACGCCTGGCGCAAAACCATCGGCGCCGCCCTGCCCGATTACATGGTGCCGTCGGCATTTGTGCTGCTCGATGAATTGCCGCTGACCGACAATGGCAAGCTCAATCGCAAGGCCCTGCCAGCGCCGGACATTCAAGCGGCGCCAGACGCCCAGGACCCACCGCGTACCGTTGCCGAACAGCAACTCGCCGCCCTGTGGGCCGAGCTGCTGAACGTGCCGCTGACGCAGATCGGGCGCGACAGTCACTTCTTCTACCTCGGCGGTCATTCGCTGCTGGCGGCGGTGCTGTTTGCCTGTCTGCGCCAACAGTTCGCCACGGTTCCACCGCTGCGGGCAGTATTCGAACACCCCAGCCTTGACGCGTTGGCCGCGTTGCTGGGTGAGCCGCTGCAAACCCCGGCGGCGACTTTCGTCCCGGCGGCCCGCCCGACGCGCCTGCCATTGTCGTTCGAACAACAACGCTTGTGGTTCCTCGAACAACTGAGCGCGGGCGCTGGCGAATACAACGTGGTCAGCGCCGTGCAGTTCGACGGTGAGCTGAACACCCAGGCCTTGCAGTGCGCCCTGAACAGCGTGGTTCAACGCCATGAAATCCTGCGCAGCCGGATCGTGCGCGATACCGACGGCGAGTTGGCGCTGGTCATCGAACCTCAGGTCAATGTCACCTTGCGCGTGGCGACACTGGAAGCGGCCACCGACAGCACCTGGCAACAGCTGACCGATGAGACCATCCACGCCGAAACCGGGCAGCGTTTCGACCTGGCGACCCAAGTGCCAATCCGTGCCACGCTGATGCAACGCAGCGGTCGCGACCAGGCCTTGCTGTTGCTGACCGTGCACCATTGCGCCACCGACGATGCGTCCAGCCAGAACCTGTTGAATGAACTGGCGCAGTTCTACACCGCGCAAAGCCAAGGCACCGTCGCCGAACTGCCGAACCTGGCCCTGCAATACCCGGATTACGCGCTCTGGCAGCGCGAGCCAGGCCAACAAACACTGTTCTGCAGCCAATTGGAGTACTGGCGTACGCAACTGGAAGACGGCAATTACCTGTTGGACTTGCCCACCGAACAGGGTCGTCCAAACCAGCTCGACCCTGCCGCCGGCACGGTACAACTGCAGCTGCCGCCAGAACTGGCGGGACGCTTGCGTCAGTTCGCCCAACAACGCGGTGCCACCCTGTACATGCTGATGCTCAGCGCGGCGCAGTTGTTGTTGGGGCGTTATGCCAACCAGCGCGACGTGCGGGTCGGCAGCCCGGTTGCCCAACGTCCATTGGCCGAATTGCAGCCGCTGATTGGCTGCTTCGTCAACACACTGGTAATGCGCGCCGACCTCGATCCGGCGCTGGATTTCGAAGGTTTGCTGAGCCAGGTGCGCAACCGCGTGCTGGACGCTCAGCAGCATCAGGACGTGCCGTTCGATCAGGTGGTCGAAAAACTCGCACCGGAACGCAGCCTTGGCCAGACACCCCTGTTCCAGGTGCTGTTCGTGATGCAGAACGCTGACGCGTCGGCCAGTCACTGGCCATCGTTGCAAGTGCGCGAACGGGCTGTGACTGCCCAAGCCACCAAGTACGACCTGAACTGGGAAGTGCATGACGGTGAGGTGCTGTCGGTGTTGCTCGAATACCGCGCCGCACTGTTCAGCGAAACCACCGCGCGGCGTTGGCTGGCGCAGTGGCAAGCGCTGCTGGAAACCATGCTCGACGCGCCACAGACTCGCCTCGGCGACTGGTCACCATTGGCGGCGTCTGAGCGTGAGCGTCAACTGGTCGAGTGGAACGCCACCGAACGTCATTACACCGGCCCGACCAACCTGCACACGGCGCTGAGCCAACAGGCCGCTCTCAGCCCCAACGCCCCGGCGCTGGTATTCGACTGCCAGCGCCTGAGTTACGCCGAACTGGATCAGCGCGCGCAAACCGTTGCCCGCGCCTTGCGTGCGGCCGGAATCGGCCGCGAGGCCATTGTTCCGGTGTGCATGGAACGCTCCGTGGAAATGGTCGTCGCCCTGCTCGGCATCGTGCATGCCGGCGCCGCATGGCTGCCGCTGGACCCGGAATTGCCGGCCGCGCGCCTGGCCTTCCTGATCGAGGACGCCGACGCGCCAGTCACCTTGACCCAGCCACAGTGGCGGTCGAAGTTGCCGGCCGGGCATACCGCCTGGACCCTCGACGCCTTGCCCCAGGCGCCCGCGGGCGAACCACTGAGCGTTGAGGCGGGCGACCTGGCCTACGTGCTCTACACCTCCGGTTCCACCGGTCAACCCAAAGGCGTGATGAACGAACACGGCGCCTTGATGAACCGTCTGCACTGGATGCAGGACGCCTTCCCGATTGGCCCGAACGACCGCGTGTTGCAGAAAACCCCGTACAGCTTCGACGTGTCGGTGTGGGAATTCTTCTGGCCGCTGATCACCGGTGCCACGCTGGTGGTCGCCCGTCCGGACGGTCATCGTGACCCGGCGTACCTCAGCCAATTGATCCAGCAAGAGAAAGTCACCACCCTGCACTTCGTGCCGTCGATGCTGCGCGCGTTTGTCGAAGAGCCGAGCCTGGTCCATTGCCACAGCCTGCGTCAGGTGTTCGCCAGCGGCGAAGCACTGCCGGTGGACCTGGTGCGCCGCTTCATGAGCCAACACCCGGCGGCACTGGTCAACCTTTATGGCCCGACCGAAGCCGCGATCGACGTGTCGGTCTGGCGCTGCTCGGTGGATGACGTGAGCGTGCCGATCGGCAAACCGATCGCCAACCTGCGTTTGTACATCCTCGACGAAGCCCTGCAGCCACTGCCGATCGGCAGCATCGGCGAGCTGTACATCGGCGGGGTCGGTGTCGCTCGCGGTTACCTGAAACGCCCGGACCTGACCGAGGAACGTTTCCTCGCCAGCCCGTTCATCGACGGTGATCGCCTGTACCGCACTGGCGACCGTTGCCGCTTCCTCGCCGATGGCAATATCGAATACCTGGGACGTCTCGACCATCAGGTGAAGTTGCGCGGCCAGCGCATCGAGCTGGGGGAAATCGACGCTGAACTGCTCATGCAACCGGGCGTTCGCGATGCGGCGACTTTGTTACTCGACCAGCGTCTGGTGAGCTTCTGGTGTGGTGACGCCGATGAAGCCGCACTGCGCGCGGCATTGAGCGACAGCCTGCCCTCGCATATGCTGCCAAGCCTTTGGGTGCGACTGGACAGCCTGCCGCTCAACAGCAACGGCAAACTCGACCGCAAGGCGTTGGCCGCCACGGCATTGCCGGAAACCAACAGCGACCGGCCGCACACCGCGCCGCGCAACGCCACCGAAACGGTCCTATGCGAATTGTTCAGCGAAGTGCTGGAATGCCCGTCGGTGGGGATCGACGATCACTTCTTCCATCTCGGCGGCCACTCGTTGCTGGCCACGCGACTGGTCGCTCGGGTCCGTGAATGCCTGGGCGCCACCTTGCCATTGGCGCTGGTATTCGCCCAACCGACGGTAGCGGCGCTGGCCGGTCATCTGCGCGCGGCGATGCCAGGGGAGCTGATCACCGCACAACCGCGTCCGGCACACCTGCCGCTGGGTCTGGCTCAGCAACGGTTCTGGATGCTCAGCCGTCTGGTGCCGGATTCACTCGAGTACCACATGCCATTTGCCCTGACTTTGCGCGGCGACCTTCAGGTCCCGGCCTTGCGTGGAGCATTCGAGCAGGTCAGCGAGCGCCATCTGGTGCTGCGCAGCCGCATTGTCGAGGTTCAGGGCGAGCCGCAGTTGCTGATCGACGATCAAGGCCCGGCACTCGTGGTCACGTCGGTCGCCACACAGGACTGGACGGCGGCTTGCGCCCAGGCGAAAAACGAGCTGATGGCGCCGTTCAATCTGGCCACCGCCGCACCTTGGCGTGCGCATCTGTTGCAACGGCAGGACAGCGACGAAAGCCTGTTGCTGGTTTGCCTGCACCACAGCGCCACCGACGGCTGGGCGATGCAATTGCTGATCGACGAACTGGCCCAGGCCTACACCGCCAGCCTTAAAGGGCAGTCGCCCAACTGGACGGCGCTGGAGGTCGACTATGTCGATTTCGCCCTGTGGCAACAGCATCCGGACACCCAGGCTCGACGCAATGACAGCCTGGATTACTGGAAAAACCACCTCGGCGAGGACGATTACCAACTCGACCTGCCCCTCGACCACCCACGCGGCGCCGAAGCGGATCGTCGCGCCCAACTGCTGACAGTCAGCCTCGGCGCCTCGCGTGCCGAAGCCATCCGCCAGTTCGCCCGTCAACGCGGCACCACCAGCTACGTGGTACTTGCGACGGCACTGAGCGCATTGCTGGCTCGTTACAGCGGTCAACGCGACATTCGCCTCGGCACCCCGGCGGACCAGCGCGACCAACCGCAAACCCAGGCGTTGCTGGCGTGCCTGGTGAACACCTTGGTGATCCGCGGCGACGTCGATCAACAGGCTCCGGCCGAGCAGTTGCTGGCCAGCCTCGAGGCCGATCTGCGCGCGGCCCAGGCCCATGCCGACCTGCCGTTTGCCACACTGGTCGGTGCCGTGGCCCAGCGCCGCGACCTGAACCGCACGCCGCTGTTCCAGGTGATGTTCTCCCTCAACCACGGTCGCATGGACAGCAGCCAATGGCCGGGCCTGAACATCGAAGAGCAGACGCTGCCGGTGATCGATGCCAAGTTCGAACAGAGCTGGGAAGTCCAGGACGACGGCGTCGACATGACCCTCGCGCTGGAATATCAATCGGCGCTGTTTGACGAGTCGACGATGCAGCGCTGGAGCGCGCAATGGTGTGCCCTGCTGGACGCGCTGGTGACAACGCCAGAGCTAGCGCTGGTCGAGTTGTTCCCGCAACAACAGGATCAGCAGCAACTGGATCGCTGGAACGCCACCGAACGTCATTACACCGGCCCGACCAACCTGCACACGGCGCTGAGCCAACAGGCCGCTCTCAGCCCCAACGCCCCGGCGCTGGTGTTCGACGGCCAGCGCCTGAGTTACGCCGAACTGGATCAGCGCGCGCAAACCGTTGCCCGCGCCTTGCGTGCGGCCGGGATCGGCCGCGAGGCCATTGTGCCGGTGTGCATGGAACGCTCCGTGGAAATGGTCGTCGCCCTGCTCGGCATCGTGCATGCCGGCGCCGCGTGGCTACCACTGGACCCGGAACTGCCGGCCGCGCGCCTGGCCTTCCTGATCGAGGACGCCGATGCCCGGGTCACCTTGACCCAGCCACAGTGGCGGTCGAAGTTGCCGGCCGGGCACACCGCCTGGACCCTCGACGCCTTGCCCCAGGCGCCCGCGGGCGAACCACTGAGCGTTGAGGCGGGCGACCTGGCCTACGTGCTCTACACCTCCGGTTCCACCGGCCAACCGAAAGGCGTGATGAACGAACACGGCGCCTTGATGAACCGTCTGCACTGGATGCAGGACGCCTTCCCGATTGGCCCCAACGACCGCGTGTTGCAGAAAACCCCGTACAGCTTCGACGTGTCGGTGTGGGAATTCTTCTGGCCGCTGATCACCGGTGCCACGCTGGTGGTCGCCCGTCCGGACGGTCATCGCGACCCGGCCTACCTCAGCGAGCTGATCCGCCAGGAACAGGTCACCACCCTGCACTTCGTGCCGTCGATGCTGCGCGCCTTTGTCGAAGAGCCAAGCCTGGTCAACTGCCACAGCCTGCGTCAGGTGTTCGCCAGCGGCGAAGCGCTGCCGGTGGACCTGGTGCGCCGCTTCATGAGCCAACACCCGGCGGCGCTGGTCAACCTTTATGGCCCGACCGAAGCGGCGATCGACGTGTCGGTCTGGCGCTGCTCGGGGAATGACGTGAGCGTGCCGATCGGCAAACCGATCGCCAACCTGCGTTTGTACATCCTCGACGAAGCCCGGCAGCCATTGCCGATCGGCAGCATCGGCGAGCTGTACATCGGCGGGGTCGGGGTCGCTCGCGGTTACCTGAAACGCCCGGACCTGACCGAGGAACGCTTCCTCGCCAGCCCGTTCATCGACGGTGATCGCCTGTACCGCACCGGCGACCGTTGCCGCTTCCTCGCCGACGGCAACATCGAATACCTGGGGCGCCTCGATCATCAGGTGAAGTTGCGCGGCCAGCGCATCGAGTTGGGGGAAATCGACGCGGCGCTGCTGAGCCAGCCCGCCATCACCGGTGCCTGCACCCTGGTGATCGATAATCGATTGGTGGCGTTCTACAGCAGCAACGCGGTGCAATCAGGCCTCGATACGCTGCTTGCCGCCGAACTGCCGGCGTACATGGTGCCGGCGGTGTGGGTCGAAGTGCCGGCCCTGCCCCTGACCACCAATGGCAAGATCGACCGCAAGGCCTTGGCTGCCCTGCCATTGCCGCAAACCCAGGAAGATTACGCCGCACCGCGCAACGAACTGGAAACCCTGCTCTGCCAACTGTTCGGTGAACTGCTCGGCGAGTCCCTGACCGGTGGCCGCGAAGTCGGCACTACGGACAGCTTCTTCGCGTTGGGTGGCGATTCGATTCTCGGTTTGAAGCTGATCTCGCGACTGCGCGAACAGGGTTACTCGCTCACGCCCAAAGACCTGTTCCGCTCGCCGACCCCGGCGGCACTGGCGCAGGTGGCCAGCCCGTTGCTGACCCTGGCCGAACAAGGTGATGTGACCGGTGCGATGCCGTTGATGCCGTTGCATCAGTGGTTCTTCGACCAACAACAGCCGCAAGCGGCGTACTGGAATCAGTCGGTATTGGCTGATAGCGATCGTCGTCTGCAACCGACACTGGTGCAGGCGACGCTGGGTCGGCTGGTGGCCCACCACGATGCCTTGCGCCTGCGTTTCGCCGAGGTTGACGGGCAATGGCAGGCGCACATCGCAGCGGTATCGCCCGCTCGATTGGTCTGCTGCGAACAGCCTGAACAACTGCAGCAAGTCGCGCAAAGTCTGGACCTGCAACATGGCCCGCTGTTCGCGGCGGCATTGCTGGAGGGCGAACCGCAACGCCTGTATCTGGTCGCGCATCACCTGGTCGTCGACGCCGTGTCATGGACACCGCTGCTGGAAGATTTCCAGCAGCTGTATCAAGGGCTGGAGCGAGGCGAGAATCCAGGCCTGCCGGCGAAAACCACGTCCTACCGTCAATGGGCCGAACACCTGCACGCCCATGCCGGCAAGGTCAGCGCCGAACAGCGCTACTGGAATGCCCAGACCGCAGTGAACACCGCGCCCGTGGCCACGGTCGCCGAGCGTCAAACCTTGTCGGCCCGTTGGGATGCGGCGCGCACTCATCAATGGCTGACCGAGTCCCACGCCGCCTATCGCACACAACCGGAAGAGCTGCTGATCGCCGCCCTCGCCGCGACGCTGGCAGAAGCTGAAAGCCGCGCCGACATCGTGGTGGATCTGGAGCGCCATGGTCGCGATGCGCCGTTCGAGGGCCTGGATGTCAGCCGCACCGTCGGCTGGTTCACCACCCTCTATCCGTTGCGGGTGAAATCCAGTGGTGCCCCTGGCGAGCGAGTGCGCGATGCCAAGGAAGCGTTGCGCGCCGTGCCGGGCAATGGCCTCGGTCACGGGCTTTTGCGTCAGCGCGGCGAACTGCCGCCAAGCCGTGGCGATGTGTTGTTCAACTACCTGGGGCATGAGCAAACGCCACAGGGCTGGTTGCGCGCCAGCGGCCTGACCGCGCCGCCGGAAGTGGCACAGGCCAACCGCGTCACCCATGGCCGTGAAGTGGTGGCCTGGCTGGAAGACGGCGTGTTGCATATCCACTGGCACAGCGTCACGCCGAGCGCCGACAGTCGCTTGCCCGCTCGCCTGCTGGAGCATCTGCAAGCGCTGGTCGGGCATTGCCTCGACCCACAGGCGGGGGCGCTGATGCCCTCGGACTTCCCGCTGGCCAAAGGCATGAACCAGAAGTCCCTGGACATGCTGCTCAAACGCCTGGGGCCGAAGAAGTGAGCCCCGCCATCGCCCTGAATTTGACTTCGGAGTGCGCCGCTCGCGGCGCACGTGCCTCTACGATTTCCTGGATTGAACACTGCTGCCATGCATGACCAAATCGAAAACATCTATTCGTTGACGCCGCTGCAAAAAGGCCTGCTGTACCACGAGGCCTATGCGCCCGAGTCGCGGGTCTATTACCAGCAAATGAGCATCGGCCTGGCCGGTGACCTCGACCTCGACGCGTTCCGTCAGGCCTGGATTGCCCTGATGCAGCGCCACGCGGTGTTGCGCACGGCGTTTCTGTGGGAAGAGCTGGACGACGCTTATCAGGTCATCCTCAAGGAAGTCGATCTGCCGCTGCGCGAAGTCGACTTGCGCGGCAACCCGCAAGGGCTGCCGGCCCTGGTGGCGCAAGATCACGCACAAGCCTTCGAACTGAGTGCCGCGCCACTGATGCGCTTGACCCTGGCGCGCCTGGACGATGTGAACGGACAAGCGCAGTGGTCGCTGGTGTGGACGCACCATCACCTGTTGCTCGACGGCTGGAGCGTTGGCTCGCTGCTGGCGGACTGGCGCGATCTGTATCGCGCGGCCCGTCGTGGGCAAAACGCGGCATTGGAAGCGGTGCGCCCGTTCCAGGATTACGTGGCCTACCTCGATGAACGCCCATCCGCCGATGAGTTCTGGCGCAGCCGCCTGGCGGATTTCGCCAACACCACCCGCGTGCCCGAATCAGACCCGCGCGGCCTGCTCGCCGAGCTGGCAGACGCGCACCTGCCCTGCACCGAGCACCAGCGCGTGCTGGAGGCGACAACGACGGCGCGCCTGAGTAGCTTCGCCCGTGACAACAACCTGACCGTCAACACCCTGCTGCAAGCGGCGTACGCTTACTTGCTGGGTCGCCATAACGGCAGCGACGAGGCCCTGATCGGCGTCACCGTGGCCGGGCGTCCACAGCGCTTGAGCGGCGTCGAGCGCATGGTCGGTCTGTTCATCAATACCTTGCCGTTGCGGGTTCGCTGGGACGATGCGCCAACCGTTGGCCAATGGTTGGCCGGCATCCAGGACTGGAACGCCGAGATGCGCGAGCATGAACACACGCCGCTCGCCAGTCTGCGGGCCTTGACCGCGCTGCCGCCCGGTGGCGAGTTGTTCGAAGCGATCATGGTGTTCGAAAACTTCCCGTTCCCCCGGGAGCTGGATCAGATCGACGACGGCCTGCTTGGGCTGCCGGATGCCGAACATACCGCGCCGTTACGCCATACGGGTGGGCGCAACAACTACCCGATGTCGCTGATCGCTTCGATGGAAGGCGACAGCTTGCACCTGCATCTGGTGCACCAACGCAAACGCTTGTCCGATGCGGCCGGCGCGCGCTTGATGGAACAGTTGGTAACGCTGCTTGACGAACTGAGCCGCGACGCCAACCGGCCACTGGCCCACGTGCCGTTGTGCCCGATGCAGGAACTGAACCTGACTCGCACCTGGGGCAACGGCGCGACGCTTGAAGTGCCGGATGCTGCGCTGCATGAACTGATCGCCGCTCAGGCCCGCCGCCATCCCGAGCGTGAAGCCGTGCGTGACGCCCATGGTGCATTGAGCTACGGCGAGCTGCTTGAAGCCTCGACCGCACTGGCCCACGCCTTGCGTCAGCGCGGTGTGCAACAGGGCGATCGCGTCGCCCTGGCCCTGCCCCGTTGCAACGACGCAGTGATTTCGCTGTTGGCGGTGATGCAGGCCGGCGCGTGTTTCCTGCCGCTGGACCTGGGCCAACCGGCCTCGCGCCTGAGTGCACTGATGGCCAGCGCCGACGTGGGCTTCATCATTGGCGCGCCGACCTTCGACACCGCCTCTGCGCAGGTGATCGACGCTTCAGCCCGCGCGACCGGCATCGACCTGCCGGCGGTGGATCAACAAGCCTGCGCCTATGTGATCTACACCTCCGGCTCCACTGGCACACCAAAAGGCGTGCGTTTGTCCCATCGGGCTATCGTTGCTTATGTCAGCGGCATTCTGGCCGAACTGGGTTGCGCCGAGGCCGAACAACCGTGGCGCCATGCGCTGCTGTCGACCCTGGCGGCGGACCTTGGTTACACCCAGTTGTTCGGGGCGCTGGTCAGCGGTGGCAGCCTGTTGCTGGTGGACGACGACACCCGCGCCGACCCGAATGCCCTGGCGCAGTGCTTTGGCGAATTCACGCCGGACCTGGTCAAGCTCACGCCCAACCACCTGCACGGTTTGCTCGCCGCGCACCCTGATGCTCGTCTGCTACCGCGCCGCGCGTTGCTACTGGGTGGCGAAGCGCTGCAACGCTCACTGCTGGACACTATCGGCGCGCTGCGTCCGGAACTCGCGATCTATAACCACTACGGCCCGACCGAAAGCGCCGTGGGCATTTGCCTGTCGCGCATCGAACAGCCACTGGCCGGCGTACAGCCGCTGGGCCATCCGCAACCGAACCGGCAACTGCGGGTACTCGACAGCCAGGGTCACGCCGTGCCGGTCGGTATGCCGGGTGAATTGTGGGTCGGCGGCGAAGGCCTGGCCATTGACTACCTGGGCGATCCGGCGCAAACCGCTGCACGCTTCACCGCCGTTGCCGATCTGCCCCGCGCCTACCGCACCGGCGACCGTGTGCGCTGGCTGGAATCCGCTGAACTGGCGTTCCTGGGGCGCGTCGACAACCAGGTTAAATTGCGCGGCTACCGCATTGAACTGGGCGAAGTCGAAGCACAGATCAAACGCCTGTCGAGCAATATCCAACAAGTGCTGGTGCGCGTGGTGCAACCGTCTGACGAACCCGCGCGACTGGTGGCCTGGCTGGTGGCCAGCACCTCTCTCTCGACCGATAAACTGCGCGCCGATCTGGCTCTGCGCGTACCGGACTACATGGTGCCGGCGGACTTCATCGCCCTGGACGCCATCCCGCTGAACGCTAACGGCAAACCGGACATCGCCCGTCTGCCATTGCCCGATGCACCGACCCGCCAGGACAACTACGAGGCTCCCCGCGATGCGGTGGAAATCGCCTTCGCCGAGATCTGGCAGGACGTGTTGCGGGTCGAGCGCGTGGGGATTCATGACAACTTTTTTGCGTTGGGCGGCGATTCGATTCTCAACCTGCAAATCATCGCCCGCGCCCATCAGCGCGGCATGAAACTGACGCCCAAGCAGTTGTTCGAAAACCGCACCATCGCTGAAATCTCCGCGGTGATCAGCCAAGGCGCGAGCTACAGCCGCGACACCACCAGCGCTGCGCGTAATGTACCGCTGACCGCAGGTCAACACGCCCGTCTCGAAGCCGGCCCGTTGGCGGCGGACTGGCGCTGCGTGGCGCTGAATACGCCGATCAGCCTCGAAGTGCTGAACCGCGCCGTGCTGGCTCTGCAACAGCAACACCGCGCACTGCAACTGGGCCTGACTCAACAGACTGACGGTGGCTGGGCGCAAACCCTGCCGAGCACGCCGAAACCGGTCAGCGCCAGCCGCCAGCCGCTCGACACTGACAACCTGAACGCACTGGCCGAAACCACACTGGCCACACTGGATCACGCGGCGGGCGAAGGCTGGCACGCATGCCTGTCGGAACAGGGCGACGCGGTGTTGTTGGTCGCCCATGCACTGCGCCTGGATGCTGCTTCCTGGGCGTTGTTGATGACTGACCTGGCGCTGGCCGTGGCTCAAGCGCAATACGATCGTGCGATCGAACTGCCGCGTCACGGCGGCCATCTGGACGAATGGGCCGACCATCAAAACCGCTGCGCCCGCGATGAAGACGGGCTGGAATCGGCCTGGGAATACTGGCTGCAATATGCCGGTGAAACCCTGCCACCGACCACGCAGCAGGATAACGGGGCGACTGAAAGCCGCGTGCAGATCCCGGCGCCACTGAGCGCCCGTCTGAACCTGCTGCAACGCCGCAGTCACGCGCCTTGGGCTTCGCTGGTGGCCACCGCCGTCGCGGCGGAACTGGCGCAACAAAGTGCCGAACAAAACGTCTGGCTGAGCCTGGATCGCGGTCGCTGCGAGCGCGCACGTTTGCCGCTCAGCAGCGCCCTGAGTCGTACCGACTTCGATCCGGCGACGGTGATTGGCGCGCTGAGCCACGCCGTTCCGCTGCGTTTGAGCGTGACACCCGGCACCAGCGCCGCGCAGTTGCTCGCGCAGGTCGACGCGCAACTGGCCGCCGCCCCGCACTTTGGCGACGACTACGGCGTGCTGCGTTATCTGGCCGACAACGACTACCTGCATGAACCGCTGCTAAGCCTGCCGCAGCCAACCGTGCATATCGTCATGGCCGGTGAATGGCTGGCCCATGAAGGGCCGTTGGGCGAGGTCATCGCCGCCAGCGCGCCCATCGATGGCGCCGGGCTGACCCTGTCCGTGAGCCTGCAACAGGGTCAATTGCACATCGATTGCCGTGGCCCAGGCGCCGAACACTGGGCTCAAGCACTGGAGCGGCATCTGGCCCTGTTGGCTGCCGATGCCGAGCAAGCCATTCCCGGCGCCCACGCATTTCCGTTGTGCCGCGCCGCCGGTCACGATCTCACGGACTTGGGTGCCCACTTCGACTGGGCCGGCATCGACGACTTACTGCCTCTGTCGCCGATGCAGGAAGGCATGTTGCTGCACACCCTGCTGCGTCCCGACAGCGGCATCTACCTGATGCAGCAACGTTATCGCTGGGATGGCGAACTGGACCGTAGCGCCATCGAATTCGCCTGGGCCCGGCAACTGGCCCGGCACCCGATGCTGCGCACCGGTTTCTGGTGGCAGGACGGCAAGGCCGCGCTGCAATGCGTCTACCACGACACTGACCCGGCCTTCGCCTGGTACGACTGGCGGCATCTCGACGAAGCGAGCCGCCAGCGTCAGCTGGACGCCGTACTGGACGCCGAATGCCGCCAGGGTTTCGACATGCGCCGCCCGCCGCTGACTTTCTTGCGGGTGTTCCAGGTGGCCGATCAGGAGTTCCTGATCGTGCGCAGCTTCCACCACATCCTGACCGATGCCTGGTGCTTCGGCCTGTTGATGGCTGACCTGTTCGCCCATTATCAGGCCCGCGTACTCGGCCAGCCTGTGGCGCGTCCGTTGTTGCCGTCGTTCAACAATTACATCCATTGGCTGCAATGCCAGGATACGTCCATCACCGAACAATTCTGGACCCGCGAACTGGCCGGTTTCAGCGCGCCGACGCCGTTGGTGGTGGATCGCCCGGCCGTGACCGAGCAAGCGGTCGAAGCGGTGGCCAACCTGGACGTCACCCTGTCGATTGCCGACACCCGCGCCTTGACCGCGTTGTGCCAACAGCACCAGCTCACGCCCAACACCTGGATTCAGGGCGCCTGGGCCTTGTTGTTGTCCCGTTACAGCGGCAGCGATGACGTGTTGTTCGGCGTCACGGTGTCGGGACGTCCGACTGATTTGCCGGGCGTGGAAGACATCGTCGGGTTGTTCATCAACAGCCTGCCGCTGCGGGTCAAGGTCGACGATTCGCAAACCGTGGTGCCGTGGCTGCAAGCGCTGTTCGCGCACAACTACGAGTTGCGTGCCTACGAACATGCACCGCTGGTGGACATTCAGCGCTGGAGTGAAATCGAGCACGGTCGTTCATTGTTCGACAGCCTGGTGGTGTTCGAAAACGCGCCGTTCGACGCCGGTCTGTCGGACCGCCAGGTCGACTTCAACGTCGACATCTACGAAGACCGGGTGCACACCAACTACCCGATGACCGTGGTGCTCTACCCCGGCGATCGCCTGGGCATTCGCCTGACCTACGACGCCGCACGTTTCGACACCGACACCGTGCAGCGCATGCTCGGCCACCTGCGTCAGTTGCTCACGCAAATGGTCGCCCAGCCTGATGCACCGCTGGCCACGCTGTCGTTGCTGACGCCGGACGAACGCCAGACCCTGCTGGTGGACTGGAACCGCAGTGAACTCGACTTCCCGCTGGATCAAACCTACGCCGAACTGTTCGCCCGGCACGTAGCGGAGCATCCGCAGCGCATTGCAGCCGTGTGTGGCGCCGACAGCCTGAGCTATGCCGAACTGGATCAGCGTTCGAACCGCTTGGCTCGTGCACTGATCGAAACCGGCGCCGGTCGCGACACGCTGGTGGCCTTGGCCGCTGAACGCGGATTGCCATTGCTGAGCATGATGATCGCCGTGCTCAAGGCTGGTGCGGCGTACCTGCCGCTGGACATCAAGCATCCGCCACAGCGCCTGAGCGAGATTCTCGAACTGTCCGGGGCGACGATTCTGTTGACCAGCGACAGTGCCGACTCGGTCATCGACCCGGCACTGGCCGCGAGCACCGCGCCCCCGCGCCGCCTGCGCACCGAAACCCTGTGGCTGGCGGGCGATGCAACGCCGCCGAACGTGGCGGGCAGCCCCGACGATCTGGCCTACGTGATCTTCACCTCAGGCTCCACCGGTACACCAAAAGGGGCCATGGTCGAGCAACGGGGCATGCTCAACAACATTTTCGGCAAGGTGCCGACCCTGGGCCTGTCGAGCGCGGACCGGATTGCCCAGACCGCCTCCCCGGCGTTCGACATTTCGGTGTGGCAATTCCTCGCCGCACCGATCCTTGGCGCCACCGTGCATATCCTGCCGGACGTGATTGCCCACGACCCCGAGCGCCTGCTGCAAGCGCTGGAAAACGAGCAACTGTCGGTGCTCGAAGCCGTGCCGACGATGATCCGCGCCCTGCTCGATCTCGCCAGCACCGACACACAACTGTCGGCGCTGCGCTGGTTGCTGCCGACCGGTGAAGCCCTGCCACCGGCGCTGGCCCAGGCTTGGCTCACTCGCTTCGCCCATGTGCCGCTGATGAACGCCTATGGTCCGGCGGAATGCTCCGACGACGTGGCGTTCCACCCGTTGACCACCGTGCCTGAAGAAGGCGGCAACGCCATGCCGATTGGCCGGCCGACCGCCAACAATCATCTGTACCTGGTGGACGCGGCATTGCGTGCGGTGCCAGTGGGCGTGCCCGGTGAAATTTGCGTGGGTGGCGTCGGTGTTGGTCGCGGCTATCTCAACGATCCGCAGAAAACCCAAGCCGCGTTCGTGGCACACCCGTTCGAACCCGGTGCGCGTTTTTACCGCACCGGTGACCTGGGGCGCTGGCGTGCAGACGGCGTGATCGAGTTCCTCGGTCGCCGCGATCAGCAAGTGAAAATCCGTGGTCACCGCATCGAGCTGGGTGAAATCGAAGATCACTTGGGACGTCATCCCGCCGTGCACGCCGTGGCTGTGATCGTCAACGCCGACCAGCGTGGCGACCTGCAACTGGTTGCCTACTGGACCGGTGATGACACGCCGGTAGCAGTGCTGCGCGAATGGCTGAGCCAACGCTTGCCGTCGTACATGGTGCCCGCCCACTGGCAACAACTGGAAGCGCTGCCGCAGAACGCCAACGGCAAGGTTGACCGCAAACTACTGACCGCACGTGCGCTGGACCATAGCGACTTGAGCGAACAACAACCGCTGAGCAGCGACACCGAACAGCAACTGGGGGCGATCTGGGAGCAGATTCTCAACGTGGCGAGCATCGGTGCCGACGACAATTTCTTCGCCCTCGGCGGACACTCGTTGCTGGCGACACTGGTGGTCTCGCGAATTCGCAGCCAGCTCGCCGTGGACCTGCCCTTGCGTGCGGTGTTCGATCACCCGGTGCTGAAAAACCTGGCACGCGCCATCGACAGCGCCCGCTTGCAAGCCATGCCTTTGGCCCTGCCCGCGATCACCGCGGTAGACCGTTCGCAACCGCTGCCGTTGTCGTTTGCCCAACAGCGCTTGTGGTTCCTTGAGCAGTTGAACCCTGGCTCCAGCGGTTTCAACATTCCGTTCGCCTTGACCTTGAGCGGGGCGCTGAATGTCGAAGCCCTGCGCCTGGCATTCGAGCAACTGATCGCCCGCCATGAAGTATTGCGCAGCACCGTGCACAGCGACCATGGCGAGCCCTGGCAGCAGATCGAAGCGGCGCAGGCATTTGCTCTGCCGGTCAGCGATCTGCAACAGATCGCGGCACAGGAACAGGAGCCGGCCATCCAGGCGCAATTGGCCGAGGTCTTCGGTCAGCCGTTCGACCTGACGCAGGCACCGTTGATTCGTGCACGTTTGCTGCAACTGGACGCGCAGACCCATGTGCTTGCCATCGCCATGCACCACATCGCGGTGGATGCATGGTCCATCGCGCAATTGGTGGATCAACTGGCTGCCGACTACGTCGGTTTCGGCAGCGCCGCTGCTCGCATCGACACCCCGGCCCTGCAATACGCCGACTTCGCCATGTGGCAACGCACCCACCTGCCGGGCCCGATCTGGCAACAACAACTGGCCTACTGGCGCCAGCAACTGCAAGCCAGCCCCGCGCCGCTGCTGTTGCCCGGCGCCCAGATTCGCGATCACGGCGGGTGCGCGCGGCACCGCAGTCGCTTGCCAGCGTCGCTGGCACGGGCCATCGGCGAGATGGCGACCGCTCGCGAGACCTCGCCATTCATGGTGCTGCACAGTGCGCTGAACGTGTTGCTCTATCAGCAAACCGGACGCGAAGACCTGCTGGTGGGCACCGACATCGCCAACCGTCATCAGCAACAGACCGAAGACATGGTCGGCTTCTTCGTCAACCAGTTGGTATTGCGCTGTCACGTCACGCCGCAGCAGACGTTTGACCAGTTGCTCAGCGATGCCCGTCGTGTGGCGCTGGATGCCTTTGCCCATCAGGACTTGCCGTTCGATGCCCTGGTGGCCGACCTGCTGCCGCAGCGGGACGCGCGGTACACGCCGTTCTTCCAGGTCAAACTGGTGGTGCAGAACACCCGCCAGCAGGACCTGCATTTGCCGGGACTGGCGATCAGCGAGCGAGAGCTGGAACCGCAAGCTTCGGATGTCGACCTGCTGATCAACGTCGTGGATGACGGCGAAGGCCTGCTGGTGGTCTACGACTACGACACCGGGCGTTACGCCGGTGCCTACATCGAACTGTTCGACCGTCTGTTCGTCTGCCTGCTGGAGCAACTCGTGCTGAACGCTGACACCAGCGTCGCTCAGTTGTTGGTGCCACTCAATCAACTGCAACAGGCCCGCCGCGACCAGGCTCAAGCCGCGCTGCGTGAAGCCGGCAGCGCGCGTCAGAGCACGCTGGGCCAGGCCCGTCGCCGTAGCGTCGTGAAGGATACCGAACAATGATGATGATCGGCCAATCGACGCTCATGTCCCACTTTTTTGTACAGGTCTCAGCATGACTCAGACTCACGAAAACACACCGTTCGAAGGCTTCGAACTGTCACCGCAACAGGCGCACCTGTGGCGCCTGCAACAAACTCGTCTGGCTCCGTCAGCGCAGCGGGCCACGCTGCGTATTCGCAGCGAACAACCGCTGGACAGCGCACGGCTGAAAACCGGTTTGCTGGCCTTGATGCAGCGCCACGAGATCCTGCGTACCCGTTATCAACAACTGCCGGGCCTGTCGTTGCCGATGCAGGTGATCGACGATTCGGTCGCTGATTGGCAGGCACTGGGCATAGAACTGCATGTGGACACCCAGTCGGCAATCTTGCACCTGCCGGCCTTGCACCTGGACAGCACCAGCCTGGGTTATCTCTGCGAAGAATGGGCGCAGAGCTATCTGCAAGCGGCGCCGCAAGAGCCGCCGCTGCAATACGCCGACTATGCGGCGTGGCGCCTGGAGTCGGTGGACGACCAGGGCCGCCAGTTCTGGGATGAGCAGTTCAACGCGATGGTCGCGGATGTGCCGTTGCCTTGGCAGCGCCAGAATCCGGCTATCGGGATTGCCGAAATGGCGCGGATGCACCTGTCGTTCGACGACTCGACCCTGCAACGCCTCGATCAGCAAGCGGCCAGCCTCGGCGTCAGCACCGGCACGGTCGTGCTCGCGGCCTGGGTCACCTTGTGGCAGCGCTACAGCGAAGCCGAACGCCTGACGCTGGCTTATGAGAACCAGACGCGTCCGGACGTGTTGGGCGACGCCCTCGGCCTGTTTTCCGAACCATTGCCGCTGACACTCGACACCCCACCCGAGCTATCGTTTGCCGCGTTGTGCCAGCAAGTGACCGAGCGTGTCGGCCTGCTCAACGATGCTCGGGACAGCTACCCGAGCCACTTGAGCAACGTGCCGTCATTGCCGGGCGTGGGTTTCCGCGAACTCGCGGACGTGCCGCACAGTGCGCTGAACGATGCCGGTTGGCAGATCGAACAGGCCGACAGTATCAGCGCCGGTTGTGCATTGCTGTTGCAGTATCAACCCCATTCTGCCAGTGCTTTATCGCTACATTTTGATGCCGCGCTCTACACGCCTGCCCACGTCGAGCTTCTCGCCGAACAGTTGCTGAGCGTGATCGAGCACAGCCTGCGTGAACCCTTCATCAGCCTGGGCCGACTGGCAACCTGCAGCACCGCCGAGCAACAACGGGTGACCGGAGCGCTGTGCGCTTCGCCGCCCCTGAGCCCGGCGCAAGAACAGCGTTATGCCGCCACCTTTGCCCTGCCCAACCTGGCTGCCTGCTTCGCCCAAGGCTCGGCCGCCCATGCCCAACGCCCGGCGGTCACGGGCCCAAGCGGGACGTTGAGCCATGCCGAGCTGGATCAGCGCGTCACCGTCCTCACCCAGCAACTACTCGCCCAAGGCCTGGAACCTGGTGCACGGATCGCGCATTTCCTGCCACGCGATATCGATGCGGTGGTGGCGCTGGTTGCCATCCTGCGCGCCGGGGCCTGCTACGTGCCGATCGACCCGGCTTATCCCACTGAGCGCATCGAGCATATTCTGCGTGACAGCCAGGCCCGTCTGGTGCTGACTCATCGCGCCCGCTTGCAAGACCTGCCGGTGGACTGGCAACCGAGCGCACTGGCGATTGATCAAGCGCTGCCGGTGGTGCCGTTGCAAGAGGAGCCCAGCGTTTCCCGAGATCAACCGGCCTACCTGATTTATACCTCCGGCAGTACCGGTCAGCCCAAAGGCGTGGTGATCAGCCATGCCAACGCCCTGCATTCGCTGGCGGCGCGGCTGGCGGGGTATCCGCGGCCGGTGCAACGCTTCCTGCTGCTGTCGTCGTTCGCCTTCGACAGCTCCATCGCCGGGCTGTTCTGGAGCCTGAGCCAGGGCGGTTGTCTGCACCTGGCCAGCGAAACCGAACAGAAAGATCCGCTGCAACTGGCCCGGTTGATCCGCAGTCACGATGTGTCGCACCTGCTGGCCCTGCCTTCGTTGTATGCGTTATTACTGGACGAATTGGGCGATACCGCAAGTGCGCTGAGCACCGCGATTGTCGCCGGAGAAAGTTGCCCGCCGGCGCTGGTGGACAACCACTATCGCCACCAACCCGATGCACAGCTGTACAACGAATACGGACCGACGGAAGCTTCAGTGTGGAGCACCGTCGCCCTGTGTCGGCCCGATCAGGGTTGCGTGCCGATCGGCCGTGCCATCGCCCACACCCGGGTGTATTTGCTCGACAGCGAGGGTGCACCCGTGGCCCGTGGGCTCAAGGGTGAAATCCACATTGCCGGGCCGGGGCTGTCCGACGGTTATCTGGGCCTGCCACAGATGACTGCCGAGAAATTCATCCAGGCCCGTCATCCTTCTCTTGAAGGCCAACGTCTGTACCGCACCGGCGATTTCGCCTGGCAGGACCTGGACGGGCAACTGCATTTCCTCGGGCGTACCGATTCGCAGATCAAACTGCGTGGTTACCGTATCGAGCTGGGCGAAATCGAAACCGGGCTGTGCAACGTCAGCGGCGCCAAACTGGCGGTGGTGTTGCTGGACACCACTCAGGCCGAACCGAGCTTGCGTGCTTTCATCGAAGCGAGCACACAACTTCAGGCCAGTGCCGTGCGCGAATCCCTCGCGGCGCTGTTGCCGGCGCACATGATTCCCGCCGACATTCAGTGGCTGGCGCAGCTGCCGCGCACCGCCAACGGCAAGGTCGATCATCGCGGCTTGCTGGCCCGGGCGCCGAACCACAGCCTCGCGACTTATGAAGCGCCTGAGGGCCATATCGAACAGGTACTCGCAGCGCTCTGGCAAGAGCTGCTGGAAGCCGAAGTGATCGGTCGCCACGACGACTTTTTCGCCCTCGGCGGCCATTCGTTGCTGGTGGTGCGCATGACGGCCAGGTTGCGCGCGACCCTGGGTATTGAAGTGCCGGTCAACGTGATCTTCCAGCACCCGACGCTGATCGGCCTTGCCGAGCAGATTAGCCAGCCCCACGACCCTGCGGCGGTCATCGTCTTGCAAGCCGGTGAAACTGCACAGGCACCGCTGTTCTGTCTGCATCAGCCAGCGGGCGGGGTTCACCATTACCTGCCGATGGTTGCCGGGTTGCCGAAGGAAATGCCGGTGTACGGCATTCCGTTGCCCGAATCGTTGCGCAGTCAGGACCTCGTTGCATTGGCCAGCGAATACTTGCCACAGATCCGCCAGATTCAGGCTCAAGGTCCGTATCGCCTGGGCGGTTGGTCCATGGGCGGCTTGCTCGCGCTGGAGCTGACCCGACAGCTGGAGGCGCAAGGGCAAACAGTCGAATGGCTGGGGTTGTTCGACAGCACGTTCCACGCCGAGGATGAAACGCTGGCGTGGGATGCATTACAGGCCATCGTTCAGCAAGAATTGAGCAGCGACAGTCGCCAGCGACTCACCGCGCAATGCCTGGCGCAGCTGCACACTGCAACCGCAGAACTGGGTCGCGTGGAGCAATTGCGTTTCGCCTTGCTGCAATGGGCGAACGCCAACGGCCTGAGCCTCAAGGCACCTCTGGCCTATGTCGAGCAAACGCTGGAGGTGATGGCCGACGCACGTCGTTGGGTCAACGGCTATTCAGTGCCGTCCGTGCGTGCCACCCTGCACCTCTGGTGGGCCGAGCAGACCTTGATCGAGCGCCCGACGCTGCCGGCGCTATGGGACGCGATCAGTCAGCGAACCTGTCATCATCAGGTCGCCGCTGATCACGACACGATCCTCGGACAGTCTGCCTTCCATGAACAACTCAACAAGTCGCTGGCCATGGCCTCGACGGAAACCGTCGCATGAACCTGATTCTCTATCTCTACCGCCAATCGGCACGCCTGCTGGCACTGGCCTCCATCACCGGTGCACTGGGCGGGCTGGCCAGTGCGGGACTGGTGATCCTGATCAACCGCGGGCTGGCCAATCCGCAGCAATTGCCCGAACTGGCCCTGGGGTTTTTCGGGCTGTGTGTGGGCATGCTGCTGAGCAAACTCTGCTCGGAACTGTCGCTGCTGCACCTGACCCAAAGTGCGATTTTCCAGATGCGCATCGACTTGTCGCGCAAGCTGCTCGCCACCCCGCTCAAGCGTCTGCAAGGCATGGGTAAACACCGTTTGCTGGTGATTCTCACCGAAGACGTACACACCTTTACCGCGGCGTTCGAGTGGGTGCCGCTGTTGTTCGTCAACGCCGTGGTGACCCTGGCGTGCTTTGCCTATCTGGCCTGGCTGTCGTGGTCACTGCTGGCGATTCTGGCCTTGTTCCTGCTGGTCGGTTTGATTGCGTTCCACTTGGCCGAACGCGGGCCGTTGAGCCATCTGGAACGGGTGCGACTACAAAAAGATGTGCTCTACCAGCACTTTCGCAGCCTGATCGAAGGCAGCAAGGAATTGCAGCTGAACAATGCCCGTGGCGAGGCCTTTGTCGAGCGGGTCATCCGCCCGGGCGCCGACGAGTTTCGCCTGCGTTTCCTGCGCGGCATGGCCGGGTATTCGGTGGTGGCCAACCTTGGCACGCTGCTGTTCTACCTCAACCTGGGCGTGTTGCTGTTCATCGTGCCGTTCTGGTTGCCGCAGCCGATCACCGTGCTGACCAGTTTCACCATCACCCTGCTGTATCTGGTACGGCCGATTTCCGATTTGATGATCGCCCTGCCCTCGCTGCGTCAGGCCAGTATTGCCCTGAACCGCATACGCCAGCTGGACGCCGAACTGAGCACCGAAGCCCAAGCCGTCGCCCCGCTGGGCAATGTGTTCGCCAGCGAAGGCCCCATGCGCCTGCTACTCAACGGTGTGTGCCACCGCTATCCCGGCGAACACGAGGATCATCCCTTCATGCTCGGGCCAGTGGATCTGACACTGGAACAGGGCGAACTGGTGTTCGTGGTCGGCGGCAACGGCAGTGGCAAGACCACGCTGTCGATGCTGATGCTTGGGCTGTATGCGCCGGAAGCCGGCTGCGTGGTGCTTAACGGCGTGGAGGTGGACGACGATAACCGCGAGCAATTCCGTCAGCACTTTGCCGCCGTGTTCGCCGACTTCCACCTGTTCGAACATTTGCTGGGCGACGACGGACCGGACGCCGAGCACCGCACCGCCGAAGCGACGCGTTATGTGAAGGCCTTGGGTCTAGGGCACAAAGTCAGCATCGTCGACGACCGCTTTTCCACCGTGGAGCTGTCCACGGGCCAACGCAAGCGACTGGCGCTGGTGTCGGCGTATCTGGACGACAAGCCGTTTTATCTGTTCGATGAGTGGGCCGCCGACCAGGATCCGACCTTCAAGCGGGTGTTCTACATGGAGCTGTTACCGGAACTGAAAGCCCGGGGCAAGACCGTGATAGTGATCACCCACGACGACGCTTACTTCCAACAGGCCGACCGGGTACTGAAAGTGGAAAACGGCCGCCTCACCCAGGTCGAAGCCCATGCGGCTTATGCTTGATGGGATTGAGTGATGTCAGCGCCCGGCACCGCGGACAATTGTCGCAGTTCGGGCGCGCATCACCTGGTTGCATGGTCGGTGCCCGCTCAACCGTCCTGATAGATGTAATGCAGGTAGCTCACCTGTTCTTCCACAGGCAGGCGGTGCAGCTTGGGACATGACTCGCAGAGGACTGGCGGTTCGCCTTCGACTGGTTCATGCAACTGGTAATGCAGGCAGCAATGCCGGCGCAACGCAAGGCGGGGACAAACCTGCGGCGCAGGTGACTCGACCATGCGTTGCAAGCCCCGCAACTTCAGGCGCCCGTCGTTCACCGTGACCTGCTCCAGCCACTGGTGCGTCTCGGCGAACCCGTCCCTGGACAAGTCGGCATCCATTCTCGCGAAGGCGCCATCCCAGAAGGCGACCAGGTTGCCCCACAGTATTTTCGACGCAAGGCCACCGGCGGCGGCCAAGGTGGTAAAAAGCGGTGCCAGGTGTTCATGGATCAACCGCGACCAGTAGGCTGCACGGTCTTCAGCTGCCATGGTCGCTAGCGGGCCAGTCAATCCCAGCGCCAGAGGCTGACCGTCATCGTGCAACAGCACCGCTTCCTCACCCCAGAAATCGATCGCGCAATGACACGTGAGGACACAGGCCAGGGTCGCCGGCAGGACAATACCCAAATAGTTCATCGACCACTGCGAGACCACGGCCGCACGATTCACCCCCGGATAAAGCAGCGCGAACCGGGTCAGCAGTGGTTGCAGCACAGCGGGGTCGGCGAGCCGATGCAATGCTATCGAAGGCTGATCACCAGGCTGCTGGATCACACGTTGTATCGGCGGCCACGCCTGATTAAGCCATTCTGGAAATTCGATAGCGGACACCCGTGGCTTTCCCTAATTAATGCAAACGATTAGCATTGGCCGATCCTATCCTCCCTCCCTTGCAAACTCAACGTCGCTAGCGACCGGGCTCATCAAGACCACATGCACACACTCCGCAATTTCTGGCGTCTCGCGCGGCCTTTCTGGGCATCCGAGGAGAAGTACCCGGCGCTGTTGCTGCTTTTGGCCACCGTGCTCATGACCCTGTGCCTGGTGGGGATCAACATCCTCACCAACTTCTGGAACCTGCATTTCTACAACGCATTGCAGGCCATGGATTACGCCGGATTTATCCTGGGCAGCCTGCAGTTCATCCTGCTGCAGATCGGCATGGCCGCCTTCACCGTGGGCGCATTCCATTTCCAGCAGAAGCTGACGATACGCTGGCGGCGTTGGGCCACCCGCAACCTGCTCGATCAATGGCTGGACAGCCAGCGTTACCAGAAGCTGAAGCTGACCGAGACGGACGTCGATAACCCCGACCAGCGGATCGCCGAGGACATCGACCTCTTTATCATCAAGTCACTCAAGTTGAGTCTGGGACTGCTGACCTCGGTGGTGTCGCTGTTTTCATTCCTGCATATTCTCTGGCAGGCCTCCAGCCTCGTCAGCGTGCCCTTCAACGGCCAGTCATTGGTCATCCCGGGGCTGCTGGTGTGGGTGGCCCTGGTGTACGCAATAGTGGGCACCGGCATCGCGTTCTGGCTGGGACGCGCGCTGCCAAGTCTCAATTTCATGCAACAGCGGCGCGAAGCGGATTTCCGTTTCTCACTCATCCGCCTGCGGGAAAACGCCGACTCGATCGCCCAATACCGGGGCGAAGCCCTGGAGAGCGCACGTTTGAACCAACGCCTGGGCGCAGCCCTGGAAAACTTCTGGGCGCTGGTAAAAAAACAGAAGCTGATCATGGGCTATTCGACCTTCTATTTGAACAGCGCTACGGTCATCCCCATGTTCATCATGGCGCCGCAGTTCTTCGCCGGCGCCTTTCCTCTCGGTCGCCTGACTCAGATAAGCGCCGCCTTCGGCGAAGTGCATGCGGCCATCGCCTATCTGGTGAGCGTATTTCCAGAGCTGTCGGAGTGGAAATCGGTGATCGACCGCTTGATCGGTTTCCAGGACCGACTGGATAACGTCCAGGTCAAGTCGAAGGTCAGGCTCGAACAACAGGACAACGGCCTCGATATCAAGGACCTGGACATCTGGCTGCCGAACGGCCGGCAATTGTTCAAGGGTTTCAATCTTTCACTCGAGCCTGGCGACAGTCTTCTGATCAGCGCGCCGTCCGGCTACGGCAAATCGACACTGATTCGTACGATCACGGGGCTTTGGCATCATGCTTCTGGCTCCACCTGTTATGACCGTGCGCGTGCTCTGACACTGTCGCAAAAACCTTATCTGCCGCTGGGCAGCCTGCGCGAGGCACTCTGGTATCCCAACGCTCCCCAACGCGAAGAAGATGCCGCGCTGGGCCTGGCCATGCAGCAAGTCGGCCTGCACCACTTGAGCGATCAACTGGATGAGGAACGAGACTGGTCACAGACCCTCAGCATCGGCGAACTGCAACGCTGCGCGTTCGTCCGCGCCCTGCTGGCCCGCCCCACGATCCTGTTCTTGGACGAGAGCAGTTCGGCACTGGATTCGGCCAACGAGGCGCGCTGCTATCAAATGCTTAAACAGACGCTACCGGAAACAATCCTGATCAGCGTCGGACACAATGCTTCGCTTGAGCGCTTCCATTGGCAAGTTCTGGAGCTAAAAAGCGAGGCGCAGTGGGTTCATCGGAAGGTGAAGCAAGCTGTGTGAGTTTGCTTGGGGTTCGGATGCTGAATGACAGGAATGTCGTTTTTTGTTTTTTTCAGGGGGGGAAACAGCATTTCAACCAGGAACGGACTGACGGTTACGGGCTGACTTGCGATCAAACGTACAAGGCATTTAACGCATTTCAAAAAAAGGAAATTTGAGCATGTGCATTGGACGACGCGCCGAGTTGACCAGCTGCACACCAAAAGCCATTCGACTGTATGAACAGATGGGCTTGATAAACGAGCCGGAACGCGACGGTCGATACCGGACGCTCACCATCTGGAAATCGTCCACCTGGAATGAAAGTTTGCGGGAGTAGCACAAAGATCCGGGCGACGAACACTTCGCGCCCTGAACGTCATACCTGCAATCAGTTGCCTCGGCTGAGCTGCAAATTCTGAGTCGTGCATTCAGTTGTGCTCACAGTCCCCATGAAAGCATTCATCTTCACAGCGCACTTCTCGATGTTCAGACCATTACGCCCATCACTTGAGATGTTGGTGACATATGGGCCAGCGGTAGTGCAGCCGGCCAATACAACGAGCAGGCCAAGAGTAATAATATTGAGTTTCATATGAGTCCTTTCGAGTGGTGGCCTGGGCCAATTGGTTCGCCGAAACCGGCGTTGAGATCAGTTAAATACTGCTTATTTGAAGCCCTTCAAAATCGATGGGCCGAGTGTGAGTGAACAGCCCTCCTCGCAAGCCAATGATCTTGGCGCTGACCAGCTCCGGAGTTTGAATACCAAAGTGAATGATGTACTCATCACTGTTGTTCTTTTTTTGAATTCTAGTGGTATTCAGCCACCTCCCATGGAGTAAGCCCAATCGCCTCGCCAAGAATTTTATTTCGACGCACTTCCGGTGTCTCTTCAGACTGATTGTTCACGTCGAAATCCTTCATTGAGATTTAGTCAAAAGCGTAGACCAATCCTAATAAACCACCCACCCTACTGTCGCCTCCGGGGTCTCGGAGGGCGGCGCCTACCCGAGGAATTGCTAGGAGAATGGCATGAACTGCCAAGCGAAAGCCCCTTGCACCCGAACAGTGTCGGCTACTACAACGATTTCTGCCCATTCGCCCAGCCCGGTGACCGGCTATATGTCCGCGAAACCTTCATGGATTTGGTGTTGAACATCAGCCAACGGCGAAAAGCCCGTTGCAGCACTACGCCTATGCGGTTGAGTGTCTGCCAGGTTCCTACTCCGACGAGGCGCGGAAAGACTTCGGCTTGAAGTGGAAACCGAGCATTCATATGCCCCGCGCTGCCAGCCGCATCCTGCTGGAGATCACCGACGTCCGCGTCGAGCGGTTGCAGAACATCAGCGACGGGCAGTGCATTGCCGAGGGATGCGGACTCAAGGACCACTGGACGAAAGTCGAAGAGCGGTATTTGACTCGAGCGTTCAAGGAGGCTCGGGAGGCAGCGGAATGCTATTAGGGATGGAAGAAAGAGGAGATGCCGGGCTTTCACGAAGTACCAGCGCTGTCGCTGCATCTGTACAAGAAAGATGGTCAAGAAAATCGCAGGCTATGCGAGCGAGGGCAAGACCAAAAACTACCAGCGGGACCACGAATCATCTGGTCCGAGGCAATTCCGGGACCTGAATATCAGCGTCACCGGGTAGTTTTGCGCAGGCACAAAAAAGCCGATCTATCTGATCGGCTTAACTGTCTGATTTTACTCAGGAATAATGGTCGGGACGGAGTGATTCGAACACTCGACCCCTAGCACCCCATCTCCTTTTTCATACTTCTTGAAAGCCTCCAAAATTTCACTCTGGATTTTTCTAAGCCAGTATTTACTTGAGCTCCAGCGGTGTTCTGCTCTACGAGAGTCCAGTAACGTCCATCAAGAGCCGACGTTTTTGTGGGGGTAAAAGTAGGGGGAGTCCATTTCATGGCCAAAATCACCATCAAAGAACTCGAGTCGCTGACCGCCAATGATGCCGGCCGGATCCTCCGGGAGGATGGCAATCTCGCGGGTCGAATTTCCCTGCGTAAGGACGGCGTGTCGGTCAGCTTTTTCTATCGCTATCGGTGGGGCGACCAGAACAAAGAATACGCCTGCGGGTCCTGGCCACGCAAATCCCTGACGGACATCCGCAAGGCCCGCAACCAGGCTAGGGCGCTCATCGATGAGCAGATCAATCCCAACGAGCAGAAGAAAACCGAGCCCATAGGCTTTCGCCGCCCATCGAGCGAGCACGATCAATCACTGAAAAGGCGGCCTGCGAAAATCGCGAGGCCGCAATCAGGGGATCACCAGAGGGCGATGTCGTAGGTAAAGTAGATTCGATTGCTATCTCGGCCACGGGAATAATCAGAGCGGTAAACGTAGTTACGCAACCGCACACCCAGCCCCTTGAAGGTGCCTTGTTGCACGACGTAAGCCAGTTCGGCATCACGTTCCCACTCCTTGACCGAGGTGTCGGACTTACCGTCGTTGCCGCTCAGATACCGGGCGGAAAACGTCAGGCCCGGTACGCCCAGAGCAACAAAGTTGTAGCCGTAGTTGAGCATCCATGTCTTCTCGTCCTCCTCGATGAACTTGCCTATACCGGCGTTGCTGAACGAGTAAACCGTTGCACCGCTGATATAGGGCAAACTGGCGTCGCCACTGAGGGTCTGATATCCGCCACCGAAGGTATGGCCGGAAATGGCGTAGGACAATTGCCCGCTCAGCATGTTGTTGTCGATCTTGCCACCGAAGGCTGAGCCGTTATCGACACTGTTGAAGTAGCGCAAGTCACTGGTCAGCACACCGCCGCCCAAGGGTAGATCGTGCTGGATACCTGCGAAATTCTGTCGGTAAAAGTTTTCCAGTTCGCCGTAGAAATAACTCAAACGAACGCTCTTTCCCAGCTTGTACTCGGCGCCTGCATAGCTGAAGTCGCCTGATTTATCTCCGCCGTAACCGTCGGGCACAATCGGCATGCTGTCGCTGGAATCTCGCAGTTTGAATCGATCCAGGTAGCCCCCGGTGAGGGTGAGGTTTTCGATGTCGACGCTACTGATCTGAGTGCCTTGGTACGTTTGCGGCAAAAGACGCGCGTCGTTATAGATCAGCACCGGAGTCTTGGGTAGCAAGGTGCCGTATTTGAACGTGGTCTTGGCCAGTTGGGCTTTGGCAGTCATACCCATACTTGCGAATTCGTCAGTCGCACGACCGTCATCATGCACCGGCAATAAGCCAGTGCCGCTGCGGCCACGGCCGGAGTCGAGCTTGACCCCGAGCAGGCCAAGGGCATCAACACCAAACCCGATAGTGCCAGGTGTAAATCCCGACTGGTAATCCAACAGAAACCCCTGGGCCCACTCGGCTCGTTCGCTCTTCGCCGTCCTTGCTGATTTGGCACTCATGCCATGCTCGTCACGGAAATTCTCATTGAAATAGACGTTGCGCAATTGCAGCTTGAGCTTGCTGTCGTCGATAAAGCCTTCTGCACTGGCACTGGCCAGCGGCAACAAACCAAGAAGTGAAAACAGCGCCCGTTGGGTATACAAAGTGGTCATTGGCAAACTACTCATTGTTGTTATTTGGAGTGCAGAACAGCGCACGCCTCGCAAGCGAGACGTGTCATGAGAAAACAGATGCTTGGGGTGAATCAGGAGAAGAGACTGATCGCCCCGGTCAGCAGGGCTAGCGCGGTGACTACTAATGAAGTGAGTACCGCCCATTTGACGGTGGCTTTCTGGAAATCGCCGATATCACGATCGACCATACCCACCAGCAACAGGGTTGAGGCTACCAACGGACTCATCAGGTGTACTGGCTGACCGAGAATCGACGCGCGGGCGATTTCCACCGGGTCAATGCCATAGGCTGCGGCCGCGTTGGCCAGGATCGGTACCACACCAAAGTAGTAAGCATCGTTGGACAGGACAAAGGTCAACGGCATGCTGGTGATCGCCACCACCAGTGGGAACAGGTGTCCCCAGGATGGCGGAATCCAGTCCACTAGCGTTTGCGCCAGGGAGTCGACCATCTTGGTGCCCGAAAAGATCCCGGCAAAGATACCGGCGGCAAACACCAGCAGCACCACCGTCATTGCATTACCGGAATGGGCGAGAATGCGTTCTTTCTGAATATCCAGTTGCGGGTAGTTGATCATCAGTGCCAGGACAAAGCCGATCAGGAACAGGATCGCCGAGTGCATGATCCCCATTACCAGCGCGACCATGACCGCGATCACCAGCAACAGGTTCACGTATGCAAGTTTAGGCCGTTTGTACGGGGCATCACCCAGGATCGCGTCGATGTAGCAATTACCGCCACCGCTCTGTAGCTGCACATTACCGATGCGCTTACGCTCGGCACGGCCCAGGAGCAAAGCGGTGAACACCACCCACATCGCGCCGCCGATCATGGTCGGCAGCAAGGGCACGAAGTACTCGCCGGCATCCAGACCCAGTGCCGCGATCGCCCTTGTAGCGGGCCCGCCCCATGGGGTCATGCCGCTCATGATGCTCAAGGACAACATGGCGATGGTCGCCAGAATCATCGGGTTCATGCCGATACGCTTGTACAACGGCAGCATTGCCGCGCAGGTGATCATGTAGGTGGTTGTGCCGTCGCCGTCGAGGGCGACCAGCAGTGACAGCAGCGCGGTGCCGATAGCGATTTTCATCGGATCGCCGTTTACACGCTTGAGGATTTTACGAATCAACGGGTCGAACAACCCGGCATCAATCATCAGGCCGAAGAACAGAATGGCGAACAGTAGAAGCGCAGCCGAAGGCGCAACCATCTTCAGGCCGTCGAGCATCATCTTGCCCGTAGTACCGCCAAAACCGCCAATCACCGCAAACACAATCGGCACCACCGTCAGGGCGACAATCGGCGATAGGCGTTTCGACATTATCAGATAGGTAAAAACCACCACCATGGCCAAACCAAGAAATGCGAGCATAGGTCAGTTCTCTTGTTCTTATTAGTAGCGTGGCCGATGCGCAGGCGCACGACCTCGAACCCGCCAGACGGTACGATCAGCCGTGCCTGGCGGGGAGTTGAATGAAATGTTTGTTGGGTGTTTCAGGCGTGTCCGGTCAGACGTGTTCCGTGACCTTGCGACCATCCCAGTTTTCACTCTGGGTTTGTGCCAGGGCGGGCGACGGTTCGCCGTCAAGAGTCCGCATCAGTGTCTCGCGATCACAAGCGTTCTCCGAGATGGACATCACCACTGTAGCCACGGCGTTGCTTGCCAGACTGGTCAAGGCCCGGGCTTCCGACATGAAGCGGTCGATACCGATCAGCAGTGCAAGGCCGGCCAAGGGAATGTCATGGATCACAGTCAGTGTCGACGCCAGCGCGACAAACCCGGCTCCGGTCACACCTGCGGCACCCTTCGAGGACAACAGCATGATGGCCAGCATGGTCACGGTCTGTGTCAGGCTTAGCTCGATGTTGCAGGCCTGAGCAATGAATACCGCTGCCAGCGATAGGTAGATTGCCGTACCGTCGAGGTTGAACGAGTACCCCGTTGGCAGCACCAACCCCACCACACCTTTTTTGCAACCAAGGGCTTGCAGCTTTTCCAACATCCGCGGCATCACCGGCTCGGTGGAGGAAGTCCCGAGCACCACCAGGAACTCTTCGCGGAAGTAGCGCAGCAACTTCCAGAGACTGAAGCCATTTGCCCGGCAAATGCTCCCCAGCACCACAAAGACGAAGAAGCCACAGGCTACGTACAAGGTCATGATTAGCTTGGCCAGCGAGCCCAACGATGTAATACCGTACTGGCCTACGGTGAATGCCAACGCGCCAAAAGCGCCGATCGGAGCGAAGCGCATCAGATAGGAGAAAATCTTGAACACCATGTGCGAGGCGGATTCCAGTACATCCAGTACCGGCTTGCCACGCTCGCCGATGGCCGACAGTGCGAAACCGCAAAGCACCGCGATGAACAACACCGGCAGCACTTCACCCTTATTGAAAGCGCCGATGAAAGTGTCCGGGATGATGTGCATGAAAAACTCGACCACTCCCAGCTTCGCGGCGGAATCGGTGTATTGCGACAGTCCCTTGGTGCTCAGCTGGGTTGGGTCAATGTTCATGCCCACACCTGGTTTGAACAAGTAGACCGCCACTAGGCCGATAATCAAGCTGATCACGGTCAGCGCCAGGAACAGCAGCATGGTCTTGCTCAACAGACGCCCGAGGGAGCGTTTGTCGCTCATGCCCGCGATACCGGTGACGATTGTGCAGAACACCACCGGAGCGATCATCATCTTGATCAACTTGATGAAGGCGTCACCAAGCGGTTTCAAGGCAATGGCCTGTTGCGACCAAAAATGCCCGACCAGCACACCCAACAGCACGGCGAGGAGAATCTGGAAGTAGAGCGATTTTACAACTTTCATGGCATCACCCATTTTTAGAATTGTGCTGATGCAAGAACGGCAATGACCAGGGGAAATTATCCGGCAAGTCGTTGGGAATCCGTGGCGTAGACAAAGCCGGAGAACAGCCTGCGCGATGTACGCACCACTGAGGCACGAATTGTCTCAGCACGAGCGCCGGTGTAGGACAATACGACATCTATCCCGCCACTTGGATGTTCAATGCGTACTTGCTTCATGCGCGGCTCGCTAATCCCGCCGAGCAATTGCGCGACGACACTGCCTCCAGTGACACAAGCGGTGGCAAGGCCGATGGAACCGGTGATCGCCAAGGCCCGATGGCAGTTGTGTGGCATGAAGTAGCGCACCTGGATTGTGCCGCCAGCCTTGGCCGGTGACACCAGTACTGGCTTGGGAATCACTTTGTCGCTGACGTCACCCAGGCCCATTACCAAGCCGGCTTGCAGTCGCAAGGACTCCAGGCGACGCAGGAACTCTTTGTCGGCATCCAGTTCCGCAGGACTTTCATCGCCGCGCTTACCCAGTTGGCCGGCTTCGACGATCATCATCGGCATCGCCATGTCGATGCAGGTTACTGGAATACCGTCGATCAAATCCTGCGTTTGCCCAGTAGGGAAAAGTTTGCCGGTCTTGCTGCCCGCAGCATCCAGAAAGGTCAGTTGCACAGGAGCGGCGGTACCCGGCACGCCATCAATGGCGGTGTCACCTTCATAGCTGACCTTCCCACCGGGCGTCTGTACCTCGGCGTTCACAAACGTCCCCGTATTGAGGTTACGAATACGCACGCGGGTCAGGTCTTTGGAAGCTTTTACCAGCCCCTGCTCGATGGCGAACGGGCCAACGGCGCAAAGCATGTTGCCGCAATTAGGCGCGGTGTCGACTCGACGTTGGGAAACCATGACTTGGACAAACAGATAGTCGACATCCGCCTCAGGATGCAGCGATGGGCTAACGATCGCCACCTTGCTGGTTTGCGGGCTACCGCCACCGATACCGTCAATTTCCAGCTCATGGCCAGAACCCATAACGTTGAGCAGCAGTTCGTCACGGTCTTCGATCGCAACAGGTAGATCCCAGGCGAGGAACACTGGGCCTTTGGAAGTACCACCGCGCATTAGCACACAGGGAATTCGTTGCATGAATACTGACTCTTGTTGATCAATCGGAGTAATTGATGTCTTGTGAGCAAGAGTCGCAGGCTTTAAAAATTGTTTCCAATGCAAATATCAGCCTGATTATTGCGTTTTACGAATGATGGATTTAGGCTGACCGGGCTTTACCCCTCTCGGATTGTGAGACGAAAAAAGTGAATTATGAGCTCAATGACATCCGATCTTTCGTGAAGATCGCAGAACTTGGAAGCTTCCATGAAGCTGCCGATGCATTGCATCTATCCCAACCCGCATTAAGTCGGAGAATGAAAAAGCTTGAAGAGGGATTGGGAACCGCGCTTCTGGATCGCACGACAAGAAGGGTAAGCCTCACCAGCGTTGGGCGAGACTTCCTGCCCAAGGCGCGACGCTTACTGGATGACTTCGACGACTCAATACTTAACATCCGAGAGCTGGCGGAGCGGCAGAGCGGCCGTGTAACCCTTGCCTGTATCCCCACCGCAGCCTTCTACTTCCTCCCTTCGGTAATTCGCCTCTACAACGAGCGCTATCCACAAATCCGCATTCGCTTGCTTGATCTCAGTGCGAATGAAGGGCTGGAGGCTGTTCTGCGTGGCGAAGCTGACTTTGGCATCAACATGATGAGCGGCCAGCACCCAGACATAGAGTTCGTGCCGTTGGTTAACGAGCCTTTTGTTTTAGCTTGTCGGCGCGATCACGAGTTGGCTAAACGCAGCTCGGTCACCTGGTCTGAACTGAGCAATTACCGCCTTATCGGAGTCGGTCGCCTGAGCGGTAACCGCATGCTGCTTGACCACGCTTTGTCCGGCTTGAGCTGGCGTCCACAGTGGTTCTATGAGGTTCAACACCTATCTACATCGCTGGGTCTGGTAGAAGCGGGATTAGGTGTCTCGGCAATGCCGAGCCTCGCAATGCCTGCTGTGGATCATCCAACATTGGTAAGCGTCCCTTTGATAGAGCCGATAGTTAACCGATCGTTGGGACTGGTTTACCGGAGAGGCGCTTCACTATCTCCGGCAGCGGAAAAATTCGTCTCAATACTGCTCGAACAATGGGAGAAATGACCTCACGCTTCCTACTTTTTGAGTTCACATAACAATTTTTAAATAGCGTTTCGCTGTCATGAATTGTCTCAGCCAAGTCCTGCACAGCGGTTGAAATCACAGAATCTTACCGATACCTGTAGAGCACCATTCTTTAGCAGGGAACGCACCATGCCGCCAAGACTCAAGGTGATCGAGACCACCTATGCGCGGCGCGTTGGCGACGATCAGCGAGAACGCATAGTTCATCAATAAGACGTTAGCGGTGCTCATGACGCCTGAGTGAGTAGCTCTCGAGCTTATAGACTAGCCGGGCCCATTGGCCCGAAGGATCGACCTCTCCATGGACGCCACTTCATACCGCAGGTTAGCTATGGGCATGAACGCAACCTACCCTCCCACCTCCCGTAACGTCTCTGTCCTCACGCAGACGTAAGCGTCCTACGAACACACCTTCAGAATCCCCAATCATGGCAAGTGTTTGATTAACGCGCTGTGGTTCGCAATCCGCGCTGAGAAAACCCAATAGTTGGTGGCTTTGGAGCGCCTCAGACCTCGGCAGATGGCGCGGTAAAGATAAAGATTCGGACGTCTAGGATTACCAAACCCGTACCCCGCGTTTTTGCTTCGGTTATCAGCGCCCTTTACCAGACTGAGGAGCTATTCAGTAGGTCAACTCCCTGCGCGGATACGCTCGTTCGGCTACTGCACTTGTGCTGAAGAGGTAGCCAGATTTGCCCGGGCCCACTCCTCAGCGGTCGTGACTTGAATCGACTGCTGCGCGTTGAAAGTGCCTGCTTTAGGCCAGGCCACGCCTCTGCCCTGGGCGAACACAGCGCGGTACTTCTTGATGTGATGCGTTGGGTCTTTCTCCAATTCTTGGAGCAAGTACGGAACAGTCCATACGTTACGCTTGAACGGGCGGCCCAGTACACGTTCGAGGCTCAATGCAACGCTTGCGGTCGACAGCTTGCAGGTATTCCTTGACGATCTTGGATTTAAAGGTATCGGCGTAGGAGACTCGTTGGCACATGGCAATACTGACGATGTAAGCTCGATCGCAATGAAGGAGATGCTTATCATTCCATTAAGTCTGACGAGGCGATGTGTGCGCTCAGTGTGTCCAGCAAATCCAACGCGGACTGGGACTTCCTTTGCGGACTACGCGACAACGGACGACGAGAGGCCGATACGTGGCTCACGGAGAACTACAGGAACATTGGTGAACGATCGAGTATCGACATCCGAAAGGAGTTTCTTTGAACGCCGCCATAGGACAAGAAGGGTGACTGACGTCGGCACGAAAGTTTGCGCAATGGATGCGGGCTGTTTGCATCCCGCATGGCGCGTGACCGCCCACTACGCTAACGCCAAACCCAATGTCTAAATCCTCGACAAAAAAGGCCCTGTAGAGGGCCTTTTTTGTACGTAAACCAAAATCATCTGGTGAGCCAGGACTCGGCGTTAGCCCGGCAAAATGTCGATGACCACGACACTTGATGAAGAAAACGCTCTACATCTTATTTGAGCTTGCCATTCAGTCATTTCATCGTCGGCATAGAGAACTCTACACCCTCGCGGATGCCCGAAGATGGCCAGCGCTGAGTGACCGTTTTACGCTTGCTATAGAAACGAACGGCATCCGGGCCGTAGGCATGCAGGTCGCCAAAGAGCGAGCGCTTCCAGCCACCAAAGCTGTGATACGCGACAGGTACTGGGAGCGGTACGTTGATGCCGACCATGCCGACCTTAATGTTGTCCGAAAAGTAGCGGGCTGCTTCACCATCGCGAGTGAAGATGCAGGTGCCGTTACCGTACTCATGGGCATCGATCAGTTGCATCGCCTCTTGCATGCTCTGCGCACGCACGATCAACAGCACCGGCCCGAAGATCTCTTCCTCGTAGCAGCGCATGCCGGGTTTGACTTGATCGATCAATGTCCCCCCAACAAAAAAACCGTTCTCGCAAGCTGGAATTTGAATGTTTCGACCATCCACTACGACCTCTGCGCCCTCCTCCTCTGCACTGTCGATGTATCCGATCACTTTTTGCTGATGTTGGCGAGTGATCAGCGGGCCAAAGTCGTTGCTCTTGTCTTGATAGGCGCCGACCTTGAGACGGGTCATTGCTTCGCGCATTTTGCTGATCAAGGCATCGGCTGTTGCATCACCTACTGTGACCGCCACAGACAGAGCCATGCACCGCTCCCCTGATGATCCAAATGCAGCTCCAACCAACTGGTTGACCGCATTATCGATGTCCGCATCTGGCATGACGATGGCGTGGTTTTTTGCGCCACCCAATGCCTGGCAACGTTTGCCGTTTGCCGCAGCCGTCCGGTAGATGTACTCAGCGATTGGTGTCGAACCTACAAAACTTACCGCCTGGACACGATGGTCGTGGAGCAAGGTATCAACGGCCTCTTTATCACCATTGACCACGCTCATGACGCCATTCGGTAAACCAGCTTCCTGCAGCAGCTGAGCGATGAACAAGGTCGAACTTGGATCACGCTCGGAGGGTTTCAGGATGAAGCAGTTACCGCAGGCAATCGCCATAGGAAACATCCACAGCGGTACCATCGCCGGGAAGTTGAATGGCGTGATTCCAGCAACTACACCCAGCGGTTGGAACTCACTCCAAGAATCGATATTGGGGCCAACATTTTTGCTGTGCTCCCCCTTGAGCAACTCGGGCACACCGCACGCATATTCAACATTTTCGATGCCCCGCTGAAGCTCGCCCATGGCATCGTGGACAATTTTCCCGTGCTCTTCACCAATCATTTGGCAGATACGTTCGGCATTCTGCTCAAGCAGTTCTTTGAAGCGGAACATCACCCGTGCGCGCTTGATCGGTGGTGTGTTGCGCCATTCAGGAAAAGCCGCTTCAGCGGCAGCAATGGCTTTTTCGACCGTTAGTTTCGAGGCCAGTGCAACCTGTTTGGTGACTTCGCCCGTTGCAGGATTGAACACGTCCTGAGTGCGCTCAGTATCAGTGACAATCTGGCCGTTGATCAGATGACCTACAGTAATCATGCGAGTATTCCTTATTTTATGTACGCGGCAGTTACCGCTGAAGTGATGAAGAGGCGTGGTTGTCTTTTTGGCTACCAGAGGTTTCGGTAGAGCTCGATCATCTCGTCGACCGAAGGCACCCGAGGATTGTTGCCCGGTGAACCGGATGCGAGGGCTTGCTCAGCCATAATTGGCATCAGTTCGAAGAAGCGTGAGCGACTGATGCCAAAGCCTTCAGGTGTGGGAACTTGCAGCTCGTCATTGAGGGCCTGCAGTTCGACGAGCAACTTAGCGTTGGCGCTATCGTCGCTGTCCTCAGCGGTCGCGACGCCAATGGCCCGCGCACAATCGGCGTAACGTTTTGGGGCGCCTGGAATGGAGAAAGCTGTTACACCTGGCAGCAGCATCGCGTTGGAAAGTCCGTGTGGCACATGGAAAAAAGCTCCAATTGGGCGGCTCATACCATGCACCAGGGCAACTGAGGCTGCCGAAAACGCAACTCCGGCCAAAGTAGATCCCAGCATCAGCGCCTCGCGCGCTGCAATGTCCTGGCCTGAGTGATAGGCGCGACGCAAGTTCGGGCCAATCAGACGCATCGCGGCCAGCGCCTGACTGTCACTGTAGAGGTTGGCTTTGAGGCTGACATAGGCCTCAATGGCGTGGGTTAGTGCATCGATACCGGTATCCGCCGTGACACGAGCTGGCAGGGAGAGCGTCAGGGTGTAGTCGACCAATGCCGCCACAGGCATAAACCCGATGCCTACGCAGAGCATTTTTTCGTCGTTCTGTTCATCAGTAATGATGGTGAAACGGGTAACTTCCGAACCGGTACCAGCTGTGGTCGGTACTGCAATGATCGGCAAGCCTTGCTCGCTCACCTGCCGTGGAAATTTATAGTCACGCATCTCGCCACCGAACTTGGCGAGAATGCCAATGGCTTTGGCACTGTCGATTGGACTGCCACCACCCAATGCAATGATGCTGTCATAGTCGCCCGATCTAGCATGTTCAACACCGGCACGAATCGAATCGACCGTGGGCTCAGGAACAGTGTCGGCGAAAACGTCGGCGCTCAAACCTTTGCTTGCAAGTACATCCTGGATACGACCGGCGTAACCGAGTTGCACCATCATTTTGTCAGTGATGATCAATGGTCGATGGCAACCCAGGCTAGCGAGCACATCTGGAATGGCCTCGCTGGCCTTGGCGCCCACCTGCAGGATGCGCGGCAGAACTATTTGATTCGACATGTTGCCTCCGAAAGTTTCCCTGTGGGGGCGTCGACTCCAGGAGAGTGCCGCCCCCTATTTTTCTTGTGATGGAAGTCGCCGAGGTAGATGGGCATTTGTGAAACTTCTTACCCTTAACCTCTGACGGGAAAGTCAGCTGGGCAAATACTCTTGGCTCCAGCTGTCGCTGATAACGCTGCGGGTCATAAGAGCGTCAACTTCACTTTCGCTGTAACCGAGTTCACCCAAGACAGATCTGGTTGAAGCGCCAAATTTTTCTGCTGGTGAAAGGCTGCGGATCGCCGCATGGCGCGGGCGTATGGCAAAGGGATCGAGCTGAGTTACGCAGCGCCCACTCGGATGATCGGCATAGACACTGAACGAGTAGCTCCCGTTGTCAGTGCCCGGGTAGTTGTCAGCAGGTCGGCTGTAGCGATTGCGGAGATTGTCGATGTTATCCGGGACAGCAGCGGCGACTCCGGCTTCCTGCAAACGGCGTTGCCAGGTTTCTCCCGCCACCTTGGCCAGAGCTGCACTGAGGAAAGCCGCGTGGTCACCTGCCGCAGACAGGCCGTTCAAGCCTTGAACTGCATCCAGTCTGCCCAGATCCGCTGAATCTGCATCGAGGTATAGCCATCCGTCAGCCGTTCGATAGAAACGCGACAGATCGCTATAACCCAACACCTCACGACCCGCCGGCTCATCAAAGGGTGCGCGCCCCGAGTAGTCGTAACAGAAAGGAACTTGAACCAGGTTGCCCAAGGCAGCCAGTGACGTCCGAGCTCGGCTGACCTTGCCTGTTCTGGACTTTTGATACAACGCTGTGGCCACGCCAAGCGCAGCAGCGAAACCGCACATCACATCAATGGTGCCAACATGAGCATGTTCTTCCGGGGTCTGCATACCGCCACCAAACCGCAGCATGATGCCGGTCGTGGCCTGGATGAGATCGTCGTAACCCAAGTAGTCAGTTCTAGGGCCACGGCGCGGGCCACCGAAGCAGTCCAACTGGCAGAAAATCACCTCAGGATTCACCGCCTTCAGACTGGCTTCATCTAACCCTAAAGGCGCCAGTTGGCGATCAGGCGCATTCATGACAATGACATCCACTGACTTCACCAACCTATCGAATACCTCACGCCCCTCCTCTTGATTGAGGTCGACCAACACGCTTTGCTTACCGCGCGCCGAAGACATACCGAATACCACGGTGTTCCATGGATCGTAATTTGGCTTGGTGGGGTCAAGCTTGATGACATCAGCACCGAATCGCCCGAGGAATGAGGTCGAGTGCGGGCCGGCAATCACGTTGGTCAGGTCGAGGATACGAACACCGTCCAGCCATCCTTTTGAACATGGCTGATTTACGGCTGGCAACTCCTCGCGAGTGCCTTCACTCAAGGTGGCCAATGCCTCCTCGATACTGACTTCTCGTCGTGAGAGCGGAGACAACATCAACTCTGCACTGTCTTCCAGCCAGGCTATAGCGCCTGGCTGTTTCATCAGTCCATATTGATGATCAGTGACGTCAACCACTAGACCTGCAGTGTTTGCATGCTCATCGTGCAACCACTCTTGAGTTGAACGATGAGGAGCGCCAGGAAACTGCCCTTCACCGAAGATTTTTTCCCATTGCGCAGCCGTCTTGGTCAGGAAGACTTCCTTCATGCGCGCCGAGATAACCTTGGCCCAATGAGCTGGTAGTGGATAAACACCGAGTGAGGCATCACCTTCCCATTGTGCAAATGGCAGGTAGGGATCTTCAACTTTGGGAAGGCCTGCAGCGAGCATTTCCTCGTACAAACCCATTGCCTGTAGGCAGCGTTTGGCATGCGAGCGATGGGAAGGGCAAACTGCGTAGAATTTGCGTCCGTCAGCACATTCATAGGTACGGTAGAAGGGGTCGAGGTACTCCTGCAAATCCTCATAACTGAGGTTCATCGGCAGGTTCTCGGCTCGCCGACGCTCAATCTCTTTTTCACGCAAGGTTTTGTAGCGCGCTGGATAGCCGTCGATCTTGATTGAGTTGTAAGAAAGTCCCTCCATGACCGCCGAAGCGAGCGGCACTTCGATCTCATCACCCATGCCAGTGCGTTGTCTGGATTGCAATGCCAGCACCACAGCCGAGACGGCGAGCATAGTGCCGTAAGCGGATGCGAGTGGCAGTGGAGAAAAGCTCGGGTTAATGCCCATCAATACCCGATTTTGCCCCATATCAGTGAAAACCCCTGAGGCTGAAGCGATAATTGCCTCAGTGGCACGCCATTGGCTTCGGAGTTCATCATTCGTTGCAAAACCTGGAATGGACAAGGTGATCAGTTGCGGGTGTTCACGACGCAACTCGGAAAAATCCAGCCCCAGTTTTTTCATCACGCCAGGACGGAAGTTCTCAATCACGATGTCGGCTTTTGCGATCATCTGCCTGGCGTGGTGCAAACCCTCAGGGGACTTCAAGTCCAAGCGTAAGCACTGCTTGTTTCGGTTGAGGACGGCATTCGCCGGGCTATCCCAGAGCGGGCCAGCGGGTGGATCAATATGAATGACCGTGGCCCCGAGATCACCCAGTATCATCGCGACAGCGGGGCCGGCAATGTATTGGCCAAAATCGATAACGTTCACACCGCAAAGGGGTAGCTGACTGAGGTTTGTCATGTTTCACCCATTATTTTTATTGTCCTGCTTCTTCAAGCTTTCACGCAGGGTTTAGGTTTTCAGAAGCCGTCTGCAGAGGCTCAAAGCGTTTCAGGCTTGGCCCATTGAGTGGCGATCTGGGAGTTACTTTCGAGAAAAGTTGGGGACTGCGAAAGCAATAAAAAAAAACCCTATGGGTTCATTTTTTTTATGCGATAGGAGTAGGATTTATGGATTGCCGCTACAAGACGTACGCTGGCTCGCCCCATAGCCAGGCACTTTTCCTCAGAGAATTTTGAGCCATGAAGAAGCGACTACCTCCGCTCAACTGGTTACGCGCGTTCGAGTCAGCCGCTCGTCACCTCAGCTTTACGGAGGCGGCTGTAGAACTGAGTCTCACTCAGGCAGCCGTCAGCCAGCAGATCAAAGCACTGGAATCGCAGCTCGGCGCAGCTCTGTTTAAGCGTCTACCTAGAGGTTTGGAACTGACGGAGCCTGGCTTAGCCTTTCTACCCGTCGTCCATGAATCGGTGGAGCGTCTTGCAGCGGCGACCGATGAGATATTCGGTCAAGGGCACCGGAAGGTGCTCACAGTGCGCAGCAGTCTGGTTTTCTTTACTCATTGGCTGTCGGGTCGTCTGCCGCGATTTCGCGAGCAGCATCCAGATGTCAATTTGCGTATCACCAGCAACATCTGGATGGGCGAAACCGATCTCGAATCTGATCTGGAAATTCGATATGGCAGCGGTAAATGGACTGGCCTGAAGAGTGAACGGCTGACCTGGGATTTGCTTTTCCCTGTGTGCTCCCCTGATTTGCCCACAACGCAAAAGCCCTTGAAAACCCCAAGAGACCTTCGTCACCACGAACTTCTGCATGTCTTGGGTTATGAGGAGGGATGGGGCTATTGGTTGAAAAAGGCCAAGGCCGACGACGTTGACTCATCTCAAGGACTGCAGTTCGACACGCTTATTTCCGCACTGAAAATGGCGGAGCTGGGTCAAGGAGTTGCCTTGGCGCGATCATCGCTCGTCGAGCAGTATCTTGAATCAGGACAACTCATCGCCCCTTTGACCGCAAAATTTAAAACCTCAGAAGCGTTTTACTTAGTGTATTCCCCGCACAAAATCGTCAATCCCCAAGCGGCAGCTTTCGCAAGTTGGCTGATGGAAGAAGCGTCCGCCGCGCGTAGCGAAGAATGAGGAAGTGATTTTTGAATCCGTGAATGCCTGAAGCCCTTCACTTTAGACACCAATAGATAATTTTTGTGTTGCACCCATAAAAAAAATCGCCCCATTGGGTTTTTTTTTATTGCTTTTACCTTCCGATTTTTTTGCCGAGAGTAAAGCCCTGATCGTCTCTTCGGTTGCTCACGCACTCCGTGCGAAGAGCTTGTGACGGTTTCCCACAAAAATAAAAACGAGGGGTCTCACGCATGAAAAGCGCAACGTTTCTTTTGCTAACCGGCATAGTGTCCTGCAGTGCTTACGCAGAAAACACTCTCACGGTTGTGTCCTACGGCGGCAACCTAACAAACGCCCAGATCCAAGCCGCACACAAACCCTTCACTGCCGCCACTGGTACCCGGGTGATTTCGGAGGACTATTCTGGGGGCATCGCGCAAATCAAGACTCAGGTAGACAGCAAAAAGGTCACTTGGGACGTAGTCGATGCTGAAATACCGAACGTCATTCGTGCCTGTAACAACGGCCTGCTTGAACGAATTGACCCAGCCACCCTGGCACCTGCACCGGATGGAACACCTGCTGCAAAGGATTTTCTGCCAGGAGCCCTGACGGAATGCGGCGTGGCGAGTTACGTTTGGTCGACAGTCATGGCCTACAACACCAAAGCCTTCAAGGGCGAACAGCCCCATACCCTGAAAGACTTTTTCGACACCAAGCGCTTCCCAGGCAAGCGAGCACTGCGTAAAGCACCTCAAGTCAATCTTGAATGGGCGCTGATGGCCGACGGTGTGCCCCGTGAAAAGGTGTACGAAATGCTGGGGACTGAAGAAGGCCTGGATCGAGCTTTTGCGAAGCTCGACACAATCAAAAAGGACACCATCTGGTGGGAAGCCGGGGCACAAGCGCCGCAACTGCTAGCCGATGGCGAGGTCAGCATGATCTCAGCTTATAGCGGGCGTATCGTGATCGCTCAGCAGAAAGAGCAGCAGCCGTTCAAAATCGTGTGGGATGGTCAGATGTATGACATGGAGGCTTGGGTAGTCCCTGCCGGCAATCCGAAAAAAGATCAGGCGATGGATTTTTTGAAGTTTGCCACTCAAAGCTCGGTACTGGCTGACCAAAGTAACTATATCGCCTATGGCCCTACACGACTCTCCGCGCAAGCCTTGGTAGACCCGAAGGTCAAACCCAACTTGCCGACTAGCCCTGAAAACTTTGCCAGCGCACTTCAGGTGGACTCCCAGTGGTGGGGAGACCACGCAGACGAATTGAACGAGCGCTTCAACGCTTGGCTGTCCAAGTAACCAAAAACTCAACCACAGCCTTGCCGCAACACACCTGACACCCCCTTTGATGGGCCCGGGCGACTTTTCGTGCCCGGCTCCTCTACAGCACCAATAACAAGAGATCTCCCCCATGCGTACTGAATCATTCGTTAGTTTTCGAAATGTGCAGAAGAGTTATGACGGCGAACATCTGGTCGTCAAAAACTTCAACCTCGAAATCGAACAGGGTGAGTTCGTCACAATGCTTGGCCCTTCGGGTTCCGGCAAGACGACATGTTTGATGATGTTGGCGGGGTTCGAAACGGTGACAAATGGCCAGATCTGCATTGATGGGCAGTCGGTTAACGATATCGCCCCACAAAAGCGCGGTATCGGCATGGTGTTCCAGAACTACGCCCTGTTCCCCCACATGACTATCGAAGAGAATCTCGCCTTCCCGCTCAAGGTACGCAAACTGTCCCGGCAAGACATCGAAGCCCGCGTGAGGAAATCCTTGGAGTTAGTGGCCCTGGGGCCATTTGCCAAACGAATGCCCGCTCAGTTATCGGGTGGTCAGAAACAACGCGTTGCGCTGGCCCGGGCATTGATTTTCGAACCGCGCCTGGTTCTGATGGATGAGCCGCTGGGCGCCTTGGATAAACAGCTGCGTGAACAAATGCAGTACGAGATCAAGCGCCTATCGAAGCAGCTCGGCATCACAGTTGTTTACGTCACGCACGATCAAACCGAAGCACTGACAATGTCGGATCGCATTGCCGTATTCAATGACGGGATTGTTCAGCAACTAGCCAACCCATCCGATCTTTACGAGAAACCTCAGACCGCGTTCGTAGCGAGCTTTATCGGCGAAAATAATCGACTGACTGGGCAGATTGTCGAGCGTCACCAAAGCTACTGCCAAGTACGCGTTGGCAATCATCTGGTCAAGGCGCTTTCCGTCAACATCCCCACCGCCAGCGCGAATACCACTTTATCGATTCGCCCCGAGCGCGTTCAGATTGGTGCACGCCCAGGCGAGTACGACAACCATATGCCCGCACGCATCGAAGAGATCATCTACCACGGTGATCATTTGCGCGCGCGCTTGAGGCTGGCAGGCAATGACGAGTTCATTGTCAAGATGGTCAATACCGCGGGACGCCCGGCGCCCCAAGCCGGTACGTGCATTGATGTGGGTTGGTCGGCCGACGACTGTCGAGCACTGGACGCCTGAAGCCTTTCAACGACTTTACCGTTTTGCCGGAGTCCCCAAGATGAACAACTCATATAGCGTCAGCCCCGCGCTCGACAATGTCGACGAGGCACAGCCGCAAAGCAACCTGAAGGACAAACTTGACCGGGCTGAACGCCTCAACAAGACAAAATCATTGCTGTTGGTCGTACCATTGCTGGCGTTCATCACGGTGTTTTTTCTGTTGCCGATTGGCACCATGTTGCTGCGCAGCGTGCAAACCCCTGCCCTTTCCGTAGCAATGCCACAGACTGCAGCCGCGCTGCTCAACTGGAAGGGCACGGCGCTTCCGGACGAGCAACTGTTCGACGTCGTCGGGCATGAAATTCTCAGCTTGCAACAGGCACGACAACTCGACAGTGTCGGCTCCGATCTCAACCGGGTCATGAGCGATGCCAAGACTCTGATGGCCCGCACCGCGCGCGGTCTGGCCAGCGAGGCCGTCGAACCGGGCACGTTCAACAGCCGAATGACCGCTGCCGACAAACGCTGGGGGCAAATCGGTACCTGGATGCAACTGAAGAAAATGGCGCCGCCCTATTCCGCCTCCAACTACCTGGCCGCACTGGACTTACGCTATGACGACCAGGGCAAGGTCGTGCAGCAACCTGAAAGCCGGCGCATCTACGTCAGCATCCTGATCAAGACGTTGATGGTCGCGTTGGGTATCACGGCACTGTGCATGTTCCTCGGTTACCCGCTGGCGTACATGCTGGCGACCCTTCCCGCAAAAACCAGCAATCTGTTAATGGTCATGGTGCTGCTGCCCTTCTGGACATCACTGCTGGTACGCACCAGTGCCTGGATGGTGATCCTGCAGAACAACGGCGTACTGAACAGTACATTGAGCAGCCTGGGCGTGATCAGCCAGCCACTTGAACTGATGTATAACCTGTTCGGAACGGTGATTGCCATGACGCACATCCTGTTGCCGTTCATGGTGTTGCCGATGTACAGCGTCATGAAAAGTATCGACTCCACCTACACCCGAGCGGCGCACTCAATGGGGGCCAGTTCATTCCGCACCTTTGTGCAGATCTACTTCCCCCTGTCGCTGCCCGGGTTGAGTGCCGGCGGCATTCTGGTGTTCATCCTGGCCACCGGTTACTACATCACCCCCGCATTGGTAGGTGGCCGCACGGGCCAGGTCATCAGCAACTTTATTGCCTACCACATGCAGACCTCCCTGAACTGGGGACTGGCCGCTGCCATCGCCTCCATCCTGCTGCTGATTGTCCTGGTGCTGTATTGGGTATATGACCGGGTCGTAGGCATCAACAACATGAAACTGGGGTAATCGAGATGAGTCTTCCAAGCTATACCAGCCCGATGGGCAGAGTCTGGTTCTTCAGTGTTCGTGGTTTTGGTGTATTGGTACTGCTGTTTTTGATCCTGCCAATACTGGTCGTGGTGCCTTTGTCGTTCAATGTAGAGCCCTACTTCAGCTTCACCAGCGGGATGCTCAACCTCGATCCGGCAGCCTTTTCCATGCGTTGGTACCACATGCTTCTTGAAGACCCACTGTGGGTGTTGTCGTTCAAGAACAGCCTGATAATCGCGTCCTGTGCCACGGTCATCGCAACGGCATTGGGAACGCTGGCAGCGCTCGGGCTGTGCCGCGCTAATTTGCCGTGCAAGGGACTGCTGATGGGCACCTTGATTTCACCGATGATCGTACCGGTGATCATCTCATCCGCTGGCATGTACTTTTTCTACAGCGCGCTGGGCATTGGACAGAATCACCTCGGCATCATCCTGGGCCATGCAGTACTCGGCACCCCATTCGTCATCATCACAGTGACGGCGACATTGGTTGGTTTCGACCATTCCTTGACCAGAGCAGCGGCAAGCCTTGGAGCGTCTTCGACCTATACATTTTTCCGTGTGACCTTCCCGATTATTCGTCCAGGGATCATGTCCGGTGCGCTCTTTGCGATGGTGACCTCATTCGATGAAGCTGTGCTGGTGCAATTTCTTGGCGGGGTTGAGCAACGCACAATACCGCGACAAATGTGGTCAGGCATGCGCGAACAGATCAGCCCAACCATCCTGGCGGCGGCCACGTTATTGATTCTCGGCTCGGTGGCATTGCTGGTTGCGGTTGAAATTATGCGTCGACGTTCGCTTCGTTTACGCGGCATCAAAGAGTGATCACCTTCGAGCGCAATGACATACCAGCTAAAAATCATTGCAGAGGTTTAAGACTTTCGTAAAGCAATCAAAAAATGGCCCCGAGGAGGCCATTTTTTAATCGCTTGAGTTGTTTGGTTATCGTTGCTCGTTCTCCTCCACACCTTCGCAGGACGAAGCTCTAAATAACTTCGCTTCCTCAGATAAACGCTTTACATAAGGCATCCAACACTAGGTTCTGGGGATCAAATCTCTCAGCGGTTGACATTAGAGACGGTTAGTCTAAATTACAACGCATGAATAGCTCTAAACCAATCTCTCGAAGAGGCCGCCCCCCCAAAGTCCCACGTGAGCATGGCGAAACGCTGGAATTGCTCCTTCGCTGCGGCATGGAAATCCTCACCGAGCAGGGCTTTGCTGCCACCGGTATCGACACCGTTCTCAAACGCATCCAAGTACCCAAAGGCTCGTTCTACCACTACTTTGAAAGCAAAGAGGCTTTCGGCCAAGCCGTGTTGGAGCGCTATGCAGACTACTTTGCCCGGAAGCTGGATCGTTGCTTCAGCGACCTGAGCGTGCCACCTCTACGAAGACTGTCGAACTTTGTTGAGGAAGCAAAAGTTGGGATGGCCAAGTATCAATTCCGAAGGGGCTGTCTTGTGGGCAACCTTGGCCAAGAGGTACTGGTACTGCCAGACAGCTTCCGCGAACAACTGGAACTGACCCTGCAGGACTGGGAGCAGCGCTTGGCTGCCTGCCTGGAGGAAGCGGTCAAACTGGACGAGATATCTCCCCAGCATGACTGTCAAACCCTCGCGGTCTACTTCTGGGTTGGTTGGGAGGGCGCCGTCCTTCGTGCACGCTTGGCGCAACATGTCCGTCCCCTCGACATTTTTTTTCAAGGCTTTCTGGCTGGAATCACTAGGTGATTCCTTACGATAATTTAAAGACAATCGGTCTAAATTAGGGTACGCAATGTTCAAAGGCATTTTGATTGAGAAGCTGGGAGAAAAGCATTCGGCCCGGCTCACCGAGTTGAAGGATGACCAACTGCCAAGCGGGAACGTGACGGTGAAGGTCGCCTACAGCACCTTGAACTACAAGGATGCTCTGGCTATCACCGGCAAAGGGCCGGTTGTTCGTAGCTTCCCGATGGTGCCGGGCATCGACCTTGCAGGCACCGTCGAGTCGAGTGATGATCCGCGCTACAAGCCGGGTGATCGCGTTCTTCTGAATGGCTGGGGCGTGGGTGAAAGCCATTGGGGCGGGCTTGCACAAAAGGCGAGATTGAACGGCGACTGGCTTATCCCCCACCCCGATCGCCTGACCGAACGGGAATCCATGGCCGTTGGCACTGCCGGATACACCGCTATGCTTTGCGTGATGGCATTGGAGCGTCATGGACTGAAGCCGTCCAACGGCACCGTGCTGGTGACAGGCGCCACAGGTGGCGTCGGAAGCTTCGCAATCAGCCTTCTGGCGGGTGCCGGTTACTCGGTCACCGCCGTAACAGGAAAAGTCAGCGAAGAAGCCTATCTGAAGAGCCTGGGGGCTACGACGATCATTGATCGTGCCGAGCTTTCGGCCCCAGGGCGTCCCTTGGCCAAAGAAAAATGGGCTGCAGTAATCGACTCGGTCGGTAGCCACACCTTGGCCAATGCGTGCGCAAGCACGATGTCCGAAGGCTTGGTGGCTGCGTGTGGATTGGCTCAGGGAATGGATTTCCCTGCAACCGTTGCCCCCTTCATTCTGCGAGGGATAAGCCTGCTTGGCATCAACAGTGTTACTCAGCCGTTTGAGCGACGAGTCGAAGCTTGGGAACGACTGGCTAATCAACTCAACCTCGATGCCTTATCTTTGATGACCAGAGACATTGGCATTGAGGCTGCTCTTCCAGCCGCTGTCGACTTGTTGGACGGGAAGATCCGTGGCCGATTAATTGTCGATGTAAGCCGCTAGATCGGTCGCCTCACACTCGCCAAGCTTCCTTACCATCGGCATGCTGCTGGGCCGGCTAGAGATACTAACCATGCTGGTACTCATCACACCGGTTTTTTGGAGGTATTTAGACCTCTCACTGGGTAGGTGAATACCTACAAACGCGAAAAGAGCCTGTCGAGTGGCGTGCCCAAAGATGTTTGGAACGGGCTGCTTATTTGGTTAGTCTTGGGGTCAATATGGCGACTTCAGGGGAAGCCCCTCGGGTGATCAAACCGATAACGCTGTTACGCCGAGTTTTCGCTTCCATGCGCTGGCGTACTAGAGTTACGTTGTGGATTGCGGCAACCATTGCCGGCCTGTTGGTGGCGGCTTTTGCAAGGCTGGCGGAACAGATCATCTTCATTAAGGTATCAAATGCAGCGGGCGACATCCTGCGAAAAGTGCCGCCTGTGGGTCGATGTGATCTGGTACAAAAGTCGCCCCTTGGGCCTCGGCGCGCGCCGCTACCTGAAACTGCTGCGCGAGCAGGTCGAGGCCGGGCCGACGCGATTCTGATGCGGTCGGGCATAACTGAGTAGGAAATGGGCGGGAACTGATCTTTAACCAAAAAATGATCCCGGAGGAGTTCTCAGTCTGGCTGGCCATGTTGTCGAACTTCACGGCCGCCAGCACACCCGAGTCGATCATCGGATGGGCAGGTTGGCCCAACCCATGCCGGCCTGCACCAAGTCGAAGGTGGACATGTAGCTGTCGGTCTGTCACACCCGGTGTGACAGACCGATCTGCGGGTCCAAGGCCTTGGTATCGCCACTGGCCACCACGATCTGCCGGGTGTCGGCCATGTGCCCTCGTCCGGCGGCTGGCCGTCGCTGGTGTAAGGGTAGCCGGCGGCGCCACCTCGGTGAGCAACTGGCTGCCAGCCTCGGCGAAGGCCCCACGCTCGTCGATGCCGGGGCGCTCGAACATCAGCGCCACGTGCACGCTGCCATCATGAATCATGCGCACCGCATCGGTCTGTGCGGTCGAGCGAATCTCGATTTCCAGGGTCGGGAATTCCCGGGCCAGGGTGGTCAGTGGGCGGTTCCAGACGCCGGTCTGCAGCTCCGGCGCCATGGCCAGCACTAGGCGGCGCTCCAGGCCCCTGTGCAACTGAGCGTCGAGCAGGTTCAACTGGCTGACCACCTGCCGGGCCTGCGGCTCCAGCGCTCGATCGGCGGGGTGGGCAGGGCCTTGCGGGTCGAGCGGTCGAAAAGCTTCAGGTCCAGCTCCGCTTCCAGTTGCGAGACCGCCATGTTCACCGCCGAGGGCACTCGACCCAGGACGCGGGCGGCGGCAGAAAATATCTTGTACACACAGAAGTCGATGTTGACCGTAAGCGTCCGGTAGACACACCTGACCACACCATTCTCCCCCCTGTGCTCCTCAAAACCACGCTCATTTGCAAGGCTTTAGTAAGCGCTTGGTTAAGTCACCGTGGTTCGGAATCCGCGCTTAGAAAATTCAAGAGATAGTAAAGTGGGACGCCTCAGACCTCGGCACGGTGCGGATAAGATAAAGATTCGGCGTCTTGGATTACCAGACCCGTACTCCGCGCCTTAGCTTCGGTCATCAGCGCCCATTATCAGACTGAGGAGCTTTTTAGCAGGTCAACTCCCAGCGCGAGAACGTTCGTTCAGCTACTGCCCTTGTGCTGATGAGGTTGCCAGATTTGCCCGGGCCCACTCCTCAGCGGTCGTGACTTGAATCGACTGCTGCGCGTTGAAAGTGCCTGCTTTAGGCCAGGCCACGCCTCTGCCCTGGGCGAACACAGCGCGGTACTTCTTGATGTGATGCGTTGGGTCTTTCTCCAATTCTTGGAGCAAGTACGGAACAGTCCACACGTTACGTTTGAACGGGCGGCCCAGTACACGTTCGAGGAGGCTCGCAACCTCTCCGTACGTCACTGTGTCTCCCGAGAGATACACAATCTGATCGCGGAAGCGAGGTTCGAAGAAAACAATTTCCGCTGTCAACGCACCAATGTCGTCTGGAGTCGTGAGCGTCACGCTGGTCTCAAGACTGCCTAGCGCGTTCACGGTATCGTTTTCGAAGTCAACCACCTCGAATACTGGCTCGAACAGAAAGCTGGTGAACATACCCGTCGAGATGATTACCCATTCAGTTTTATCCTGGGCACGAAGCAATTCGCGAACATCAAGCTGAGCATCGAACAGATCCTGAGGACTGCCCCGACCGATTACCTCGAAGTCGACACCAAACTGCCACGGGAAGTAGCGCTTCACACCGGACTTCAGAGCAGCGGTAGCCAGCTTCATTGGGGTTTCCCGGCCTGCAACCATCCCTGCACAGCCTATTACGGTATCGAAACGTGCGAATACTTCAGCCAGCTGATCGATTGAGTCATTCACGAGGTCTGCGGCCACCATCTGGATGCCGAGGCCCCGAAGCTCATCGATTTCGACCTTTTTCTCGGGCATTTGAGTGTTGATGGTCGAATCCCTGAGCAGGACGCTGATTGTGGAACCGCGCGCGCGCTTTGCTACTCGCGCAAGATTGCGCAGAACCGGCAGCCCAAGCTCACCGGCGCCTAGAACGAGAATGGATTGGGGGGAAAACTGGGTCACTTCGGTCATTATTTCTCCTGAGACCTGTTGCCTGTAAGATGAACAAATGCTTGCACGATTAGGCAACGTTCGTAAGAAGGCACACCTGTGATACCAGAGAAAGAAATGACCGATCAGGAGGCTCTCAGCCAGGCAGAAACAATTTGCCGAACGCTTAGAGAAGACGATGATGGCGTCAGACGAGAAGTGCTTGCTCACGCAGGAAGCCGCTGGTCGTTAGGTATTCTGCATGCCCTGGGGGTGTACGGCACGATGCGCCATGCCGAAATAAAAAGGCAGATGGCTGGGGTGACTCAGCGGATGTTAACCAAGACGCTACGCTCCATGGAGCGGGATGGCCTAGTGGTTCGGCGGGAGTTCGGTGAGATTCCGCCACGTGTCGAGTATGAGCTGACGCCGCTGGGTATGGGACTGTTGATCCGCATGTCACCTATCTGGACTTGGGTTGTCGAGAACGTTGAGGATTTCCGCAAGGCGCGGCGTGTTTTCGACAGTCAGGATGACAAAAAACCCGCATGGCAAATACCTGCATCGACACCATTAGATTCAGACGCGTCTGACTGAAGGTAGCTCACAGCGTGTTAGGAGCCCTGTGCCCATTGATGCGGTAGTAATTGGCCAATTGCACTGGCCCTCTGTGTCGGCAACCGCGTCAGTACATCCTTGAGATACGCGAACGGATCATGCCCGTTCATGCGTGCCGATTGAATCAAACTCATAATTGCCGCCGCTCGTTTACCGCTGCGCAGTGATCCGGCAAAGAGCCAATTCGAACGGCCAGGGGCCCAAGGCCGAATCGTATTTTCGACCCGGTTGTTGTCGAGGGGTACAGCACCATCATTGAGGTAGCGCGTCAGCGCTACCCAGCGTTTCAGGCTGTAATCCAGAGCCTTGGCCGTGACCGAGCCCTCGGGCACGAGTTCGCGCTGAGCCAGCATCCACTCATGCAACTTCTCCGCGATGGGCATCGCCATTTCTTGGCGTAATCGCCAGCGATCTTCATCTCTCATCTCTTTGGCCTTCCGTTCAACCTCGTATAATCTGCTGTTAAGTTCAGGTGCACGCATCGTTCATCGGCCTGCCGACGAAGCCTTTTACCACCCGATCAGGGATCTCATCCAACTGCCGACAAAAGCACAATTTCACGATGAAGGCAGGTACTATGCCACCGCACTGCACGAGCTGACGCACTGGACCGGGCATCACGCTCGGTTGCAACGCGAAGGCGTGATGTCAGCCTGCCCATTCGGCTCGCCAGGCTACGCTTTTGAGGAGTTGATCGCCGAGATGGGCGCGGCGTTTTTATGTGCTTACGCCGGCATTCAGGGAGAACTGCGGCACGAGGGATACATCGACTCCTGGCTCAGCCTGCTCAAGGCTGACAAGCGCGCGATCTTCCGCTCCAGTGGTCACGCCCGAAGCGCCTCGGAGTATGTACTCAACCTGAAGCAGCAACTGAAGCAAGCGGTCTTGGACGACTCACTATGCATGAACGATGGAGCTTAATCGTTACATCTGCGCTGTAAACGCTTCACAGGGCCCGACGCGAGTTGAGCCCTTTTTTCTGCGCCCAGAAAAAGCCCCATACCGCGGGGCTCTGACGCAAAGAATCAGAGATGGGCACACATCCGCAGGCTGTCATTCCGCATCCAGGTTCTGCGCCAGAAAACCCACCAGCTCGAGCGGACTCCAGCTGTCGATCACCTTGTAGATCAGATCGCGTTTACTGCGCGGTAACTTCTTGACCACGCTCTTCGCCGAGGCCCTGACGGCTTCGTCGGTCCCATGGATACGTGCCGCGAGCAGCAGCACGAGCGTGGCGTCAGTGAGGTTCATGGCAAGACCCAAAAAATATGCACCGCAGTGTACCGACTCTTTTCTTTTCCGTACCAGCCCCCAACAAAACGATGCCTAGCAGTATCCATATTCCGGTTGCCGCACAAAGGGACACGCGCCAAAAGGACGGGTAAGGGTTGGAAGGGAATGGGGACCCAAGGGTAAGAGCTCTATCCGAAAAAACTAAAAGGCCACTGACCCAGCTACTTCCCGGAGGTCACGATGCTCAGCCTGTTTCGCCCCAAAAGGCAGAAGCACCCTCCGCCGCCGACCGTGAGCGTCGCCGAAGGTTACCTGCCCATCGAGTCGGCCCACAGCTTGTTAGCAGCGGAGCACCGTCGTCAGTTGCTCGATCGCATCTGGCAGTACACCGCCCTTTCCCACGCCCAATTCACCCAGCTCTATTTAAATCCGATCCATCGCTACGCCGAACAGGTGCAGCAACTCCCTGCCAGCGAGACACACCACCATGCGTATCTCGGTGGCATGCTCGACCATGGCCTGGAGCTGGTCGCTTGCAGTTTGAACTGCGTCAGTCGTATCTGCTGCCCACCGGCGCTGCGCCCGAAGACCAGGCCGCCCAGACTGACGCCTGGTCCGCCGGCATCGCCTATGGCGCGCTGCTGCATGACATTGGTAAGATCGCAGTGGACCTGCTGGTCGAACGCCAGGATGGCCGTGTTTGGCATCCTTGGCAGGGTTCCCTGGATCAGCCCTACCGTTTTCGCTACCTCAAAGGCCGCGACTACCACCTGCACGGCGCGGCCGGAGGCTTGCTCTACACCCAAATTCTCGACCGACCTATTTTGGACTGGCTCAGTGGATTTCCGTCGCTGTGGGCCAGCCTGCTGTATGTCCTGGCGGGCCAGTACGAACGTGCTGGCGTGTTCGGTGAGTTGGTGATGCAGGCCGACCGAGTCTCCACCGCACAGAACATCGGTGGCAACCCGAACAAGGCGCTGCAAGCGCCGATTCATTCGCTGCAACATCACTTGATCAGCGGACTGCGCCATCTGGTTCAACACGAACTGAAACTCAACCAGCCGGGTGCCGCGGGATGGCTGACCCAGGACGCACTGTGGCTGGTCAGCAAGACGGTCACGGACAAGCTGCGGGCCTATCTGCTGTCGCAGTCGATTGAGGGCATCCCCACGTCCAACATTGCCGTGTTCGACGAACTGCAGTCGCATGGTCTGGTCGAGTCGACTCCAGAAGGCAAAGCTATCTGGACTGCGCTCGTGGCGCAGGGAAACTGGCAGCAGAGCTTCACCTTTCTGCGCATTCAACCGGCATTGATTTGGGGGAACGAAGACCGGCCTGATGCTTTCAGCGGAACGGTGAGCATTGCATTCGATGACCATCCGACTGACGCTCCGGCATCAGCACCGGAACCCAAGGCAGCCAGTCCATCATCGCGTCGAAGCTCTTCGCTGACAGACCCCATGGCGATGGAAGACGTTGACTATCTCGGCACGCTGTTGGATATGTTCGAGCTGGAAGAGCCTGAGGTTAGCGACGCATCGTCAGCAAGCACTCTCGAAATCTCAAATCCCTCGTCGGATGACCCTGGTCAGGCATTCCTGAATTGGGTCAAGGCAGGCATCCTGAGTCACAAGCTGATCATCAATGACAGCAAAGCTAAAATCCACACAGTGTGTGGCAGCGTATTTCTGGTCACACCTGGCCTCTTCCAACGCTACGCGCAGGAGTTTCCTGGTATCTCTCAAGGGGCCGATCAAGAAATTGAAGAATGGCGTTGGGTACAGAAGCAGTTTGAGAAACTAAAAGTCCACAGGAAGCGAGACAACGGTCTGAATATCTGGGCATGCCAAGTGCAAGGCCCTAGGAAGAAAACCACCTTGAAGGGGTATTTGATTGAGGAACCGAAATTATTTTTTGAATTGATACCACCCGATAATCCTTTTCTCAAAATCGTAAAAGATTAAAACTTGTCGCAATGCCGGAGACGCGGAAGGGAGTTCAATCGCGCATTATTACTCTTTTACCCTTGAATTTAAGGCGAGCGCCATCATATTGCCACCACTCAACGCTCAGCAATGTCCGCCTGCCCTTTACTGACAAGGATGCCCTGATGTACGTAGGTTTTGAAGTCATCCAGTGACGTTATCCCCGGTACTGGCCCGGGAATGGCTGGACCCAAGGAGCGATCCAAACAGATAGTGCTACTTCAGGGAGAACCGACCGAGGCGTTCAATTGGTACCCGGTGGACCGGGTCTAGGCAATATGCGGAATCAAGGATGAGAACTGATCGAACCGGTAGGAAAGTTATAAAGCGGCCAACACCCTCAACTTCAAAATAAGTAGCCGCTTCTACAGCTATTTTTTCTTCGGTTTAGGTTTCGGAATTGTCTCTACTGTCGTTGTTTTTGGATTTTTTTTCGCTTTCTCGACAGGAATAAACTGTCCACTTTCCGAGTCCCTTCCGCCGGCCCTCAGCTCATGATCACCAGGTCACCACTCACCTCAGCCTTGTCCTGCCGCTGACTGGTGTTGCAATAACAGATGTCCATCGTCTCAAGATGAAAGCCTTCAAGACCTGGCGGATGTCCGGGTGTTCGTTGACGCTGACCATCACTCTGCCTTTGCAACTTCGCATGAAATAGGCCATCCGCTCATAGTACTTGCCAGAAAATCCAGCCCGTAGCCGGCGGTCTGCCAGTAAGGCGGATCCATAGAGTGGACGGTCATAGCCTTCGGCAAATTCGAGCCGAGGAAGGTTTTCGACGTAGGTGCCGGCCAGGCGCTGTCAGGCGGCCGAGAGGTTTTCCTCGATCCGCAGCAGGTTGAAGATCGGGTCAGCGGTACCGAAGGACTGGCCGGAGACCTTGCCGGCGAAGGCATGGTGCCGCAAGTTGAAAAATCGGGCGGCACGCTGGATGTCGGCGGGGATCTCGGTGCGAGTCATCTTCTTACTTGCGCAAAGCTCACTTAAAGCAGCGCCAAAGTTATCGCCAGCTCTCACGAAGCCACCTAGATCCAGAGCGTCCGTGGGAGTAAATGTGGGAGTAATTTAATAGACATGAAAAAGCCGATCTAGTGAGAGTTCGGCTAAGACATTGAAAAATATGGTCGGGACGGAGTGATTCGAACACTCGACCCCTAGCACCCCATGCTTGCAGGGGCGCTAAAAAGCTATAAAAAACAGTCCTTTGGAACGGCGCCCACTGCAATCGATGCCGTACCGTGAATAACCGTATTTCACGTTTCCCCGCAAAAGTCCCTACAGGCTTTCGACAAGAAAGCCCCTGCATTCCGGCGTCCTGCCGACCGAACACAATCAAACCTCTCTGCAATACCAAGACTGCGCGTACAGAACCCCATCGACCTCTTCCAGACCGCTCAGTGTGAAACCGAGCGTTGCCATGCTGGTCAGACGAGCATCAAGAAGCGGTCGAAGCGGCGGCACATCACCCGGCCAGGCACCATGCCGCAGAGACGCGGTGCTGGACGTTCTTTTGAGGATGTCAGATGGTGAGCTGGCGAAAATGATATCGCCCCTCACTGGATCAGCACTGGCGATATCCCTTTTCGCTCTAGCGACGCCGCGCTCTCTCATGGGCACAATCAGGAATTGCATTGGCTGCTCAATACTGGATAAAAAAACAGTATCGGCAATCCGCCTAGCGATTTTCAACGCTGCGCTGATCGGCGGTCAGCGATTCACTTCCCTGACATAAGCCTGGCACGCAGCCAACGCAATCAATCCTTGGTCGCCGGCGGCGGTGATGGCGACAATTCGTTGAGCATGCGCTGGGTCAAGTCGGGCACGCGCTCTTCCATGAACCACGCTGCTGGCCTCGGTACCGGCTGGCATTGAGCAGCCATCGGCTGAATCCGTGGCGTCAAGAATGACTGACAACCGCAGATCAGAAGTGGCAATGCGATCGCGCAGGCGATCCTGATTCTTTTGAGCATCGCTCAGTTCCTTGTAGTGGGATTGTTCGCTGGCCGACAGACGTTGCTCGAGCGCCAGACGCTTGTCCTGATCGGCGCGCACCTGGGCAGCAGCCGCATTGCTGATGGCGGTCAGATCGTCCTGATGTAGGCCTGCCTGCTCGGCGAGTTGCTTCCCGTAGCGCCAATCCTGAAATTGCCAGGCGCTTCCGGCGCCGATCAGCACCAGCGCCAACGCACCGATGGCTTTCCAAGGGATTGCTATTGGCATGGCTTGTCCTCCCAATCAGCCAGATCTACAGTCCGCCCGGCCAGAGCGTGCGAGCCGTCACTAAGGAACTGAATGCGGCCATCGGTCACAAACGAATGGCAAACGCGATCACCATCAGCCCACCGATACCGAACCAGAACAGAAGGCGTGAATGTTGGGCTTTCCAGATTTCCGTTCCAGCTCCAGCGCGGCTCCGCCCCAGGTCCGTGCATGATCCGGTGCGCCATCTCGCAGCCCGGGCACTCGAACCAGAGACTGCCCTCTTCGGCCGTCGCCAGAGTTCGAGACAGTCTGCGAAAGGCGCTCATGGCACATCCTTAAAGAAGACGTGATGGCCCAGCTTCAGCGTCTGCTTCGCTCCCACAGTCCAGGTTGGAGCCTTCGGCATGGTCGTCGCGTAGTAATGCGTGGCACCGCCAGTGGGATCCAGCACCTTTCCATCTATCACCTGGTCGGCAGCAATCCGTGCCTGCGCCAGTTCACGAAAAGGAATCTGCTTCGCGCCCGCCAGATGGGCGTAGTTCGGGTCGTTCTTGTTCCAGCAACTGAACTGGTACGGCTTCTGGCAAACACCGGCATAGCCTTCGCCCCACCACGATTTGGCCTTGCCATCGTTCACGCGGTTGCGGATGGTCCAGGCTACGGCCACTTGACCAGCCAAACTTTCACCACGCGCCTCACCCCACAGCGTTCGCGCGAGAATCTCTCGGTCTTTTTCGGTGATGTTCATACTTGTCTCCGGATAAAAAAAACCCGCACAGTGGCGGGGAGGCGATCATTAGAGAGGCGAACCTCTGTAGAATGCAGGCACTTTTAAATGTGCACATAGGCGCTTGACAAGGATGAAGATCCACGAAATGCATACAGTCCCGCATGTTAAAATGAAAAAAAATAGCGATATAGAGGCGCTTCGAGCTACTGCAATTATATTGGTTATATTTGCCCATGTTGCAGCGATACTTTCACCGACATCAATTTATTGGGCTTTACTGGAGGATTTTCGCTTCGGTTACGGAGTCGATATATTTTTTTGCGTATCGGGATTTATCATTACTAAATCCATTAAAAATGAGATACCTAACGCTAGATCACTCTCCTCCTTACTCGGATTTTCGGTGCCTTTCTGGATAAGACGATTCTGGAGATTGATGCCTTCAGCTTTGTTCTGGATCGGTATATGCCTCGCACTCTCTTATTTCTTAAGTGAAAAAGGTGTATTTCTAAGCCTCGATAAAATTTTGCCTTCCGCCATCGCTGCAGCATTTCAATACTTTAATTTCATCTATTCCTCTGCCAGAGATGCAGGCACGTTGGGAGACACAGGAATTTATTGGAGCTTATCGCTTGAAAATCAGTTCTACTTCATACTACCCATAGTAGCGGCAATGTTAGGAAAGCGATGGATGCCATTATTTTTTGCCGCGCTCATACTTAGCCAGTTCTTTTTAACTCGACAGTTAATCAGACCTACTCCTGAACTTTGGGCGCTACGAACTGATGCCATCTCCTTCGGTGTATTGTTGGCGCTTTGGCATGGATCGCAATCCTACAAAAACTTAGAGCCAACCTTTTTTAAAAACAGCCTTCTATTTTCAGTCACAGTATCGGCTATTATTGTCCTGCTCGCATCTCTCACAGCACCGAGCCCGCCGCTTCCATTCGCTATGGGGCTGACGGCGCTAATATCTGCTCTGTTGGTTTGGATCGCCAGTTATAATGGTTCATATTTTACAAAAAACAATCTAATAGCAACGGTTTCAAATTATATCGGGTCGCGATCTTACGCCATATACCTTACTCACGTTATCTGCCTATCATTAGTGAGACATTTGTTTTTTAGTGATCTTGGCGATCCAACCCCGACCAACTTCGACGTGGCACACACGTCAATTTACATTGCTTCATTCCTGGCAATGACACTAGTACTCTCGGAATTAAGCTACAGATTTTTGGAAATGCCCTTGAGGTCAAAAGGAGAAGGCATATCTAATAAAGTAAAATACAAACTCTCTCCAACTTAGCTTTATGTTCCAGGAGCGACTGGCCAGTCCGGCCGCTCCGGCCGGATCCTAATCATCAATCTCGATTGACCTCTAGCCATCGTCAGCAATTGCATACGACATCTTATCTATCCATCCCGTAACCGCAGACATCGAGGGTGAAGTTCCCAGCAGATAGCATCACATACTGAACTGACTGATCAGAGCCGGTTGGAAAATGTAATTGATATCGCGAGCCGGCGTCGAACAAACTCAATGGGGTGTTCGCTGCCAAGGGGTTTGCTAGCGCGGCAACTCCCGTATTTGACGATCCTCGCAGTACTGCTGTCTGAGTGGTAGGCGGTACCAATGAAGATAATGATACCGAAACGTAGGACGTCGATGTGCCGCTAGCGAGTCTCCTAAATGGAGCAACCGATGTGTTTGCCAGATAATATATAATTCCCGCAGCCACCTGAAATCCGTATAGCGTTCCGCCTGATCCAGATCGTAACGCGCAGACAAAGCGTCGAGATGTATCTCCGGTTTTTGATCTAGATGTTCCGGAGTATGGGGCTGCGGGTACAACCGCTGAAATTTCGATCGACGGAATTCCAACGTTGTCGTAAAGATACACATAATAAAAGATGTCAGCAGTCAGGCTTCCAATACCCGTTAGAGTTACAGCAGATGGAAGCCGCAAAACTTTTCCTGATCCTTGAATGAATGCCGCGCCCGATGAAATCGTGATTGAGCTGCTTGAATTCCAGGACGGAATCAGGCCATCGAGATAGCCATCCGATACGCCGCCTTGGGCAGCTGTAATCGGCTTGGTCAGTCCGTTGAGTTCAGTGATGTCGCTGTTCGCACCTGCCGCTGCCTTGCTTTTTTGCAGCTTGCTGAACGCCGCGATAATTGTGTCGGTTGCGACCACGGCTCCGGAAGCAGCAGGATCGAGGCCAGTCAGAACCATCGTAAGCGCCCGCCCATTCGTCAGGTATTTGTTCGTCTCACCCTCTGGCACGCCATCTGTATTGTTTAGATTGAGCGCTTCGCGCACCCCGGCCCGTGTGGGAACGTCACCCAGAACCGCCAGCACGCCGCCGAACTGATTTACCAGCGCCCGCAGCGCATCCGCTGAATCCTTCACGTAGCCCTGAAGCGGAGCGAGCGCGTAACTGCCAGCCGCATTAGTTGCGCCCTGATACGGCGGATCGATGGCGAGCGCGGTATCGCTGGCGATGTTGGTCACTTCATACCAGCCACCATCAGGCCCGCGAAAGCCATCGCCGACCCGGCTGTTGGCAATAAATGCAGTGCCGATGCCGATCACAGCATTGGAATTTTGGGTGACAGAAACCGTTCCCGATTTGTACCAGGGCATGGCTGTTTCCTATATAGAAGGGATTAAACGGCGAGCTTTGCGAATACCGCAGGGAGGAAAAACGCGATCGGGTTTGTCGCGGCGACTGTGATTGCGTACAACGTGGCGTTTGGGAAGTCCCACCAACAGTAGAGATTGCGGGGTATACCGCTACCTGACGTCATGTTCATACCAAAAGTGTTCAACAACATGTATTCGTTCTGCGGAAAGTTGAACGGAACCGTGTAGTAGTTTCTGGTGAGTCCTTGCGGAGTGGTGTCATATTTGACGAACGACCAGCTTTGGAAAGCGCGGGTAAACGTTGCATTTGGCGTTCCCGAATCAAACAGCAAGGCCCCTGCCCCATCCCACAACCGCATGCCGTATTGAGCTGCTGCCTGAGCTGCAAAGGCGGCAACGAAATAACGGCCATTAGGCTGTGCGGTATTCGCGTCATAGGCGCGGACGTAGAACCCCGTCCAATTACCAGCCGAGCCGATCAGGCGCATTCGACAAAGCCCCGCCACGCCGCCGACTGTGTCAGGCCTGACAAAGACCAGTGGCGGCTCCTGAGACGTCACCGGCCTTGCGAAGTAAGTGGTCGAGCCCATACCCGACTCTTCCGTCGGCGCAAACCGACCGGAGGAAATCACCATCAACCTGGCAAACTCGGAATCGATGACGACCGTATTGGTATTGTTGATGTACTGAAGGCCGAAAGAGGTCATCAGCTAAACCTCATCACAATGAGTCGCATCGTTCCGGTAGCCACCGTACTCGCCGCAAACCCGCGCGTGTGGTTGTAGACCCTTGCCACACCATCAACCAGCTCTGTTTCGAATTGCAATTGGCTGTCGGAATAAGTCCCGATCGGTACCACGATTGCGGCGCCGTTTGCTGGCCCGACTCCTGGAACAGCGAAGTCCTGATTGGTTTTCCCACCAGGTGGGAAAGTCACCAGCGTCGACAAAGCCACGCGGATAGTGAAAGAGTTCTCGTCAACCTGGAGCGATCCATCACCGCCCCAGATTCGCATTCCATAAGCCATCTTTCACCCCAGATATCCAAGCCGCACACGCAGCACGTTGTTTGCGTCATAGACCGAGACGTTCAGCGAATTGATCACCAGCCTCCCCTGTCCGGGGACAATGCCGTTGATTTCCAATGTTCCGTCCTTGTTGAGAATCCACCCCTGTTGGCCCGCGATGTAGTTCGTCGAGCTGATGTAGCTGCCGATCTTGGCGTTGGTGATGGTGCCGTCAGCGATGAACGCCGAGTTCATGAACACCTGGCCACCTTGCACCGCAAACGGCACCGAGATGGCGCCGCCGGCGATGGTGTTAACGATGGCGAACCGATCAGCACTCACCAAGAACTGGCTCTGAAACACGCCATTCACGTTCTCGATGCCCAGACCAATACCAGCAGCGACGTACTGCCCGTTAGCCGTGACCGACATCTTCACCGACCACATGGTGCGCAAGTTGCCGTCCACGTCAGCGAATGCCGTGGCGGTTTCCTGAATGGCGGCAGTGTTCTCGCCGACCTTCACGTTCACCTGAGTGATCGCCGTAGCCGTGGCTTCCTTTTCGGTAGCAACTACCTGCCGCAGGTCTGTGACGTTGGCTTCGTTTTCTCCCACGGCGGCAGTCAGTGTGGTGATCTTCTGCGCGCTGGCCAGGTTTTCCGAAGCCCTGACTTTCTCCTCGGTGGCGATTGCCGCCGTGCTGGACCAGCCCTTCAGCGCATCCGCCAGTTCGCCCTCCCCATCGTCATCACGGAAGGAAGCGCGCAGAGCCTGGAATGCTGTCGTCTGCGCAGTGACCACCCCGTCAAGCTCCGTGATTTCGGCGGTATTGGTCGCGACCTGCTGAGCAAGTCCGTTGGCCGTCTGCACTGTCTGTCCGACGTCGAGCCAGTAGTCTGGGTTCGGCGGCGGTGTATCGAGTGGAACGTCACCGGTCGCCTGGTAGATCCGCTTTCCGACAACCACAAGATCGGATTCTTCGTAGGTTGCTTCCGGGTCGTAGCCCTTCAGCCCATCAAGCGCATCAATCTGAGCTTGAAGGCCCGGGATTTTGTCGATCTCATCTAGGATGTCTTGGCCAAGTTCCGTGCGGCCGATCTCTCCAGCGATCATTTCCAGAATTGCCGCGGCATCGGCGCTCGACTGCCCCTGCACACCGATGCCCACCGGGTACCACGGACCAATGTTGCCGATCCGATCCACCAGGCGCGCCCAAAAATAGAACGTCACGCCTGCGCGCAAACCCAGCATCGAGAAATCGCTTTGCGGGTACGACAGGTCTGTCAGTTTGGTAGCCATCTCCAGACTGGTTGTTGGTCCGTACCAGATCTCCGTGCGCTGGGTGTCTTCGGCCCCGGCCGGGAACCCCCACTTCAGGTAGATGCCAAACAGCAGTGGTGTGGCCGTCAGGTATGACACGGCGGGCGGCAGGCCCTCCTTGCCCTTGAGCTGGGTGAGCATCGAGTTGAGCCAGATCGACGAGATGTCGAAGGCGCTCACCGCGCGCACCCGTGCCACGTAGGCGCCAGCGTAAATGCCCACCACGTCGACACTGGTCATTCCGGTGCGCTGCAGCTTGATCCAGTTGCCGCTGTCCTTGCGCCATTCAATGTCATAGGCGACTGCGCCGTTCACCGTGGGCCAGGTTATGGTCATGGTGGCGACCGCGATGCCCTGCGAGACAACTGAGTTCGACGTGACAGTCACGCTGGTCGGTGCCGGAACGACGGTGATCGGAATCACGCTGATCGGCCGCTCTTCCAGTCGAGCGCCAGTGTCGATGTAAGCGAACTTGCTTGGCTCGTACTGCAGCGCGCTGATCTCGAAATCACCCTCGGCGGTGCGCCGGGTCCGCAGCACGCGATAGAGCGGGATCGCCAGATCATCGGCATCCAGAGCCCATTGGAGTTGCGGCAACGGTGCCTCGCTGTAGGCGATGGTCACGGTCACAGCGCGGTTGTTGACGCTCTGCACAGTGCGACCCTCGGCGCGACCACCGGGCAGATTTATGATCAGCCGATCGCCAGCCTTGGCCTGGGTATCACGGTCGAGCGTCACCACTCGACCAGCGACGGCAGAGATCCGCCCTCCCACCTCGCGACCAGCCAGCAGCGAATCCGCCACTGGGATGATGTGGCCAGGCAGAGGAATAACGCCCTCCATGCCGGTCTTGAACGACACTGTGCGGTCCTGATTGTTGCTCAGGATCGCCCACTTGCCGCGACGCTGGGCTTCAGAAGCACGCGTGCAGCCAATGGCACTTAGTTCGGTCGGTTTGTCGCCCAGACGCCGTTGCAGATCCAGGTCCGCGAACGGAATGACGTCGGTGTCGTAGTTGTTCGCGGGATTGTCATAGCTAACCAGAGCCCGGGTGTATCGGGTTTTGGCCGAGGCGCTGCCGTACGAAAACTTCCCGTCGATGACATTGGCCCGAGTGAAGACGTAGTCGAAGTCCTGCGCGCGCGGCATGTCCGCCTGCATTATCAACTGGCCCTGAGCCCAATAGGTCATACCCCGATAGATGCCAGCGATGTCCCGCAACAGCGACCAGGCATCAGCCTTGCCCTGCAAGTTCATGTCGCACAGGAAACGCGGCTCTACGCCCCCAATGCCGTTCGGCACCAGCTGGTCGCAGTACTGCGAAATCCGGTAGAGCTCCCACTTGTCGACCATAAACGGTTTGATGCGCTTGCCCAAGCCGAAACGGTCCTCCGTGCACACACCGTAAGTGATCCAGGCCGGGTTATTGGTCCAGGCCTGCTTCATGCTGCCGTCCCACGTCCCGGTGTAGATACGTGCGATCGGGTCGTAGTTGCTCGGCACCTGCCAGCGGCGCGCCCGACACTTCACCGTGACGGCCGGAATGTTGGTGAACTGCTCGGCGTCGAATTCGATGTAGAGCAGCGCGGTATTCGGATAGCGCAGCTTGGCATCAATCACTTCGGTGAAGCCAGCGATCAGCATGGTGTCGGCGATTTTGTTGCTGTTCTGGTTCGGTGTCAGACGCCGCCCGCGGATCTGCCAGCCGGTGGTAGCGTCCGGCAGATCGATCCGGCGCGAGCGCTCGTAACGTGTAGTGGTCTTCCCGTCTACTGCATCCACCGCCACTTGCTGATAGGCGCCCCCATCGGTGGCCACGTCTATGGCGTACTCGATGCGGTAGCCAACGATGTTGCCTTCATTATCCTGGCGTTGCAGCGCCGGCCAGGCGAAACGCACGCGGACGGCCGACAGCTGAATGTTAGTGATCGAGCGCACCCATGGGGAGTCGCTGCGCAGCTCTACGTTCAGCGAGGTTTCATTCTCAACCGACGGAATACCGGGGATATAGGTCTGGTCCACGGAGCCCGGGCGCCAGTCCCACTTCACGTTCGGGAAATTGTAGTTGCCGCTCGCATCCCGGATCGGGGTGTTGTCGAGGTAGATGTCGTAATCGGTTGGAGTTTCGTCGAACTCGCCCTCGCCTACGGCGATAAGGAGCTTGGCCAGGTTGGTCGAGCGCAGGCTGTCACTGGCCTCGGTCGGCGACTTCGGCTTGCTGCTGCCGCCCTTCTCGCCGTGGATGTCGATCTGCTGTGCTGTGCCCATGCTTTCCTCCAGGCGAAAAAAAACCGCCTCTTGGGCGGCCTGCTTGCTGCGTCCTTCTTACACTTTGTCTTCGGCGTAGATCGATGCGGAAATGATCATGCCGCCCCACCGGCGCTCGCCGATGCAGATCGGTACCGGGTTGCCGCTGGCCGTGGTGTTCTTCGCACTGCCAAAGGCATAAGACGGCGCATTCTCGGGTGATGCGCTCTGCTTGAGGCCGGATGCTTGGGGGCTGAGCATCTGGATTACCCCGCCGGCGACCAAGCCGATACCCGCCCCAATGAGTGGAGCCCCGAAAGGGGTTGCCGAAAAGAACGTGCCGGCGACAATTAAGACCGCTCCGACAATTGTCTGTATCAGCCCGCCTCTTTTGCTTCCATGAATAATAGGCACGATGCGAATTTCAGTAGCGCCACCCAGGCCAAAGTCTTTCTCGCCAACATTTTTCCCATTGCGAAAAACCGCGAATCGCATCCCTAAACGATCCAGGCGCTGAATTTCTTCTTTAAACCCTTCCAGCGTCGCTTTCAACGCCCTGAATGCCTCCCACGCCTGCCCGGAATCCAGAAGACGACGGTGGACACGACCAAACTTCGACGCGAGAGATCCGGACAGCTTTATGGTTGTCATAGGCTGATAACGTGCGATAGACAGCAACATTGCTTTCTCCTGATAACAAAAAACCGCCCGGAGGCGGCTGTTTGATGCGTATTACTGATAATCGACGTAAGGCCCTATATAGAAACCCATAATGTCACCGCTGATTCGGTATAGGCTTTCTTTTCCTGCCTGCACGTTTGCTGAAACTGTTCGGATCGCTGCTCCAGCGCACAGACCGGACCCCGCGAGGCCTGCGCCGATACTTGGCGTACCTACTGGCAAGTAGAAACTTGCGCGCTGGCCCGTACCCATTTTTGCAGCTTTGCGGCCGTCAACGTATATAACGATGTCGCAACCTGAGCCAACTGCTCCCGAGTCCCTGACTACAGTGACCTTCCCGCTTTCTCCAGCTGGTTTACTCTGAAATGCGTATAGCTCATCCCTCGGCACCGGCTCAGCCTGATTGACAGAGATGGCGGACGACGCACACCCTGCCAGCACCGCGACAGCCATCGCTCCTACGATCAATTTCATGCAGGTCACTCCTGTGGAAAGGCCTGCAATGTAGCACTGGGCGTCAGAAACGAAAAAGCCCAGCGGGTTGGCTGGGCTTAATTTAATGAGCGTACAACTTGAATTCTCTGTCGATCCACACGACATGGAATATTCGGCCTTTTCGGTAGCCGACCATTGCAACTAGGTCATATGCCCGAAACGCTAAAAGCCTTACATCAGCCGTCAAAAAAGACGGAATGCCAACCTTCAAAATTCCGCGGTCAATTATTTCTGTACCGTACCCATGACGATCAAGCTGCCGAATATCTCGCCAAGAAATCTGGCTTATTCGCCGCAGCCGATCGAGCATTTTCGAGCGTTCTTCCTGTTGGCAGTCGTGTATACACCAGCCAGCCTGAAGATATTCAAACGAAAAAACGGGAGGCTTTAGGTCTGAGTCATCCACCTCAGGTACCGCATCTCGCGTTTTTATTTTTGGATTTTGAGCAGCCCTGCCCTTGATTCGTCCCATTTTCAGTTAACCAAATTGTCTCTGAAATACTTCTGCATTTCCTCAAACGGGATCTGCTTGCTCGACACACCCTCTTCGTAATTATCCTTCCAAGGGTCCTCTTCATGGGTCAACTGACGCAGCTTCCACGCCGAATATTGCCCGTATACCTCATAGACATCATTGAGCAGTCGACGCTGCTCCCTGCTGAATATAGTTGCGTCGAATTGTGCTGGAGCAGGGATCGAACTTGATCCATGATGGCTGTAACGATGATAGAGGTTGGCAACTACTGGGCCGTGCATCCAAGCTTCAATTGGCTCATCAAAAAGTGGTTCATCAAGAAGAGCCAAGCTAAAACCTTGCGCGTAGTACACCAATTTCTGAAGTTTCAGGTTCGAGATTTCTCCCTCGTCACCTTCGACAGAAAGAAAGTATTTAGCTACATCGTGGCTCGTTGGCACGACCGCCTCCTTTTTTGCCGATGCAATTCCTTCGCATCAATCTAGATCAAAAATGAGGCGCGAGTCTGCACAAGTCAAGAGACTTCGTCAATTTTTCATTGACTTAGTCATGCCATATTCGCTAGGAACTCGAATTCCTCCAGCCTGTATGAATCCCCAGTAACGCCGCGCCGCCCTCGAGTCGCCGCGGCACTGCCGTATCATATGGTTCGTTGTGCGTCCTTGTGCCTAAGGATCAGGCGTGTTCGGTCCAGCCATGGACCGCCGAAGACGATGATCTCGCTCGGCCTGCCGTACAGGTGATGCAGTAGGAAAGGCCCAGGGCCGAAGGTCGCCGCGTCTTCGCCAGGCAGTGACGGACTGGCGCCGAGGAATATCCCCGCATGATTCGGGTAAACCGTCCGGCCTACCTCCATTACGATCATGTCACCTCGCTGAGGCTGGTCGACCCGGTAGAAGCCGGCAGTCTCGTAGTTCGCCTCGTACAGGCTGGTGTTGTCCTTGCTCTCCCACCAGCCGTCGGCGCGATTGAAGGCTTCAAACTCCAGTCCCCACTCGCGCTGATACCAATCCGCGCAGACCTGCCAGCAGTCCCAAGCGCCATGCACGAACGGACGCTTCAGTAGCGGAACGGCGCCAGCTGGCATCACCGTGCGCAAGTCACCCTCCGGCCAACTGAGGATGTGCCACGGCATCGCGGTCGCTTCGCACATGGCCAGGTCGCGGGGAGACGGCCTGCTGGTTGCATCCGGATGCGAATGAACGATGCCGATTACTTCGCCAACGTCTTCCGCGGCGGCATAGTCCTCAGGATCAATCCGGAACTCTTCGTTCGGCTCTGTGGCGATATTTCGGCACGGGTGGTACTGCTGTTTGCGCCCAATGCTCAGCAGCAGGCCGCAGCACTCTTTCGGGTACTCGGTTGCCGCGTGAGCCTGGATCGCGCTCAAGATATGCTTGCGCATGGTCAGCTCCGGGCAATCAGAGATACGGCCGGGAAGCCGCCGAATGGCAATGGGTTGCCCTCACCGAAGCGCGGGATACAACCCCGGCCCAATGTGGCGTCACACTCATCCAGCTCTGGGTTATCGGTGACAACCCCGTCTTTGGTGACGTATGGCCCGGTGTAGCCGCAGTTCGGCCCGCGATAGCCGCCAGTGAGGCACCAGTGGCACAAGGTTGTAGCCTGGCGGCCGATTGACTCACCGCCCACGTCACCCGGGCTGGCAAGCTCCCAACTGACAGTCTCCCCGTCCTCGTTCGTTTTCTGGTCGATGTACCAGACTTCGATCGTCTCTTGGGTTGGATCTGCCGTCGGATTACCGGCAGGGAAGTTCACCGCATCCAGGTACGTGCCCAAGGTGTGGCGCATGGTCAGCTTGAACTCGAGCAGGTCGTCGAACGCCAGACATAGCGCAGTGATGCGCCCATTGACGTTGCCGACGGACAGCGAAGGCCGTACCGCTGTGCCGTCGCCGTTGGCCTCGATGCCGTCGATCTGCATCGGCCAGGCCCCGTACTCGTTTCCCTGCCACCAAATGGCCTTGGCCGGCAACAGCTCCGGATCGCCACCGGTGGCGATGATCTCGGCCGGCGTATGCGGGATGGCGTGCCCGTGGAAGCGCAGAATGTCCGCGCCATAATCCGTACCGTCCAATTCAAAGAGCAGCACTTCGCTGCCAGGCTCTAGGACCTGGATGTCACTGATCAGCGGCATGGTTGCCCCTTATGGTTGGAATGCACGGTCAAAGGTGGCCGTGAGTTTGAAAACTCCGCCGCCCACGGGAGTGGGTACGGGATTCTTGCAGGTGAACAGGCCGAGCTGGCCAAGCGGCGTGGTCCAGAGGAATGCCTTCGCGCCAGCGTGCCGGTCGAGGAACGCCATGATCTCCAACACTTTGGCTTTTGGGCCGCTGTAGGTGATCGGATAGGAGTCTTCTTTGTTGTTCGGGCCGTCGCCGGCTTCCTGCTTGTAGCCGTCGCCGAACTGCGCAGTGCGCACCCGATAGGTAATTTCAGGTGCATCGCCGTGCTGAGTTGGCCAAGTGAATGTCTCAATCGCCATCAGGCTCTCCCGTTAACGTTGCGGAAACTCACGCCGCCGGCACGCCACGACTCGGCCACGGCTCTCTCTGCTGCGGCCTTCATCTGCGTCTGGAGGTTTTGCGAGAGCGCCTGCTGGTCGAGCTGCATCCCTTCAGAGCTGCGATCCGGAATCGCCACGGTGACCGGTGCGTTGATGCTGATGGTTGATCCGCTGCTGCCACCGCTCAAAGCTCGCACGCCAAGCTGGCCGCCGGCTGTCCGGGTCAGCGGCATGATCGCCTCTTCTCCCGCCTCCCCCATGATTCCGATATCGCCACCGGCCATGCCAAAGGCTGTTGGCTTGCTCACAACGCTATTGGCGAAGGCGCCACCGTTGGCGAACATCTGCACGCCAGACGACCAGGCACCACCGTCGGCCTGGATACTGCCGGGAGTGAAGCCAGATAGGTCGCCGCTGTAGCCTCCCTGAGTCGACCCTGCTGACGCAGTTGATCCCGCACCGCCAGCGAAGTAACTCGCACTTGCGCCGATGAGGCTGCCCAGCAGCGCGGAACTGGCTTGCCGAGTAGCGATGCGCGCCATGTCCGCCAAGATCGACTTCGTAAAGTCCGCGAACGACAACTTCCCTGTCATTGCGAAGTCGACGATTGCGTCCTCCATCGAACTGAAGGCATTCGTGAATAGGCTTTTGGTCTGCCCGGCCACATCACGCGCTGACTCCAGGTAGTTCTGCCACGCCGACGAAGCGCCCGCGCTCCAGTCACCCTGGGCGGCGGTCATCTCGTCGTAGTTGGATTGCACGGTGTCGTGCAGATCCTGCTGGGTGGTTTTCAGCGCGGCCAGCTTCTGGGTGTACTCGTCGAGACTCATGCCCCGAGAGCCATCACCGTATTGGTTGGCCAGCTCCAGACGCTGCTGGTTGAAGCGATCGTCGATACCGTTCTGCTGATCCCTCAGCCCGCGCTGGCGATCACCCTGGCCAAGGCCTGAAGCCGCGCGCAGCCCTTGCTGTCGAAGCGTCTCGACCTGTTGCTGTAAGGCGTCGGTATACGTTTTGACGGCCAGAGTCTGCTTGCGCAGGCGACCGTCTTCGTTGGTGGCAATGATCGAAAGCTGGCTGTCCGTTTCCTGCTGCGCATTGACCATCGCGCTGCGCGCATCCGATATCTTTTGATCGATCTGGATGATCTGCGCTGCAGTCGCTCCCTTTTTGGCCTTGGCTGCTTCCAGAGCCGCGATTTCCGCCTCATATCCCTGGGCTACTTCGACGGCTTCCTGCTTCAGCAGGCTGACACGTTGCTCTGTGTAGCTGGCCTGTGAGATAACACCGGCCCGCTGAGATGCTTCGAGCTCCTTGTCGGCGTTTTTGTAGTAGGCCAGAGTTTCAGCGAGTACATTTTTTGCGTTATTGAAGCCCGTCAGGTCGACGCTGCCTGTTGCGCCCTTCGGATCTTTGAACTTGTCGTTGAGATTCGCCATGTTCTTGGCGACCGCGGCCGGATCAAGTCGCGCATCGTTCGGGCTAGTTTTGCGGATGTCGTCGAGTTGCTTCTTGTACTCCTTGATTGCCTCGGCGCGCTTCTGCTCGTTGGTCAGTGAGGACTTTGTCAGCGCATCGACTTTGGCCATCGCAGAGACAGCGTCTTTCTGAGCCTTGGCTTGATCGCCTTCGTATTTGGCAATGTCGGCCGCTGCAGCCTTCTGGTCCTCCAACATGTTCAGCTGATTGCTGTAGAGCTCAACCATCTCTTTCTGGTTTTGGAAGGCGCCCACATTGCCCGATTGCGCCTGCCCCAGATTCCGCCGGGCCTGCTCAATGTCGGCATCAATATCGGGCCGCCCCAGGTTCTTCAGGCTGTCCGCAGCTCGTGCGACAGCGTTGTAACCCTTCTCCCAGAAGCTCAGGTTTTCGAGGATCCTCGGGGTGCGCTCGTTGATCGCATCCGCGTACTGCTCGGTTGCCAGTTTCACGGCGCCAGCATGGTCGCCCTGCTCTTCCAGAGCGGCGATCTGCGAATAAACCGAAGCTGTCAGGTAGTGGTATTGCTCATTTAGCGCGGCTGACGCTTTGACCGGCTCGTCTGCGATCTTTTCGAACTCAGCAACCGTCTCTTTTATGGCTTTGCCGGTCGCTTCCTTCATGGACACGGCAGCCTGGGCAATGCCGCCGAAGCTCTCGCCAGCGATTTTTCCATTGCCGGCCAGCAGCGCCAGCACTTCGGCAGCCTGGCCAGTCGTGCCGACGGTCGCGCTGACCTGTCGCGCCATTTCGCCCAGTTGGCTGGCGGTCATGCCAGAGGCGTTACCGGTGAGTACCAGGCCTTTGGTATAGGCATCCTGCTCTTTGCTGCCCTTGTAGTAGGCAACGGCCAGCCCGCCGACGGCAGCAGTGGCCAAGGCGATTGGCGCCAGAATGGCAAGTAGGCCAGCAGCCGATGCACCTGCACCAGCACCCAGCTGAGCAACAGCGCGTACGCCACTGCCCCAGTCGCCGGAGGACAGTGCATTGCCGAGCTGAACGACGTTTTCCTGAGCCTGACGGGTGCCAAGTTTCAGCTTGTCGAAACCGGTGGCAGTTTTTTCCAGCGATGCATAGTTGCCGTTCAGCTTGCCCAGCGCCGAGTTGTATTGGTCCTGACTGATGCGGCCGGCATCGAGATGCTTGCCCAGCTGCTCTACCTGATTATCGAGCTTGGCCATGGCCGCACGGGCTGGGTCGATCGCGCCGAGCAGGCTGTTCAGCGCCTTTTGTTCATCCAGCGTGGACTTGGCCAGCGCTGCCTGCTGCTTGTCGAGCTGCGCGGTGATCTTGGTGAACTCGGCCTCGCCATAGGCACCGGTCTTAGTGAGTTTCGCCAGATTTTCGCGCTGCTTTGCCAATTCCTGCGTGGTGGTCGCGCCCTTCGACAACGACTTCTCCAGCGCTTCCATCTCTTTCATCAGGCCGACGGCAGACTGCTCCGCTCGATCGCCGGCCTTGGTCATCTTGTCGAGTTCGACAGTGGCCCGGGCGGTGTCAGCTGAGTCAATCTTGATGCCCAGTTCTGCGATGTTCATCGACTCACCTTGAATAAGTGCCGTCTTCACGGGCTGTTGTCGCGGGCTTCGGCCATGACCGCGATGGCTTCCGATTCCATTACGCGGATGTCCTGAAATACGCCTGGGCGATCCTTCGCCGGAATGCCGACGAGCTTCATCACGTCGGGCAGAACGCCGTAATCAAGCCCGGTTGCGCCGCATGCACCTGTGCGCCACTGAGTCCCCATCGAATCCATGACGAGGAACGACTTCCAGTTGTCTGGCCAGACCTCGACAGTTTCGTCGTAGTCCTCAGGTGAAAAGCCAAACAACGCCATCTGCTCGGCGGATCCGTCAGACTCGTAGAGCGCACGGGCAGCGGCGGTTAGTTTCCCAGGCGGGCCTTGCCGAAGGCTTCGCTGTAGGCCTTCACGACGGCATCCGAGACGCCGATGCAGCTCTTCACCAGAGCGGTGATCGACTCGTCGTTGAGCTTGTCGTTGAAGCCCCATGCCACGACCAGGTCCTTGATCTGCTCGACACCCTGCTCCACTTCCGCCGCGGTGATTTCGGTGAGAGTTGGCTGGGAGTCTTTGAAGCGCTCGCCCAAGGCTTCGGCTTTCTCCTTCCAGGCGTCGAACAATTCGGCCAGGGCTGTGCGGTCGCGATACTTGAAGGTGAACGGAACCATTGCGGGTTTGCCGCCCACCTGAGGGATGGCCACATCGACGGTGAATGTCGGTTTTGGCGCGATGGAAAACTTTGCCATGGAATCCCCTTAGGCGTTGTAGCGAGTTGGGCGGGAGGCAAACGACAGCGTGATGGTCCGCGTCATGATGTTGTTGCGGCTGAGCGTTGGGGTCGCAGTGATCGATACATACGCGTAGTAATAAATGGTCGCGCCGCCCGGCAGGTTTGCGCGAACCAGGCGCGGCTCCTTGTCTTCATCGGCGGCTTCCACCACTGCGACGTATGCCTGAGCAGGGTCATCTGCAACTGGCAGCGTCATGCTGCTGGCCGACTTGGTGGTAGGCAGTTGGCGATCATCGTCGTCTTCAAGGAAGCCGTAGGTCAGGAACTGCTGCTCACCGCCGTTTGCGGTCGGCTCGGTGATCTGAGCGATTTGGGTCCAGCCGGACGCAGCACGAACCGATCCCGCACCGGAGCCTGCCGGATAGTTTTTGACGCTGGTGGTATCCACGCCCTCGGCCGCGAAGTCGCCCACATCGGAATCAATCACTCGCGCAGGGCGGCCGTTCAGCTTTGCCCACGCCGAATCAATGACGATCACGTCGCCATTGGCCAGGCCGTGCGCGGCAGCGGTCAACACTGCGGGCTTGGCGTTGGAGATGGCAGTGAACGCTTTCGCTGTGCTCAAGGTGGCAGCGATCTCGAACGTGGTGCCGTTGGGAATTTTGACGCTCATGGGTTTTCCTCTTTGCAGAAATGACAAAACCCGCGCAGTGGCGGGTTCTGGGTTGCCCAATGGGCGGATTAGTTTGTGTCGGCTCGGTATTGAAAAGAGACCGGTACAGTGAAGGTCGTGTCGTCTGGAATTCCAGGGCCGGGGTCGACTGGTGTCATGGTGACGACGGTCAGCGCGCCTTTCGTGCTTCGCGCATACAGCGGGAACAAGGCGGCGATCTGGTCGGCCAGTGCACCGGCCGCACCGCGATACTTGCCCGATGGCGTCACGATGCTGACCTGAAACACGCCGGTGTAGAGTTTGTGGTCGCCGCCGAGCGTGTTGCTCGTGGTGTCCGCCGGTAGCGTGAAGGCCTTCAGGTACGTAGCGCCGTCAACTGGCGTGTAGGTCTCGTTCTCGACGACGACCTTCAGCGGTACCGGCAACGCTTTCGCCCAGGCGATCAGCTTGGCCTCGTAGATTGAGGCAATGATGTTGTGGCTCATACCTGATTGTTCCTGATGGCCTCCTGCACGATCTGCTGGAAGCGGGCCACGGTGATGCGGACCATGCCGCCGGGTGCCTGGGTCGAATGCCCGAACTCGAGCGGGATGGCGTATGGCAGGTTGTTGATGAGGTAGGCAGTCTGTCCGGCAGTGAAATCGCTGACAGCCGAAACCAATGCGGCAATCGTCTCTTGTCCGCTCGGATCAACCTGGCCAAACGTGACGTTTTCGACGACATCAATTGAAAGATGCCAGTTGGCTCGGAACCGGCCACCGACGTAGCCTTCAGGGGCGACGATATCCATGCCGTCGTTCAGCTTGCGCCCGGGCCTCAGTCGCCCCGCCTTTGTCAGGTTGGCTGGATCGTTACGCAGGTCGCTGTTGTGATCGTCCACAGCCTTGTTGTACTGGCGAGCCACGGTGTTCTGCGCCCATATCTCGGGATTCCCCACCGGCGACATGCGGATAACGCTGCTGCCGACCTCGATGATGATCTCGCGCAGACTTGCGTCGATGGCTTCCGTCGCCTGGGCTGCAAACTCGGCCAGGCTCAAGGCAAAGCTGCCAGACTGACCGGCGCCGGCGCAACTCACGACCGCACCTGCAGCTCGTACAGAATTGGCGTGCCAGCTGGATTGATCTCTTTCAGCGGCGGGACGATTGACCAGGTGCGACCTTGAACGATGACCTTGTTCAACAGGTCCGGCACCCACGCCAGTCCCTGCGCGGCGATCTTGAGCTTCTTGTCGCCCTGCTTGATGAGGCTGTTGTTCTGGAATTCTTGGCCGGTGAAGTCGAGCAGGATGCCTTGGGCAGCCTGCTCGATGGTGGTGTCAGGCGGTGCCGTTCCGGTGTCAGGGTCGTACTCGCCGGCGGTAACTGCCCGGATGGTCACGGTCTGGCCGAACTCTGTGATCATCTCCAGAGCCATCACGGCCATTTCGTCGTAGAAGGCCATGGTGGGCTCCAAATGTGAAAAGCCCAGCGCAGTGGCTGGGCTAAAGATCATTCGCGGTAGGGAGCAAGGCGCTCTTCTTCAAGCTGCTGCTTTTTTTTCTCCCATTCTTTCACCATGTCGTCCGCGTATCTGGCAGCCGTTTTGACAGGTGACTCCTGAGAAATTGAGTTTCCTTTAGCAACCAAGACCCCGTTCAATGCACTTTCAGCAAAACGAGTCCAAACTTCCAGTTTCGTCATTTCAATCGCCTCACCTTGTAGAGGCGCCACGCTACCATCACGCCCTGACAGCGAACAACCCACGGCGCTGCAAGTAATCCGCAAACTGGGTAGCGCTCGGCCGATCCGGCGCCGCCGGCAACAGTCGGCCGCTGGTGTTGGAAATCGTCGCGTACTCGCGAGTTACTGCGCCCTCAACACGCTCCAGCGTCACTGCGCCTTTGCGCTTGTCGATCGGGTCGATGTCATCGGTATGTATCTCGGCAGCCAAGGCCATCTGACCGTATTGGATACGCGCAGGGAGGTAGTTGTCGGGCTTGATCTGATAGTCCAGTTCAACCCCTCGACGCGGCCAGGCCAACGCCTGATCGCTGTCCATCTTGCGCCCCTTCCAAGTCATGCCATTCATCGCCAAGGCGGACCGACGAAGCAGTGCTTCTTGCGCGGGCTCGTCCGCAGGAATGGTCACGCCGAACTTTACGGCGTACATGACCAGGTCTGCGGCACTCGCGTAGCTTTCGGCGTCTGGCTTGCCGGTGCCGTCCTCGATGATGAGCATGTGTCAGTCCTGGTCTTTCAGCAGTTGCAGAAGGGTTGGCTGATCGGCGTTGCTGTCAAAGGTTACGCCTTTCTTCGTCAGCGCGGCCTGGAGCTCTTCGATCTTAAGCTTTTCGCGAGGATCCGCGGTTGAGGCCTTAGAGGCTGGGCGGAACTCAGGCTTGAGCTTCGCCTTCGGCGGCTTCTCAACTTCACCACCGCGATCTTCCGTCACATTGGCATCGATGATGATCAGGCCTTCCCTTTTGGCGATTGCCTTCACATCATCTTCGTAGCGGTGAAACGGGCCCGGCAGATACCAGATGTTATCAGTCATCACTGTCACTCCGCTGCGCCAGGGCATTATGCCCCGGAGCAGTCATCAGGTGGTTACTTGGAGGCGTCGCCGATCAGAGCAACACCGGCGGTGTCCTTGATGCTGGCGGCGGTTTTGTCCCAGTTGGTGCCGGTGGCAAGCGCGGCGCTGGATGGAGACTTGCCGCCGTTCGCGACATCCCAGGTGTAACCCTTGATGCCGAGACCAAAGGTGTAGTCCACCTGAATGGTCGTGGTGATGCGCTCGTTACCGTTGTTGGTCTGCACGTTCGAGATGATGTCTCGGTTGTCGTGCACCAGCGCGGCGCCAGCTGCCAAGCCCAGGATGATTTCCTTGTTCGGCGTGCCGGCCTGAGCAAGAGCTGGCGCATCGGTGACGATTGAAGTCTTGCCGAGGATGTCGACGACGCGAACGTTGCCGGCCTGGAACAGGTTGTTCGGGTTGGCGAGGCCTTGGCCGACCAGTTTGTGCCAGGTGGTGCCCTGCATGACTTGAGCAACCAGGTTCTGGCTTGCGTCACCGAATTTCGCATGCGCGCTGTTCAGGCCGGACTGGGTAATACCAGCGGTGGCCGACACATCGTTGACGGCAGCTGCTTGTGCGGTGATGGCCGCCACCAGCGCAGCGATCGCGGTGTTGAGCTGGTCTTTTAGCAGCACTTCGGCGAACGCGCGGCTTGCAACCTCAACACCTTGTGCAGTCGGACGCTGCAGCCAGGTCATTTGCGACGGCTCGTAGCGAATCGGGCCGAAGCCACCAGCGACTTTCACGGTGGTGTCTTGCAGTTCGGTCAGGTCAACCGGAGTCACTGCGGCGTTTGCACCATAGCGGTTAACGCGGCGCTGAGCGGCACCCAGGTTCTGGAAGAACGACTCTTGCAAGAAGTCGCCGGTGAAGCCGTTCGGCGACAGCACAATCGCGCCATTGCTAGCCGCGTTGAACGCCTCGAGCATTTGATCCAGCGTCTCGAGAGTCGCCGGCATGATGTAATCGTTGAAAACCTGCATTTGAGACAGGGACATGGGTCAAATCCTTAATTTAGGGGGAGATCAGAGAACCGGGAGGCGATTGCCGCCGTGCGCTCCGCTTTGGTACCGCCGATGTTTCCTTTCGCGGCCCCGCCGCCACCTCCAGCACCGCCGGCCCCGCCGCCAGATGCCTTGCTACCCGCGATCAACGGCGCGAACGCCGTGTCATTTGCGAATTCTGCTTTCAGCTCATCCAGCGTTGCCGCCGAGAGCTTGCCCTGCTGGTCGAGCACGACCACAACAGGCTTCCCGTCGCGCTGCTCGACGCTCAGACGGCGCTCAATGTGCGGCAACAGGGCTTTTGCACTACCCGGGATTGCCAGGGCAGACGCGATATCAGTAGCGGTACGGCCCACGGTCAGATCCCGGATCTGAGTACTCAGCGTTCCACGCTCCTGCTCCAGCATGCCGTTCAGCTCAGCTTCGCGGCGGGTGTACTTTTCGGACCAGGACTTTTCTAGCTCTTCGACGTTGCCGGACTTGCGAGCGGCTTCTTCGCGCTCCAGTCGGGCTTGATCTTCGGCATCCTTGCGAGCTTTCTCAGCGGCTTTCTTCTCGCCGAGCAGTTCTTCAACCTTCGACTTCAGGCCCGAAACGTCTTCGGGTTGCGGCAGGCCTTCAATACCAAGGACGTACTTGCCGTCCTTCTCGGTGTAAAGAGCGCGCACGGATTCATCGACACCATCAAGGCTGTCCAGTTGGAATTTCAGCATTTGTTGTCTCCCAGAGACTTTACGCAGACCCTGTCTGCGGGCATAAAAAAACCCGCCGAGGCGGGTTTCATTTTTTGATTCTGGCTCAAGGCGCCAGCGGGTGATCCGATGTCAAACGATCGCCATCAAGTGTCTCGTAGATTCCCTTACTGACTCGATTGATCGCTCGCCCTTCAGCAGTTCTAAGTTCCAACAGCCCTGGCTCAGTAGCAGAAGGATCATTCAACGTGCCAGCTGGAATTGGATCTTGTATCACCACCAAGTTGACAATGGTCCCATCAGCTTTTCTTGCTGGAAAAGATTTTCTGGACATCGAGCACCTCCATTTAACGAAGGCCTACTATAGCAGCCCGCTCGAAAGCCAGCGGCTCAAGAGCCCGCATTTGCACAAGCGTCAGAGGTTTGAAGTTGCGATCGAGCTGCAGCTCTGAGAATCGTTCGATGCTTAGGCCGCCTTCGCGGAAAAGCTTGGCGCGGACCGGACCGATGGCCTTGTCCTGAAACGCCGCCGGCTGCTGCTTGAGCCAGTCGTAATAGCTGAGGTCTGCCCTCACCTGCTGGGCACCGCCGTCGCCGATGGATGCCCGGGTGGCGTCCTTCGCGAACAACGCACTGAAGCGGGTCACCGCCACCACCGTCGAGCGACAGTTGATGTGGATCGGTGGCCTCGGCCCTTCAATCAGCTTGAACCGCTTCTTGTCGAGCGACCGGCACTGGCTGGTGGTTTTCGAATCCAGCGTGCTGACCCACTCCACCGCCTGCACGACATCGGAGTTCTCTTTCAGCGTCTCCATGCGCGCCTGGGTGGCGACGTGTTGCACCGCGGTTCGGACCACAGCGCCGGCATTCCGGCTGGTCGTGGCCAGGATGCCGTCGTTGTATTTGAGCTCCTTAGTCCCGCGGATGTTCTTGATGATCTGGAAGTTCGTTTGGCCCTCGAAGAAGCCCTGCCGGATCGCGCCAGTGAGGCGTTGTCGCTCGGTGGCGGTAAAGCCATCAATGAAGGACTTGAGCAGCTTGCCGCCATCCGCACCGCGCACACTGAGCGGGTTGGTGAGGATCGCCGCCCTGATGGCAGCCGCACCAGGCACCGCCGCATCAAACGTGACCCCCACCGGTGCCGCCCGGGTCAGGCTGGTCGCTTCGAACTCGGCTTCGTAGTTGGCGATGTCGATCAGGTCGAGATTCAGCTTCGCGCTGTACCGGTTGAAGATGCCCAGTAACAGGCTGTCGACCTCGCTCAGCAATCGTTCCAGCCGGGCGACGGTGTAATCCGTCAGGTCGGCCCGCGTCAGACGCTCACGGATAGAGCGGTCCATCTCCTTGAGGAACGGCCCGAACTTGGCAACCTCCCCTGACTTCAGCTGCTCAAGGAAGACCGCATGCCGAATCGTGGCATCAAGGATTGCCTGGTTGGCTGCCATTCGGAATTACCTCGGTGTCATCGTCCAGGTCTGGCCCGGGGTTCTCAGTCTCCAGTTCGTCGCGGATCTGGTCGTCGGTCTTCTCTGGATCGATCACCCCGCGATCGCGCAGGTACTGCCAGAAGTCGCCCTCTGGCAGCTTGCCGCCCTGCACTGCGTTGAACAGCGCTGAAAGGATTGTCGCGTCCAGGCTGATCTGGCTGAAGTCCTGATTGAGTTTGTAGAGCGTTGCGCCCGAAGCGTTCACAAACTCAGCCATCCAGACCAGACACTGGCTGTAGGCCTCGCTGACGTTGCTCACCACCAGCGATAGAACGCTGTGTTCGGCGGCACTGTCGTTGTCAGCCTGGGTCGCGGTCTTCACCGCGCTGCCCCGCTCGATCAACCGGGCGCCGAGTGACACCATGTCCTCTTTCTTGGCGTCCATTGCCTCTTTGGCCACCGTATTGGGCTGGGCTTGCCAGACGCCACATGATCCATTGACCGGAAGTAGCCAAGGCGCTCGGGAGCCAAGAAAAATTCCGCCTTTCTCCATGTGATCGCGCCACTGCTCATCAAGGCCCGCCATCCACGGTTGAGGCTGGCCCACCAGGTAGGCTGCCTCTTCGTAGTCCGCACTATTGCGGTAATGGCCGATGTTGACCTCGGCCATGTCGTACAGCGGCGAGTCGTCAATGCTGGTGTCGTTGTTCTCGCTGCCGAGGAACTGGAACGGGATAACCCGCCAAGGCTGGCCGAGGCCATTCAGCGGGGTGAAGGGCGCAATGATCATTGCCGTCTGGCTGGAGCCTTCCTCCCACACTTCCTGCGTGTAGACGCCAGCGGTATCGAGGCGCAGTACCCGATACTGAACAACCTGCTCACTGCCAAATCCGTCATCGGTATCAACATCGACCGTTTCGCGCAGCACGACCAGGCTCAGCAGATGCTGACCGCCGACTTGGCGCGTCTTCCAGTTGATGATCGCCTCGGCCGGGTAACTGGCGATGTTCGCCCGGGCTCGTCCGGCTTGTTCGTCTGCCTTGCTCACAGAGCCGGCCACAACAGCCGCGTAATCCACCAGCAGCCCATGGCGGCCGACTTCGAGCAGATGCCCGATCACCGATTGCGACTGCTGGTAAATACTCACGCCCTGCCCGTCGATGTCCTTCGACACATAGTCGAGGGAACCGGGAACAGTCAGCGTTGGCCAGGTGCGAAACACCGCACCCACTAGACTGTGTTTCGTTCGGCCCGTGGCGTTGTAGAACACGGCGCGCTTCTTGTACGCGTCGTAGCGAGCCTTGTTGTCGCTGCTTTCGTCCGAAGCATTGGGCCGCGGCAGGTATCGATCGCCAGCATCCTTGATGGTTTCCGAGCCCTTGCAGACGTCGCGTACCAAGCGCCAGCGGTAATGCGCCGCCTTGTACTCGGGACGGGTGAAAGTGACATCCGTCATCGGGCGACTCCCATTTTCATTGAGGTGACCGGTTTAACGATCGGGTACTCGCGATGGATGAAGTAACCTCCGCCGTCGTTGGCGTGGTCGTTGCCCTGGCTCTTGTCCGGCTCACCGTTGGGTGCCCAGACCTGCTGCTCAAGGCAGTCTGCGTATGTCGGGCACGTGAATGGGTTGACCAGGTAACGCCGCTCGCGCTGAGCATTGCAGAACATGGCGTTCATGGCGTTGATCCGGTCCTTCACAGGCGGGTTGGCCGCTGGCGCGATGACCGTGAAGCCGGCCTGCTTGAGCATGGCGATATCGGTGACGCTGGCGTTCACGGACTTGCGCGAATCACCTGAGGCGTCCGGGTAGATCCTGATCTCGCAGGTCTTCTCGAAGTCGTTGCCGTTGTGGCGCCAGTAGCGTTCCTTGATGCGGCGAATCATGTCCGGCGTGTCATAGCCATCCATCAGCTCATCGACTGCACGGGGAAATCCCTGATCACGCTTGACGTGAGTGATCGCCGCCATCTTGCCGACGTTGAAGTCCATGCCGATGAACAGCGGTTCACCAGACTGCACAGTGTCGAAGCACTGGTTCAGCTTGCGGTCGTATGCGTGGTAGATCGAGCCAGACGTCAGGTTGACGAACTGGCCATTCAGGTAAGCGCGGATCAGTTGCTCGGGATACGACTCCATCAGCGACGGGATGTAGTCGTCCGGCAGGTTCAGCTCGTTGTCGAACGTGCTGGCCTGCACCAGACCGTACATCTCGTTGAGCGCCGGCTTGTCGCGCAACTGCTTTACGAACTGGAGGAATACGAACTTGAAGCCTTCCGGCGTCGTGGTTACGTCCACACCGTTCTTCAACCCCGGCAGGTTGTAGCGCATCCGGGCGATGATCTTGCGCCAGGCCTGCTGCGCCTTGATCGACGTCAGCACGTCCAGTTCGTCCACCAGGGCATGGCCAATTTTGAAGCCGACAATCGTCTGCGGCTTCTCCATCGACCGGCAAATCACAGTGCCGCGATACTGCCGACCGCTATAAATGTGAACCTCATGGTTCGCCTGGTTGATCTTGGTCTTCAGTCCCCAGTCATAGGCCACCTCCTCCACGGTTGGATAGAAGATGTCCCGGATCTGAGGGTAAGTCGGGGCGAAGTAGCCAGCGTTAACGCCGGGCCACTCCATGAAGTGCTTGCACAGCGCCGAGCATCCAACCCAGGTCTTTCCTGAGCCGAACCCTGCAACGAATGCGCGGAATTTATGCGGCAGCGTGAGGAATTTAGCCTGCGGAACGTTAAGGCTCGGCATTCGGCTTCCTCGCATCCACTACATCGACCTGGATGCGGGTCGGGATTGCCGGCTCGTCGTCCGGCTCGTCCTTCCGGTGCCGATTGATGTACATGTCGCCGCTTTCCTTCGCGGCCTGCTCCAAGATCTGCATGGCCAGGCCGATGTTCTTCATCGTCTCGGCCCTTTCCACGAAGCGGTTCATGGCGCGGAGCCTGAAGGCACGGTTGGCGATCGGGATCTCGGCCGTTTCTTCGCGAAAGCGCTTTCGGGTGTCGTGAAACAGCGTCACCCACTTCTTCGCCAGATCTCTCCCGGCGCGCTTGGTGGGGTCTTGTGCCTCGCACTGCTGACGGGTCACTTCAATGCCGAACTCTTCTCGGACAGCCGCTGCAACCTGCGAAGGAGTGTCGAAGCACGCCAGCGCCTGAACCATGAAGCCTTTCACCTCACTGTTCAGGGCTGCCATAGGGTAAATTCCGTCTTAGGTCTGTCAGGGGTCAGGCCAATCTGAGCAGACAGGTTCCGCAGGCCCTCGATATGTTCAATTTCCCCACCTCAGCAGGACTGTTTGCAGCATCCACCAAGGCCTGAACCTCGGGGCTCGCACCATAGCGGCGGACCACACCGACAAACTCTTCGACGTCGTGTCCGCGCATGCACAGCTTCGGCATTCCCTCCTTCGTGAACTTGGGGGCACCGTACTCGTCGTGCTCTTGGGCTATGTGATAAAGCTCGTGTTCGACCAAGGCGCAGAAATCAGCGTCCGAGCACTGGGCGCAGTAGCTGGCATCCAGGGTTATCAGGTAGGACGGCACTCGACCGAACCACTGGGTCATCTGTTGCTCTTGTCTGCCCTTCTGCCATGGTCCACAGCGGAACGTAACTTGTTCGGCCTGGCCAACCACCGTCCGACCCTGCTTGGTGAATCCTCCGGCTGCCCACAACACGGCAAGATCTGCATCGTTCAGATGCTGGTGGTCTTCGTTGTGTAGTTCGCCATCGGGATCGATGATCGTGGAGAACAACCAGTCAGCGACCTCAGGCGCAGGCGCGAAACTGATCGGGTAGTCGTCGCCCTCATTGAACAGGCCGAGGCCCTTTGGTGGCATTGGCCTATTCATTTTTCACCTGTAAGTACGCAAAACCCCGCACTTAGCGGGGTTTGGCTTGATCAACCGAACGACTTATTCGTCTGCGCCCAGCCTATAAAAAATAGATCTTGCGACTTCATATGCATCCCTGTCGTCGTCCCGATGCATCAATTGCACCCTTGCTGACACGGATTCGCCAATACCTCCGCCGGGATAAATCTGCCCATCTTTCGTAACACGCAGAGCCCATACAGCTCTCCACTCAGATTGACCTGTCGCGTTTTCGAAACGTTTTTCAATGACATACAAGCCGAAAATGCCCTCATCGCCAGAACGCAGCTTCAGCGTACCTTTTCCCAAGCCGAAAATTGAGGAGAAGGTGGCAGTAAGGTTGTCTTCAGCGAGGGCAATTTTTACACCCCAATCCCTCTCGAACTGATGCTCCTCATAAATCTCAGCCACCCTTCGCAAGAAGCGCACCGCGTATCCGCTCACTCTGGATGCATCTTGAACAGCGTCAAGCATTGAATCTTTTTGCTCGATCGTTACCGGTTGAAATTCCATATTCACCTCTGGTTAGTTGAAAACCCAGTATGGCTCAGGAAACCATTCGTGCCGTCTCGCTACAAGCTTGGCCATGCAGCAACGCGACGATCAAACCCTGCGGCAGACCAGCAGCCTTGGCCGTGTCGATCGCATTGCCCAGACCTGCGTCCATCTCGTTGATCGCTTTCACGATCTCAGGACTCAACGGCAATGCGTGATGCAGTCGAGGCTTGGCGATCGAGCGCACGAACCACATGAAACCTTGCTGCAGGTTCGTCTTGGCCAGAGCCAGCAGTCGAGGATCAACGCCTTCAATCTGACTGATCTGCTTGAACAGCTTACCCGTGTCAGCTTCAAGCGCCTTGATGGAGTTCATACCGTCAATCTCGGACTGACTCAGGTCACGGTAACCGGTGATTTTCTTGTGCTGGTTGTCCATGGTGCTTTCCTCGTCGCATGTCGCGACACAATTTGCTGATTCGCGAAACGTGTCGCGACACTTGCCATTCGGCGATGAGCACCAGGAGCGCGCCTACTACACTGAGATGTACTACGATTGAGCGGACATGGAGCTACGCGCATGCCGACTAGCACTGTTGTGTTACTCCTTTTCAGTTATGCCCTGCTGATGGTGGTTTTTTTTAAGCTAAATGCTCGAAACAATCGACGCCGCAGAGAGGTTCTTTACGAAGCCTTTGAAACCACAATGCGACTGCATAAGATCAAGTCTTTCGAGATCCTCAAGGAACGTATTTTTATCGGCAACAACTTCCGGCCATCAGAACTGTACCGGGTATTGCTAGACGATTCCGGGCGCTACTTTCTTTACCTGCACGCCAGCAATACACAGCCAACTTTCACGCCGCTGACCGAGGCGCGTGCGCTTCAAGCGGTACAGGGTGAGGTAGGAATTCAGGCATAGACACATCGAAATCTAAGACTTCCTGCGCTCTACCTGCCCCTTGCGCAGATCCGTGTCGCGCCCTATATCTCGTCTGCTTTTCGTTCAGCCCAGCGCTTGCCAAGCTGGCGGGCCTGCTCAACACCCAGCACACCAATGAAGCCAGCCGTTGCGAATGACCAGGCAATGCTGAAGCCGAACTCTTTCACCGTCAGGCCAACCACCATAACGATCAGCGCGCCAAGCGCCGCCTCGATCAATTGACGCAAAGGCTTCGTCTCTTTGCCGTCGTACTGAATGCGGAGCCAAGTCAGGGCGAAGGTCAGCCCCATGGCTAAGCCGTTCTCTCTCAGGGCGGTCAGCACCAACACCCAGAACGACGGGTCTTTTTCTGGCATGTCTGGCATCTCAGGTTCCTCCCTTTCTGGGAGTTAGGAATAAAAAAGCCCGCTCAGTGGCGGGCATATGGCTCCGTGCTATCGTCATTGCCCCTACAACAAAAAGATGGACGGAACCATGGCAAGTTTTATCGTCACTTTTGAGTTTAAGTCCGACGACACGCGCAAGGCTCGATATGACTCGTTCGTGAAGAAAATCAACGAGCTCACCGAGTACAAACACTGGGACGAAACAACGTCCTTTTACTGCTTCGAGCTGGATGTGACAGCAGAAGAGCTTTGCTCTTCCTTGTACGTGGGCAGCGATTTCAACGCAACCAAGGACATCATGGCTGTAATCGATGTCACTAACAAAAAGAAGGCCGTAAAGGGCGCACTGAAGTATCCGAGCTTACTGGATGCTTACCTCGGCTTTTGATTTCAACCGAGCATTAAAGGTCATCTGCGACTCAAGCTCAGAAACGCAAGCCTCGTATCGGGCAAGGGTCTCTTGATTGAGCCGCAGAGCTTCTGCAAGCTGCTTTTCACGAGCAGCGGCTCCGTCATGTAGCTGAGTCACTTCGGCAAGCTTCGCCTCTTGTGCAATCACTGACTCAACAGCCTGGCGATATTTACTCTTCATGCTGTGCTCCAGAAACAAAAAAACCCCTGCGGATGCAGAGTCCCTGAATAGGTGCGCTCGTCTTTCCGAGCTGTCCGCCAAAGACCTTCACTGCGTCGACACCCCATTGCATCGATCTCGCAGATTCAGTCTCGCGCCATCCTGCAGCATGTACGGTCAAGGTGCGCGGGCTGCCGGTGTTGTTTCCGTATGTCGCACTATCCGGCTATCGACATCCAGGCCTTCCGTTAGGCCGCCCTGACTGCGGTGTTGCTTTCTTCGGGTAATAAAAAACCCCGCACATGGGCGGGGCTTAATTGTCCTTTATCAAAATCTCAGGAAATAATGCCAAGCGTGAATCCAGTTACCGCCTGAAGTTTTCCTCTCCATAGGATTCCACTTTTCATAATTAGTGAGCCGTCGCCCGATAGTAAGCTAGCACCATCAAGATGTACGAACTGCGGCGGGCATTCATATTCGTCCCCTTCCGGCAGATCATCACCTTCCGTGCCCTTAGCTGCAAAGCTATCAGCAATATACTGCCAATCGTTATCCGGAAAAGATTGTTCAAATCCAGACTTGAACGACTGACCAAATTTTTCGAAATATTTTTTCCGACTAATCAGGTTTCCTGTCACAACACCGGCCGAGGTGAACAAAGTTATGCCGAAGCTGAAATCAGTTTCGGCATTGTTCACCATGCTTACCAGATGTTGAAGATGGGAGTCAACAGCAGTTCCTTGTATCCCGTAAACCAGCTTAACGGGGTCGGCTACAAACTCGGCGTTATGCTGATAAATGCTTTTCACCGAAGGCTCATTCTGTTCCATGAATCCACTCCATTGCTCGTTCAATTGATGAGCATGGAGCGTATGTGGCTTTTAGCCATATCCGCAAGGAGTATTAAAAACCCGGCGCGAGGGCCGGGTTCAGGTATTCGTGTGCGTGTTGCGTAAATTGCGCACTATGGGAAAAGTACGCGCAATCCCCCGTCATGTCAATATGTTTATGCCGCCTCTTCATCTTTCTCCGCGTGTATCACCTGCCATATTGGCTGCTGCGCCTGAATATCCACTTCCTTTATCACTTCTTTCAGGGATTCCCACAGGTCCAGCCAATCGCGCGTCCAGTTCTTCGGATCAATCGTCACGCCGAAGAAGGTCTGCATCTCGGCGGTGACTCTGGCCGGCCCCCACTCTGCCGCCCCGACTACCTCCCCCTTGTACGATTGCAGAGCTAGAGTCACCAAGTACTGCGCCTTCACGCGCTTGGCCGAAGTAAGGTCTGGCAACCCAGCCTTGGCGGTGATCAGCAGCACCGCATTCATAACGTGGCGCATGGTCATTGCGGGGTGATAGAGGTAGTGCCCGAACTGCTGCACCTGGAACGGAAGCGTGTCGATGGCGCGAAGCACCTTCCCAATGGTGGCCAGGTGCGCGGCGCGGGCGGTGGACCGTCCAATGGGCGTGCGGCGCGTCTCGCTGATGCTGATCTTCTGCCGAACGATCTGGATGCGCTCCTCCTTGTCCTCCCCCAAGGCGGCAAACACCGCCTCATGACGGCGCATCCGGTTGCCGGTCTTCACTGGCGCCGATTCAGCCTTGTCGATGGCCACGGCACTGATCGACACGTTCGATTCGTGCTGCGACTCAGTCCATACCTGTCTTGCGTTGATCAGCTTCATGCTGCTTCCCTCTTCAATTCTCTGGTCTTTGCCCGATATTCGGCCTTGATGGTTTTCAGTTCTTCGATCGTGTAGCGCTTGAGCTCATGCGGCCCTTCGAGCCAGTCCACCTTGTCGGCGCCGATGCGCTTCACCAGCTCGATTCGGTAGTTAACGATGTCGCCGGATTTGTGGTTATTGCACGGCGCGCACTGCTTCCAAACATTGAGCGGCTCGAAGCGCAGCTCAGGGTTCGCTCCCACAGTGCGGTAGTGACCGGCGTGGTATTGACCTTCGTGGTGACGGCCGCAGCTCACGCACGGCAACGCGGCGTCACGCAGGCGAATCCACTCGTTGAATACAACCTGCGTTTCCCGCATGTGATCTGCCCGGCTCTTGAGTTTCTCTTTGCGGGCCTTGATCTCTTTGCGCTCAACCTGAGCCAGTGACTTGCGGGCCTTCTCCTGGTTCACGTCCTTAATCGCAAGGCCGCAGGCCCAACTGCATACCTTTTGCGCGGTGGAGAATGACGGCTTGAAACTCACGCCGCAGGCCGGGTTCTTGCACTTCTTCGCCTTTGCTTCCTTGAGGGCTACGCGCACGGCTCGGCCTCCTTGGCTTTTTGCTGCTGAAGGGTGAAGTCGCCGTGCAGCAGCATCAGCTGCCCAGGCTTGAAGAACCCGTAGCCATCTTCCCCATCTCGGCCGACGATCCAACCGTCATACGGTGCCACCCATAGCTGACCGTCCGGCTCTTCGGCTTTCTGGCCTTTGAGCCGGAAAATGACCAGTTCGACTTCGGACATCGCCGGGATTTGATACTTCGAAACGAGCGTTAGGACCTGGTCGCCCGACTTGAATTGATTGCTCATGCGTAACTCCCCAACTGAGCAGCAGCAGAAAGCGCGTCAGCTTCATTCTCAAAATGTGCGGACAGCACCAAACGCCAACAAGCGTTGAAGACGTCGCGGTAAAGTGGCTCGAATGCGGTGTCATCCATGTTTGCCCAACTGATTGACTTGGCCTCTTTGCGGATTCCCTCCGGGGTGTGCACCAGGTGGAAGTGTCCGGCCTCGATCGTCACCCACTCACGGAAGGCTTCGCGGCTCTTGTCTACTGCCGGGAAACGCTCGGCGCGCGCTGACTCAAGGCCGGTGATGTAAGCCGCAACCGCGTGCGACAGTTGTCCCGGCTTGCCGCTCTGCGCCTCGAAGAACTTGGCCAGGCCCTGAATGCCGCGCATCTCCTGACGCGGAATCAGGCCACCAACCGGCTCCCAGTATTCCCAAGCCAGATCGAGCATCGAGAAAAATTTCCCGTGAAACTTGCCGTTGCGCATGCGAGTGAACTTGCCGTGAATGATCTGGCCTGCCTTCCACTTCTGGACGGTTTCACGGTCAGCTTCGGTGGCCGGCACCAGCCCTTGGGCGGTGCGGATCAATGCGAGCTCAGCCATGAGACGCCCTCCCCGATGCCAGTTCCTCGACCTGCCTCAACAGCAGAGCCCGGCGATCTGCCAGCTCATTGGCTGCCTCGATCCGTATTTCATCCTTCCTTTCAGCGGACGCCGCTCGCATTTCCAACATGGAAGCCTTCACGCCCTGAAGCCTTTCTCGCACCGCCGGTGTCGGCCGGGTCGCTTCACCGGTGATCAACCCTGCCAGCGCGCGACCGTCTTCGGTGACCGGGACCACTCGCATATCGGCCAAGTACTTCTGGCCGTGTTCGTGAGGAATGCGCTGCATCTGCACGGCCTTGGCGATCGCCTCAACTCGGCGGTTGGCGTCGAAGCCCACCGAGACATGCCAGTTGGCTGGTTTGGCATCCTCGCGGGCCTGGCCAACGAAACGCTCGTAGGCACTGATGAAGGCCATGCGGGCACCGACCTTGTCGCCGGCGTCGAGGACAGGTTTCGCAGCGGCCAGGGCCAGTTGGATTTCATCGGTCAGCACCACGGTTTCAAATTCGTCGTTGGTTGTCATGGCGATGGCCCAGGCCTCATCCTTGCCTGGGCGGCCGTCAGCGGCTTGGACCCGCTGGAGAATGGCAGCCAGAGTCAGTTTGCCGTTCAATTCCCGGCGACAGGCCTTCAGTGCACCGGCGACCGCACCGACTGCGTAGTCGGCAAGATCGTCGGCCATCATCTCGGCGGCATCGGCGGTCAGCGACTGACCCAGCACCTCGGCAGTTGCGGTGATGGCCAGGGCCAACTGGGCGACCTGCTCGGGGGTCATGCGCTCACATGAATTCATTTGCCTTCCTCCCTTCGCGATCCATGATCCGGCGGGCCGCGTCTTGGCCGGCGGTGAGGTTCGCTTGCTTGCGCTCGATCTGCTGGGCAGTGGTCGAGTTCATACGGCGGTTGGTGGCCCATTGGGTGTGGTACGCCTCTGCCTTGGCCAACAGGTCACCAATGCCATGGCAGCCGTTGATCAGTCGCGAGTCGTCGATGGTCAGGAAGTAAGCGGCGACGTGGTGGGCAACATCGGCGCCGAGCCGATCAATGAGCTTGCCAAGCTGGCCGCCCACGGTTGCATTCCACACCGGCCAAGTGCCGTAACGCTTCCGGTAGGCCATGGCGTAGTTGGCCCAGGACTTGAACGTTTTGCAGGTCTGGTCTTTCGGCCCTGGCATGTCGGCGGGGATTTCACAGCGCGGCTGCTGGGGAGCGAATGGCACGACCTGACCCGTCACGACCTTGGCGGAAGCCAGGGGCGTAATTGGTTCAATGACCGGTTCCATGACTGATTCAGGAGAGTGACTGGTTCTGGGTGCAGCTGCTGCACTACCCCCTAGTGCAGGAGATTCACTAGGGGATGAACCTGCTGCACTACCCTGGTGAATCTGCTGCACTACCCCTGGTGCAGGAGGTGCACCACCATCAAGAGTCAAAAAGTAAACGTTGGAGGAGTTGCCCTTTGGCCCACCCTTCCGAATTTCCTTGCGGAGCAGTCCCGACTCGCATAAGGCGGTGATGTGGTTCATGACAGAGCGCTTGCTGATCTCGCATTGGTCGGCGATGTGCTGATAGGACGGCCAGCATTCGCCAATATCACTGGCATTGTCGGCCAGCTTGATCAGAACCAGCTTGCGCAACGGATTGCCGACGCGAAGCTTCATCGCTGCGACCATAAGACCCATGCTCATGCTGCACCCCCGGCGAGGACACGGAAATCTATGGCCTGAACGCCTTTCCAGCTATTGCAGGACATGCAAAGGGTTTGAAGATTATCCATAGACGCCACGCCACCCTTGCTCTCAGGAATGACGTGGTCGGCCCTCAAGCGCATCAGCACCGAGCAGCCGCAACGCAGGCAAGCGTGACCATCGCGGGCAAATACCTGGACGCGCAAACTGGAAGGGATCGGCTTTTTTTTCGTCCTGCGCCGAGGGGGTAGCACTGCCGACTGATAAGCACTGATGTAGCCCATGCGATTCGGGTTCCACTCACGTCCTTTTTCCGTGAGTCGAAAACCTTCAGCACAGAGCTCAATCAAACCAGCTTCTTCCAGGGCCTTCAGCATGCGGTAAGCGGTGTCGGGCTTATCAGTGAGCAACGGCAGTTCGTCAACGATCTTGGCCTTGCTCAACGCGCAGTAGATCCCGGTGTCCGTCTTGATTGGATTGGCCCAGCTCAGGCACTCATAGACGAAGGCAAACAGCAGGGCTTGCTGTGCGTTCAGGCCCCACTCCAATGCCTTCGCCTGGTTGATCGTGACGGTGTATTGCATGTCAGGCCTTCCCGACCAGTGCTGCCAATTCGAGGAAACGATCGACGTACCAGTGCGGCTGCGTCTCACGGGGGGATTGAGGGTTGGTGAGGTTCTTGCCGTAGGCAAGGCCCTTCTCAGTCACCGACCAGAAGCCGACGTATTCCTGCTTGGAGTTTTTGCGCTGCATCTCCTTGAGAAAGCCATGTGCAGCCAGTGCGCGGTTGAAGGCAGCAGCGGTGCTGGCGATGCCGTTGTCTTTGATCAGGGCGGTGACGGCCTTGGTAGGCATTGAACTACCGCCGGTGGCGTCTGGTGCGGCGTCGATGGCGTAGCCAGGAAGGAACTGTGCGTCGAGGCCATTGTTCGCAGCGATCTTGGCCAGCATCATCATTTGGCTGGACGGCGCCGGCTTCAGTAGGCGCGTGAAGCACTCCATGATGGCGATCTCGCCAACGACCTTGGTGCCGTTAAGCAGGACCTGATTGCGGGCTTCCTGCTGATGTTCGAGCTCACGCCAGCGGCGAATCACCTTCATGCGCATCTGCGCGCTGTAGCCGGTGAGGAGGCAGTCGGTGTGCTCGCGATCAAGCAGGTACTGCACCTGCTCCCGATTGCGGCCGTCCAGATAGATGTCCTCAAAACTGAGTGCATCTACTTTCAGGTCTTTAAGCATTGCCACAATATCGCGCTTCACGTTGTCGTGGCGCTTCCCAGTGACATTTGCGATCTCGCGGGAAGACATCGTGGTCCGCGACACGTTTTCAGAATTAACAAAACGTGTCGCGACATTGTTCGGGGTATTGCTTGAAATTGGTTGGCTCTGCATAATCGGCCCTCTCTAGTTTTGCGAATCAGCCGACCTTCTCCGTCGGCTTTTTTGTGCCCGGGATTCAGGCAATTTTCAAATTCATTCTGTGCTTGGCGAGCAGCGCTTCAGCCTTTCGGCCCAGCTCCCCTGCCCGCGCTTCAACTTGGCGGCATTGCTTGGCGAACGCCGGCAGATGCGGCAAGTCCTCTTCGCACATCATCTGGTCGTCAAACACTTCGCTGCCGGTGTCGATCACATCGCCCAAGGCGCGGATCAATGCACCGAAGCTTTTGTTCGCGCACTGCTCACTCGGCATTTGACGGGCGCCGATTAAGCCGTGGCGGCTGGCCAGTTCGTTGATGCAGTGGTCGCGGAATTCAGGCTCCAGAGCATTCACCCACGACTCTTCCAGCCAAGACGGCATCTCCTGTTCGCCAGACAGCCAGCGCTGAACGCGTTTGAGCCAGCGGCCGGTGGCCTTAATGAAGTGGCCGGCATTACCGGTCAGCTCAGGCGAGTTGAAATCAGGCACTTCTTTCTTTTTCGCCCGCTCTGGAATCGACAGATGCAGCTCGCGGCTTAGCGCCTGGGCGAAATCGTCCTGGCTCAGGCTGGTGCGGGCGATCTGGTTTGCCGCGTGGGCAACAAGCACCTGGTCACGGGTTTGCACGCTGTGTCTTGGACTGGACGTTTCCATGGGAACTGCTCTCTTCTAATCTGGCTTCAATGGATCGGCGGGCAGGGATGTCGCTAAGCAGCCTGTTCCTTTTTGGTCGCCTTGAACTTGCCCTTGGAAAGAACCTGAATCTGGTATTGGCGGGACTCTGGAATGGACTCCCCCCACATGGTCACGGCGCTCGGACGGATGCCCAGCGCCGCTGCCAGTTTTGTCTTGCTGCCGAAGAATTCGGCGACTTCATGCGTATTCATTGCGCATCCTCATTCGAGCTTCTCGCAATTTCAGCATGCTTAAATTATTGCGTCAACGACGTTTTTCTCCTACTGCATGCTTAAATTCAGTTAACTTAATATTGAGTCCATGGAAAGACATGAACGTATTGCCCGGGCCATCGCGCTCAGTGGGAAAAAGAAGGGTGAAATTGCTTCGCTTTGCGGCGTTGCAAACTCTGCTGTAACCCAGTGGATCACCGGCGAGAGTAAAAGCCTCAGGCCGGAGAACCTGTATGCGCTTGCAAAGGCCACCGGATTTCGTGCCGAGTGGTTGGCCATCGGCGAGGGTAACGAGGTAGAGAAAGCCGACTCAAACGTCGGAGAAGCCCGCCAGCTTGTTGAGTCCTACCGCTACCCGGTAATCAGTTGGGTGGCTGCCGGTGCCTGGGCTGAAGCCGTAGAGCCCTACCCGGCCGGATTCTCGGATCGGTACGAGTTTTCTGAATACGACTCGAAGGGCGCTGCGTTCTGGCTTGAGGTCAAAGGCGACTCGATGACCTCCCCTGTCGGGCAAAGCATCACCGAAGGCACACTGATCCTGGTGGACACCGAAGCCGAGGCAGCACCTGGCAAGCTGGTGATCGCCAAGTTGCCGGAGAGCAATGAGGCTACTTTTAAGAAGCTGGTGAATGACGGCGGCAGGCTTTTTCTAAAGCCACTGAACTCTGGCTACCCGATTGAACCGTTCAATGAGGACTGTCGGATCGTTGGTGTTGTAGTTCGCGCTCTGCAGAAGTTTTAGTGCGCTAGTCCAACAGCAGATTTCGATTCTGGGATATGTGTGGGCGATGTATTCGCGCTGAAGGAATTTCAATGGGAGTGAAGATGCGCATGCCAAAGATTGCTGGCCTCTTGCTGGCGGCACTCCTTTCTGGCTGCAGCAGCGCACCGAAGGAAAAAACGGAATTCGAGAAGCAAATTGACTCGGCGCCGATGCCCACCACAGAGGCTGAACGGCTGAATCAATGCAAAAATCTCAGCGACCTGCTTTCTTTTGAATTGCAGGATATTGCCGGCTTAAATGGGTTTTCTGCTGCTTTCAAGCCTTTTGACCCTTCGAAATCCCTAGCACTTAGCCGGCGTATGGATACGATACGCTGCACCAAAGCAGAAAGACGGAATTGGCTCCAACGTGCAGTCTTAGCAAAATAGATCAAATACACGCTCTGCTGGACGCCGCCCCTCGATGCCAGGGCGGATTGCAGAGGACCAGGCTATCCGAGACAAAATACTCGATCGCGTATTCTGATCAATATCCCAGCGCCGGGCTGTTCCTTTCTGCCTTGCACCCTGGCAGACGCCATCTACACTGACGATAGCTGATGGATCAGCCCCCTTCGACAGAGAGCCCGCCACGTGCGGGCTTTTTGTTGTCGTTTCATGGATGCCCAGATGGGCTGTGCAATAGGAGATGAAATCTATGTACGTAATAATAGATGGATGGGCCCTACCGTACGAGATAAACGGGGTGAGCGCGATCATCGATGCCCTATTTGCATTTGAAGCAACAGAACACAGGCGTGCGATAGCTCAAGACAAGCTGGGTCTGCCTGTTGTTTTTAAGAATGCAAAGCCACCCTCTCCGCCTACTGCGACTCTAAAGCTCAAAATTAACCACCACCTACCCCCTGACGAAAAAATACAGCGCGCACGCGGTATTGTTAATGCATTCCTAAGTGAACACGGAATCGTTCCAATATTTTGCAATAGCGCCGATGTAGTAATTGTCGACGATGACATCGAGTGGCTTAAAGTTGGCCGCAAGCATGATATGGCGACAACACCAACTGAGCGGATTCGTCGCACGGAGGGCTACACGACACAAAACTCAATACAACCGCCTAATTCAAAAGAACAACCCCCGACAGCCAAAGTTTTTATAAATGGAAACAATCACACAATTGGCGCAATTGTGCATGAGATATTCCATAGCATTTCTAGCCCGGCCTTGTCTGATGTGTGGGAAGGGGCTGGGCCGCCCCTAGAAGAGGCTTTGACAGAGTACATGACGTGCGTGGCGAGTCGTCAATATCTGCGACATGACATTGCCGGTGATCCATTATACGAAAGAGGTCTTGGGATTTTACGTGACGGCATCGGTGAAGGTGGGTTTACGGAAGCCGACCTGATACTTGCATATTTTCATTGCACTTCGGAACTGATCAGCCCGATAAGTAAATATTTCTATTTGCACCTAAATAAATGATCAGACATTATCATCAGATATTAATAGAGTTGATCGCGCGAATTATTAATAAGCTCAACTATGACTCTTGATAAATTATCCCCCATGAAAGGAATCGCCCTCCATGCCCACCGAATACTCTCTCCCCGATGTACTTGATCGCATGCATGAAAATCAACACGCCCTGGAGGCTGCCATTATGGAGCTGACTTTACTGGTTGAGAGTCAAGGCGCGATCGAGATAGGCGGTAACATCCGCGGCGCTCTGGATACGATCCGCGAGAACACTGGGCATATCAAACAGGGCCTGGCCAAGCTGAAGGCTCAAGGACCAGACTGATCAAGGCGACCTGCTCCTGGTAAACGTAACAGAGTATGGGCTCGCCAAACGCGGGCTTTTTTGCGCCCGGAGAAAAAGCCCCCTCCCCGCATATGCCTCTTGCCAAAATATGGCAGGAACAATACTGTACATACATACAGTTATTAGCAAGGAGCTTTCTATGTCAAAAATCGCGTCACCCGTATCACAAGCCAGAGATTCATATGAATTGGTTGGTCGGCGCATCCAGCGTCTGATAGCTGCGCCCGGTGTTCAAAAGGTCCAGGCCATAACTGTGACTAGGCTTGAAGCAGAACCCGCTGAAGCATGGCAGCAAGTCCTTCAGGAAATTGAAGAGACCAGCGGGGTAAGCATGGAGCGCCTTGAGAGCGGCGCGGTAAGGATCGGGTGGCGACAGTATTGCGAAGCCTGAAATGAGCCCGCCTTCGAGCGGGCTTTTTGTTGACCACACATTTCAGCAATCTGAATTTATTTATTCAGCATGCTTGACACATTAATTTCAGCTTGCTTAAATTCGTCTCAAGCCAATGCAACATCGGCCCAGCAGCGAAAGCCGCGCCGCTCTTTAACAACCTGCGCCATACACGATTACCCGGCTCACGCTGGGAGGTCAGCCCCGGCCACACCTGTGGGGCGAGAGAAAGTCAGGTGAACAAAATCGCGCTGCCACTACTGGCGACCGGCGATCCGATAGCCCCGAAAGGCTACCAACGCGCAGAACTGCGACGGCGGACGAGGTGTTGACCGAACTGGCGAATGACCCGGTAGGAGGTGCGAGCAACAAGGAATTTTTCACTGATGCACCTGGTTGCCCGGGTGCATTGGGAAAACAACCGGAGCAAACGAAATGGTCATCATCGAAGACGACTTCACAAGCGGCGCACAGGTAAGCATGCAGATGGACAAAGAGGCGGGTGAGCTCTTTGTGTTTCATTGCCCCGACGGTCAGGGCTGCAAAGTCAGCAAATGGCCGCTGGACAGCTACCACATGCCGATCGCAATTGCGCATTACGCAGAATGCTGCGAGTTGGAAAAGGCTGTATGACGATTTCACTGGCTGGCCTTGGCGACAGGGCCAGACGGGAAATCAACCGACAAGCACGGAGCACCAAATGAGCGAGCAAACACTTCAAGCGCTGCTGGCCGAGCGAGTAACTGCATTTGCCGCAAGTGATCAGCCGGCAGCCATCATCGACGAGCATGTGAAAATCATGTTCACCAAGGTGATCGATAGCTGCTTCGGTCGCTATGGCGACGTTGGCAAGCAGGTTGAGGAGGCAATCAAAGCGGCGTTACCAGCCAACCTGACCACTGTTTTCGAATTGACGCGCTACAACGACATGATCGCCAAGGCGCTGAAAGATAAGTGGGAAACCAGCGGCGTAGAGGCGGACATGGTCCGCCGCGCGCAGGTGGCAATTGACGAAGTTTTAACCAAGGATCAGATGCCGGATGTGATCAGTCTCCGAGACCTCATGGACGCTTTCATCGAGGATCATAAGGAAAGCGCTGCCGAGGAGCGCTGGGAGCATCCGGATATCCGTTTCCAAGACTCCGACTACGGGGGCATGCATATCTACTTCGACAAAAAGCCGAGGGACGACTCGTCGCTCTACAGCAGCCGCGAGCGTGACGAGTACAGCCTGGATAACGCCATCCATATCTCATTCAGTAAGCGCGGCACGGATCGTGACGAAAAAGGTCGCGAAGTCGGCACCGTCTACGCCGCCAAAATCGACAACGAGAAGATTGGCCAGACCCTGCGATTCAGAACGAAGTTCGAGAAGCTTCTGGCTGCACTCTACTTCGGCGCTTCCAAGATTCTGGTGGACTGCGAAGAAGACGAATTCAGCTACGGAATTTACGACTGACAACCAGCGCCCCGACAGCCTGTCGTTAACTGCCCGATCCTCTCTATGAGAGCGCATCGGGGTGCGATCTGCCAGGTAAGTAGCTGCTCCAGCTCGAGGGTAGATGAAATGGGTTACGGGTCAGTGATGGCGCCGGCTCAACTGGACGAGACAGATCACACCCCGATGCGGACGAAACTGCGGCCTATAACCGCCCACCTGCATCACCATCGTCCAGTTGGCCAGGTCGTTCATCGCGACGTCAACGCTGGAGCCGGACAGCGTAACCGGCATCCCTTTCCTTCCGACACTCCCGATGGATCGCGCCGAATACCCCGCGGTCAATATATTTAAAAAGGATGCAGGGCGGCCCTCGCCCTAATCCACCTCGCCGATCTGGAGGCGATCATGAACACCACGCATAGTTCTCTGCCTAAACACCACCGCAAGCCGCCTCCAGTGAGTCATAGCCCGCATGATGACGCTCGGTCCGAATGGCTTTACAACGCAGCCGAAGAACTTCTTCGCGGTTGCAGCGTATCGTTCCAACGCCGCATGCACGCTCCGCAAGGCGTGACCGCTGATGAATTCGCCCTGGCAGTGGATGAGTATGTGAACAACCGCCTTGCCGATAGCGACGTGCATACCCCAGCACTGGGCTGGTTGCTGATCAGGGCGGCGATGGGGAGCGCTGACAAGCCCGCCGTGACCGAGCTGCTTGGCAACAGCGACCATCCGCTGGGCAAGCTTGGCGAAATTGCCGAGGGCCTGCTTGAGCCGCTGGCTGATGAAGCTTTGATCGCCCAAGCAGAGGACAACGAGCTGTGAGCCCTCACATCTTGATCGACCAAGCCCTTGATGGAGTAGCCGCGCCTTCCGGCGAAGACATCAGCCTGCTGGTACAGGGGCTGATCACCCGCCTCTTCACCGACGGCGCAATCACCATCGACGAGTTCAACCACTACTGCAAACGGCTGCGAAACATTTGCCAGCAGCGCAAGGAGGCATGATGACGACATCACCAGTCAAAACGCTGATTGACGAGCAGCTCGGCGAGATCGAATCGAAATTGATCTTGCTGGGCTTCGGCCTCCCCTTCAATGAAGTCATCGGTAAGCCGCGGGAAATGCGCGTGGCGAATCTTCCGCAGCGCCTAGCCGCGACGATGAAGGGCGGCCGGATCGCGGTGAGGGTTCGGCCATGAAGCCCGTCTTCTGGCTGCTCACTGCCGGCCTGCTTGTGGTGATGCTGGCCTACAACGTCATCCGAGACGCATCCGGCGTCTGCCAACCACCGCAAGTCGCTCACAGGTTCTTCCAGTGACCAGCCGCCAGCGGGCGCGGCGCCTGCTGATCTGGCGCGGCTCGTTCCCCGCTATCACCGTCCTCGCCTTCCTGATGTTGCTCAGCGCTCTCGCTGATCGCGTAACCCAATAACCCAACCTTTCAACGCTGCGTACATCGCGGCAAGGAGCCCGTATGTCCGCAGAGCGCAAACCCAGCCAAATTGTGGAGGGTGTCGAGTCGAGCGTGGTCACAACAATCGATCAGCGCCGATCACCCAATGTCGTAACCGAGGTTGCAGCTCAATCTAACGACGCTGCCAGCATCATGTCCGTAATCATCCAGGTCGCCGCCAATCCGAATGTCGATGTCGGCAACATGGAGCGGCTGATGCAGATGCACGAGCGCCACGTTGACCGACAGGCTTCGGCGGCATTCAGCGTCGCAATGGTCAGCGCGCAGAAGCGAATCAAGCCGGTGACGCGCAACGCGCTCAACAAACACACCGCCAGCACCTACGCCAGACTCGAAGATATCGACCGAGCGATCAGCCCGATCTTCACCAAGGAAGGTTTTTCCCTGTCCTTCGGCACCGCCGATTCTCGTCTGCCTGGTCACCTTCGCGTCACCTGTGAATGCATGCACACCGGCGGCCATACGAAGCTTTATCAGCTTGACCTTCCGATCGACGCCGCAGGCTCTGGCGGCAAGACAAACAAAACCGGTGTGCAGGCGAACGGCTCGACGATCAGCTACGGCCGGAGATACCTGACCCAGATGATTTTCAACGTCACCACGACCGATGACGACGATGACGGGAATTCGGGGGCTCCTCCTGCTGAGGTTTTACCACCGGAGCCTGAATCCCTTCCCCCGTATCCACCCGAAAAGTTCACCGAGAACTTCCCAAAGTGGGTCGCCATGATTCTGAGCGGGCAAAAAACAGCTGAACACATCGTCGTGATGCTCGGGCTTAAGGCATCTCTAACCGAGCACCAGAAAAAAACCATCCTCGCAATCATCGCGCCATCACAAGAAGGAGACGCATCTTGAAAATTCATTCAGTAATCCAAGGTACCGAAGCTTGGCATGCGCTCCGCGCCAACTACTTCACTGCCTCCGAGGCACCGGCCATGATGGGCGCCTCGAAACAGATGAAGCGCACCGAGTTGCTCAGCGCCAAAAAGACCGGCCTCGACCGCGACGTATCGTGGTGGGTGCAAAAATACTTGTTCGACAAAGGCCATGAAGCTGAAGCCCTGGCTCGGCCAATTCTGGAAGCGCGGATCGGCGAAGATCTTTTTCCCGTCGTCGGCACCGACGGCGACCTGCTCGCCTCACTCGACGGCTGCACCATGCTCGGCGAAACACTGTTTGAACACAAAATGTGGAACGAGCAGCTCGCCGCCGACGTACTGGCCGGCAATCTGGACCCGCACTACTACTGGCAGCTCGAACAGCAACTGCTGGTGAGTGGCGCCGAGAAAGTGATCTTCGTTTGCTCCGATGGGACAGAAGACCATTTCGTGTCGATGGAATACACACCGGTGCCTGGTCGTGCCGCGACACTCGTTGCAGGATGGAAACAGTTCCAGGCCGACTTGCTCGATTTCACGCCGGTCGAGGTCGTGCCGGAAGCTGTCGGCAAGACACCGGGCAGCCTGCCAGCGCTTCGCATCGAAGTCACCGGCATGGTTACCGCCAGTAACCTGGAGCAGTTCAAGGCTCACTCGCTCGCGGTCTTTGACTCGATCAACACTGAACTGGAAACCGACCAGCACTTCGCGGACGCCGAGAAAACCGTCAAATGGTGTGGCGATGTTGAAGAGCGCCTAGCCGCGGCCAAGCAGCATGCGCTGAGTCAGACAGAAAGCATCGACGCGCTTTTCCGCACTATCGACGAGATCAGCGCCGAAGCACGCAACAAACGCCTGATGCTCGACAAACTGGTCAAAGCCCGCAAGGTCAGCATCCGTGAAGATATCGTCATGAGTGCGGCGAAGGCGCTGCAGGTGCACATCGACCAGATCAACAACTCACTAGGTGGCAAAGCTCGCATGCCGGCCGTGCCCGCGGATTTCGCTGGCGCCATCAAGGGCAAGAAGTCCATCAGCAGTCTGCGCGATGCCGCCGATTCGGAACTGGCCCGCGCGAAGATAGCCTCCAGCCAGGTCGGTGATAGCATCCGCGCAAATCTCGCCAGCTTGGTCGAGCTGGCTGCCGATTACGTCTTCCTGTTCAACGACGTCCAGCAGCTTGTGCTGAAGGCGAACGATGACCTGGTGGCGCTGATCAAGGTTCGGATTTCGGAACACAAGAAAGCCGAAGAAGAGAAAGCCGAAGCCCAACGCCTTCGGATTCGGAACGAGGAGTTGCAGCGGATCGAAGACGAAGCGAAGGCGAAAGCGCTTGCCGCGACCATTGCTGAACCTCCTCCCGTTGTGACACCTGCACCGGCGAAGGCAGCTCCAATCGTTCAGGCAGCCTCGAAGCCAGTTGCGGTGCAATCCAGCCTACCGGTAGCGATGCAGGCTGAGGTTTACGATCTCGACGCATTGATCAAGTCTGTGGCCTATGGCCAAGCCCCAATCTCGATGCTCACAGTGGACTGGACAGCGCTCGACGCACTTGTCGCGGACCAGGGCGCCCAGTTCAGCATGGCCGGCGTGAGGCTGGTAAAGGTGGCCGCATGATCAGCAACCTTAAATACGACATCGAGTTCCGGCGCGAGAAAGCGCTGGAGCTTTCCAGTCAGGTCGAACAGCACCTCGCCGCGGGCGGGCGCTTCTCCAGATCGGAGCCCGCTCAGATCAATCCACCACCAGCGGAGAGCTCAGCGAAGATCGATCCCGGCACCGTCCTCAAGCGCCGGCGCCCCGCCATTTCCGTGGCTGAGCGCAAGGCGCTGCGGAAACTCGCGGAGGCATTATGAGCAAGCGGAAGCCCAACAACGGCTTCGCCCGCGCTGAACGCAGCTGTCGGGCGCTGCTCCGAACCAACCACGTCGCGGTCGTAAACATCGATCCGAGCGGCGCGCAGATCATGGCGAACTGGAAAAGCTGTCGGCAGATCCGGAGTTTGGCGATTGCCAACGCCATCTTCGACTTCGCGTACCACTGGACGATCTACCTCAGCGCCATGTGTCGAGACGAGCGCGGCGTCGAATACGTCAAGTCGGTGGAGATATCGCCGGAGGGTATCTACAAAGTGGAGCGCCTGACGGATGCCATCGAGCATTACTACCTGGAGCTGCGAAATAGCTGCAACCTGAATCACCTGGTTGCGTCTGGATGGATCGCAGTTCCCGCGGAGGTAACGCTTGATGAGGCTCAGGCTGCGAAGCTGTTCTACGCCGCCGGCGCCTGGCATCAGGTGAAGGTAGCAGCGTGAGACGCCTCAGCAACCAGGTGCGCCAGCGCCGACGACAGACATGGCTGGATCTACCGGCCCACGGAATTGAAGAGACAGGCCATGGCCAAGAGCAACGCGGACATTCAGAAGGACAAGCGCGCCAAAGAGAAGGCTCTGCTGGATCGGATCGGCGCCGAGAAGCGCACGCTGATTGTGTCGAGGGCGCTTGCTGATGCACTCCAGGTACTGGGCGAGCGTCACGCTTTCGAGGAATGGCAGGAGACGGTATCGACCTTACTGATCAACCTCGCCAAAGCGCCAGCCGAAGAGTCCGCGCGTTACGCCACGATGCCGCGACACAAATTCCGCATTAGTGAAAATATGTCGCGGCAGTTAGATAACACCTGCATGCGTGAAGCCCATCGCAGCATTCAAGACGATGGCTGAAGCTTAACCCAGACTAGGGCACCTCCTTCGAACGTCTCGACCAAGCGCTTCCACTGCGTACCGCACGCCGTGCAGTTGAAGAAAATGATTTCTTGGCCGATCGGATTCCGCCTCTGAGTCTCGACTAAAAGGCCTGGATCATCGGCGTAATCGTATGACGCCATCGATTGTTTGCAGCACTCTGCAATTTCCATTCGCCGCCTCCACGGGTTCGGTGAATCGAAGTAATAGCCCAACCCAAACCAAATTGCCACCACCGATCACGAGGGGCGGCGTCTGACTGGAAATCACCATGAGCCACAACTGCGCACACGTCCGGCAGCACTATCAGGTACCCGCCGAAATCGGCTGTCGTGTTATCGCCTACGGGAAGCCCGGCGTCATCCTGGCCGATCGCGGCCACTACATCGGCGTGGTGCTGGACGAAGACTCGAAGAAGCGGATCAGCAATTACCACCCGACCCATGAAATGCAGTACGGTGAGATGGCCGAGACTCTCCCGTTGAAGGAATGGCAGGTCATGACCGTCAAGAACTACGACTGGTTCGACGTAACGCATGATATCGGAGACGCCAGACGCTACGTCGAAAACGTCTGGGCGGCGACCAGAAGCCAGGCCAAATACCAAGCCTTCAAGCGCCTGGAAGATTGTCTCGATAGCGCCAAGGCCATGTGCTTCTTCAAGGTTCGCCGGGCCTGACTGCCGTAATTTATTTTGACGACGGCGGTTCAACATGGGGTTGATTGAAATTGATCACGGTATGTCCATCAAAATAATCACACCAAAAATTGAATGCCTTTCCAACGACTATGCACATGTCATAGACGTCCTCATTTGGCATTGTGAGATTGATCTCGAGCAGACCGCCATCTCCTTTGGTGTCATATCCATCACGGCGCAAACGCTCTGCAGCTGATTGAGGGCGTTTAGCGTTGTGCTTTGCATCATTGACTAATAAGCGGCAGGCGTGAAGCGATGCTCCGATATCGGAATCAAGCTTCTCCACCATGCTGATGAAATCAAAGCCCGAGGACGCTTTATCCCTTGTTGCTACCTTGTCGGCTTGATGGTTAATCAACAAAGCAGCGCTCATCAGACGTCGATAAATCAATGAGAAATGAGCACGGCTTAGCGGCTCGTCAGCCTGATAGGTCCGCCAAAATTCAAGGTACGCAGGAGCTGCAAGATCTCTCCAGAAACCGCGTACATCTTTCAAATTCATTTCAGCCAAAAAATATCTCCATCCGGCTCCATGCCTGGCCCAACACAAATACCCCACTCCAAACCAAATTGCCACCACTCCTGGCTAATTCAGGCTATTTGCAACCTAAAAACTTTCAATTGCTCTCAGTTTCCAACTTTTCTTTTAGTTGATAAAGTCGTGAATATTCAGAAAGCGAAGTCTTTAGCTCTAACTTAAGCTTATCATACGGTGATTTTTGAAAATTTTGAGTCGCCGACTGTATCGAACTCTTATCGTAAGCAAGAACAATAAGTTCTTGGGGCTCTAATACTTCCTTTGCAAACTTCGCAGCATTAATAGCTCTATTATGACTGCGCAACGAAATGATCTCCATTTGAGCTACGAGCAAAATGGGAACTCCGATCAAAATCTCTTTCTTAACTTGTTCAACACAATCGTACTCTTCGGCAAGATCAATCACACGCCAAAATTCCGGAATCCTAGGATCGATCAATTCGATGGTTGTTGGACCATTCTCTGACCGTACGATCAACCGAAGAAGAACCCTCAGTGTTTCAACTCTAGATTTTGTTAGGCTCTCAATAGCTTTAAGCGCATCAGCTTTGACTTCCTTTAGCTTGACTACATTACCCGCTATGGAAATCTCTTGAAGTTCAGGAGCAAACCCAACAGCAATAGCCAAAACTGCAAATGAAATTACAAACGCAGTAAATTCAGCTCCGGAAAATTTGCTTATCAGAAGGAGTGTTATACCAAGCGATATAGCAATACCGAATCCGACACTTGCTCCAATGGCTAGATATAGCCGGTTGTTTTTTCCGATACTCATCCACGCCACTCCAAATTTATTTGCATAACACAAATACCCCACTTCTACGAATAACGCCAGCCGGCGAGGATCCCCTATGTCCGCACAACAGAAGAAACACCCCTTCGATTTCAAAACTCAATACGGACTTGGCTTCAGCACTCAGGACGATGAGATCGTTGTCGACTTCTTCTGTGGTGGTGGCGGCGCCGGTACCGGCTTGGAGATGGGCCTGGGCCGCGCGGTAAATGTTGCAAAGAACCACAGCCCTCAGGCGATCAGCATGCACACCGTCAACCACCCGGGCGCTGTGCACTACACCACCGATGTGTTCGAGGGTGATCCGGATACCGAGTGCGGGGGTAAGGCCGTTGGCTGGTTCCACATGTCGCCGGACTGCACGCACCACAGCCAGGCCGCCGGCGGACAGCCGCGCAAGCGTGAGATTCGCAACCTGTCGTGGATCGGCCTGAAGTGGGCTGGCAAGAAGAAGCCCCGCGTCATCAGCCTCGAGAATGTTAAACAGATACTCCAATGGGGGCCGCTGATTGCCAAGCGCTGCAAAGCCACCGGCCGCGTCGTGAAGTTGGGCGGTGGCATCGCCGAGCCAGGCGAGGTGGTCCCGGTCCACCAACAGTTCCTGGTGCCTGACCCGAAACGGCGCGGCCAGACCTGGGCCACATTCGTCTCTGAGCTGAAGCACCTGGGTTATGTCGTCGAATGGCGAGTGCTCAAGGCCTGCGACTTTGGCGCGCCGACCAGCCGGGAACGCCTATTCATGATTGCCCGCTGTGACGGTGAGCCGGTTGTCTGGCCAGCGCCAACCCATGCCAAGCACCCAATAAAGGGTCAGCAGAAGTGGCGCACCGCCGCCGAGTGCATCGACTGGACCATCCCGAGCAAAAGCATTTTCGACCGACCGAAGCCTCTGGCACCGGCCACCCTGCGCCGGATCGCCAAGGGCATGAAGAAGTTCGTCATCGATGCCGCTGACCCGTTCATCGTGCCGATCGCGAACTGGTCCGGTGAAAGCGTGCAGTCAGCACAGGATCCGCTGCGGACCGTGACGTCTTGGCCACGCGGTGGTTCGTTTGCCATGGCCAGTCCGATCATCGCGCCAGCCACGCATCAGGGCAGTGATCGCGTAAACGATCCCGCTGAGCCACTGCCGACAGTCACAAGCGCCAACCGCGTAGAATTGATGATGATCAGTCCGACCCTGATCCAAACCGGATATGGCGAGCGTGTCGGTCAACATCCGCGCGCGCCTGGACTGGATCAGCCGCTGGGTACAGTAGTCGCCGGCGGTGTTAAGCATGCGCTCGCCGCGGCGCACTTGGTGAAGTTCCGGTTTGCGGATGAAGGCAAGGCACTCAACGAGCCCCTGCCAACCATCACCAGCGGCGGCAACTACCAGCGCCCGGCCGGCGCAGCCCACGCAATGGGCATCTCGACGGTGTTCATGGCTCAGATGAACGGCGGCTTCAACACCACCGACGCCAAGAGCATCGACGACCCGATGACCACGGTGACCAATACCGGCAGCCAGCAGCAGCTGGTGACGGCGAACCTGGTACACCTGCGTGGCAACTGCGATGCACGGGACACCAATGATCCGCTGCACACCATCAGCGCCGGCGGCACTCACCACGGACTGGTCACGGCCTTCATGGAGCGCCAATTCGGCGCCAGCGTCGGCCAGGCCATGGACGAACCGGCACCGACCATCACCGCTGGTGGTGGCGGCAAGAGCTCGCTGGTCGAGTTCCAGCTCTCGCCAGAGGTCGAAGCCGGTGCGCTGCGGGTCGCGGCATTCCTGATCAGCTACTACGGCACCGAGAATGTGAGCGGAGCCGACGAACCTGCCCCGACGATCACCACCAAAGATCGTCTGGGCTTGGTAACCGTCACCATCAAGGGGACGCCATACGTGATCGTCGATATCTGCCTGCGGATGCTGCAACCGGTCGAACTGTACAAGGCTCAGGGTTTCCCCGCCGACTACATCATCAGTCACGGTGCCGACGGTAAGCCGTTTACCAAAACCCAACAGGTCCACATGTGCGGGAACAGCGTCAGCCCTCCGCCGATGGCTGCACTAGCGCGCGCCAACGATCCGTGGAAACACGCTGCGCAACAGCAAGAGGCAGCCTAATAAACCCCACCTTTTTCACGTGCTCTCCACAATTAGTTGATGCTTTGTGGTCTCGTCACGCGTAATCGCAGGCACCTGGCCCGGCCGCGAGTGGATCATCAAATATTGCTGAGTGCGCTCGGTATCAAAGACCTGATTTGCTGCCTCCATTTCCTCAATCAACTGTCCATTGACTGAGTAGTAGCCACAGTTCGGACATTTAAACTCATCGAAACTGCCTATTCGATAGGCTTTCTCGGCGGTATCACCACAAACAACGCAGACAGCGATGCTCATACGCACCTCTTTTAAATCATCTATCAACTGAAGCTGATCCCTCCTAAATCAACCCTTCCACCGCCCGGGCATGACCCGGCTTCCCCGCCTTCGCCGCAATGACCGCCAATCTGCGCGCCGCTGGCCATGTCGTCACCAACCCCGCCGAGTTCAACCCTGACGGTGGTTCCTGGAACGACTGCATGCGCCGCGACCTCGCCGCCCTGATGGACTGCGACACCGTGGCCACGCTCCCGGACTGGGAGCATTCAAAGGGCGCTCGCTTCGAAGCACTGCTGAACGCTGAACGCCTAGATTCTCAGCGAGCTAATCCTAAAATCTGCCCGTAAGCAGAGTTACAGAAACAACGAGCTCCTATAAAACCCATCGTAGGAGGAATACCGCACGTCCCATAAGGGGTATCACAGTGTTTAACGAGAGAAGAAGGTGGAGCAGTGGGATTGAAAGGAGGAGGTACAGGTAGTGGGCCTGCGTTACCGCCTGCTGCGAAAGCTCTTGCCGCTTCTATCTTAGCCCAAAGCATGTCCGTGAGTTGATTGGCTTTGTTCTCTGCGGCCACTTCATAATCATGAACATCATGCACATTAAATCTGCCGCTTCTTACGACATCCAAACCGGCCTTAAGAACATACTCAGATAGATATGCTTGCGATCCACGTCTTTTACACTGGACTGAATGCTCAAGTTCGTGCAGCGCATGATGAAGCTCACTTTTGTCTTGCCATACATTCCCATGACCAACAAAGAATATCCGATCACAATACGAAACAGTCATACCATGACCGGTATTGATATCATCCGCATACGTTAGACCGTTCAAATCAACCCCATAATAAGGTTGCACCATGGAAATGAACTCTGGAGAAAAGGGTTTAACCTTACCGTCAGATTGCTTATAAAGAGCAGTGATATACGCTTGGACGGGTATGGCCAACGGCGCAGCCAACACATTTATTGTGCATCTTGAAATATCTGCGATACAGTCTTTTACAGCATCAGGCGTCGCCCTAAGCTCGTTGGCGACATTATCAATAGCATCTCTAATTTCATTTCCGGCTTGCCCTATAGGCCCGGAGACTTTTGGCAAACACTTACAATCTCTGGCCTCACCGAAAGGTCCTAGGTCGACTCGCCAACATGACTCGTACTCAGCATCACCACATGCGTATGAATAGCTGGCTCCACCTAAACACAACGCCATGAGACCGGCATGAAGTTTTCTTCCCATGAATCATCCCCTTTTTTGCTCAACAGATTGTTTTAGCAGTTACACATTAAATTCACGAATAAAATCAACACCCTGTGTAAAGTTCAGACCAAGGATCAAACTGCATGCTGCAATTAACTTCAAAGCATGGGTCGTGTTATTGGTATAGACCAGCAATAACCCTATTTCATCCTGCCCCCCTAACCGCCTGTCGATAACTTACGAGCGAAACCATCAAACCCAACAAAGACTCGTTATTAGATTCATTTAGCGTCAGTCATTCATTCAAAACCGCACGTAGTTAGCAGTCGGTTTATAGCCTCAGTACCCAGAAACTCTTAGCGCAGCTGGGCAAATTCACCGTCCCACACCATCTGATTGGATTTTTTACGTTCAAGTCAAAGTCAGCCGCTATAGCGGCAAAGGAACAGTCATGCCTGAAGAAAAGTTGATTGGCCCCGTCGAAGTCGTGCGTGACGAAAGCGGGTACTGGTATCACCCCGACATCCCGGATTTCGATGAAGACGCCGAAGCGTGGAAGGCGTGGCTCGGAGCCCAGGGCCTGAAGGTGATCGGGTGGCACATGGATTCCGATTTAGAAGCCCATCCTTACTGGAATGATGAAGCCTGTAACTGCCTCGGTTGGGAGCCGGAAACGCCGCCGGAGTACGACTGGTTCCTGCTCGGGATTTTCGATACTGATGACGGCCCGTATGTGCAATGGGCGCGCCGCGAGGTGACGCCATGAGCCTGCGCGAACAGTTCGAAGCCGCTGTCATTGCCCGCATGAAAGAAAGCGGGTTCCTTGAGGTCGAGATACGCGTGGAGTGCCTGGGCCGGTCTGGTGACGGTTATGCCGACGGCTCGGTCGACACCTACTGGCACTTCTGGAATGAATCCCGCGCGGCGGTGGTGGTTGAGCTGCCGCCGCCCTACCCAGAGCCAGAGGCACCCGTGGACGCGATAGACGACAGCTTCATGGACGCCTATCACGCAGCCAAAGGCATGCGGCATGCCTGCGCAAAAGCCATCGAAGCCGCCGGCCTGAAGGTGGCGCCATGATCATTCCTGTTTGCGCCATCGCCTGGTTCGCCTACGTGTACTGCTACAAGGGGCCGCGGTGATGACTCACCAACCGAAAGGCGGCATGTGTCGTACCTGTGTCCACGCCCACCGCAATTGCAGTCACCTTCCCTTCAGCACCATGCCGGCGCTCGCCCGGGACGCTCAGACCATGATCGTCCGCTGCACTGAATTCCAACGCCGGAAGTAACCCCTCTCCCACCTACCAGCCTGCCGGTGAACGGCGGGCGAGGAATTCGTATGTCCGAAGAAAGGAAAGTGTTCCGCGAAGCCGACATTGAAGCGATCTCGGATATGGCGCAGCTCCTCCCGCTTGATTGCGAGCTGCTAGTGGTGGCCTGCCGTCCCGGCAAAAAAAACTTTGACCTGGTGCTGCCATCGCCTGAGTCGAACTTGAACAACGCCCTTGACGCCCTTCGCCGCCAAGGCCTGAGCATCGACGGCGACAACGCTTACCAGCGCGACCTGTGCGACTCGATTGTCGGAGCCATTGCATTCGGCGCACAGAACCGGAATCCGCCACCGGCCGGTCACTGGGGCCAGCGTTTCTGGGATATCGGTCGGGACGAGGCTGCCACCAAGGAAGAGTTGCTGGAGAGCCTCACCAATCTTGTCGGCCTGGCCAAACTCGGCGCCGCGCAGCTCGGCAAGTACCACGCGGACCTTGCGCACGCAGAAGCTGTGATCGCCAAAGCCACGCAATAACCACCTTCTGCCGCCACGCGCGGCATGGAGAAATCTATGTCAAATCGAAGCGCGGCCCAGGTCGCGCCCATCCTCCCGCGTTTCATTCGCGCCGGCGAGGCTTACGGCTATCTCGGCATGTGCCGGGATGAATTCAACAAAACGGTCCGGCCCAATGTCCGCGAATTCCCGATCGGGAAACAGGGCATCGGCTTCGACCGAATCGAGCTCGACCAGTGGGCAGATGCCTACATCGAGTCCATGGCAATTGAAAAAGCGGCCAATCAGGACAACAATCAGCCCCGCAGTGGGCGCCAAGGAGTTAATAAATGGCGCGAAAAACCATGTCCGGCCTCTATGAGAGGAACGGCATTTGGCACATCGACAAAGTCGTCCGAGGTCAGCGACTTCAAGAAAGCACTGGAGCAAGTGAGAGGGAAGAAGCGGAGCAGTACCTGATTCATCGCTTGGAAAAGCTCAGGCAGGAACAGGTTTACGGCGTGCGCCAGGTGCGGACTTGGCGCGAGGCCGCCACCAAGTTTCTGGTCGAGTTCAAGGATCAGCCGTCAATCGCCCTGTCCGCTTCCCACATTGAGCAGTTGGATCCGTACATCGGCGACTTGCCGATCACGCACATTGATGACGGGACGCTTTCCGCCTTCAAGCGGGATCGGCAAAAGCCAACCAACACGGCGACCGGGAAGGTGAAGCCTGGTGTTTCGAACAGGACGGTGAACATCGCCCTGCAACGAGTCGTCAGGATATTGAACCTTTGCCACAGGAAGTGGCGAGACGCAGAAAAGCGGCCGTGGCTTGATAGCGTGCCGATGATCTCGATGCTGGAAGAAAAGCGCTCGAGCAGGAAGCCCTATCCATTGTCTTGGGAAGAACAGTCCATGCTCTTTGCTGAAATCCCTGATCACCTGTTGAGGATGGCCCTCTACAAAGTGAACACGGGATGCCGGGAGCAGGAAGTTTGCAAATTGCGGTGGGAATGGGAGATACGGGTGCCGGAGCTGGAAACGAGCGTGTTTCTGATTCCGCCAGGGTTTGGCGGTCGGCATGAGAAGGCGGGAGTGAAGAACGGCGATGAAAGGCTGGTGGTGCTGAACAGGGTAGCGATGTCAGTGATTGACGGTCAGCGCGGCCTGCATCCCGATTTGGTTTTCCCGTATGGGCAACCAGATCAGTTTGGGCCGACAGCGATTCACCGGATGAATGACACAGCCTGGAAGAAGGCCAGGATACGAGCGGCGGCGAAGTGGGAAAAGGAGCATAAGTCGCCAGCGCACCCTGGATTCCGCTCGATCAGGGTTCATGACCTGAAGCACACCTTTGGCAGAAGGCTGCGTGCTGCGGGCATTACTGAAGAAGATCGAAAGGCATTACTTGGTCACAAGAACGGTAGCATTACGAGCCACTATTCTACCGCAGAGCTTGGGCATTTGATTGACGCGGCAAACAAAGTGTCAGCCACCGATTCGCGAGGACCGGCACTGACCATCTTGAGGAGGAAAACGGGATGATCCCCCGCAAAAGTCCCTACGCGTAAAAAAGCCGAACTGGCTAGAGTTCGGCTAAGTTACTGAATTATATGGTCGGGACGGAGTGATTCGAACACTCGACCCCTAGCACCCCATGCTAGTGCGCTACCGGACTGCGCTACGCCCCGACTAGGCGTTGAATCTGTCCCTCATCTCGAGGAACGCTCAAGAATATATCGCAAGCTTTTGAAAACTGAAAGTATTTAAAGCAGGAATTTATTTCTTGAGCACCACCAGCACATCTTCAAGCTCGGCGATCATCTGGCGGATCATTTGTTTGTATTGGGTGGTGTCGTCTTTGGCTTCATCGCCGGACAAACGCAAGCGTGCGCCGCCGATGGTAAACCCCTGATCGTAAAGAAGCGCGCGGATCTGCCGGATCATCAGCACGTCCTGGCGCTGATAATACCGGCGGTTTCCGCGGCGTTTGACGGGGTTGAGTTGAGGAAACTCCTGCTCCCAGTAGCGCAGCACGTGCGGTTTTACGGCACATAGCTCGCTGACTTCACCAATGGTGAAGTAGCGTTTGCCCGGGATGACGGGTAGTTCGTCGTTATGACTTGGTTCCAGCATAAGCCTCAACTCGGGCCTTCAACTTCTGCCCTGGACGAAAGGTGACCACACGGCGAGCCGTGATCGGGATTTCTTCTCCCGTTTTCGGATTGCGGCCAGGCCGCTGGCGTTTGTCCCGAAGGTCGAAATTGCCGAAACCGGACAATTTGACTTGTTCGTTGTCTTCAAGAGCGTGCCTGATTTCTTCAAAAAACAGTTCGACCAATTCCTTGGCCTCCCGCTTGTTCAGGCCCAGCTCTTCATACAGACGTTCCGCCATCTCAGCTTTCGTCAAAGCCCCCATACGTCACTTCCTTAACGTGGCGTTCAACCTTTGTTCGAGCGAGGTGAGGATGTTTTGCGTCGTGGTATTCACCTCATCGTCATTAAGAGTGCGCGATGGATGCTGCCAGGTCAAGCCAACTGCAAGGCTTTTTCTATGCGGATCAATGCCTTTACCCTGATACACGTCAAATAGCCTGAGGTCTGTCAGCCATTCACCTGCATTTTCACGGATTACGTCCAGTACGGCGGTGGCCGCAACGTCTTTGTCCGCCAGCAGCGCCAGGTCACGACGCACTTCGGGAAAGCGCGATAACTCCTGGAATTCAGGCATTTTACCTAGCGCCACTTCGGCCAGAACCAGCTCGAATACGAAGACCGGACGGTCGAGACCGAGGGTTTTCGACAATTCAGGGTGAATCGCGCCAACGAAACCTGCCAAACGGCCTTCACGTTCGATGCGTGCGGTTTGACCCGGGTGCAATGCCGGGTGTTTGCCCGGTACAAAAGTGAACGAGTCCAGTGCGCCGGCGAAGCCCAGTACCGCTTCCACATCGGCTTTGACGTCGAAGAAATCCACGACATCGCGACCTTGTGCCCAACCTTCCGGCAGACGGCTACCACATACCACACCGGCCAACATCGGCTCTTGCTTCAGGCCTTCCAGCTGACCGACGAAGCGCAGGCCGCTTTCGAACAGACGGACGCGATCCTGTTGACGGTTCAGGTTGTGCTGAAGCGCCTTGACCAGACCAGGCCACAAGGAAGAACGCATGGCCGCCATGTCGTTGGAAATCGGGTTGGCCAGCAGCAGCGGTTCGACACCCGGATTAAACAGCTCGAATTGTTTCGGATCGATGAAGCTGTAGGTGATCGCTTCCTGGTAACCACGGGCCACCAGCAGACGACGCAGTTCAGGCAGATCGCTGCGCGCTTCAGCCTTGGCTTGTGGTGCCAGACGGGCTTGCGGGTAGCGAACCGGCAGACGGTTGTAACCGTACAGACGGGCCAGTTCTTCGATCAGATCGACTTCCAGGCTGATATCGAAACGGAAGCTTGGCACTTCTACGCGCCACTGCCCTGCCCCATCGGCGGTAATGGTCAGGCCCAAAGCGCTGAGCAGACGCTCGACTTCGGCCGAATCCATTTCCATGCCCAGCATCTGGGTGATGCGCTGGGCACGCAGGGTGATCGGCGCGATCGACGGCAGGTGCTGCTCGCTGACGGTTTCGATGATCGGGCCAGCTTCGCCGCCGGTGATGTCCAGCAGCAGCCCCGTGGCCCGCTCCATGGCTTCACGGGCCAGTTTCCAGTCCACGCCACGCTCGTAACGGTGCGAGGCATCGGTGTGCAGGCCGTAGGAACGCGCCTTGCCAGCGACGGCAATTTGGTCGAAGAACGCGCTTTCCAGGAAAATATCGCGAGTGGTCGCGGTGTTGACGCCGCTGTGCTCGCCGCCCATGACGCCGGCGATAGCCAAGGCACGGGTGTGGTCTGCAATCACCAGCGTATCGCTACGCAGGCTGACTTCCTGACCATCAAGCAGAACCAGTTTCTCGCCTTCTTCGGCCATACGTACGCGGATGCCGCCATTGATTTCGGCGAGATCGAACGCGTGCAGCGGCTGACCCAATTCCAGCATCACGTAGTTGGTGATGTCGACGGCGGCGTCGATGCTGCGCACATCGGCACGACGCAGACGCTCGACCATCCACAGCGGCGTAGGCTTGGACAGATCAACGTTACGGATCACGCGTCCCAGATAACGCGGGCACGCGGCCGGTGCCAGTACTTCAATCGGACGTACTTCATCATGCACGGCCGGAACGCTGGCAATCACCGGGCGCACGACCTGGGCAGCATAAAGTGCGCCGACTTCGCGGGCCAGACCGGCCAGGGACAGGCAGTCACCGCGGTTCGGGGTCAGATCGACCTCGATACTGGCATCGTCCAGGCTCAGGTACTCACGAATGTCCTGACCGACCGGCGCATCGACCGGCAATTCCATCAGGCCATCATTGCCTTCGCCGATTTGCAGCTCGGCCTGGGAGCACAGCATGCCGTTGGATTCAACGCCACGCAGCTTGGCCTTCTTGATTTTGAAATCGCCTGGCAGTTCGGCACCTATCATGGCAAACGGGATCTTCAGACCCGGACGCACGTTTGGCGCACCGCACACGACCTGGAAAGTTTCCGAGCCATTGCTGACCTGGCAAACACGCAACTTGTCAGCATCCGGGTGCTGCTCGGTGCTCAGCACCTCGCCAACCACCACGCCACTGAATTCACCGGCGGCCGGCGTAACGCTATCGACCTCAAGACCGGCCATCGACAGACGGGCAACCAGCTCGTCGCGACTTACCTGCGGGCTTACCCAGCCACGCAGCCATTGTTCACTGAATTTCATCCTGCTCTCCTAAGAATTCGTTACGACTAGCGAAATTGCGCGAGGAACCGCAAGTCGTTGTCGAAGAACAGACGCAAGTCGTTCACGCCGTAACGCAGCATGGCCAGACGCTCAACGCCCATGCCGAAGGCAAAGCCCGAAAACTCTTCCGGGTCGATCCCGGACATACGCAGCACGTTCGGGTGAACCATGCCGCAGCCCATCACTTCCAGCCAACCCGTCTGTTTGCAGACGCGGCAGCCTTTACCGCTGCACATCACGCATTCCATGTCGACTTCGGCGGAGGGCTCGGTGAACGGGAAGTACGAAGGACGGAAACGCACGGCCAGTTCTTTTTCGAAGAACACGCGCAGGAACTCTTCGATGGTGCCTTTCAGGTCGGCGAAGTTGATATCGCGGTCGACCAGCAGGCCTTCGACCTGGTGGAACATCGGGGAGTGAGTGATATCGGAGTCGCTACGGTACACACGGCCTGGGCAGACGATGCGGATCGGCGGCTGTTTCGATTCCATGGTGCGGACTTGTACCGGCGAGGTATGAGTGCGCAGCAACATGTTGGCATTGAAATAGAAGGTGTCATGCATCGACCGGGCCGGGTGATGGCCTGGGATGTTGAGCGCTTCGAAGTTGTGATAGTCGTCTTCAACCTCAGGGCCTTCGGCAATGCCGTAGCCGATGCGGGTGAAGAACTGTTCGATACGTTCCAGAGTGCGAGTAACCGGATGCAGACCACCGGAGGTCTGACCGCGGCCAGGCAGGGTCACGTCAATGGACTCGGCAGACAGTTTGGCGGCCAGGTCGGCCTCTTCAAACAGTGCCTTGCGCGCATTGAGAACCTCTGTGACACGCTCCTTGGCAACGTTGATCAGCGCGCCGACTTGCGGGCGCTCTTCTGCCGGCAAATTCCCCAGGGTCTTCATCACCTGAGTCAATTCGCCCTTTTTGCCAAGGTAGTGAACCCGGATTTGCTCCAGGGCATTGATATCTTCAGCGCTTTGCACAGCCTCTAGTGCTTGAGAGACGAGCGCATCCAGGTTTTCCATGTACAGACTCCAGATACAAAATAGGGGAAGAGCTTGAAGGCTCTTCCCCTATTTATGACGTTTAACACCTGACCCCACAGAGGTGAGGCCGGGTGACTGTCGGGGGTACTTAAGCCAAGGTGGCTTTAGCTTTCTCGACAATCGCAGCAAACGCCGCTTTTTCGTTCACTGCCAGATCAGCCAGAACCTTACGGTCGATCTCGATGGACGCTTTTTTCAGGCCGGCGATGAAACGGCTGTAGGACAGACCGTTGATACGTGCACCAGCGTTGATACGAGCGATCCACAGAGCGCGGAACTGACGTTTTTTCTGACGACGGTCACGGTAGGCGTATTGGCCTGCCTTGATTACCGCTTGCTTGGCAACACGGAATACGCGCGAGCGAGCGCCGTAGTAGCCTTTAGCAAGTTTCAGAATTTTTTTGTGACGTTTACGGGCAATGACGCCACGCTTTACACGAGCCATGAGTTACTTCCTCTATTCTTGACTAAAATTAACGAAGGCGCAGCATGCGCTCGACTTTTGCCACGTCAGACGGATGCAGCAAGCTGCTACCGCGCAGCTGACGCTTACGCTTGGTCGACATTTTAGTCAGGATGTGGCTCTTGAAAGCGTGCTTGTGCTTGATACCGTTAGCAGTTTTCAAAAACCGCTTAGCAGCACCACTTTTAGTTTTCATTTTTGGCATGTTCGGATACTCCGCATTCAGTTGATAAACATAATCAGAAGGCCTGCCGTGCCCTATTGATTACTTCTTCTTTTTCGGGGCGATGACCATGATCAGCTGGCGTCCTTCCATCTTAGGATGCTGTTCGACCGAACCGTACTCGAGCAAGTCAGTTTCAACTCGCTTGAGGAGTTCCATCCCCAGCTCCTGGTGGGCCATCTCACGGCCGCGGAATCGCAAGGATACCTTGGCCCTGTCCCCATCACTCAGGAAACGTACCAGGTTGCGCAGTTTTACCTGGTAATCCCCTTCCTCCGTCCCTGGACGAAACTTGATTTCTTTAACCTGAATCTGCTTCTGGTTTTTCTTGGCCGCGGCAATCTGCTTCTTCTTCTCGAAGATCGATTTGCCGTAGTCCATCAGTTTGCAAACAGGGGGTACTGCATCGGCGGAAATTTCCACCAAATCCAGTTTGGCCTCTTCAGCCTTAAGAAGCGCGTCTTCAATTGACACAATCCCAAGCTGTTCACCTTCAGCTCCAATTAACCGAACCTCGCGTGCCGAGATATTCTCGTTGATCGGGGCTTTCGGTGCAGCTCGTTTATCTTGTCTCATTTCACGCTTAATAATAATTACTCCGAATCTGGGCGACCACGCCGGGAAACCGCTTGCGCGAGAAACTCAGCGAACTGGGCGACGGGCATCGAGCCCAGGTCAGCACCTTCACGAGTACGCACAGCGACAGTCTGCATCTCGACTTCCCGATCTCCGATAACCAAGAGATAAGGAACCTTGAGCAAAGTATGCTCGCGGATTTTAAAGCCGATCTTTTCATTTCTCAAGTCAGACTTGGCACGAAATCCGCTTTCATTGAGAGTTTTTTCGACCTGAGCGGCAAAATCGGCCTGTTTATCAGTGATATTCATGATCACTGCCTGGGTCGGAGCCAGCCACGCGGGGAATGCTCCCTCGTAGTGCTCGATCAGGATTCCGACGAAACGTTCGAAGGAGCCCAGGATCGCCCGGTGCAACATTACCGGGTGCTTGCGACTGTTGTCTTCGGAGACGTATTCGGCTCCCAGACGGACAGGCAGGTTGAAATCGAGCTGAAGGGTACCACATTGCCAGACACGGCCGAGGCAATCTTTCAGCGAGAACTCGATCTTCGGACCGTAGAACGCCCCCTCGCCCGGCTGCAGATCGTACGGCAAGCCAGCGCTATCAAGGGCGGCAGCCAGTGCAGCTTCGGCGCGATCCCACAGCTCGTCGGAACCGACGCGTTTTTCCGGACGAGTGGACAGCTTCATCTCGACGTCTTTGAAGCCGAAGTCAGCATAAACGTCCATGGTCAGCTTGATGAACGCAGCGGATTCGGCCTGCATCTGCTCTTCAGTACAGAAGATGTGAGCATCGTCCTGAGTGAAGGCGCGAACGCGCATGATGCCGTGCAGCGCACCCGACGGCTCGTTACGGTGGCAGGCACCGAACTCGGCCAGACGCATCGGCAGCTCGCGGTAGCTTTTCAGGCCCTGATTGAACACCTGCACGTGGCACGGGCAGTTCATCGGCTTGATGGCGTAATCGCGATTTTCCGACTGCGTGGTAAACATGTTGTCGGCGTAGTTGGCCCAGTGCCCGGATTTCTCCCACAGGCTGCGGTCAACGACTTGCGGAGTCTTGATCTCCAGATAACCGTTGTCGCGCTGAACCTTGCGCATGTATTGCTCGAGCACCTGGTACAGAGTCCAGCCGTTCGGATGCCAGAACACCATGCCCGGCGACTCTTCCTGGGTGTGGAACAGGCCCAGACGCTTGCCGATCTTGCGGTGATCGCGCTTTTCAGCTTCTTCGATGCGCTGGATGTAAGCCGCCAGTTGCTTCTTGTCCGCCCATGCGGTGCCATAAACGCGCTGCAATTGCTCGTTCTTGGCATCGCCGCGCCAGTAGGCGCCAGACAGCTTGGTCAACTTGAAGGATTTCAGGAAGCGCGTGTTCGGCACGTGCGGACCGCGGCACATGTCGACGTATTCTTCGTGATAGTACAGGCCCATGGCCTGCTCGTTCGGCATGTCCTCGACCAGGCGCAGTTTGTAGTCTTCGCCCCGGGCCTTGAACACTTCGATCACTTCGGCGCGCGGAGTGACTTTTTTGATCACGTCGTAATCTTTTTCGATCAACTGCTGCATGCGCTGTTCGATCGCAGCCAGGTCGTCCGGCGTGAAAGGACGCTCGAAGGCGATGTCGTAATAGAAGCCTTCGTCGATGACCGGACCGATGACCATCTTCGCAGTCGGGTACAGCTGCTTGACCGCATGACCGACCAGGTGGGCACAAGAGTGGCGAATGATCTCCAGCCCCTCTTCATCCTTTGGCGTAATGATTTGCAGCGAGGAATCGCTGTCGATGATGTCGCTGGCGTCGACCAGCTTGCCATTGACCTTGCCGGCCACGGTGGCCTTGGCCAGACCGGCACCGATGGATGCGGCGACCTCGGCTACGGAAACCGGGTGATCGAATGAACGTTGACTGCCGTCGGGAAGAGTAATAGTTGGCATGGCGCCTCCTCTCCTAGTGGTGACCCCTACCAAAGGTCACGTGGGTTGGGATGAGCCAGTACAAGATCCGATCCAGGCCATTCAATGAAGAACGCCTGCCTTACAGCGGCAGGAGCCTTGCGGCCAACCGGAAAACCGAACCAGAGTGACTGGGATTCAAATCAGGGTTATTCGAGCCGCTGCCGCTGCCGGGACTGAAGGTCATCCGGAGCTTGCAAACGCCCGAGCGAGGCATGCTAGCACAGATGAACGGTCATGGCGGCGGCAAGGTTTTATGCGAGGGCAAATCAGGCATTTTTATGCCAGAGTGCTGAACTTGAACCCTGCTTTACCCCTCAGATAACAAGACATTGACCCAAAAGGAGCATCCCAGCATGCGTCTGAATCGTTTATTCGCCGTCGTCGCACCCGTCGTCCTGCTGCTGCCGCTGGCTGCCCATGCCGACTGGCCAAAGGGCGAGCGCGAGAAATACATGGCTCAGTGCACCCAAGCGGCCTCTCAACAGATCGGCGCAGCGGCCGCCAAGTCACATTGTGCATGTGGCGCCGACGCCATCAAATCGTACCCGGCCAGCGACATTCAGGCCTTGATGGACAACAAAGCCAGCCCGGATTTGCAACAGAAGGCGCTGGGTCAGATCGCCAAATGCAAGGCCAATGCGCCGGCAAAAAAGTGAGAAAAAAATCCTTCTGACCAGCCTTGGCGCTGATAAAAAAGGATGAATTTCAGCTTTTCCGTACGATTTATGAAGGTTTTTCAGCTTTTTTTATTGTCTTTACTTTCGACTGAAAGCCTTTTAAACCGGGGCTTTCAGCCAAACAAAGCAACAAAGAAAACACGACTGTGGGGCAAACAGCACAGCCGGGGGGCTCCCAAAGCGAACATTTCGACTATGATACTCCGGTGTGCCCAGTTGGCCTGAGCAGCACAGTACTACTGAAAATATATGTTTCTTGGAGATACACCATGTCTAATCGCCAAACCGGCACCGTTAAATGGTTCAACGATGAAAAAGGCTTCGGCTTCATCACTCCTCAAGGTGGCGGTGACGACCTGTTCGTACACTTCAAAGCTATCGAAAGCGACGGTTTCAAAAGCCTGAAAGAAGGCCAGACCGTTTCCTTCGTGGCTGAGAAAGGCCAAAAGGGTATGCAAGCTGCACAAGTCCGCCCAGAGTAATTTCCTGGCGCACTAAAAAAACCCCGTCCATGTGACGGGGTTTTTTATGGGCGAAATAAAAGCCTGAAGCAATCAGCCGCAGTTGACGCGGGTGACCACCAGGTTGTTGTCAGTGTTCAGGTTCAGGCGATCGGAGCGGTATTCCAGGGTCACCATATCGTTAGGCTTAAGGAACCGGGCATTCTGCGCGCCTGCGCGGGTACGTGCCTGCTCCAGCAATTGGGGCGAAGCCTTTTTGCCAATAGTGAATTCGGCAGCTTTGGCCTCACAACGGCTGTGGCCGGTATCGGTCGCCACAGGGTCCTTTGCCGACTCGGTGGACGTACTGCTGCAACCGGCCAGCAAGGTGGCGGCCAACAAAGTACCCAATGACGCGAGCTTCCAAGGCATGAAGCCTCCTTTTTTCAATAGTTAAGCTGAGATCGTGCGACCGCCATTTTGGCGTTTGGTTTCAGAACCGGACAGCGGCGAGTGTGCCTGAGCATCGGCACGCCGTTTATCCCTCAATCGTGACTGAATATGAACAGCGCTCAATAGACGTCGATGTAGTCGAAAGGCGGTTTCGGCCAGTTTTCCTTGAGCGCATTGAAAATCTGCATCACCCAGACCTCGTCGCTGGCTGCGACCAATCCGACATAACCGGACCCCTTGGCCCAGGTTTCCAGGCGAAACAGCAACCCGTCGATGTCCGTGCCACCCACAATACCCGACGAAATATAGGCGATGCCGCCCTTGGTGACCCGCAATTGAGTGTGTACATCATCGCTGGCAGAGGCCAGCAACTGACGCACCGCTTCGAGGGTCAAGCCGTCGGGAGTGTTCAAATCGATCTGCACAGCACGGTCCTTGAAAATTCGTCAAAGACCAAGTGTCGCATAGCCCTCCCCTCATGCCTAAGTCGGAGTGCCAAACGCCGCGCAAAATGGTTAACTCGATACTCAGCCTTTCCGACTTCACGAGCGCCATCATGACCACCGTAAGCATCGACGCCGACATCAAAGCCAAGTGGCCACAGGGCCACAGCTCTTATAGCCCGGGTAGCCCGGAAGAGCTGGCAATCATTGGCATCGATTTGCTGGTCAAGGAACTGGGAACACAAGCCGCCCAGACATTCATCAAACAGGTTCTCGAGAAGTACCCCGCCAACTATATGGGCGCAACAGAAACCGAATAGAGTAAAAGACCGCAGGCGGGCACCTGCGGATTCCATGACCTACTTCAAGCGAGCCAGACGCTGGGTCAACAGGTCGAAGAAGCCCTGAGCGTCGCCGCTTTCAACCCAGAAGGCATTTTTCGGTGCATTCAGGCAGTCATACCAGTCGACAATGGTCTGGCCGAAGGTCGGCCCTTCGCGACTATCAACCACGACGTTGACCGAGCGGCCAGTGAACAACTCGGGCTTGAGCAGGTAAGCGATGACGGCGGCATCATGCACCGGACCACCCGGGATGCCGTAATGCTCCATGTCGCCTTTGATGTATTCATTGAGGATATTGCCTACCAGCTTGCCGGCATTGTTGTTCAGGGCGGCGATCTGCTTCAGGCGCGCTTCACTGGTCAGGATCTTGTGGGTCACGTCCAGCGGCAGATAGGTCAGCTTGACGCCACTTTTGAGTACTACTTGCGCGGCATGCGGATCAGCGAACAGGTTGAATTCGGCCACCGGTGTGATGTTGCCGCCGTTGAAGTGCGCACCGCCCATGATCACCACTTCCTTAATGCCCTGCACGATTTCAGGCGCCTGGATCAGCGCCAGCGCCAGGTTGGTCTGTGGACCGAGTATGGCGATGGTGATGCTGTGGGGTTTGGCGGACTTCAGGGTATCGATCAGATAATTGACCGCATTGCCTTCGGCCAGGCCTTTTTTCGGTTCGTGCACCACGACACCCGACAGGCCTTCCTTACCGTGGATGTTCTCAGCATAGATCGGCGTGCGCATCATGGGTTTCGGCGCGCCAGCATAAACAGGCACTTCCTCGCGCCCCGCCCACTCGCGGGCCAGACGCGCATTACGCGATGTCTTGTCCAGACGCACGTTGCCCGCAACGGTGGTCAGCGCACGAATATTCAGCTCTTCCGGCGATGCCAGGGCAAACAGCAAGGCGACCACGTCATCGGCACCCGGATCGGTGTCGATGATCAGGTCGATCTTCTCCGCCGCGTGGGCGCTTGTTGCGGTAATCAGGGCCAAAAGCAGCAGACTCCAAAGCAGATGGTGCAGTTTCTGAGCATAGCGATACATAGCGCACTCCTTGCGCATGGGAAAAGCGGGTCGTTAAAACATTACGCCAGCCACCAAAACGATATTGCAGTACGGCTGACATTCGCCTGTACGAACAATCGCCCGTGCCTGTCGGCTGACTACTTTGAATTGGTCATGACTGAGCAATTCGCGTCGACCCAGCGCACCGTCGGCATTCAGCTCATCCAGCACGCTCAGGGCCGACGGTTTCTTATCCATAATTTCATGGGCCAGCACATGGCTTTCGACCTGCATTTCGCTGAGCACGATCTTCAAGGTACTGATGAAATCCGGAATCCCGTGGGTCAAGGCCAGGTCGATCAATTCGACGCCAGGCGGAACCGGCAGGCCGGCGTCGCCGATCACCACCGTGTCGCCATGACCCAGGGAAGCGATCAGCCGCGACAGCGCGACGTTGAGCAAAGGGGTCTTTTTCATGGTGCTTTAAAGGCCTGTACGTCGGACAAGGTGGGAATCGAAGGTTGCGCGCCAGCCCGGGTGACCGACAGCGCAGCGGCGATCTGGCCAAAACGGATTGCATCGACCTCGCTTTTGCCGGTCGCCAGCGCCGCGGCGAAACCACCGACGAATGTGTCACCGGCCGCGGTGGTGTCGACCGCTTTCACTTTCTCTGCCGGGAAATGTTCGAAGCGTGTGCCATCGGCCAATACCGAGCCTTGGGCGCCAAGGGTGATGATCACCTTGCCCGCGCCCATGGCGATCAAACGGGTCGCTGCGGTTTTAGCAGTACTCAGGGAATCCACTGGCAATCCGCTCAAGGCCGTGGCTTCGCTTTCGTTGGGTATTAGGTAATCGATGGCGGCATACCAATCCGCCGGCAGGGGGCGACTGGCCGGTGCCGGATTGAGAATCACGGTTTTACCCAATTCACGACCCCGTTTCAGAGCATGGCCGACCGTGGCATCTGGCACTTCCAGCTGACAGATGATGACATCCGCCGCTTGCAACACCGCGTCGAAACGGTCGATGACTTCGGGCGTGAGCGAACCGTTGGCACCGGCAACAATCACGATTGCGTTCTGACTGTTGTCATCGACCACGATCAATGCCACGCCACTGGAGTCTTCGACCGTGCTGACTGCCTGGCAATCGATCTGCTCGGCCAACAACGCCCCGCGCAGCGTTTCGCCATAGGCGTCATTGCCGACACAACCGACCATCGACACCTGCGCCCCCAGCCGCGCCGCGGCCACGGCCTGGTTCGCGCCCTTGCCGCCGGAAACCGTGGCAAACGATTCGCCGATCAGCGTTTCACCACCACGGGGCAGCCGCGGCGCCCGGGTTACCAGGTCCATGTTCAGGCTGCCTATCACCACTACTTTTGCTGGCATACATCACTACTCGTCAATTCTGTTTCAGCGTGCTTTTGGGTTCAGCGGTATTGCGAGAATGCACCGGCCAGCGGCGCAGTCGATTCGCGCAGGACAATACTGGGCGTCACGATGCGCTGATCGGTTGCCAGATCCGGCGTGGCAATCCTGCGCAACAGCACTTCGGCTGCCATCTCGCCAAGCTGCAGGATCGATTGGCCAACGGTGGTCAGCGCGGGATAGACGTAACGGCTCATCTGGATATCGTCGAAGCCGATCACCGACAACTCGCTGGGCACACGAATATTGCGTTCGGCGGCGGCGCGCAATACACCGATGCCGATCATGTCGTTGCCGGCAAAGATCGCACTGGGTCGATTCTTTTCCAGCAGGATCGCCGCGGCGTTGTAACCACCGGTGCTGGTGAAGTCGCTTTCCAGCCTGCGCTCGCGAGGCACTTCGACGCCCGCCTCTTTCAAGGCGCGGCAATAACCGGCCAGACGCATCTGCGCCACGCTGGTGTTCGCCGGGCCGCCGATCGTGGCGATGTCCCGATGCCCCAAGTCCAGCAGATGCCGGGTCGCCAGGTAGGCACCGTATTCATGATCGATGCGCACCAGATCGGCATCGAGACCTTCCAGCCCTCGGTCGACGATCACCATCGGCGTACGCACACCCGCCAGACCTTCGGCCAGACCGCTATCCCCGCCGGCCGAGGCAACGATCAGGCCGTCAATGCGTTTTTCCAGCAACACGCGAAGGTAGCTGCGTTGCTTGTCCGGGTTGTCGTCGGAGTTGCAGAGGATGACGCAATAGCCGTTGCGCTCGCAGTAATCCTCGATGCCCCGGGCCAACTCAGCGAAGTACGGGTTGAGGCTGTTGGGCACCAGCAGCCCGATGGTCGCGGTGGTTTTCGCTTTCAATGACCGGGCCACGGCGCTGGGCACGTAGTCGAGGCTTTGGATTGCCGCCTCGACTTTCAGACGCACTTCTTCACTGACCGGCCGCGTCTTGTTCACCACGTGGGAAACCGTGGTGTAGGAAATGCCTGCGAGTGCCGCTACATCCTTGATCGTTGCCATGACTCAGGTCCGCCGGCTTGCGCGCTGACTGCGATAAGTATCAAGCACCACCGCCACCACGATAACCGCCCCGGTGATGATGCGTTTGGTGGGTTCGGTCGCGCCGATCTGCGCCAGACCGGCCGCCAATACCGAGATGATCAGGACGCCAAAGAATGTGCTGATGACCGAACCGCGTCCGCCCATCAGGCTGGTGCCGCCGATCACCACCGCGGCGATCACTTGCAGCTCCAGACCGGAGCCGGCGTTGGGGTCCGCCGCTTCCAGGCGCGAGATCTGAAACAACGCAGCAATCCCGGCCAGCAGCCCCATCAGGCTGAAGACCATGATTTTGTAGGGCTTCGGATTGATCCCGGCCAGGCGCACGGCTTCTTCGTTGGTGCCGATGCCAATCAGGTAACGACCGAAAACGGTGCGCGTCAGCACGGCTTGGGCGATGAAGATAATCAGCAAGGCAATGATGAATGACGGCGAGATGCCGAACGCGATCGGGTTGGACAGCCAGGCGAAGGCATCGCCGATATAGGCAGTGCGCGAACTGGTCATCTGATAGGCCAGGCCTCGCGCCATCTCCAGCACGCCGAGGGACACGATGAACGACGGAATCCGCCACGCCACGGTGATCGAGCCGGTGATGGTCCCGGCCAATGCCGCTATCGCCATGCCGAGCAAAGCCGCAGGCAAAACGCTCCAGCCCCAACCGAGAATCGCTACGCTGACCGCCGAGGCCGCGAGCGCCAGTACCGACCCCACCGACAAGTCGATACCGCCGATGATCAATACGAAAGTCATGCCGACCGCCAACACCATCAAATCAGGAATCTGGTTGGCCAGGGTGCTGAAGGTGTCGTAGGACAGGAAATGGCTGCTCAGGATCGAGAACAGCGCGATCATTGCCAGCAAGGCACCGGCCAGGCCCAGATAAGTACCGAGGCCATAAAAATTGCCACTACGTTTGCCGGCCAAAGATGCAGTATTCATGGAAGATCCCTAGGCGCGGCTTCGTTGAGCAGCGCATCACGTTTTTGGTAGCCGGCGAACGCGGCGGCAAGCAAATCATCCTGGGTCCAGCTGTCCCGCTCGAAGGTGTCGATCAGACGCCCTGCCGACAACACACCGATGCGATCGCAGATCAGCATCAGTTCACGCAGGTCGCTGGATACCACTACCAGCGCCTTGCCCTGACGGGCCAACTCACCGAGTAATGCGTAGATATCGAACTTGGCACCAACGTCGATGCCACGGGTCGGCTCATCGAACAGCATCACCGCGCAATCACGCTCGAGCCAGCGGCCGATCACGACTTTCTGCTGATTGCCACCGGACAGTTCCGAGACCCATTGCGCCGGGCTGGAACTGCGGATGCGCATGGCGTTGATCTGACGCTGGGCCAGAGAAATCTCGTCATCCTTGTTGACGAAGCCACCGCTGGAAATCACCGGCATATTGCCCAAGGCGATGTTGGCACTGATCGATTGCGTGAGCAGCAAGCCTTCGCCCTTGCGGTCTTCGGTGATCAGTGCAATTCCATGACCAACCGCGTCGGCCGGCGAACGGATACTCACCACCTGAGCTGACGCCCCCAGCGCGACGGTGCCGCTGTCGGCTGTATCGGCACCGAAGATCAAGCGCAACAACTCGGTGCGCCCCGCCCCGATCAAACCGGAAATCCCGAAAATCTCACCGGCGCGCACTTCGAACGATACGTCGCGAACCTTATCGGAACGGGTCAGCCCTTTGACCGTCAAGGCCGGCGCGCCGATCTTGCGCGGCCCCATGTCGATGTGCTCGCCCAATTCACGGCCGACCATCAGTGTGACCAGTTGCTCGCTGCTGTAGTTGGCCATCGGTTCGACGCAGACCAGATGGCCGTCACGCAGAACCGCGATGCGCTGGGCGACCCTTGCCAGTTCTTCGAGGCGGTGGGAAATGTAGATGATCGACACGCCACGAGCCTGCAGGCGCGTGATCTGCTCGAACAGCATTTCGACTTCACGGGCTGTGAGCATTGCTGTCGGCTCGTCGAGAATCAGCACGTGGCAATCGCCGATCAGGTTGCGAGCGATCTCGACCATTTGCTGATGACCAATACCCAGCTCACCAACCAGCGTATCCGGATCGATGGCGTCCAGGCCGACGTGGGCCATGGCCTCGATCGCCGCCTTGCGCAGTTGTTTACGGCTGATCCAGCCACCGTGGCTGGGCAGGTTATCGAGAAACAGGTTTTCCGCCACCGACAATGTCGGCAACAGGTTGAGTTCCTGCATGACCATGCGGATGCCCAACTCTTCGGCCTGGCCCCGGCTGCCGGGGCGGTAGTCCTGCCCCTGAAATTGCATCTGGCCGGCAGTCGGTGTAACCAGCCCGCCAATGATCTTCGACAAGGTGCTTTTACCGGCGCCATTCTCGCCGGTCAGCGCCAGCACTTCGCCGCGCATCAGCGTCAGGTCGATGCCGGTGAGAACAGGTTGGGCATAGGTCTTACCGATCCCGCTGACCGAGAGGACAGCGCTCGGGGCGCAAACTGACATAAAAACGCTCCATGTGCTCGCCCAGGAGGCGAGCACCGTTGTGTCGCCAGAAGGACTACTTGGTCACCAGTTCTACCGGAGTTTCGATGACGCCGTTGACGCCGCTATCGACTGCCTTGCCGTTGATGATGTTCAGCGCCGTCTCGATGCCGAACACCGCTTGCCGGGCAGCAAACTGGTCGGCGGTGGCCAGCACGCGACCGTCCTTGAGCATTGGCTTGATGGCGTTGATGTTGTCGTAACCGACCACTTGCACCTTGCCGGCCTTGCCCGCCGCACGCACAGCAGATACTGCGCCGACGGCCATGCTGTCATTGCCGGCCAACAGAGCCTTGATGTTCGGGTATTCGCTGAGCATCGACGAGGCAACTTTGCCGCCCTTGTCGATTTCCCAATCACCGGATTGCAGGGACACGACTTTGATCTGCGCCGCTTGCATCGCATCCTTGAAGCCCGCCGTACGCTGCTGGGCATTGGTGGTGGTGGAAACGCCTTCAATGATGCCGACTTCGTCACCAGCCTTCAGCTGTTTAGCCAGGTACTCACCCACCAGACGCGCGCCTTTGCGGTTATCCGGGCCTACGAATGGAACGGTGATGTTTTTGCTTTTGACCACGGCCGGGTCCAGCTGGTTATCAATGTTGATCACGGTGATGCCGGCATCAACCGCTTTCTTGATGACCGGGACCATAGCCTTGGAATCTGCCGGCGCGATGACCAATGCGTTGACCTTGGACAAAATCATTTGCTCGACGATGCGCGTCTGGCCGGCCGTGTCCGTTTCGTCCTTGATGCCGTTGGAGATCAGCTCAAAATCGCCGGAGTGGTCTTTCTGGTAAGCCTTGGCGCCGTCTTCCATGGTCAGGAAAAATTCGTTGGCCAGGGATTTCATGACCAAGGCGACTTTCGGTTTTTCAGGGGTTTGGGCGAAAGCCGAAGAGACGGGCAATGCAGCGGATGCGGCAGCCAGCATGGCGACAGCAAGAAGACGTCCAGCGAATGGCAGCTTCATGGGTTCACTCCGATCTTATGATTATTTTGAGCAACACTTGCGCTGGACGTTGCCTGGAACCCTGAGCCTCACTGGATCAAGCCCTAAGACAACCGCGCAAACGTTTGCGTAGACCGAACTATGCGAAGGCTGTGGCGTTTTGTCAACGACCGGTTTTGTGGCTCGGCTGGCCTTTTACATCACGCCGTGGTGCTGACCAGATTGCCGCTGCTGGAACCCTTGGCCAGCTCTTTCACCAGATTGCCCGTCACTTGCGCAAGCGCAGCACTGGTATCGGCAATTTGCCCCTGAATCGACATGACCGCGGTGGCTTTGGCTTCCGGAGTCGGATAATTCGCTGCTTGAGCCGCGGCAAGTTGCTGCTGCTGTTCGCGCAATTGCTGCTGAAGTTCCTGCATGCGTTTGAGCAGTATCTGCACCGCAATGCTTTGATTGCTGCTTTTTCCGGATTTGGTTTCGCCTTGAGTTTGCGTACCGCCACCGGTTCTGACTTGATTCTCACTACCCGCCTCTTCACCCAAGGCTTGGGCTGAAGCGTCGGACGTCGCCTCACTCAAGGCGTTGATGGTCGCCGCTGGTTTGCCCGCGACAGTGATGGCACCTGCATTTGGAAAACCGACAGTTAACGACATGTGAACTCCTGGAAAAGATCCCTTTAAAGGAGCATCGACCTGAGCGGGAGTTTCTTTAGCACTGATTGCCGATTTTGCAAGGCGACTTTCTAAATGGAGGTCGGAGAGCCGAACGAAAAAGTCACCCATGTTCGGGATCCCGGACGAGGGAGCGCGAACACTTTTCTGGATGTTTCAATAATTTATATAAAAATCATGGGGTTAAAAGATCTTCTTGTTGAATGCCAGGCTGGTACAGATCCTGCTCTTCCTCTACACCCCCGGCGTTCAGATCTGCCTGGGGCGCTTCTAGATGAATTTGGCTGTCTCACTACTAGAGAAAACAATAATGAAATCTGCCTTCAACACTTTTATTCCGGGCGCTTTGGCCCTTCTGCTTCTCCTTCCGACCGCCCTTCAGGCAAAAGAAGTCGAAACAAAACAGAAACTGGCGAACGTGGTGATCCTGGCCACCGGCGGCACCATCGCCGGCGCGGGTGCCAGCGCCGCCAACAGCGCCACCTATCAAGCGGCGAAAGTCGGTATCGAACAGTTGATCGCAGGGGTTCCGGAACTGAGTCAATTGGCCAACGTTCGCGGCGAACAGGTGATGCAGATCGCTTCCGAAAGCATCACCAACGATAACCTGCTGCAACTGGGTCGTCGGGTAGCTGAGCTGGCCGACAGCAGTGACGTCGATGGCATCGTTATTACCCATGGCACCGACACGCTGGAAGAAACGGCGTATTTCCTCAACCTGGTGGAAAAAACCGACAAGCCGATCATCGTCGTCGGCTCCATGCGCCCAGGCACCGCCATGTCGGCCGATGGCATGCTGAACCTGTACAACGCCGTCGCGGTGGCCAGTAGCAAAGACGCACGCGGCAAAGGCGTGTTGGTGACCATGAACGATGAAATTCAGTCGGGTCGCGACGTCAGCAAAATGATCAATATCAAGACTGAGGCATTCAAGAGTGCCTGGGGTCCATTGGGTATGGTGGTCGAAGGCAAATCCTACTGGTTCCGCTTGCCGGCCAAGCGCCACACGATGGATTCGGAGTTCGACATCAAAACCATCACCACCCTGCCTGACGTCGGAATTGCCTACTCCTATGGCAACGTCAGCGATACCGCCTACAAAGCCTTGGTTCAATCGGGCGCCAAAGCCATTATTCACGCTGGTACCGGCAATGGCTCGGTTTCGTCACGCGTGGTTCCCGCTCTGCAAGCCCTGCGCAAGGACGGCGTGCAAATCATTCGTTCCTCCCACGTCAATGCCGGTGGTTTCGTGCTGCGTAACGCCGAACAGCCTGACGACAAGTACGATTGGGTGGTGGCGCATGACCTGAATCCGCAAAAAGCCCGCATCCTGGCCATGGTCGCATTGACCAAGACCAACGACAGCAAAGAGCTGCAACGGATGTTCTGGGAATACTGATCCCCCCTCGTCCGACCTGTTCCGGTCAGACAACGCAGTCACCACTCGCCAGCCTTGGCGAGTGGTTCAAGAACTATTCCGATAAAAAATTTCCCATCGTCCTACACCAAACGGAAAAAACTACTGTCAGAGGATTTTCTTGAATTTTAAGCAGTTGCGAAAATGCCTACAGTTAAATACTGTATGCACGTACAGCTTAATAAGGATAATTCCGTGGCCACTAGCTCTTCCTCTCCTGATACCTACGAACGCCTGGGTATGCGCGTTCAGAAAATCATCAATTCCCCCACCGCTCAAAAAGCCAAAGCGGCACTGATCTTCCGTCTTCCGGATGAATCGGTGGATGAGTGGGAACGCTTGCTCGAGGAAATCGACGAGAACGACAACGTCACCCTTGCTCATCGCGATGATGGTGGTGTGCAGGTTTTCTGGGTTGTGCCGAAGGAAGACTGAGTCAATGAGTGTCCGCTGGTTAGCTTTACTGCTTCTGTGTATCACCCTCGGCGCCCAGGCTGGCGCACCACGCACCTTCAACGAAGCCAAGAAAGTCGCGTGGAAATTGTACGCTCCGCAATCCACCGAGTTTTATTGCGGCTGCAAATACACTGGCAACCGCATAGACCTCGCGGCTTGCGGTTATGTGCCGCGCAAAAATGCCAAACGCGCCTCGCGCATCGAATGGGAGCATATTGTTCCGGCCTGGCAGATCGGCCATCAGCGCGAGTGCTGGCAACAAGGTGGTCGCAAGAACTGTACGCGGTACGACCCGACCTATCAGAAAGCCGAGGCCGATCTGCACAATCTGGTGCCGAGCATCGGCGAGGTGAATGGCGATCGAAGCAACTTCAGCTTCGGCTGGTTGCCCGTACAATCGGGTCAATACGGTTCATGCCTGACACAGGTCGACTTCAAGGCGAAGAAGGTCATGCCCCGCCCTTCCATTCGCGGCATGATTGCCCGGACGTATTTCTACATGAGCAAGCAATACGGCTTGCGCCTGTCAAAACAGGATCGGCAACTGTATGAAGCCTGGAACAAGACCTATCCGGTACAGGCCTGGGAACGCCAACGCAATCAGAGCGTTGCTTGCGTGATGGGGCGCGGCAACGAATTTGTCGGCCCGGTGGACTTGAAAACCTGCAACTGACCAGCCGCTGAAAACACAAAGGCCTGAGGCATCACACCTCAGGCCTTTGTTCGTTTCCACCGCTGTTTTTTATTGAGCCGTCGGGTGTTCGACCACCAGCGACTCGATATTCCTTTTCTTTGCCCGGGTGAGCGCTGCCGTCACTTCAGCTTGTTTGGCTTGTGCCTCGGCTTCCGAATTAAACGGCCCTATCAGGATCCGAACCTTTCCATTCTCCCTGATGACGCTGGAAACGAAGCTATGCTCAATCAACCAGCCGCTCAGGTCGCTGACCGCCTGGGGGGTTTCGCCGCGCACCTCGACGTCCCATTGTGGACCTGTTGTCGCTGCAGGCGCGGAGGTAACTGTCGGTTGCGGCTTTTGAGCGTCAACCTCCTTAGCCTCATCGCACCCGACCAACATCAATACTGCGATTACCAAGGCCACTTTGCGCACAACGCTTCCCTCTGAATGCTGAAAACGACGATTTTAACACTCATGGATCCGGCTCGAGCGCCGCAAAAGGGGCGCAAAACAACGAGAATGATGGTTGCGGCCTCTGTATAGTTACGCCTTGGGAATTAATGCAGCATCTGCGCGTCAGAAAGAGGCACCCAAACCGCGAGACTTCGCACTAATCTATACCTATACCGACCTCTGCACTGTCCAAATCAGGTGCCCTACAAGCAATCAAGGAGAAAACCATGCTGATACTCACCCGCAAAGTCGGTGAAAGCATAAACATCGGTGACAACATAACGATCACCATTCTGGGCGTTAGCGGCCAGCAAGTCAGGATTGGCATCAACGCCCCGAAAGACGTTGCGGTGCATCGCGAAGAAATTTATCAACGTATTCAGGCTGGCCTGACCGCCCCAGACAAGCCACAAACACCCTGAATCCTGCTGTAGTCAGTAGCCAGCCTATTCAGCCTCGAATAACGGCTGGCTAAAGATTCAAGCAACCGCATCGCTCTCCGCCCAGCCTCCTTTGCCATGCCTTCGCGATGGAGTTGATACTAGCGCCTCGCCTCATGCCTGACTGTCAGACGTTTCGGATTTGCTGCGAGAAACGGCTTCCTCCTTCCCGGCTAGCCAAACGCGACCCCACGCGCCATGCCCGTGGCGGCCACAACCATCAGCACCAGCAGCAGCGCTTCGAGATGACTGATACGGGCAAATAGCGTTGCGCGACCGGTATCGATCGCTACCCCACGTCCCAGGGCAATCCGCCATTTGATCAGCGTCACCATCGGTGCAATCTCAAGCAGTAGAATAAGGACGAAGAGTGTCATCTTGAGGTGAAACAGCGGTTGATGAAGGTAGTAGTCAGTGCCTTTTTCATACCCGCCAAAAGCGCGCATCACGCCCGTAACCAGGAGAATGACGGCAGAGATCCCCCACAGATTATCCGCCCCCAAAACCCTGCGTGCCTCCCCCGTCCCGGCAACCAGACGACGTAACGCCATACCGCGGGTCAATACCGCCCAGAAGCCGAGCGCAAAGGCCAAGAGGTGAATCGCCGCCAGAAACCAGTGAGCCAGCATCGACATACTCCTTACAGGGAAGTTGAACAGCCCTACAGTAGTAGCCCATCCGAGGGGATTTGCCCACGCACCCGATTTCACTGATCACCCGCACATCACCACCGCCATAGGCGGGTGTTTCAATGTCATGCCCAATTGGCAAATAGCACGCACAAAAAAGCCGGGCTCCTGATTGGATACCCGGCTTTTTGAGAGTTTTGGACTTAATCGGTTCTTTTTGAAGTCGAAGTGCGAGCGTTGCTTAAACCTTTCGCATTGTGATCACCGGGCGTAGAGGCCGAAATGGCGGAGGCCTTCGTTACTCCTCGCGTATCTCTGGAATTTGCAATACCCGAAGTCACTGAACCATGGCCGCGATCACCATTACGATCGCTACCGTAGTGGTTGCCACTGAGACCACGGTCGCGTACAGCCTTGCCTGCGTGATCACTGCTCAAGCCATTGCCGTGTCCATTGCTGACGCCACCGGAATGGCCGGAACCACCGTGGCCACCGCCGTGGCCGCCGCCATTGCCACCACCGTTGCCACCACCATTGCCGCCGCCGTTACCACCACCACCACCACCACCACCACCACCACCACCACCACCTTTCGCATAGGCGGAACTCATGATGGACAGGTCAGCGGGCAATAATGGGGCGGCTGCGAGCATCATCACGCACGACATGACGGCTGCAAAACTCTTGTTTTTTAATAACATGGGGAGATTCCGTGTGGTTGATATTGCACGGAGTAATTGACTGTTTCGGTGGCATTCAGTTCAAAAACCGACGACCAGCGGGCAGGCAATGTGCAATTATCGAAAAACTGCACATTGCTTCCCGTGATTTACAGGTCGTTATGCTACGAGGACGCGATTGAATGGCTCGGTTTCATATCAATCGAATGCGCCATTGAGGACTTCGTAGATGATCCCGGTAGCGATCGCCACCAAGATCAAGTCAGTGCCAGCCTGGCGCCATTCGTAGCCATCGTAATGCGGAAGCCTGCCGAGCAATCGGCCATCGAGTTTTTTGGCGATCCCCGGTGGTAGCGGTTTTCCGCGAGCGAGGTTTTTCTGAATGCCGGGGGGCAAGGCGGGCCCGGGGCTCCAGTAGTCGCGATAACCACCCACGATGCCGAGGACACTGCCGTGGTTGATGCTCGGGCCGTGACTCCAATCGTCACCGCCTGAACCCTTGCCTTTGTTTCCAGGACTGGCGTTGCCATGATCCTGGCTGTTTTGTGGATTTCCCTTGCCGCTTCCCTGGCCTTTCCCGTTTCCCGGGTCGGCCAATGCAGTCATTGAACCGGACGCCAAGGCAAGACACGTCATAGCGACAATCAACGAGCGAGATTTAAACATATCCGTTCTCTCTGAAAGGGGATGGCCCCTGCAATGTAGACGGTTATAGCTGTATTAGTTCAGAAACTGTATTCACTGGAACTCGTTAAATCGCAGCCAACAAAAAAGGGCCCACCTTTCGGTGAGCCCTTCCAGACCGCCCAGCAGAGCGGATTTTGTTTGGTAGGCGCGATTGGACTCGAACCAACGACCCCCACCATGTCAAGGTGGTGCTCTAACCAACTGAGCTACGTGCCTGCTGTGAGGCGGCATTCTACGGAATTCCAAAGGGGTGTCAACACCTTTTTTTCACCTAACCCTATGAATATGCAAAATATTTAATTTCGCTTCGACAAAGAAGATTTTCCGCTGACTGGCGGCGGTTTTTTAACTCGGGTAGGATCGACGCACTCGTAAAATATATTAAACAGAGGCTGCAGGATGGCGAACACTCCCTACCCAGAGTCCTATTACGCCGCGTCGGCCAATGTAGCGCCGCCGCGCCAGGCCTTGCAGGATGATGTAGAGACTGATGTCTGTGTCATCGGAGCCGGTTATACCGGCCTGTCCTCTGCCCTGTTTCTACTGGAGAACGGTTTTCGGGTCACCGTCCTGGAAGCCGCCAAAGTGGGTTTTGGCGCATCGGGACGCAACGGTGGCCAGATCGTTAATAGCTACAGCCGCGATATCGATGTAATCGAGCGCACTGTCGGTCCCAAACAAGCTCAACTGCTGGGGCAAATGGCGTTCGAAGGTGGACGGATCATTCGTGAGCGAGTGGCCAAATACAACATCCAGTGCGACTTGAAAGACGGCGGTGTGTTCGCCGCCATTACAGCCAAGCAGATGGGCCATCTGGAATCCCAGAAGCGCCTGTGGGAGCGTTTCGGTCACACGCAACTTGAGTTGCTGGATCAGCGACGCATCCGCGAAGTAGTGGCTTGCGATCAGTATGTCGGCGGCATGCTCGATATGAGCGGTGGGCATATTCATCCGCTCAATCTTGTCTTGGGCGAGGCAGCAGCCGTGGAGTCGCTGGGTGGCACTGTTTACGAGCAGTCGCCAGCGGTGCGCATCGAGCGCGGCGCCAATCCGGTGGTGCATACGCCTCAGGGCAAGGTCAGGGCCAAATTCATCATCGTTGCGGGCAACGCGTACCTCGGCAATCTGGTGCCAGAACTGGCGGCCAAGTCGATGCCCTGCGGGACCCAAGTAATTACCACCGAACCCCTGGGCGATGAATTGGCCAAAAGCCTGTTACCCCAGGATTATTGCGTCGAAGACTGTAACTACCTGCTCGACTACTACCGCCTGAGTGCTGACAAACGCCTGATTTTCGGTGGCGGCGTGGTCTACGGTGCGCGCGACCCGGCGAACATCGAGGCGATCATTCGACCGAAGATGCTCAAGGTTTTCCCTCAGCTCAAGGACGTGAAAATCGATTACGCCTGGACCGGCAATTTCCTGCTCACGCTATCGCGCCTTCCTCAGGTCGGACGGCTGGGCGAAAACATCTACTATTCCCAAGGTTGCAGTGGCCACGGTGTGACCTATACCCACCTGGCGGGCAAGGTACTGGCTGAAGCATTGCGCGGTCAGGCCGAGCGTTTTGATGCCTTTGCCGACTTGCCCCACTACCCCTTCCCCGGCGGGCAATTGCTGCGTACACCGTTCGCTGCGCTGGGCGCCTGGTATTACGGATTGCGAGACAAACTGGGGTTCTGACTGACAATCGAGCAGGAGGCGGCTTCACAGCCGCCATCCGCATTTCGCCTCGGGCGGCCTTCAGATTTCACTTCTGATCCATTTGCAGAAATAGACAGTATTCAGAAGTCGACCGTCGCCGACAGCAGGTAGGTACGCGGGGTCGACAACGTCAAGCCAGGCTCGCTGTCATCCGAGGCCCCGGCCGAACTCCAGTAGCGTTTATCCGCCACGTTCTCGACATTGGCACGCAGGGTGATGTTCTTTTCATCGATCTTGAACGCGTAGCGTGCCCCCACGTCGAGCCGCTCCCAGGCATCGATTTCCTTATTGTTGGACTGGTCCAGATATTGCGAGCTGGAATAGAGGCCGCGACTGGTCAGGGTCAGACCGTGTATGGCCGGCACATCCCACTCGGCGCCCAGGTTGATGTTGTATTTCGGCGTGGCTGGCGCCCGGTTGCCGTCGAAGGCGCCATTGGTGGTGTCGGTCAACTCGCTGTCGATGTACATGACACCGCCGAGCAGGCGAAAACCTTTGAGCGGCTCGCCGAACACACTCAGTTCCACACCCGTATTCTCACGCTTGCCGTTCGGGCCGAAAACCCGCGTCGTGGCATTGGTCTCATAGGCCGGCTGCTTGATCCGGAACATCGCGGCAGTCACAGCGAACGCACCCGCGTCATACTTGGCGCCGACCTCGACCTGGCGACTGATGAACGGCGGGAATATCTCATCCTCGTTCACCGAGGTCGATGGCGCGATCTTGCCCTGGCTCAGGCCCTCCATGTAGTTGGCATACAGCGACAGCTTATCGGTTGCCTTAAACAGGATACCGCCCGACGGCGAAACCTTTTCCTCATCGTAGGCCGTGGCGCCTTTGACATCATCCGCCCAGTCGTCAACCTTCACGCGTTGCCAGCGGGCGCCGAGGGTCAGCAGCAGCCGGTCATCGAAGAAACCCAGGGTGTCGGACAACGCCACGCCGCTGAAGCGGTTCTCGGTATAGACCTGCGAATCGAGCCGAGTGGGTCTGACAGGTGCTGGTGTTTTCACGGGGTCGTAGAGGTTGCTGCGGGCCGCGGCATAACGGGCGCCGCCATTTTCGAAGTCCATGTAGAAATAGCTGGCGGCCAGATTGACTTCATGGCTCACAGGGCCGGTATGAAACCAGTTGCGCACCCCTGCCGTGGCCGTGCGGACATTTTCATCACGGGTGAAGTCACGCGGCTGAACGCTGAAATCGCCGGCATCATTGGTGACCGCAACGGCATGCCGGAGGAAGTCATGATTGCTTTTACGCGCGCCCACGCCCCCGTACAGCATGACGGAATCGCTGACATCAAATTCGCCATTCACCGTCCCGAACGTGTCGTTGGTACTCGCCTTGCTCCAAGGCTGCGCGTAGTTGTCACGAACATCGTTCGCATTCGGCACCTTGGCATTGGCGCCGACCTGCACGCGCTCCTGCGGGGCGTCGGTATCACGCTCGGTGCGCCCGATGTCCGTGGAGAGTCTCAGGCGTTCACCGCGAAAATCCAGGCCCAGCACGGCCATTTCGCGGTCGACATTCTGGTGATCCCATTCGGTGTCGCCGGACTGCTTCACGCCGTTGAAGCGAATACCGAATTTGTTGTCTTCACCAAAACGCCGGCCGACGTCCACGGCACCACCGACCTGGCTGTCGGAAGCGTAGCTACCGGTGAACGAAGTGATGGGCTTGTCGGTCGCGCGCTTGGGCACCACGTTGATCCCGCCACCCACACTGCCCCGCGGCGAGATGCCGTTGATGAGCTGGCTCGGGCCCTTGATGATGTCGACGCGGTCAGCCATCTCCATGTCGATCGTATAGGTAGGCAGGATGCCGTAGAGACCGTTGTAGGCAACATCGCTGTTGAACAGGCTGAAACCGCGAATGGTGAACTGCTCATAACGCCCACCCGCCGGGTTGGTGGCGCGAACCGAAGGATCGCTGGCGATCAGATCGCCCAAGGTACGAGCCTGCAGGTTTTTGACCGCCTCATCGGTGTAGGTGATCATGCTGAACGGCGTTTCCATGAAATCTTTCGAGCCCAGCAAGCCTTGCGAACCGCGGCGCGCGACCTGACCGCCGGCATACACCTCACCGCCCGCCTCGCCCGTGGCACCGAGAATCGACGTGGGAGCCAGTTGCAGGCTGCTGCTTTCTGGAGCCGGGGCCAGGATATAGGCTTGATCGCCCACCGATTGCAATTGCAGACCAGAACCCTGCAACAGCCGGGCAAAGCCCTCCTCGACCGCGTATTCGCCGGAAAGGCCGGAACTGGTACGAGCGCCCACCAGTGCCGGATCGACCGAGAGATTGACCCCAGACAGACCGGCAAACCGGGTCAGCGCATCACTCAGGCTGCCGGCAGGCACCTGATAATTGCGCCGGGCACTGTCTTCAGCCCAACTGGCAGTGATGAACAACGGACTGGCACTCAGGCCCAGCATCAGGCTCAGGTGCAACAACGGACGCAGGCGGGAAGAAGCCGGACGCGGACAAAAAGGTATTACTGCGGGCATTGATAGTGCTCTCTTGATTCGTTCACATGCCTTGAATGACAAGCGAGTCGAAAAAAGGGGACAGGCTTCACACACTATTTTTACGCGGCAGCAACGTCACCCAATAACGGGTACGTGAATGCACTTCCAGCGGCAGGCTGGCCGCGAGCAACGCGAGGACGCGATCGGTGTCGTCCAGGCGAAAACTGCCGGTGACGCGCAGCGCCTCAAGCTCCGGCTCCCAACGCAGCACACCCGGTCGATAAGTACTGAGTTCGCGCAGAAAATCTCCCAGCGGCTGGTTTTTCGCGATCAGCACACCCTCTCGCCAACCTGGCGCGAGCACATCGAACGAGCTGATCGGCCCGACACCGGTTGCTTGAAGACTGATTTGTTGACCGCCACCCAACGCCAATACCGGCCCTCGCAAGGGCTGCAATTGTACGGCGCCGTGGTACACCGACACGCGGCAACCGCGCGCCTCCTGACGAACACAGACTTCGCTTTGGCTGACGATGATCTGCCCAAACTTTGTTTGAATCGTTAGCGGCGATGCGCTTGGTACTTTTAGCGACAACTCCCCTTCGATCAGCTTCAAGCGACGGTTCTGCAGATCCACATCGACGGCACTGGCCGTGTTGAGCTGCAAGGAACTGCCATCAGCGAGCTGCATCTGTTTGCGCTCTCCGGTGGCCGTGTGCAAATCGGCTCGCCAGACATCCAAAGGCAGTTGTCGGCTGATCAGCCAAGCCGCCGGTACCAACGCAACCGCCCCCAATGCACGCTTGAGCACCACACGCCGACCGGGCTCGGGGCGATCCAGACTTTTGAGCGCCAACGCTGAAGGCAGATCGGCAAACCGCTGACGCAAGGCTTGAGCCTTCTGCCAGGCCTGCTCGTGGCTGACGCAACTGTCGCGCCAACGCTGCAGATTCGCATGATCCTGCTCATTGGCACTTCCAGATTCCAGCAAGGCGAGCCACTGCGCGGCAGCTCGCACTGCCTGACGGGCATCGGGCACCGAACTGTTCACAGTTCCACCAACAAGCAATGCTCATAGGCTTGCGCCATGTAGCGTTTGATCGTGCGCTCCGATACTTTCAAGCGCTCGGCGATGTGCTGATAGGTCAAGCCTTCCAGCTGACTCCAGAGAAACGCCCTGCGCACTGCCGCTGGCAAACCATCAAGCAGTTCATCCAGGGCTTGCAGGGTTTCGAGCAACAACCAGCGCTGCTCGGGCGACGGCACACAGTCTTCCGGCAATGCCGCCAGCGCCGTCAGATAAGCCTGCTCAAGACTTCGACGTTTATAGAAATTACTCAGCAGGCGTTTGCCCATAGTGAGCAAATAGGCACGAGGCTCTTGCAAATCGGCAATTCGCTGAGAGCTGGCGAGCAAGCGCAGGAACGTATCCTGACTGAGATCCGCCGCATCACAGCCATTGCCCATGCGTCTTCTCAACCAGCCTTCCAGCCAGCCACGGTGATCGCGGTACAGGTCGTGGAAGGTTTGCTCCTTCGGCATCGCTGCATCACTCATCTCAAGAAGCCCTGTGCCAAGGAGTTATCGTAAATGAGAGTGATTCTAATTAATGTCGACGCTGTGAACCAAGTCCTTTATGCAATGGGGCGCAGAAAGGTTGGGCGGGAAGGACACAAGAGAGGAAAAGCCAAATCGCAGACACAAAAAACCCCGGTCTTTCGACCAGGGTTTTTGCTATCGACTCGAAACAGACACTGGCTATACCAATGACTTGCTTCGTAGCACCAAGGCGTTCAGTGGGCCTTGAGGCAGATATGGCGCAGCGGACGGGACTCGAACCCGCGACCCCCGGCGTGACAGGCCGGTATTCTAACCGACTGAACTACCGCTGCGTATCGCTTTGGACTTTCGCCCAAGTAACTCGTCTGACTGGAAAGCTTTGAGGCTTTTCAATCTCGAGTCAGGTAGACCTGACTCGGAAAATATGGCGCAGCGGACGGGACTCGAACCCGCGACCCCCGGCGTGACAGGCCGGTATTCTAACCGACTGAACTACCGCTGCGCGTCGGTGGAGGCTTTAAAAGCTTCCATCTTGCTTTCGCAAGACTCTCGGAAGTGGTGGGTGATGACGGGATCGAACCGCCGACATTCTGCTTGTAAGGCAGACGCTCTCCCAGCTGAGCTAATCACCCGTTTGCATCTCCGAGGCCGCGAAATTTACGCAGGTACCGAAGCTAAGTCAATACCCCGCTTGAAGTTTTTCTGAAAAAGACAAAATCGTGTCATTCCGAACGAGGTCGGCAACCGTCAGACCGCTTTCGCGAGCCTGCTCGCGATGAAGGCGGCACATTCGACATCCATGCGGACGACAGCGCCCTGCCGTGTTACTCGCTGTAAATCATCTTCTTGGTCATGCCACCATCGACCACGAATTCCTGACCCGTGACGAAACCGGCGTTCCTGGACAGCAACCACGCCACCATCGCCGCCACGTCCTCGACCGTGCCTACCCTGCCCGCCGGATGCTGCGCATGATCGGCATCGGTCAGCGGTTCGGCGCGTCGCACTGCAGGGTCTCGCGCATCGATCCAGCCCGGGCTGACTGCGTTGACACGGATTTCCGGCCCTAAACTGATGGCCAAGGCGTGAGTCAGGGCCAACAGCCCCCCCTTGCTCGCCGCATAAGCCTCTGTGTCGGGCTCCGACTGTGCGGCACGGGTCGAGGCCAGATTGACGATGGCACCGCTGTGAGCGCGCAGGTAAGGCGCGCAGTGCTTGGCCAACAGCATCGGCCCGCTGAGGTTCACCGCCAACACCCGATTCCAGTAATCCAGATCGAGGCTTTCCAGGGTGATGTTGTGCGGGTCGGCCACCGCCGCATTGCATACCAACGCATCCAGACGCCCGAATTGCCCCAGCACTTCAGCCACGCCCAGCGCCACCTGCGCTTCATTCGCGACGTCCATGGCGATGAACCAGGCGTTTTCGCCAAGGACCTTCGCCACTTTCGAACCGCGCTCTCGATCCAGATCAGTCAGCACCACTTGCCAGCCTTCGCTGATCAGCCAGGCCGCGATCCCCAAGCCGATGCCGCGCGCAGCACCGGTGACCAGCGCGACGCGGCCATGGGTGCCCGTGGTCGGCGTCGACAACTCGATCACAAGGCAGCCAACCCGCGCGCCAGATCGGCTTGCAGGTCGGCCACGTCTTCCAGACCGACCGCGATGCGGATCAGGCTGTCACGGATCCCTGCCGCCTCACGCTCTTGCGGCGCGAGACGACCGTGAGAGGTGGTACTCGGGTGCGTGATGGTGGTTTTGCTGTCGCCCAGGTTGGCGGTGATGGAAATCAGGCGGGTCGCATCGATGAAGCGCCAGGCGCCCTCTTTGCCGCCCTTGACTTCGAAACTCACGACCGCACCGAAGCCTTTCTGCTGACGCCGGGCCAATTCGTACTGCGGATGGCTCTTGAGGCCGGCGTAATGGACTTTCTCGATACCGCCCTGCTGCTCCAGCCATTCGGCCAGTTGCTGGGCATTGGCGCAGTGTGCCTTCATGCGCAGGCTCAGCGTTTCCAGCCCCTTGAGGAAGATCCAGGCGTTGAACGGGCTGAGGGTCGGCCCGGCAGTACGCAGAAAACCGACGACTTCTTTCATCTGCTCGCTACGACCGGCCACAACACCGCCCATGCAACGCCCCTGGCCATCGATGAACTTGGTCGCCGAGTGCACAACGATATCCGCGCCGAGCTTCAAAGGCTGCTGCAACGCGGGGGTGCAGAAGCAGTTGTCGACCACCAGCATCGTGCCTTTGGCATGAGCGATTTTCGACAGCTCCGCGATGTCCACCAACTCAGCCAGCGGGTTGGAGGGCGATTCGACGAACAGCAATTTAGTGTTGGCCTTGATCGCGGCATCCCAACCGGACAAATCCGCCAATGGCACGTAATCGACCTCAATACCAAAGCGCTTGAAGTACTTCTCGAACAGGCTGATGGTCGAGCCGAACACGCTGCGCGAGACCAGTACATGATCGCCGGCACTGCACAGGCTCATCACCACCGCCATGATCGCGGCCATGCCGGTGGCGGTGGCCACGGCTTGCTCGGCGCTTTCCAGCGCGGCAATACGCTCCTCGAACGCACGCACGGTCGGGTTGGTGTAGCGCGAGTAAACGTTGCCCGGCACTTCACCGGCAAAGCGCGCGGCTGCGTCGGCGGCGGTACGGAATACGTAGCTGGAAGTGAAGAACATCGGGTCACCGTGTTCGCCTTCCGGCGTGCGGTGCTGACCGGCGCGTACGGCCAGGGTATCGAACGCTACGCCTTCGAGGTCGCTGTCCAGCCGACCGGCATCCCAATCCTGACTCATGCTGTCACTCCTTGCCTTGCTCTTTTTAGTAGATACAAAACCGGCCCCTAGGGGCCGGTAATTACTCAGTTGTTGTACAGATCAATGATCGCACTGACTGCCTGGGTCTTGACCTTGGAGGCATCGTTGCGCGCCTGCTCGATCTTGTTCAGGTAAGTCTCGTCGACGTCACCGGTGACGTACTGGCCGTCGAACACCGCACAATCGAACTTCTCGATCTTGATCTTGCCGCCACCGACCGCTTCGATCAAGTCAGGCAGGTCCTGATAGATCAACCAGTCAGCGCCGATCAGGTCAGCAACGTCCTGGGTCGAACGGTTGTGCGCGATCAACTCGTGAGCGCTCGGCATGTCGATGCCATAAACGTTCGGGTAACGCACCGCCGGTGCAGCGGAGCAGAAATAGACGTTTTTGGCACCGGCTTCGCGAGCCATCTGGATGATCTGCTTGCAGGTGGTGCCGCGAACGATGGAGTCGTCCACCAGCATCACGTTCTTGCCGCGGAACTCCAGTTCGATGGCGTTGAGCTTCTGGCGTACGGATTTTTTCCGTGCAGCCTGACCCGGCATGATGAAGGTCCGGCCGATGTAGCGGTTCTTCACAAAGCCTTCGCGGAACTTGACGCCCAGGTGGTTCGCCAGCTCCAGGGCCGCGGTGCGGCTGGTGTCCGGAATCGGGATGACCACATCGATGTCGTGGTCCGGACGCTCGCGCAGGATCTTCTCGGCAAGCTTCTCGCCCATGCGCAGGCGGGCCTTGTAGACCGAGACGCCGTCGATGATCGAGTCCGGACGCGCCAGATAGACGTGTTCGAAAATGCACGGCGTCAGCGACGGGTTGGTCGCACACTGACGGGTGTGCAGCTTGCCGTCTTCAGTGATGTAGACCGCTTCGCCCGGTGCCAGGTCGCGAATCAGGGTAAAACCGAGTACGTCCAGCGAAACGCTTTCGGAGGCGATCATGTACTCGACGCCTTCGTCGGTATGACGCTGACCGAAAACGATCGGACGGATGCCGTGCGGATCGCGGAAACCGACGATGCCGTAACCGGTCACCATCGCCACGACCGCGTAACCACCGACGCAACGGTTGTGCACGTCGGTGACAGCGGCGAACACGTCTTCTTCGGTCGGCTGCAACTTGCCGCGCTGGGCCAGTTCGTGCGCGAACACGTTGAGCAGCACTTCCGAATCGGAATTGGTGTTGACGTGGCGCAGGTCAGATTCGTAAATCTCCTTGGCCAGCTGTTCAACGTTGGTCAGGTTACCGTTATGCGCCAGGGTAATGCCGTACGGCGAGTTGACGTAAAACGGTTGGGCCTCGGCCGAAGTCGAGCTGCCCGCAGTCGGGTAACGCACATGGCCTATGCCCATGTGGCCGACCAGGCGCTGCATGTGACGTTGATGAAACACGTCACGCACCAGCCCATTGTCCTTGCGCAGGAATAACCGGCCATCATGGCTGGTCACGATACCGGCAGCGTCCTGGCCGCGGTGCTGGAGGACGGTTAGCGCGTCATACAGCGCCTGATTGACGTTCGACTTACCGACGATACCGACGATGCCACACATGCGACGCAACCCCTACTTAATGGATCTGAACTGAACACAACTCACTGAGGCGTTTTGGCCGTCGGCAAGAGGTGCTCCTTGAACGGTATATCAGCGGGTACGCTGATTCCGCTGGCAAGCCACTGACTGCTCCACCCAAGGATCAGGTTTTTGGACCAGTCTGCGACCAATAGAAATTTTGGCACGAGCTGTGATTGTTGCCACCACCCGTCCTGCTGTACCGGCCCCAGGCTCAACAGCCCGACCGCCACGACCACCAGCAACACGCCACGCGCGGCGCCGAAGGCCATGCCGAGGAATCGATCGGTCCCGGATAGCCCGGTGACGCGAACCAACTCGCCGATAAGATAATTGATCATTGCGCCTACGATTAAAGTGGCGACAAACATGATGGTACAACCCGCGATCACGCGAGCCGATGGTGTTTCGATGTATCCGCCGAGGTACTCGGACAATGAACCACCAAACATCCAGGCAACGGCTCCTGCGATGATCCAGGTCAGCAGCGAGAGTGCTTCTTTGACGAAGCCGCGGCTAAGACTGATCAAAGCGGAGATGGCGACGATTGCAACGATCGCCCAGTCAACCCAGGTAAATGGCACAGTGCAGCCTACAGACAGATGAGGCGGCGCATTTTAGCAGAGCCCATGGCTGTCGGTAAGCTGAGATTGTCAGTGCTTTTCAAATCAGGGTGATAGTTTTAACCACGCTCAGGCTGAAAACGCACGACAAAGCCCTTGAGGTTCTGCTGGCGACTCAACAAGTCACGCAAGCGATCGGCCTCCGCGCGCTCGATCAGCGGCCCGACAAAAACCCGATTCTTGCCATCAGCGGAGCGGATGTAGGCGTTATAGCCTTGGCTGCGCAGAGTTTTCTGCAGGCTTTCAGCGCTCTCACGGCTCGACAGGCTGGCCAGTTGCACCGACCAACTGACCGACAGGCCATTGGCATCGACGCGGTTTGGGGTGGCAGCCGGCTTGCTCGGTGCGACAGCGATTGGCTGCGCAGGTGCCGGCACAGGCTTGGCGACTGGCGCCGGAGGTGGTGTGACCGGTTTGGCAGCCGGTGGCGCTGGAACCACGGGTGCACTCGGCGCACTTGGCGCAATCGGTGCCGACGGCGCTTGCTGCGCGGCAATTTCATCATCGCTTGGCACAGGTTCTTGCGGCAATGCCTGCGGCTCAGGCACTACCACAGGCTCGACCTGCACTTGCGGTGCCGCTGGCGCTTGCGGTGCGGCCGGGGCGTCGACCCTCACCTGGCGCTGTTCGTCCTGACGGGAAAACAGCATCGGCAGGAAAATCACCGCCAGCGCGACCAGCACCAGGGCACCGACCATGCGCTGCTTATACGCCTTATCCAGCAAAGCCATTTGCCGCTTCCTCCGTGGAGTGCCGGGCCAGCCATTCAAGGGCCTCGGCGACACAATAAAATGATCCGAACAACAGAATTTCGTCGTCGCTCGTCGCTTGCGCGCACTGCCCTTCCAGGGCAGCGGCCACGCTGTCATAAGACGTTACCGAGGCGCCCAGGTTCTGCAATGCCGCGTGCAACTGCTCAACGGGTCGCGCCCGCGGCGAATCCAGCGGGGCGACAGCCCAATGCTGGACACTAGCATTCAATTCACCGACAACACCATCCAGGTCCTTGTCCGCCAACAACCCGAATACCGCCAGACGCTTGCCGGCCGGAGGCCGACTGGCCAGGCGACGGGCCAGGTACTCTGCCGCATGGGGGTTGTGCCCGACGTCCAGCAATACATTAAGACGCTTGCCCTGCCAATTGAGCTGACGGCGATCGAGACGACCGACCACCCGTGTCGCTTTCAAGGCTTCGATAATCCGCGCATCCATCCAAGGCAAACCGAGCAGCAGATAAGCCTGCAACGCCAGGGCGGCGTTTTCCATTGGCAGATCGAGCAATGGCAAGTCATGCAACTCGACTGCACGCCCTTGGGCATCAAGGCCGCGCCATTGCCAGTTGTGATCGGTGATACCCAGGTCGAAATCGCGTCCACGCAGGAAAAACGGGCACTTGAGCTCGCGCGCTTTATCCAGCAGAGGTTGAGGAGGATTCAGATCGCCACAGAGCGCAGGCGCGCCCTGGCGGAAAATGCCGGCTTTTTCGTAAGCCACGGACTCTCGGGTATCACCCAGATAGTCCGCATGATCGACGCCGATGCTGGTGACCAGCGCGATATCGGCATCCACTACGTTGACGGTATCCAGACGCCCGCCCAGGCCGACTTCCAGCACTACCGCATCAAGCCCTGCCTGTTGAAACAACCAGAACGCCGCCAAGGTACCCATTTCGAAGTACGTCAGGGACGTGTCGCCACGACCGGCCTCGACCGCAGCAAAGGCTTCGCACAGCTCGGCGTCGGTCGCCTCGACACCATTGACCTGCACCCGCTCGTTGTAACGCAGCAGGTGCGGAGAATTGTAGACACCGACGTTCAGGCCCTGCGCCCGCAGCAACGAAGCCACGAACGCGCAGGTAGAACCCTTGCCGTTGGTGCCCGTGACCGTGATCACCCGAGGCGCCGGCTTGCCCAGCCCCATCCGAGACGCTACCTGTTGCGAACGCTCCAGCCCCATGTCGATGGCCGAAGGATGCAACTGTTCCAGGTAGGCGAGCCACTCGCCAAGGGTGCGTTGGATCATAGGTTGGCAGGCACCGGCGGAACCACGATCGGCTCGATCGGCGCGGCGACGAATTTTGGCGTCGGCAGTCCCATCATTTGTGCCAGCAGGTTGCCCAGTCGCGGACGCAGTTCCTGACGAGGAATGATCATGTCGATCGCGCCGTGCTCCAGCAGGAACTCACTGCGCTGGAAGCCTTCCGGCAGCTTTTCGCGAACGGTTTGTTCGATAACACGCGGGCCGGCGAAACCGATCAGGGCTTTGGGCTCACCGACGATTACATCACCCAGCATCGCCAGACTGGCGGAAACACCGCCGTAGACCGGATCGGTCAGTACCGAGATGAACGGAATGCCTTCTTCACGCAGACGCGCCAGGACCGCGGAGGTCTTGGCCATTTGCATCAGGGAAATCAGTGCTTCCTGCATCCGCGCACCACCGGAGGCGGCGAAGCAGATCATCGGGCAACGGTTTTCCAGGGCGTAATTGGCGGCACGCACGAAGCGCTCACCGACGATGGCGCCCATCGAGCCACCCATGAAGGAGAATTCGAAGGCCGACACCACGACCGGCATGCCCAGCAAGGTGCCGCTCATGGAGATCAGTGCGTCTTTTTCGCCGGTCTGCTTTTGCGCAGCGGTCAGGCGATCCTTGTATTTCTTGCCGTCGCGGAATTTCAGACGGTCAACCGGCTCCAGGTCCGCGCCCAGTTCGGCACGGCCGTCAGCGTCGAGGAAGATGTCGATGCGCGCACGAGCGCCGATACGCATGTGGTGGTTGCACTTGGGGCAAACATCCAGGGTCTTTTCCAGCTCCGGACGATACAGCACCGCCTCGCAAGACGGGCATTTGTGCCACAGACCTTCAGGCACCGAGCTCTTCTTGACCTCGGAACGCATGATCGAAGGGATCAGTTTGTCTACTAACCAGTTGCTCATGCTTTCTTTCTCCAGTACCGGCGGCTCGAACGCTCTGGTTCGCAGCCCCGCGTATGCCCTTGAGCTAAATTCATATGTGTGGCGATGATCGATGGCGTGCCGGGTCAGCGAGATGCGACCTGCGTACACCCCCAAATATCCTCAGCCATGCCTGTGGACGGCGGCAGTGTGCCAGCCGTCACATCAAGCCTCTACAACCGCTTTGATGAATGCCTGAATCTTTGCCTGATCCTTGATGCCCTTGCTCGCCTCCACTCCACCGCTGACGTCCACCGCGTATGGCCGAACCCGGGCAATCGCCTCGGCGACGTTGTCCGGTGTCAAGCCGCCCGCCAGGATGATCGGCTTGCTCAGATGTTGCGGTATCAGAGACCAGTCGAACGCTTCACCGGTTCCGCCGGGAACACCTTCGACGTAGGTGTCGAGCAGGATCCCGCTGGCACTGGCGTAGGCATCGCAAGCCGCTGCGATGTCATCACCGGCCTTGACCCGCAACGCCTTGATGTAGGGCCGATGCCAGCCTTCGCAGTCAGCCGCGGTTTCATCGCCATGAAACTGCAACAGGTCCAGCGGCACTGCGTCGAGGATTTCCCCCAACTCGCAGCGACTGGCATTGACGAACAACCCCACGGTGGTCACGAATGGCGGCAAGGCCTTGATGATCGCCCTCGCCTGCTGGACAGTCACAGCCCGTGGGCTTTTGGTGTAGAACACAAAACCGATGGCATCAGCCCCGGCCTCGACCGCCGCCAACGCATCTTCCATGCGGGTAATCCCACAAATTTTGCTGCGAACGGCTGACATGTCGATATAACCTCAGGACAAATCCGGGAAAGTCCCGGATGGTAACAAAAGCGTTCGAGGGCGTCAGCCGTCAAGTTCCGAGAAGCCGGTGAGGAAGTGTGGGCCGATGTAACGCTCGGGCAATTCGAACTCGTCGCGGTACTCGACTTGCACCAGGTACAGGCCGAACGGATGAGCCGTCACCCCGCCGGAACGACGGATACGACTTTCCAGCACTTCTTTCATCCACTCCACAGGACGCTCGCCGGCACCGATAGTCATCAGCACACCGGCGATGTTGCGCACCATGTGATGCAGGAACGCACTGGCGCGAATATCCAGCACGATCATTTTGCCGTGGCGCGTCACGCGCAAGTGATGCAGCTCCTTGATCGGCGACTTGGCTTGGCACTGGCCGGCGCGAAATGCGCTGAAATCGTGGGTGCCGACCAGATACCGAGCGGCCTCGGCCATGCGCTCGACGTCCAGCGGACGGTGATTCCAGGTAATTTCTTCATTCAGGTGCGCCGGGCGGATCTGATCGTTATAGATCACATAGCGATAGCGCCGGGCGATCGCCTTGAATCGCGCGTGGAAATGCGCCGGCATGACCTTTGCCCAACTGACGCTGACGTCGTGGGGCAAATTGATATTGGCGCCCATCACCCAGGCCTTCATTGAACGCTCGACCTGGGTATCGAAATGCACCACCTGACCGCAGGCATGCACCCCGGCATCCGTGCGCCCGGCACAGAGCAGCGACACGGGGGAGTCGGCGACTTTGGACAAGGCGTTTTCAAGGGTTTCCTGCACCGTGAGCACACCGGAGGCCTGGCGTTGCCAGCCGCGATAGCGTGAGCCTTTGTATTCAACGCCTAACGCGATCCGGAAAAAGCCGTCGGCCGCCATTTCGGCAGCCGGATTATCTATATTTGCCAAGGGGTGACAGCCTGCTGATCTGCGCAAAGGCAGGCATTATAAAGCGGTTGGGTGGGTACGCCAGAGGGATCTCCATTGACTGTTCCGACCTCATCGCAGGCAAGCCCGCTCCCACAAGGATCTTCGACACCCACAAAACCTGAACTGCCCCCCAAAAGTCAGGATCGGTGTCCAACTTTTGGGGGGCAGTTCAACCTGCGGGAGCGGGCTTGCCCGCGATAGCAATCTCGCAGACGCCATCGCATCCCCGCCCAAACAAAAACGGCAGCCTCACAGGGCTGCCGTTTTATTTACACCGTTGTCGATCACTTACGCCAGTCGCGAGAGCATTTCCTTGGCTTCGCTCTTTTGACCGGCATCGCCCTCGGTCACCACCTCATTGAGGATGTCCCGAGCGCCGTCGCTGTCGCCCATGTCGATGTAGGCCTGGGCCAGGTCGAGTTTGGTGGCGACTTCGTCGGTACCGGAGAGGAAGTCGAAGTCCGGCTCATCGGCCGCGGTAGCCAGCGCGTCGTCTGCGGTGAAGCTCGGCTCACCGAGGCTCTGGGACAGACGATCCAGCTCAGCATTGACGTCGTTGAGTTCATTTTCAAAGGCGTCAGGCTGATCTGGAGCCGCGTCCATTTCGTCGGCCAGCGACAGATCGAAGTCCGCCGGCAGCTCCAGGTCGTCAAGCGTCGGCTCGGTCACCGGCGCCGCTTCGGCGACAGGCAAATCCTTAAGCTCTTCATCCAGATTCAGCAGGAATTCATCTTCGGCCAAAGTTGCCGGGGAGGCATTACCCCCCAAGTCCATGTCCAGGTCAAAGACCGACAGATCGTCGAGGTCTTCCTTGATTTCAGTCTGCTGCTGCAACACCGACTCAAAGCTCAGATCGTCGTCCAGCGGGAATTCGTCCAATTCAGCCTGCTCTTCTGGTGCAGGTGCGGGCGTTGGTTCCGGCTCCAGCGCAGGTTCCGGCTGCGTAGCAACAACTGGCGCGATCGGCGTAGCCGCCTCCAGATCGTCCAGGCTCAGATCAAATGCGCTGTCGAAGTCGGACAATGACGGCTCCGGGGCTTGCGGCTCGTCCAGCAGCAGGTCCTTGACGTATTGTGCGTCCAGCTCGGCAGCGATGGCGGCGGCAGCCAGGCCGCTGGCCGCCACGACAGCCATGGCCGGGAAGCGGCTTTTCAACTTTTCAACCCGGGCGAAATTATCGCCGTTGGCCACCAGTTGACGCTCCTGAGCGACAAACGCGTCGCGGTCGCCCTGCTGACCGTAGACTTCCATCAGCTTCAAGCGCAGGTCACTGCGTTGCGGCTCTTGTTTGATCGCGTCTTCCAGCAATGCGACGGCCTGATTCAGACGACCGCCGGCAATGTGCGACTGTGCCTGAGCCAATACGTCGTCGGAACGATCGGAACGCTCGGCGGCAGGCGACACCAATGGCGCCGCGATCGGCGGCGTCACCACAACCGGCGCAATCACCGGGGCCGGTGCAGGTGCTGGCGTTGGCGTTGGCGTTGGCGTTGGCGCGGTCGCAAGTTTCACGCTCGGCGGCGGAACTTCCAGGCCTTCGAAGCTGCTTGGCGGCAGATCATGCTCGACAGAGAACTCTTGCTCCTCCTCCAAGGCACGGGCCATGCGCAGATGCTTCTCGGCTTCTTGCTGTGCCTTACGGCGACGGGCCAGCAACAATAGCAAGAGCAACAGCACCACTGCACCGCCACCCACCAGACCCAGCAGGATCGGATTGGTCAGCAGCTCGTTGAATTTCTGATCATCGGGTGTTGGCTCGACGACTGGCTCCGGAACGACTTCTGGTGCGCCAGTCTCTGGCGCAGGCACCGGAGCCGCGTCCGCTGGCGTTGCCGCAGGGTTGGCCGCCAGCTCAGCGGACATCGCCGCAGTGCTGGAAGCGGATGCATCCGCGCCGCTTTCGGCCTGCAACTTGGCCAATTGGTTATTCTTCAGTTCGATCAGTCGTTGCAGCTTGTCCAGCTGACTTTGCAGATCGCTCATGCGGCTTTTCAATTCGGCATTGTCGCGACGAGTCGCGTCGAGGCTTTCCTCGGCAACGGCCAGCTTATCGCTTAACGCTTTCGCATCACCGGCTGCGCCTTTGCCGCCCTTGCCGATGTCGGCAGAGACCAGGCTCAGTTTGTCGACGGCAGGTTGCGATGAAGCACCTTCACCGCGAGCGCGTTTGGTGGCGTCGAGTTGCTGCTGCCCGGTTCCCGGCTTCGCCACATAGCGACGCCCCTGACGCCACGCGGTGTTCTGCGCGGCGACCTCAGCGATGGCCTTGGGTTGCGGCAGATTGGTGCTCTGCAGCTGATCAGGCAGACGCAGCACCTGGCCGGTTTTCAGTCGATTGATGTTGCCGTCGATGAACGCATCCGGGTTCAGCGCCTGGATAGCCAGCATGGTCTGCTGGATCGAACCGCCGTTACGTGCTTTCGCGGCGATCTCCCACAGGGTATCGCGCGGCGTGGTGGTGTATTGCGACGACTTGGTCGCGCCAGTCACTGGCGCCGTCACCGTTTGGGCTGGCGCCGGTTGGGCAGCGGCATCGGCGGTCTGTGGCGAGAATTTGGACGGATCGAGCAGCACGCTGTAGTCGCGCAGCAGGCGACCGTTGGGCCACATCACCTGAACCAGGAATTTCACCATCGGTTCGGACAGCGGTTTGCTGGACGTCACGCGCAAGATGCTTTTGCCGCTGGCGTTAAGTACCGGGGTAAAGGTCAGGTCATTGAGAAACGCCTGACGATCGACACCGGCCTTGGCGAAATCTTCGGGCGAGGCCAGGTTCGGCACCACTTCGGCAGCCGTGAGATCCTTGACGTCGAGCAACTCGATTTCCGCGACCAGAGGCTGGTTCAGCGTCGATTTCAGGGTCAATTCCCCGAGCCCGAGGGCATGCGCCATACCGGAGGACAGCGCCGAGGCGGCCGCTATTGCTAACACCAGTTTGCGAACTTGAACCATAGCCTCTTCCTTTGTTTGAACATTCCTCGGCCAGCGAGAAGGTGTTGATTGCCGCTGCCGTAAGGCATTGCACGCGGCGGCGAAGGGTCGTCGCGCGCGATCATTTCATTCATGCAATGGGAAGCCCTGCGGAGTGGCCTACCTTGAGCATTCCCGCCAAGCATGATGTTCGACGGGAATCATTCGATAAAATTGTTGCCAAGTATCTTTTACAGCAGGTCTTTTATCAACAATTCAGCCACCTGCACAGCATTGAGCGCGGCGCCTTTGCGTACGTTATCTGACGTCAGCCATACATTAAGTTCCGCCGGATCGTCGATCCCGCTGCGAACCCGACCAACGTAAACCACGTCCTGCCCTACCGCATCGCCTACCGGGGTCGGGTAATCACCCGCTTCGACCAGTTCTATACCGGGCGCCGCTTCCAAAGCCGCGTTGATTTTTGTCAGATCGACAGCGCTCGAAGACTGCAAGGTCACGCTAAAGCTATCGCCGAAAAACACCGGAGCTTGAATGCAAGTGACGGAAATTTTTAATAACGGTAGCGCCATGACCTGACGCAGTTCGCGCACCAGGCGCTTTTCCAGCAACGTATGGCCCTGTTCATCAGGCTTACCCACTTGCGCCAGCAGGTTAAAAGCCATTTGCCGATCAAAGAACGCCGGCTCCAGCGGACGCACGTTAAGCAGCTCGGCGGTTTGCCGGGCCAGTTCAGTGACGGCTTCGCGGCCTTGGGCAGAAACCGCCAGGCATGCCGTCAGGCTGATGCGTTGCAGGTCGAGCAAACCGAGCAATGGCGCCAGCACCACGGCCAGCGTCGCGGCCGAAGGGCTCGGGCTGCTGACCTGGAAGGGCTTTTTCAGGCCGGCCAGGATTTCGGCGTTGGCCTCAGGCACGACCTGCGGCGCCTGATCCGCCGGCAAGGCGCCGGACAGGTCGATCAGCGAGCAACCGGCGGCGGTGGCACGGGGAGCGAAACTGAGGGTCACCGCCGGGCCGGCGGCAAAGAACACCAGCTGGACCTTGCTGAAATCGAATTCATCGACTTCCCGCACCCGCAGGTTCTTGCCGCGAAACGGCACCGAATGCCCCGCCGATTCACTGCTCGCCAGCAGGTGCAGGTTACCGACCGGAAAATCCCGCTCTTCGAGAATCTGGACGAGTGTTTCGCCGACAGTACCGGTGGCGCCGATCACGGCAATATCAAAGGACTGGCTCATGGTTCTACCTCTGGCAAAACGGGGGGAGCGGCACTTTACCGGGTGGTTGGCAGTGAGGCAATTCGACGGGGGATTTGATCGTTCCCACGCTCTGCGTGGGAATGCCGCCATGGACGCTCTGCGTCCGCCGTTGAGACAGTGACGCGGAGCGTCACGGGATGCATTCCCACGCAGAGCGTGTGAATGATCGGCGGGAACAAAAAACCCGCACCTCTTTCAAGGCGCGGGTTCTTTCATTACATCAATCGATCAACGCTCAAGCAGAATCCGCAGCATGCGACGCAGCGGTTCGGCCGCGCCCCACAGCAGTTGGTCGCCGACGGTGAAGGCACCGACGAACTGTGACCCCATGTTCAGCTTGCGCAAACGGCCAACCGGCACGTTCAGGGTACCGGTAACCTTTGTAGGGCTCAGTTCCTGCATGCTGATTTCGCGGTTGTTCGGCACCAGTTTGACCCAAGGGTTGTGCTGGCTGATCAGCCCTTCGATGTCCGCGATCGGCACGTCTTTGTTCAGCTTGATGGTCAGCGCCTGGCTGTGGCAACGCATGGCGCCGATGCGCACGCAGATGCCGTCGACCGGGATCGGGCTCTTGAAGCGACCGAGGATCTTGTTGGTCTCGGCCTGGGCCTTCCACTCTTCGCGGCTCTGGCCGTTCGGCAGTTCCTTGTCGATCCACGGGATCAGGCTGCCGGCCAGCGGCACGCCGAAGTTCTCGGTCGGGTAGGCGTCGCTACGCATGGCGTCGGCAACACGGCGATCGATGTCGAGGATGGCGCTGGCCGGGTCGGCCAGTTGATCGGCGACAGCGGCGTGGGTCACACCCATCTGCTTGATCAGTTCACGCATGTGCTGCGCGCCGCCACCGGAGGCCGCCTGATAAGTCATGGCGCTCATCCACTCGACCAGACCGGCTTCGAACAGGCCACCCAGGCCCATCAGCATCAGGCTGACGGTGCAGTTGCCGCCGATGTAGTTCTTGGTGCCCGCATCGAGCTGCTGGTCGATGACCTTGCGGTTCACCGGGTCCAGCACGATCACCGCGTCATCCTGCATGCGCAGGCTGGAAGCGGCATCGATCCAGTAACCCTGCCAGCCGGCTTCGCGCAGCTTGGGGAACACTTCGCTGGTGTAGTCGCCGCCCTGGCAGGTCAGAATCACGTCGAGGGTTTTCAGCTCTTCAATGCTGTAAGCGTCCTTGAGCGGAGCAATGTCCTTACCCACGGACGGGCCTTGGCCACCGACATTGGAAGTGGTGAAAAACACCGGCTCGATAAGATCGAAATCCTGCTCTTCCAGCATCCGCTGCATGAGCACGGAACCGACCATACCGCGCCAACCGATCAGACCTACACGTTTCATCGCAACTACACCTTCTTCAAAAGTGGGCCGCTGCTTTCATGGTTGAAAGTTGCAGCGGGCCAAAGAGATTACAGATTCCGCAGCGCGGCGACTACTGCATCGCCCATTTCCTGCGTCCCGACCTTGGTGCAACCAGCCGACCAGATGTCACCCGTGCGCAGGCCCTGATCCAATACCAGGCTCACGGCCTGTTCGATGGCATCGGCCGCTGCCTGCAGATTGAAGCTGTAACGCAGCATCATCGACACCGACAAAATGGTCGCCAACGGGTTGGCAATGCCCTTGCCAGCGATGTCCGGCGCCGAACCGTGGCACGGCTCGTACATGCCTTTGTTGTTGGCGTCCAGCGACGCCGAGGGCAACATGCCGATCGAACCGGTGAGCATCGACGCTTCGTCGGAAAGAATGTCGCCGAACAGGTTGTCGGTGACGATCACGTCGAATTGCTTCGGTGCACGCACCAGTTGCATGGCGGCGTTGTCGACGTACATGTGGCTCAGTTCGACGTCCGGATAATCCTTGGCCACTTGCTCGACGATTTCACGCCACAGCTGGCTGGACGCCAGCACGTTGGCCTTGTCCACCGAGCACAGCTTCTTGCCGCGCACGCGGGCCATGTCGAAACCGACACGGGCGATACGGCGGATTTCGGTCTCGCTGTACGGCAGGGTGTCGTAGGCCTGACGCTCGCCGTTTTCCAGTTCACGCACGCCACGTGGCGCGCCGAAGTAGATACCGCCGGTCAGTTCACGGACGATCAGGATGTCCAGACCCGCCACGATCTCTGCCTTCAGGCTGGAAGCCTCGGCCAGTTGCGGGTACAGGATTGCCGGACGCAGGTTACCGAACAGGCCCAGTTGGGCACGGATTTTCAGCAGACCGCGCTCAGGGCGGATGTCACGCTCGATGGTGTCCCATTTCGGACCGCCCACGGCGCCCAGCAATACCGCATCGGCGGCACGGGCACGGGCCAGGGTTTCATCAGCCAGCGGCACGCCGTGCTGGTCGATGGCGGCGCCACCGATCACGTCATGACTCAGTTCGAAGCCCAGGCTGTACTTGTCGTTCGCCAGCTCCAGCACCTTGACCGCTTCGGCCATGATTTCCGGGCCAATACCGTCACCCGGAAGAATCAGAATCTGCTTGCTCATGCTTTCCTCATGTCATCAGTCGGCACGCCCGCAGGCGTACCCGAAAAAGTCTTGGCGCCTATCGTTCAGCCATCAGCACCAGCACATCGGTACTGAACGAACCATCGGCCTCAATCTCAAAATACTCGCGAACTTCATTGCCCATCGATTGCTGCAACGCGCGGATCGCCGCGCGCATCACCTGCGGCGTGCGCATGCGCTCGACCCAGGAGGTGTATTCCAGACGCAGCCGTTGGCGCGTGGTGCTGCGGGTATGCAACCCCGCTTCGCTGACCTGCCGCAACCACTCGCCAGCAGAATAATCGCGCACGTGGCTGGTGTCGCGCAGCACTTCGACGCTTTGCAGGTAAGTGTCGAATAACGGGCTGCCCGGCGACAACACATCGACGAACGCCGCTACCCCACCCGGCTTCAGCACCCGGCGAACTTCGCGCAGGGCCAGTCCGAGGTCGCTCCAATGGTGCGCCGAATAACGGCTGAACACGAAATCGAACTCGCCATCGGCAAATGGCAGACGCTCGGCAGCACCCAGCACCGTGGACACATTGCCCAAGCCGCGATCGACGGCAGCAGCGGCCACCACGTCGAGCATCTGCTGAGACAGGTCGTAAGCCACCACTTCCTTGACCAGCGAAGCCACATGAAAACTCACATGACCGGCACCGCAACCGAGGTCGAGCACGCGAGCATCGCCCTGCCCCGCCAATTCAGCCTGTAGCAGCGCGAATTCAGTGCCTTGAGCGTGTACGGCGCTGCTCAGATAGGCCGCAGCCTGTTCACCGAATTGCTTTTGTACGACTTGGCTGTGCTGGGCGGTGCTGGTCATGGGGACTTCCTTTTGGGGATGAGTCTTGTGGTGTCTGTGCGGGCTTCTTCGCGGGCAAGCCTCGCTCCTACAGGGGAATGCAGTTCAACCGTAGGAGCGAGGCTTGCCCGCGAAGGCGTCATCAAGCCTTACGCAAAATCACGCGTCACGAAACAACCACGGCTGGCTCGCGCGGTGTTTGGCTTCAAACGTGGCAATCGCCTCGTGGTCCTGCAAGGTCAGGCCGATATCGTCCAGGCCATTGAGCAGGCAGTGTTTGCGGAAGGCATCGATTTCAAAATTCAATACCTTGCCATCCGGACGGGTCACGGTCTGAGCTTGCAGATCGATCTGCAACTGGTAGCCCGGCGTCGCCTCAACCTGCAGGAACAACTCATCGACTTCAGCATCGCTCAGGATGATCGGCAGCAAGCCGTTCTTGAAGCTGTTGTTGAAGAAGATGTCGGCATAGCTCGGCGCGATGATGCTACGGAAACCGTACTCTTCCAGCGCCCACGGCGCGTGTTCGCGGCTGGAGCCGCAACCGAAGTTCTCGCGGGCCAGCAACACGCTGGCCCCCTGATAACGCTCGGCGTTGAGGACGAAATCCTTGTTCAGCGGGCGCTTGGAGTTGTCCTGATACGGCTGCCCGACATCCAGGTAACGCCACTCATCGAACAGGTTCGGGCCGAACCCGGTGCGCTTGATCGACTTCAAGAATTGCTTCGGGATGATCTGGTCCGTGTCGACGTTGGCACGATCCAGAGGCGCGACAAGACCAGTGTGCTGGGTAAAAGCTTTCATGCTGCGCTCCTCAGATCAATTCACGAACGTCGATGAAACGACCGTTCACCGCCGCGGCGGCGGCCATGGCCGGGCTGACGAGGTGCGTACGGCCACCGGCGCCCTGACGGCCTTCGAAGTTACGGTTGGAGGTCGACGCGCAATGCTCGCCGGATTCCAAACGGTCCGGGTTCATCGCCAGGCACATCGAGCAACCTGGCTCACGCCATTCGAAACCGGCCTCGACGAAAATCTTGTCCAGGCCTTCGGATTCGGCCTGAGCCTTCACCAGACCCGAACCCGGCACCACGATGGCCTGTTTGATGGTCGAAGCCACTTTGCGGCCCTTGGCGATCACCGCGGCGGCGCGCAGGTCTTCGATCCGCGAGTTGGTGCAGGAGCCAATGAATACGCGGTCCAGCTGAATGTCGGTGATCGCCTGATTGGCAGTCAAACCCATGTATTTCAAGGCGCGTTCGATGGAATCACGCTTGACCAGGTCCATTTCCTTCGCAGGGTCCGGCACATTCTGATCCACGGCCAAGACCATCTCGGGCGACGTGCCCCAGCTGACTTGCGGTTTGATCTGAGTGGCGTCGAGCTCGACGATGGTGTCGAACTTCGCATCCGCGTCGGAAACCAGGTCTTTCCAGGCCTCGACAGCCAAATCCCATTCCGCGCCCTTCGGAGCGAATGGACGGCCTTTGACGTAAGCCACGGTTTTTTCGTCGGCGGCTACCAAGCCTACGCGAGCACCGGCCTCGATCGCCATGTTGCAGATGGTCATGCGGCCTTCAATGGACAAATCGCGAATCGCGTTACCGGCGAACTCGATGGCGTGGCCATTACCGCCGGCGGTGCCGATTTTGCCGATCACGGCGAGGACGATGTCCTTGGCGGTCACGCCGAACGGCAATTGGCCTTCGACGGACACCCGCATGTTCTTCATCTTTTTCGCGACCAGGCACTGCGTGGCGAGCACGTGCTCGACCTCGGAAGTGCCGATCCCGTGGGCCAAGGCACCGAATGCGCCGTGGGTCGAGGTGTGGGAGTCGCCGCAAACCACGGTCATGCCCGGCAAGGTGGCGCCCTGCTCCGGGCCAATGACATGGACGATGCCTTGGCGGACATCATTCATCTTGAATTCGACGATGCCGTATTCGTCACAGTTATCGTCAAGGGTCTGAACCTGCAAACGCGAGACCTGGTCGACAATCGCTTCGATGCCGCCCTTGCGCTCCGCAGTAGTCGGAACGTTGTGGTCCGGGGTCGCGATATTGGCATCGATGCGCCAAGGCTTGCGCCCGGCCAGACGCAGGCCTTCGAAGGCTTGCGGCGAGGTCACTTCGTGGATGATGTGACGATCGATATAGATCAGCGCCGAGCCATCGTCGCGCTGCTTGACCAAATGCGAATCCCAGAGCTTGTCGTAGAGCGTTTTGCCGGCCATCAGACGGTTTCCTCATCAGCTTGTTTCTATGCCCTGGGTCCTTGAGGAATCTCAATAACCCTTTGGCTTGTGAGGTCGATCCTAGGGGGTTACATTAAATAACTCAAATTCATATTTTTTATGCTTTGCATAACCAACTGGAATGCCACTGAGACCTCATCATGGACCTCGCCAACCTCAATGCTTTTATCGCGATTGCCGAAACTGGAAGCTTCTCCGGCGCTGGCGAACGGCTGCACCTGACGCAACCCGCCGTCAGCAAGCGCATCGCCGGCCTGGAGCAGCAATTGAAGGTGCGGCTGTTCGATCGACTGGGCCGGGAAGTCAGCTTGACCGAAGCCGGTCGCGCCCTGCTGCCACGGGCCTATCAGATCCTCAATGTACTGGATGACACCCGCCGCGCCCTGACCAACCTGACTGGCGAGATCTCCGGTCGTCTGACATTGGCCACCAGTCATCACATCGGCCTGCACCGTTTGCCACCCTTACTAAGGGAGTTCACCCGACGTTATCCACAAGTGGCGCTGGATATTCAGTTCCTCGATTCGGAAGTGGCTTACGAAGAAATCCTCCATGGCCGCGCCGAACTGGCGGTAATCACCCTTGCACCGGAGCCTCACGCACTGGTCAAGGCCACGCCGGTATGGGACGACCCGCTGGATTTCGTGGTCGCCCCGGAACATTCGCTGATCGCTAACGGTCCGGTCAGCCTGGCGGATATTGCCCTGCACCCCGCGGTTTTCCCCGGCGGCAACACCTTTACCCACCACATCGTGCAGCGCCTGTTCGAGGCCCAGGGCCTGACGCCGAACATCGCCATGAGCACGAATTATCTGGAAACCATAAAAATGATGGTCTCGATCGGCCTCGCCTGGAGCGTTTTGCCGCGCACCATGCTGGACGATCAAGTGGCGCGCATACCTTTGCCGGGCATACAACTCACTCGCCAGCTAGGCTATATCCTGCACACCGAACGGACGCTGTCGAACGCGGCACGGGCCTTCATGGCCCTGTTGGATGCACAAATCGATCAGCCAGGGACTCGCGGCTAAGCTGTGCTTCTTCTTTTGTGCTACGCCTATAGAGCTCCAAAACCCTGTGCCTAACGCCCAATTCAGCCCAAGGCCTGTTATCCATGCCCAAATCTGTTGAACGTATGCCGCCGATGCCGCGAATTCAGGCACTTGACCCCAAGCGGTCCGAGCAGAGCTGGGAAAGTGCCCCGCAATTGCTGGCGGCCCTCAACGGCGCCCGGCTCGGCGCCTGGTATTGGGACATCGAGCGGGGGCAAATCAGTTGGTCTCGGGGAACTCAGGCGTTGTTCGGCTTCGATCCCCGGCAACCATTGCCCGAGGACCTGGAATACCTCGATCTGCTGCCCCAGGAGGATCGGGCCAAAGCCATCCGTGCCTTCCATGCAGTGATTGCCGGCGCCCCGCTGGAACAGGCGATGCACCATCGCATCCGCTGGCCCGACGGCAGCCTGCACTGGCTGGAAATCAATGGCAGTCTGCTGCCGGACAAAAACGGGCGGCCACGAATGATTGGAGTCATTCGTGAAATCACCCATCAGCGCCAACGCGAACAGGCCCTGAGCAGCTCGGAAAAACGCTTCGCCACGCTGTTTCACCTGTGCCCCAACATGGTCCTGCTGACCCGTCAGGAAGATGGCCTGATCAGCGAAGCCAATCAATATTTCGAAAGCCTGTTCGGCTGGCCGGTACAGGACGCCATTGGCCGAACCACGCTGGAACTGGGCTTATGGGTCAACCCGGAGCAACGGGTGCAACTGGTCAAGGCCACGAAAGCCAAAGGCGAGCTGATCAACATGGAGGTGCAATTTCGTGCCAGCAACGGGCAGGTTCATGACGGCATCCTCAGCGCGCAAAAGGTCGAACTCGAAGGCCAGCCGTATCTGCTGAGCACATTCCTCGACACCACCGAACGCAAAATCGCCGAGCACGCCCTTAAAGACAGCCAGGAACGCCTGGACCTGGCCCTGGATTCGGCGCAACTCGGCACTTGGGACTGGCACATTCCCAGCGGCATGCTTTACGGCTCGGCGCGGGCCGCCCAGCTGCATGGACTGGACCCCAAACCCTTCCATGAATCCTTCGATGCATTTTTCGAAGGCGTGCCCGGCGAAGAACGCGACAGCATGCGCGACGCCTACCGCAGTTTGCGTGAAGGCCCGGCCGGCAATTATCAACTGACGTACCGAGTGCAGTTGCAGGACGGCAGTTCGCGCTACCTGGAAAGCCGCGCCAGACTCTATCGCGACGACAATGGCAACCCGTTGCGCATGGCCGGCACGCTGCTGGACATCACCGATCAGGTGGAGCGCGAACAGCAATTGGTGGCCTCGGAAGAGAAATTCGCCACCTTGTTCCAGGTCAGCCCGGACCCGATTTGCGTCACGCGCCAGGACACCGGTCATTTCATCGAAATCAACTCCAGCTTTACTCAAACGTTCGGCTGGAACACCGACGACGTGATTGGCCGCAGCGCCGACGAAATCGGCCTGTGGGACGCTTCGGCGAAGAGCCTGCAAAGGATCGAGCGGGTCATCCGCGAACAGGGCCTGAATAATGTGGCGATCATCGTTCAGCACAAGAACGGGCAATCCCTGACGTGTGTGATATCGAGCCGACAAATCAGCGTCGGCGATCAGCCATGCATCGTCACCACTCTGCGCGACATCACCCAGCAGCAACGTTCGGAAGCGGCGCTCAAGGCCAGTGAGGAGAAGTTCGCCAAAGCTTTTCACTCAAGCCCCGACGCCATCACCATTACCGAGCGCGACACCGGACGTTACCTGGAAGTCAATGACGGCTTTTGTCGCCTGACGGGCTACCGCGCCGATGAAGTGATCGGCCGCACGGTGTATCAAGTCGGCATCTGGGCCGAAGAGAAACAGCGCTCGGAATTGCTGGCAGAGCTACAGATCAAAGGCCGGGTTCACCATCAGGAAATGCTCGGGCGCAACAAACGCGGGGAGTTGCTGACCGTCGAAGTCTCGGTGGAGCCGATCACCCTCAACGAAATCGCGTGCCTGCTGCTGACAGCCCGGGACGTCAGCCTGCTGAAAAATGCCGAAGCACAAATCCGTCACCTGGCCTACCACGACCCATTGACCAACCTGCCCAACCGCGCGCTGTTGATGGATCGTCTGAGCCAGCAGATCGCCCTGCTCAAGCGCCACAACCTGCGCGGCGCCCTGATGTTCCTGGATCTCGACCATTTCAAGCACATCAACGACTCCCTCGGCCACCCGGTGGGCGATACGGTGCTGAAGATCATCACCGCGCGCCTCGAAGCCAGCGTGCGCATGGAGGACACCGTCGCGCGCCTGGGCGGTGACGAATTCGTGGTGCTGCTCAGCGGGCTGGAGGGTTCGCGCAGCGCCGTCAGCGCTCAGGTCCGGGAATTGGCGGATACTTTGCGCGAACTGCTGTCCGAACCGATGTTCCTCGACGGACAGCGCCTGCAAGTCACACCGAGCATCGGCATCGCGCTCATTCCCGACCACGGCTCGACGCCCACCGACCTGCTCAAACGCGCCGACATTGCCCTCTACCGCGCCAAGGACTCGGGCCGCAACACCGCGCAGATGTACCACAACACCATGCAAAAGGCCGCCAGCGAACGCCTGCGCATGGAAACCGACCTGCGCCTGGCCCTTTCCCGGGGTGAATTCAGCGTGCAATACCAGCCGCAGGTGGACGCCCGCAACAACCGCATTACCGGCGCCGAAGCCTTGGTACGCTGGCACCATCCGCAACTGGGCGCGCAATCGCCCACCGAGTTCATCAAGGTGCTGGAAGACAGCGGGCTGATTCTGGAAGTCGGCACGTGGATCCTTGACGAAGCCTGCGCGGCCTTCAAACATCTGGTCGCCAAGGGGCTGATCAATCCGCTCGATTTCAGCCTGTGCGTGAACATCAGCCCCCGACAATTCCGCCAGAACGATTTCGTCGAACGCATCGAACACAGCCTCGGCAGCCACGGCCTGCCCTGCTCATTGCTGAAACTGGAAATCACCGAAGGCATCGTCATCCAGAACCTGGACGACACCATCAGCAAGATGCGGCGCCTGAAAAAACTCGGCGTGAGCTTCGCCATGGACGATTTCGGTACCGGTTATTCCTCATTGACCTACCTCAAGCGCCTGCCGGTAGACACCCTGAAAATCGACCAGTCGTTCATCCGCGACGCCACCACCGACCCCAACGACGCCGAAATCATTCGCGCCATCGTCGCCATGGCCCGTAGTCTGGAGCTGAAAGTCATCGCCGAAGGGGTGGAAAACCTGGAGCAACTGGCGTTTTTGCAGGGGCTGGGCTGCCATTTGTATCAAGGGTATTTGCACAGCCGGCCGTTGCCGGTGGAGGAGTTTCAGAAACTGCTCAAATAATCGGGGCCATTGATGCACCGCACGGGAGATGTTCCGTAACAGGCGCTCCAATTGCCAGGTTTTCTCCCAACCTGTAGGGTCGCGTTTTTTTGCACCGCCTCAAAGAGATCAACCATGCAGGATGCAACCCTCCCCCGCCCGGCCTTGCTGGGTATCGACCTTGGCACCACCAATAGCCTGATCGCCGTTTGGCAGGAAGGTCGGGCACAGTTGATTCCCAATGCCCTTGGCGATTTCCTCACCCCTTCAGTGGTCAGCCTCGATGAGGACGACAGCATTCTGGTTGGCAATGCGGCTCGCGCCCGCCTGACCACCCATCCGGAACGCACAGTGGCGGCGTTCAAGCGCTTTATGGGCAGCGACAAACAGTTCGAACTGGGCGGGCGGCAATTCAGCCCGGAAGAACTGTCAGCGCTGGTGATCAGCTCACTAAAACAGGATGCCGAAGCCTGGTTGGGCCATCCGGTACATGAGGCAGTGATTTCGGTGCCGGCCTACTTCAGTGACGAGCAACGCAAACGCACGCTGTTTGCCGCCGAGCTGGCAGGCTTGACGGTGTCGCGACTGATCAACGAGCCGACCGCTGCCGCCATGGCGTACGGGCTGCACGAGCAGAAGTTCGAGCGTACGTTGATTTTCGACCTTGGCGGCGGCACATTCGATGTCACGGTACTTGAATACGCACTGCCACTGATTGAAGTGCATGCTTCCACCGGTGACAACTTCCTCGGCGGCGAAGACTTCACTGCGGCGTTGCTACAGGCCTGCCTGAAAGACTGGCAACTCACCCCGCAGCTGATCGACGGCCAGGGGTTGGCCAGCCTGGGCGATGCTCTGGAGCAACTCAAATGCAAACTCAGTGAAGGCACCCAGCATTTGAACTGGAAATCCGCCGGCGTCTTGCGCGAGTGGTCGCTGGATGAGGCCGCCGCACTGAAAATCTGGGAGCCGCTGCTGGCCCGGTTGCGCGCGCCCATCGAACAAGCCCTGCGCGATGCACGGCTCAAGCCCCGGGACCTCGACAGCCTGGTGCTGGTCGGCGGCGCTACGCGGATGCCAGCCGTGCAGCAGATGGTCGCCACCCTGTTCGGGCGGTTGCCCTATCGCCATCTCGATCCGGACACGATTGTCGCACTGGGCGCCGCCACCCAGGCGGCGTGCAAGGCCCGCGATAGCGCAATCGAGGAGCTGATCCTGACCGACGTCTGCCCGTACACACTGGGTATCTCGACCAGTCGCGGTGAAGACGTCAGCGGTACCTTCTCGCCGATCATCGAACGCAACACCGTGATCCCGACGTCTCGGGTGCAACGCTTTTACACCACCCATCCGCAGCAAGACCAAATCCGTATCGCGGTTTATCAGGGTGAACGGCCGTGGGTGCGGGACAATATTTTCATTGATGCCTTCGACGTCCCAGTGACACCCGGCGACCAGACACAGGCCCTGGATGTGCGCTTCAGCTACGACATCAACGGTCTGCTTGAAGTTGACGTGACCCTGCTGGCGAGCGGCGAACGCCACAGCCACAGCATCGATCGCAGCCCCACCGGACTCGATCCGCAGTCACGGCAAAACAGCCATGAACGGCTCAGCACCCTGAAAATCCATCCACGGGACGCGCTGCCCAATCGCACGCTGCTGGCACGACTGGAGCGGGCGTGGACGCAGAGCCTGGGCGATGAGCGCGAACAAATTGCCGGTTGGCTGGATGCCTTTACCGCCGTGCTCGGTGGCCAGCAATCGGTGGAGATTGCCAGCCATCGATCACAACTCAATAAAGCGCTGGATCAACTGCGCCTTTAGCCGTTAAGCCGCCGCAGGGTCGCCTGCAAACCACCGGGCAGCGTGTCCTCACCGGCGCTGTCCGGCGGCACACCATAGCGGTTAGGCAGCCTGTCGCCGGGAAAGCCGAACAACACCAGAGGCAGGAACGGCACGACCGGCGTCAGGCAGGCAATAATCAGCAGGGTGGGAATCCCGCGGCCGATATCATGCAGCCGGCGCAGAATCGCACTGAGCAACAATGCGATACCCAGTAGCAGCATGACAATCCCCGAGATGGCGATGCCGCTGAGCAGCGTCACGATCGGGGTGATCACCACACACCCCAGCATCTGCCCGATAAACGCCTTGCGTCCCAATCGCGTGCCCAAGCGCCAGACCGCTGCAGACGGTACCGGGCGCGTGTCGCTTTTGGCCAGCAGCAAGCGTTCGCTCCAGGACAGCAAGGCAGTCAAAGCCAGACGCAGGCCGACACTGTTAGCGGTGTCATCCTTGCCGCGCTGCAACTGTTGCAGCACCTTGGTCCTCGGCACTCCTGCCGCGCCATAACGAATCAGGCTTCTCAGCGTATCGAGGACTTCATAGACCAGCAGCTTGTCGACATCGAAATCCGTCAGCACTTTGCGCGGCGGCCAAACAGGATCTCCTTTGATCAAACCATCACGAAACGCTTCGAACCAGTCATCTTCACAACTGATAGCGGCGATGGATTGCAACAGTGCGCGATGCTGCTCGGCATCAAGGCTCGGATCGTGATACAGCACACCCCAGAGCAGCATCAGCCCCAACAAATCCTCACCGCATGCGTCAGGATCACTTTCAATACAGGTGTAGAGTTGCGCATTACCGGGCAGCGCTGCGCTGTCGAGGGCCTGTTGCACATTGAACAGCTGCTGCACGAGCAAGCCATGGACCGGATCGGCACCTTGCAGCCACCCCAGCAAACCGGTGCAATTACCTTGCTCACGCTGCAAACGCCGCAATAACGGCTGGAGCCGACTCAGGGGATGAGCCGGATTGACCTCCAGTCGCTCTAGGCATTGCGTATCGATCAACGCCAGCCAACGCTCGGGCTGTTCGAGCAATGCCAGCAGGAATACCGTTTGAGCGTGCCATTGCCATGCGGCCTCGCCTTGCGCAATGTCCGGCAGGACCGCGCCTCGCTGCCCCAATTGGACCAGCAGGTTCAAGCTGCGCAAGTTCGCATCCGCTTCTGCGTCCAGCAAGTCAAAGGCCTGATCGATCCGCACCAGGGCAGACTGATCGTAAACCCGCAGCCTGCGCAGCCACAGGCGACAAATATTGTGCGGCTCGCCTTTTGCCAGTTCATCGGCCAGTTGCGGTTCAACTGAACGACTGTTGAGAAATGCCTTCATTGCCAATGGAATCGGCGCCTGATTCAACCAACGGAGCTGCTGCTCCGCCTGATACTTGAACCCGCTCAGCACCAGCCCCTCAAGAGCATCGAACGGATGCGGCTCGTCCAATATTTGTTGCAACAACCACACATCCCCACGATGCAAGGCCCATGCATGCCGGTACAAACGCTGTAACCGGGAATCCGCATGCTCTCCTAGTAGCAGTGCCAGCAGAGGCAGTTCATCCCCCGCCATTCGCCAATCGACAAAGGCGCCTGCCAAACCTGGCAGATTGAGTTGCCCGACCCCGAGCCAGCGAGCCAGCGTTTCGGGGCGCTGTGAAGGGCTACCATATTCTTGAGTGGCATCATCGAGGTCATGGGACCAGTCACGGAAATTTCCCAGACGGTCGAATGCCTGAATCAGCAGCGCGAGAAAGTCTGGCTGACGTTTGGCGCAAAGCTCCAGCAAGTAACTTTCAGCCTTCGGATGACGATACTCCAGCCAGAGCTGGATCCAGCAAGGCAGCGCCTGATCCTCAAGACCCAATAAACTGCTTTGACAAGCCAACAAATAAAGCCAATCGACATCGTCTGGCGTTTGGCTCTGTTGTTCGACACACAGCCGCTGCAGACCTGCACCACCAATACCCGCCTGAGTGAGCTGCACGAGCAAACGCTTGATGAATGCTTCGTCCGCCGGCAGCGGCAAACAGGTGTGATGGCTGGCAAAGTCTTCGAATTCACGGAGCGGACGATGCTCGAAGAGGTAGTCGAGACTGCGGGCATACCACAGGGTTTCCATCTGCGCAGGCTCGGACCAGCCGCTCATCAGTGTCGTGTCGAATGGATCTGGCGTCTTGATGCGTTGCAGGAACTGTTCAACTTTATTGGCCTGCTCGAACTCCAGATCCAGCAGCTGGTGCTCCCAACCCATCCGTTGCGCCAGCAGATTCGCACAGCAGTAAGACAGCGACCCGGCATTGGCTAATGCATGGAACAGCCCCCAACTGAGGTCATCAAGAGCATCCAGAGGCAACTGATCCAACGCTTTGACAAATGCTTGCCAGGCCTCCAGGTTAAAGCGCCGGGCCGGATCTTCGAGTAATGCGTAAAGATCCACCAAGGTCTGCGGAACCTCGAGGGCAGCAACGCCTTCATCCTCGATTTCGTCCTCTTCATGACGAGCGAAACGGTTGGCACTTTCATAGGCCTCACGCAGTGCCTGAAAGCCCTCGGGATCACTCTCCGGATGATGCTCCGGCAGACGCGCGCGGTAGGCATTTCGAATCAGTGTCTGGTCTTTGGTGGGCTCTATGCCCAGGCGTATCCAGCAACTCATGACCAGTCGAACTCCTCAAGGGACGCCGGGCGTGGCGGTAAGTTGAGGTCCAAATGCCAGGGCAAGTCGGCCAGGAAAGAAGGCACGTTTCGGTTCAGGCCGTGAGCGATGCGCTGACTGCTGGAACACTCCCCTTGTCGGTCCAGTTCGTAAGCGAGCGTTTGCTCACTGCTGCTCAGACACCCCCAGAATGCGCGGCCGGCCAGAAACCCATTGAAATAAGAAAACCAGCTGCCGTAGTGATATTGCGCCCTCACCGCGAGCCGACTATGCAGCCAGAGGCTCTCGCACAGATCGATCCACTCGTTGCGCACTCCACAACGCAAGAGAAACCCCATACGCCCCAAGTCCCACGCCTGAATACCACCCGCCCCGCAGCCGCTATACGTACGACTGGCAAACTCATGCAAGATGCGCTCGCGCGTATCCAGCGTCTCGAGCAACGCCTGCCACTCACTGGGCAAACAGCGCTGCCATGAGCGATACGCATTTGCGAGGTGGGTGGCGTGGCCGTTATCGGTCATTCTTTCGAGCATGCCCAACAACTGCGGCCGGTTGTTGATGCCCCAGCTGCATTGCAGGTCGATGAATTGCGGGGCGGAGTAGAAAGCAGGCTCGTTGTAATCGGCGCCTGGATTGAGGGCTACCATCGGCGCAGATAGACCGCACAGCCAACGCTGTTGTATCTCTTCCATGAAAAAAAGCTCCGGGCCGACCTGGCAGGATGGGGGGCGGCCAAACTGGCGCGGATTGTAGAGAAAGCGCCGCAAGGCAGCAAAGTTTGCGTGATGGTTTTTGGTGTATAAAAAAAGGCCCCGACAAGTCGGGGCCTACATTCCGCGGGTTACAGCCGGTTCAAACGAATGTATTTCTTCGAATGACTCAATGCTGCAGAGCCGGTTTTTCCGTCCCGTTGATCGGGATGCGTTTGGCTTTCGCTTCTTCCGGAATCACGCGCAGCAGGTCGATACTCAACAAACCGTTGCGCAGTTCGGCGGCCTTGATTTCAATGTGGTCCGCCAGACGGAACGACAGTTTGAAGGCGCGCTGAGCGATGCCTTGGTACAGATAGGTGACGTTTTCGTCCGTGTCACGTTTGCCACCACTGATGGTCAGCACACCTTTTTCCACTTGCAGGTCCAGGTCTTCTTCCTGGAAACCGGCGGCCGCTACAACAATGCGGTATTGATCATCACCGTATTTTTCAACGTTGTAGGGTGGATAGGTGCTGCCTGGCTCATTACGCAGGGCGGTTTCGAACAGGTCGTTGAAACGGTCGAAACCTACCGAGGAACGGAACAGTGGGGCCAGGGAAAATGCAGTACTCATGATTCAAATCTCCTGAACATAATCAGCAAGTTTTTTTGTCTCCGCGACCCGAATTCGGCATCGCGTAATCCTTAGATAGGGACCGCTGATTGCTTTTCAAGAGATTATTTGAAGATTTTTTCAGGCCGCCTCAGACACCTGAAGCCCCAGTAAACGCGAGACATTATCCAGTTCCGTCTCACGCCGCAGGACGGTGAACAGCTCTACCGCTTCGGGATAATTGCGGGTCAGCATCGCCAGCCACTGCTTCAAGCGACCCGGCGATTGGCGTGGCGTCATTTGCGCCTTGGCTTGCAGCCAGAAGTCCTGAATCAGCGGCAGCAGCTCGGCCCAGGACATTTCCACGATGTCTTCACCGGCGCGAGCGGCGGCGATCTGCCGGGCCAGATCCGGACGCGATACCAGGCCGCGCCCGAGCATGATGTCCTCGACGCCGCTGATCTCGCGGCAACGACGCCAGCCCTCGACGCTCCAGATATCGCCGTTGGCAAACACCGGCACGTTGACCACGTCCTGCACCCGAGGAATCCATTCCCAGTGAGCTGGCGGCTTGTAGCCATCGGTCTTGGTCCGCGCGTGAACCACGATGTGCGCCGCCCCGCCTTCAGCCAGGGCCGTGGCGCAAACCAGCGCACCGTCCGGGCTGTCGAATCCGAGGCGCATCTTGGCGGTGACCGGAATATGCGCTGGCACCGCGCGACGGACGTGTTCGACGATTTGGTTTAGCAGTTCAGGTTCTTTGAGTAGCACCGCGCCGCCACGGGATTTGTTGACGGTCTTGGCCGGGCAGCCGAAGTTCAGGTCGATGACCTCGGAACCCAACTCGCAGGCCAGTGCGGCGTTTTCCGCCAGGCACACCGGATCGGAGCCCAGCAGTTGCACACGCAGCGGCACGCCGGACGCGGTTCGGGCGCCAGTCAGCAGTTCCGGGCCGAACTTGTGGTAATAGGCAGGCGTTAGCAGCTGATCGTTGATCCGAATGAATTCGGTCACGCACCAATCGATACCGCCCACACGGGTCAGCACGTCCCGCAGGATGTTGTCGACCAACCCCTCCATGGGCGCCAAAGCAATTTGCATGAAAAACACACTCAACGAAAAACGTGCGGCAGTTTACTGGATAATCTAAGGAAAGACTTGCGCATACCTCTGTGGCGAGGGGGCTTGCCCCCGTTCGGCTGCGTAGCAGTCGTAAAATTCGGGGGATCGCTACGCAACCCAACGGGGACTTGCCCCCTCGCCACAGGATCGTGTCAGCTTGGAACTTGCAACGCAGGACCATAGCCCTCGATGAATTCCGCCGGCATGCGCTTGGGCCTGCCGGTCGACAGTTCGATGCACACGAAAGTGGTTTGCGCCCGCAGCAACGTGGTGTTGTCGCTGGGCCGCTTGAGCTGGAAGTGGCGGGTCATTTTCAAGCGCTGATCCCAATCGACAATCCAGGTTGCCAGTTGCAGCTCGTCGCCCTCATAGGCCGCCGCCAGGTAATCGATCTCGTGGCGCACCACTGCCATTGCCCGGTCCAGCCGCCGGTACTCGACCAGATCCAGCCCGAGCCGTTGCGAATGGCGCCAGGCGCAACGCTCGAGCCAGGTCACGTACACCGCGTTGTTCGCATGGCCCAACCCGTCGATGTCCTCGGCGTCCACTTCCAGATCAATGATAAACGGCGTTGCCCGATCCCAGCCCATGCCCCACTCCTGGTCAGATTATTTCGACCGGGGCAGTGTAACGGATGCTCAGGCCGATTGGCGCGATTGCAGACTGCGACCGGCCAGCAGCGAAAGAACGCCGTCGATCACCCGCGGATCGGCCAGCACCCGCTGATGCCCGCCCTCTTCCAGGCGCAACAGACGGCTGTCGAACCAGGCTTCGTGGATCAATTGGGATTCCTTGACCGGAACAAAGTTGTCGTCCTCGGCATGGACGATCAACCCCGGCATATCGAGCTGATAGCGCGCAACATCCAGCGCGGCAGCGCGCATACCGACATCTTTCTCAATCTGGCGAATAAACGCCGAACGCGCTTTGGGCGGCAGGCGCACATAACGTGCGAACCCACGCAGTACCCCGAGAATTCGCGCCGGGGCGGCGATCGAGACCAGGGTTTCGGTGCGCAAGCCCAACTGAACCGCAAGCATGGCACTGGCGCCGCCCATGGAGTGACCGATCACCGCTTGCAGCGGCGGCAATTCAGCAGCCGCTTCGAGCATGGCCCGAGCGAACAGCACCACATTAGCCTCGCGACCAGGCGAGCGACCGTGAGCCGGACCGTCCAGGGCAACCACGGTGTAACCGGCATCCACCAGCGCGGTGATCAGCGCGGCAAACTGTGTCGGCCGGCCTTCCCAACCGTGCATCAACAACACCGCCGGCCCCTGCCCCCAACGCAGCGCCGAGAGGCCGAAGCGCAAGGTGATTCGTTCGGACTTCGCCAGCAGCGGCAACTCCCAGTCACGCGGCTGCAATTGCCGCGGCGTCATGAACGCCAGACGCATCTTGCTCGCCACCAGTTTCGGCGCGAACCAGCCCAAGGTGCCATTAACGCCACGAACCCAGCTCAACGTGTTCATCGCCCATCTCCTCAGGCTGGAGCCTTCAGGTCATAGCACTGCCGACTTGGCAGCGCGCAGTAATCGATCGGATAACTCTCCTGGCCCCAGCGCCCGTGCCAGAGCCAAACCACCGACCATCAAGGCCATGTCGGCCAAGGCTTTGTCGGCCTCTTCCGGGCTGGCCGCCAACTGCGCGACCATCAATTCGATATGCTCATTCAATGCCACACGAAATTCGTCCGGCAGACGGCCCAACTCGCCGACCGATGCCGGAATCGGACATGCCTGTTCGATGGAATCACGGTGTTTGCGCGACAGATAGAACGCTGCAACCAACGCGCGCCGCTCTTCGCCGGTCAGCTCGGCATCCATGTCGGCGATCAAGCCACGACGATGGCTGAGTAACTGCTTGAATGCTTCCAGCATCAATGCGTCCTTGCTTTCGAAGTGCGCGTAGAAGCCGCCGACCGTCAGGCCGGCCGCGCCCATCACTTCGCCCACGCTCGGCTCGGCCGGGCCGCGCTGAATCAGCGCTGAGCTGGCAGCCTTGAGGATGCGTTCGCGGGTTTGAGCTTTTTTATCGTTCATCGTTGCCTCCGAATATTACGAATAGAATATTATTCTCATAATAATTTTTCGCAAGTCGTGGATGTGACCGCTGGTCTGAAGAAAGTTTGAGGAAAAAGGAGAGTTTGCCAAACGCCAGACAAACAAAAGGGCCATTCAATAATTGAATGACCCTTAAAAATCCCGCAGAGCGGGTAATCGTGGCGTCCCCTAGGGGACTCGAACCCCTGTTACCGCCGTGAAAGGGCGGTGTCCTAGGCCACTAGACGAAGGGGACACAAACCCTTCTATACAACTGATCAGTGCTGAGAGCTGATCGATTCAAGGCCGGTGTGGCCAGACCTTGAACTGTAAAATTGGTGGAGCTAGACGGGATCGAACCGTCGACCTCTTGCATGCCATGCAAGCGCTCTCCCAGCTGAGCTATAGCCCCGGATTTTTCGCCTCGCGGCGGAGCGACATCTTGCAACATCGCTTCTGTAAAACTGGCGTCCCCTAGGGGACTCGAACCCCTGTTACCGCCGTGAAAGGGCGGTGTCCTAGGCCACTAGACGAAGGGGACGCAAACCCTTCTATACAACTGATCAACGCTGAGTGTTGATCGCTTCAAGGCCGGTGTGGCCAGGCCTTGAAGTGTAAATTGGTGGAGCTAGACGGGATCGAACCGTCGACCTCTTGCATGCCATGCAAGCGCTCTCCCAGCTGAGCTATAGCCCCTCATCGCTGAGGACGGGGCGAATCTTAATGGCGCATCGGAAGGCTGTCAAACTTATTTTCAACAATTTCCAAAATTTTTTGTCGCCATAACAATCACTTACCGCCCTCCCCCCGTAAATTCGGGGGCAGCACCGAAGATCGAGATCAAAAGATCGCAGCCTTCGGCAGCTCCTACAGAGTGAAACGCCGTTTAGGCGATATTACCCAACAGTTTTTCCCACTCCTTGTTTTCCTTCTTCGACACGCCGCCCAACAGGTCAATAGCCTGGCGCAGACGGAAACGGGTCAGGTCCGGCCCGAGGATTTCCATCGCATCGAGCACCGAAACCGAGCTGGCCTGGCCTGTGATCGCGGCGAACATCAGCGGCATGGCATCCCGCAGCTTCAGCTCCAGGGATTCGACCACCGACTGGATGGTTGCAGTAATGCTGTCCTTGTCCCACTGACGCAGGCTTTCCAGCTTCCACAGAATCAACTGCATCAACTGACGGACCTGATCGCCCGAGAGTTTCTTGGACTCGAACAGCTTGGCATCCGGGTTCACGCCACCGGCAAAGAAGAAGCCGGCAAGCGGCGCGACCTGGCTGAAGATTTCAACCCGGCCCTGCACGTGCGGTGCAATCTTCATCATGTATTCAGGATTCAGCGCCCACTTCTGCACGCGCACGGCAAACTCTTCCACCGACAGGTCACGCAGCCACTGGCCGTTGAGCCACGACAACTTCTCGATGTCGAAAATCGGCCCGCCGAGAGAGACGCGCTTAAGGTCGAAATTGTCGACCATTTCCTGCAACGAGAACTTCTCCCGCTCGTCCGGCATCGACCAGCCCATACGGCCCAGGTAGTTGAGCATCGCTTCAGGCATGAACCCCATGCGCTCGTAGAACGTCACCGAGGTCGGGTTCTTGCGCTTGGACAGCTTGCTCTTGTCCGGGTTACGCAGCAGCGGCATGTAGCACAGCTGCGGTTGTTCCCAGCCAAAGTATTCGTACAAGAGGATCAGTTTCGGCGCCGAAGGCAGCCATTCTTCACCGCGCAAAACGTGGGTGATGCCCATCAAGTGGTCATCGACAACGTTGGCCAGGAAGTACGTCGGCAAGCCGTCGGTCTTCATCAGCACTTGCATGTCCATGCGATCCCACGGGATCTCGACGTCGCCACGCAGCATGTCAGGCACGACGCAAACGCCTTCGGTCGGCACTTTCATGCGGATGACGTGTGGCTCGCCGGCGGCCAGGCGGCGCGCAACTTCTTCCTTGGAGAGCAATAGCGCACGGCCGTCGTAACGCGGGGTTTCGCCACGCGCCATTTGCTCGGCGCGCATCTGGTCCAGTTCTTCAGCCGTGCAGAAGCACGGAAAGGCATGACCCATGTCGACCAATTGCTGGCAGTACTTCTGATAGATATCGCCGCGCTCGCTCTGCCGATAAGGACCGTGCGGGCCGCCGACATCCGGGCCTTCGCTCCAGTCGATACCCAACCAGCGCAGGGCATCGTAAATCTGCTGTTCGGACTCGCGGGTCGAACGCAGTTGATCGGTGTCTTCGATACGCAGGATGAACTCACCGCCATGCTGCTTGGCAAAGCAGTAGTTGAACAAAGCGATGTAAGCGGTACCTACATGGGGGTCCCCGGTAGGCGATGGCGCGATGCGAGTGCGGACGGTGGTCATGGCATGTCTCGAAAAGAATAAAAGCGAAGATCAAACAAGAGGCGAATGGTAACAGGCGATCACTGCCCGGCTCCAGTGAGCGGGGTATTTAAGAAGTTTTGGACCATGGTGCACCTTTCGCGGGCAAGCCTCGCCGACACGACCCCCGTAGGAGCGAGGCTTGCCCGCGAAGAGGCCCTCACAGACAACACAAAAATCAAACAGCGATCAACCGCTCGCGCAACTTGCCGATTTCGTCGCGCAGCTGAGCCGCCGCTTCGAATTCCAGGTCGCGGGCGAGCTGGTACATTTTTTCTTCCAGCTGACGAATGCGTTTGCTGATCTCGCTTGGCGAGCGCAGTTCGGCCTCGTACCTGGCACTTTCCTCGGCGGCCTTGGCCATGCCTTTGCGCTTCTTGCTGCGCGAACCCGGCACAACCGCGCCTTCCATGATGTCGGCGACGTCCTTGAACACACCCTTCGGCGTGATGCCATTGGCCAGGTTGAAGGCGATCTGCTTGTCGCGACGACGCTCGGTTTCGCCGATCGCACGCTCCATGGAACCGGTGATGCGATCCGCATACAGAATTGCCCGCCCATTGAGGTTGCGCGCCGCCCGACCGATGGTCTGGATCAGCGAGCGCTCGGAACGCAGGAAGCCTTCCTTGTCCGCGTCGAGAATCGCCACCAGCGAGACTTCGGGCATGTCCAGGCCTTCACGCAGCAGGTTGATCCCCACCAGCACATCGAAGACGCCAAGGCGCAAGTCACGGATAATTTCGACCCGCTCCACGGTGTCGATGTCCGAATGCAGATAGCGCACGCGCACGCCATGGTCGGCCAGGTAATCGGTCAAATCTTCGGACATGCGTTTGGTCAGCGTGGTAACCAGCACCCGCTCCTCCAGGGCCACGCGCTTGGTGATTTCCGAGAGCAAGTCGTCGACCTGAGTCAACGCCGGGCGAATTTCGATTTGCGGGTCCACCAGGCCTGTCGGACGCACCAGTTGCTCGACCACTCGGCCGGCATGTTCCGCTTCGTAATTGCCTGGCGTGGCCGAGATAAAAATCGTTTGGGGGCTGATGCTTTCGAACTCGTCGAAACGCATCGGCCGGTTGTCCAGCGCAGAGGGCAGACGGAAGCCGTACTCCACCAGCGTCTCTTTGCGTGAACGGTCCCCCTTATACATAGCGCCAACTTGCGGCACGCTGACGTGGGATTCGTCGATCACCAGCAAGGCATCGGCCGGCAAGTAATCAAACAAAGTGGGCGGCGCCTCACCGGCGGCTCGTCCCGACAGGTAGCGCGAATAGTTTTCGATGCCGTTGCAGTAACCAAGCTCCAGGATCATCTCCAGATCAAAACGGGTGCGCTGCTCCAGTCGCTGAGCTTCCACCAGTTTGTTATTGGAACGCAGGTATTCCAGGCGTTCCTGCAATTCGATCTTTATCCCTTCGGTAGCTTCGAGCAGGGTTTCCCGCGGGGTCACGTAATGGCTCTTCGGATAGAAGGTAAAACGCGGCAGTTTGCGGATGACTTCACCGGTCAACGGATCGAAGGCGGACAGGCTCTCCACTTCGTCATCGAACAGCTCGATGCGGATCGCCTCGAAATCGGATTCCGCCGGATGAATATCAATCACATCGCCGCGCACCCGGAAGGTCGCCCGGGCGAAATCCATGTCGTTGCGGGTGTATTGCAGGTCCGCCAGGCGACGCAGCAGCGCGCGCTGGTCGAGCTTATCGCCGCGATCGACGTGCAACACCATCTTCAAATAGGTTTCCGGGCTGCCCAGACCGTAGATGCAGGACACCGTGGTGACGATGATCGTGTCCTTGCGCTCCAGCAGCGCCTTGGTGGCGGAAAGGCGCATCTGCTCGATGTGGTCGTTGATCGAGGCATCCTTCTCGATGAAGGTGTCGGACGACGGCACGTAGGCTTCGGGCTGGTAGTAGTCGTAGTAAGACACGAAGTATTCAACAGCGTTGTGCGGGAAAAACGCCTTGAATTCGCCATACAACTGCGCGGCCAGCGTCTTGTTGGGCGCCAGCACCAGCGTCGGGCGCTGTATCTGGGCGATCACGTTGGCGATGCTGAAGGTCTTGCCCGAGCCGGTCACACCGAGCAACGTCTGGTGCGACAGCCCGGCCTCAATGCCCTCGACCATCAAGCGGATGGCTTCCGGCTGATCGCCGGCGGGCTCGAAGCGGGTGACTAGCTGGAATTCAGACATAAGTACCTCTGGATTCGCGCCTGTACGGTCAAACCGGACAGCGACGAAAAAAACCACAAACGACCGATGTCGCCCGAGGAAAAAACTGGATTGTGCTCAATGTGGAGCCGATTGCCATCGCTTTCAAGGCAAACGTCCTGCATCGGGTAAAACCTATGACGACACCACCCGACCCGCGATCGAAAAATAATTGGAAAAACTTACGGTAAAAGCCGAATCGCCTGTCGCCATCAATCGCTGATGGCCTCTATACTAGCTCCCCGTTTGTGCACCGCTCTAGTGCATTCGGCTGGAGCGCGACACGTCCCTCCATACTCCATTCAGAGCCGCCGCAATAATGAGCCTGTTCTCCGCTGTCGAAATGGCACCACGCGATCCAATCCTGGGCCTCAACGAAGCATTCAATGCCGATACCCGCACCAACAAGGTCAACCTGGGGGTCGGTGTTTACTGCGACGAGGAGGGGCGAATTCCACTCCTGCGCGCCGTTGTCGAAGCCGAGACGATTCGCGCTGCTCAACACGTTTCCCGTGGTTACTTGCCGATCGACGGCATCGCCGCCTACGACCAGGCCGTGCAAAAACTGCTGTTCGGCAATGATTCACCGCTGATCGCCGCTGGCCGGGTTATCACCACCCAAGCCGTTGGCGGTACTGGCGCGCTGAAAATCGGCGCTGACTTCCTCAAGCAACTGCTGCCGAACGCCGTCGTTGCCATCAGCGACCCGAGCTGGGAAAACCACCGCGCGCTGTTCGAAACCGCTGGTTTCCCGGTGCAGAACTATCGCTACTACGACGCCGCCACCCACGACGTTAACCGCGTCGGCCTGCTGGAAGACCTGAACGCCTTGCCGTCCGGCTCTATCGTTGTGCTGCACGCTTGCTGCCACAACCCGACCGGCGTGGACCTGAGCCCGGCAGACTGGAAAAACGTGCTGGAAGTGGTCAAGGCCAAAGGTCACGTGCCGTTCCTCGACATGGCTTACCAGGGCTTTGGCGACGGTATCGATGAAGACGCCGCGGCCGTGCGCCTGTTCGCCGAATCGGACCTGACCTTCTTCGTTTCCAGTTCGTTCTCCAAATCCTTCTCGCTGTACGGCGAGCGCGTTGGCGCCCTGTCGATCGTCAGCGAATCGAAAGAAGAAGGCGCGCGCGTATTGTCGCAAGTCAAACGCGTGATCCGCACCAACTACTCCAACCCGCCAACCCATGGCGCAAGCATCGTCGCCGCCGTGCTGAACAGCCCGGTATTGCGCGCCCAGTGGGAAGAGGAACTGGCAGAAATGCGCCTGCGGATTCGCGGCATGCGCACCCAGATGGTCGACCTGCTGGCGAAAAACGCACCACAGCGCGATTTCAGCTTCGTGGGTCGTCAGCGCGGCATGTTCTCCTACTCCGGCTTGACGGTTGAGCAGGTTACCCGCTTGCGCAGCGAGTTCGGCATCTATGCACTGGATACCGGCCGCATCTGCGTTGCCGCGCTGAACCAGAGCAACATCGACGCCGTGACCAAGGCCATCGTTCAGGTGATCTGAGTCCTCGCGTGATACGAAAACGGGAAGCCAAAGGGCTTCCCGTTTTTTTATGGATCGCAGATATCTCTCGACCCGATGGCCAAGCCCTCTAGACTGCACACCATCCCCACTGTGGGAGCCGGACTTGCCTGCGATGAAACCATCACATTCAACATTTATGTTGGCTGATCGACCGCTATCGCGGGCAAGCCCGGCTCCCACAGGTTATGAGTACATCCGAGAATTCTTGAGAAACCCACATGAAAAACGATGACCTACGCGCCGACCGCGACGAGCTGGACTACTTCGTACCCCGCTCTTCGGCCAAACGCGGTAATAACCTGGTGCTGCAAGTGGCTGCGGGCGTGTTCCTTGGCGGTCTGGCGTTGTGGCTGGTACAACTGGGCGCCACGATGCTGTACGCCAAGCTGATGCTTGGCACCATCACCTTCGGCGGTTAAGCCAATTCGGTTGCACGCTGGCTGGCCGCGTCGTCATAGGCCACATAAAGCGACTCGGCCACCTGGCTTTTAATCGCCTTGGTGCTTTCCAGGCCCAGGACAAAACCTTCGGCCTTGCCGCCCGCGCGATTCAATTCGTCAGCGGTGCTGGCCTGAGTGATTGCGTCGAACAGTTTTTCGGCGTGCGGACCAACGCCTTTGGGCAGGCTGATCTGAGCGATGCTCATGCGAACACCCCGCTGTTTTGACGTGTGAGGATTGGGTGATTCATGGCGCATACCTTTTCGGCTGAGGGCCGGCAGCGCGTGTCACCACTTCCGGGCGACCATGGTAGACCTCTACCGCGATTCTGGTAACCGCCAATGGCCGATACCCCCCTCTGATCCGATGAAAACATCAAACTGCCGACAGAGGCTTGACTTCTCTTTTTGAATCAGTAACATAGGCGCCATTCCGCGATAGCTCAGTTGGTAGAGCAAGTGACTGTTAATCACTGGGTCCCTGGTTCGAGTCCAGGTCGTGGAGCCAGACAAGGTTCCAGAGAAGGCTTCCAAAATCTCTGCCCCCCCGAAAAACCCGCCTTATGGCGGGTTTTTTCGTTTTGGCGTTCTGTCGGATTCCGGTGGGTACCAGCCATTTTAAGAGTTTGGGATAAAGGTCAGTTCGATAAAAGGGAGTACCCTTATGTCGCGCACTACTGCTCCACTCTCCGACGCCGCTTGCCATTCGGCCAAGCCCACCGACCGCGCCTACAAGCTTTTCGACGGCGACGGCCTTTACCTTCTAGTCCAACCCAATGGCCGGGAAGGACTGACCTCATTCGGCAACTACCCCATCGTTGGCCTCGCCGATGCGCGCCGCAAGCGCTTGGAGGTCAAGCGAATGCTAGCGGATGGCATTGACCCCATAGGAGCCAAGAACCAAGCCAAGACGGACGCTTTGATCAAAGGCCGCACCTTTGAAAGCGTTGCCCTCGGCTGGCACACGGAAATGTCAGCCAAGTGGGCACCGGACTATTCCAAGACAGTGATGAGTCGCCTCAAAACTCACCTTTTCCCGCTGATCGGCGCCCGCGTCATTGTCGATCTAGATACCCACGACCTTATGCGCCCCCTGGACGCGATTAAGAAGCGCGGAACGATAGACATTGCTTTAAGGGTACAAAACTACCTGCAGAGCATCATGCGCGAGGCAAAGCGCCTCCGGCTTATCACCGTAAACCCTGCTTACGACCTCGTAGGCTCAATCAAAGCCTCGCGGGTCGTCCACCGCCCCGCCTTATCCTTATCGCGCTTGCCTGAATTGCAGGAACGGATCGACACCTATAAAGGCCGCGCACTTACCCGGCTGACGGTCTTGCTGTCGCTGCACGTGTTTGTACGCTCCAGCGAGCTGCGCTTCGCCCGCTGGAGCGAGTTCGACCTCAAACGTGCCGTCTGGGAAATACCCGACACGCGACCAGCGTTGGAAGGCGTACCCTTTTCCACAAGGGGTACGAAGATGGCAGGCGATATCCATCTTGTACCCTTATCGCCGCAAGCGATCGCCCTGCTCGAGCAGATCCACGCAATCACAGGCAAATTTGACTTGGTGTTCGCAGGCGATACCAAGTCTTGGAAACCAATGTCTGAAAACACGGTGAACAGCGCGCTTCGGAAGATGGGGTACGACACCAAATCCGAGATCTGTGGGCATGGGTTTCGTTCGATGGCCTGCAGCGCACTGATCGAGTCAGGTTTGTGGACGGACACAGCCATCGAGCGACAGATGAGCCACAAGGAACGCAACAACGTCCGCGCCGCTTACATCCACAAGGCCGAGTTCATCGAGGAGCGCAGGCTGATCATGAACTGGTGGAGTCGCTACCTTGAGGCTAATCAGCAGAAGCATGTCAGCCCACGCGAATTCGTCAATCAGACGGGTGCGAATGTCACTCGCCTAAAAGCAAAACGTGGCGCAACTGAGTAAGCGCTCGGTCCTCATATCTCAGTGATCCGTTTGTCCACGCGGGTCCATCCAAACAGGGCTGCAAAGCCGCCCTGTTTGGATGGACCTCACTTAAAAAATCTAAAGCCCACGCAATTGTCTGTGGAAAACCACTGATTTCCATTAGTGGATAATTTCATTCACAGCCGCAGAACTCCCGAAAATTCGAGCCTTGACCCAATTCTCCACAGGCGTAGAAAAGGTCGGGCAAAGTGCTGTCGTTGACAGCAACCCAGGTAGCCAGAACCTTCAAGGCTACGCCACGCTGGTTCTCCCAAAGTGCGATTAGCGTCCGGCGGCTCGCACGGTCACAGCGATGTGATGGATGCCACTTCTTCCAGAATGCCCACTGCGGCAACTCATGCCCTTTCATAGCTGCCCCGCAGCAACCTATCCGCCTGGCTATTTCCTTGCGCCAACCTGCGCCCGTCTCTTTCTTTTAGAAAGAGACGGGCGCTCCTACCACTGCTGCAGCCCAACTCGTAGAAGGCTTTGCGGCATCCCCCCTCGTGACAATCGGCGTGACAAACACCGAAGTCACCAGCGACAGCGATGCAGATGATGGTGCCGCAGTCCAAGGAATGGACTGCACCTGACTGACAGTCAGGCATGCCCCGGTCATCGCCTCACTGCTTTTACCTGACTCAGGATCTCGCGACGTTGGTTTCGTCAGCCGATGCAGCCTCCACTCGCCCGCATCCTCGGATGCGCCCAGGAGGCCAGATTCATGGGAGTTGCCCGGGATCTTGGTCGTAAAGAGCCGTCCGTTCCGCGTCAGTGAACACCCTCACAGGCCGCAGGGGCCTTCATCCCTGATAACACTCAACATCCGTGGCGGGAGCGTGAGGGCATCAGTGGGAGAACAGGAGAAAGGTGATGCTGCAATCAACCTGGAGCTTGCCGCCGCAACCCTTGCTGGAGGCCAACCCGACGCCATTAGATTATCCGGTGGCCGCCCTCGGTGATCTGCTGGGACCGGCCGTCGACGCATGGCCGAAGTGATTGGTGTGCTCCAGGCCATGGCCGCGCAATCGGTGCTGGTCACCTCGGCTTTGGCCACTCAGGGGCATGCCAATGTGCATTTGGATGGCCGGGTCTATCCGCTGTCACTGTACCTACTCACTATGGCGGCTTTCGCTGATCGCAAGACGGCGGTGGCTGGCCTTGCAGCCAGCCCGCGAATGGGAACGCCTGCAATGGCAGGCCTACCGCGGAAAACTCAGTCGCTAGCCCGCCACACTTGCCCCAATCTCAGAAGCAGATGGCAACGATCGATTGCCACACCGACACGCCAATCAGATAGAGCCAGAGCCCGTAGCGCCACGACTGACCTGACCAAAAGCCTGTGTTTGGGTCTGCCCAGCATGGGGCTGTTCAGCGACGAGGGCGGCCAATTCCTCGGTAGCAGCACCATGAGCCGGGACAACCGCCTTAAGGCCGTGACCACCCCGTCCTCGGCGTGGGACGGCAACCCCATCGATCACTCTCGCTCCATGGCCGGAGAAAGCCTGCGCGCCTATGACCGGCGCTTGAGCCTGCACTTAATGCTCCCTATTTGGCAGGTCGACTGCTTAAGGACCCGTTGCTCAACGGCCAAGGCATCTTCGCCCGTTGCCTGATCACCTGGCCACCGAGCTTGGCCGGACAGCGCTTTTATCAGCCGGTGGATCTCACCCAAGACATCAGTCTCAAACGCTACACCCAACGAATCACCGACCTGCTGCAACGTACGACCAGCGCCTCCAAGGCCGCGGACAATCTGCTACGGATTGCCGGCGTCCTTGCGGTACTGGAAGACCGCGACCTGATCGAGGTCACCCACATCCTATCTGCCAAACGGTCAGCAGCACGACGGATACACACACGAGGGAGGTCAGAAAGTGGCAAGTCAAAGATCACGCTTCAAGAGAGCACCATGAGAACACTCTGACCCACGGGAGCAGAGAGAGAGACCCTGTGACAAAGCGCCCATTAAAGCCTCCTGTGTTCGTGTTCGAATGTCACACCGACTAAACCTAGGGGCCTCAGCCTTTCACTGCTCCTGCAGTTAGCCCTGAGACAATGCGCCGCTGGAAGAACAAAACCAACAAAACAATGGGGATCGTCACAATGACCGAAGCGGCCATAATGTTGCCCCAAGGCAGTTCATGGGCGCTGCCACCGGTAATCAAAGCAATTGCTACAGGTACTGTGCGTTGCTCGTTGGTCAAGGTGAACGTCAAGGCAAAGAGAAACTCATTCCATGCTGCCACAAAGGCCAATAACCCTGTAGTCACTAAAACTGGCCACATCAGCGGCATCAATACACGGGTAATAATCGTCCAGGGCCCCGCACCGTCCATGATTGCCGCTTCCTCCAGTTCCTTGGGTAAACCTCGGATAAAAGTGGTCAGTACCCAGACAGTAAAAGGAAGTGTGAAAATCAAGTATGAAAGCGTCAGGCCAAGCATGTTGTTGTATAGGCCGAGCAAGCGGATCAGTTCGAACATGCCCGACAGAACAACGACCTGCGGAAACATGGAAACAGCCAGGATAGTCACGAGGATGGTGTTGCGCCCGCGGAAACGTATTCGCCCCAACGCATAGGAAGCGGTGACGCTCAGCAATAAAGACACCACAACCACAGAAAGCGAGACCAGCAGTGAGTTTAGAATATTAGCCCCGAAGCGCTGCTCACGGAATACAGAAACATAGTTTCCCCAGTGCCAGAGCTCAGGAAAATAGTCAACATTAAATAGCTGCGAAGATGGTTTAAGCGAGGAGATGATCGCGTAGTAAAACGGAAAGACAGAAACGAAAACAATCGTCGCCACCAGTAAGTAAAAGGCACAGGTCCCGAGTGCTTTTTTCATAACAAATCTCCTTAATGCTCATCGTCGAAGCGAACGCGCCCGGCCACGATATATAGAACGGTGCAGAAGGCCACAACCAGAAACAACAGCGTGGACGCGGCGGAACCGTAGCCGACTTCCTGGAAATCCAAGAGCTGCTGGCGTGCGTAAATCGACATCGACATGGTGTCTTTACTATTGGAGGTCAGTACATAAATGAGATCGAACACGCGTAAGGCATCCAGCACGCGGAAAAGCACTGCGACCATGATTGCGGGCCGAACCAGCGGCAATGTGACCCTGAAGAACACCCGCACCGGATGGATACCATCAACCTTCGCTGCTTCATAGCAATCGGAAGGCAGCATCTGCAGGCCGGCCAGAATGAGCAGCGCCATAAAGGGTGTAGTTTTCCAGACGTCCACCATCACCACGGCCATCATCGAGAGGTCTGGATCCGCCGTCCAGGCGAGCGGATGGTCGATGACGCCCAAGGCCATCAGCGCATGATTCAGGATCCCGAACTGATCGTTCAGCATCCAGCTCCACATTTTCGCTGAGACAATAGTGGGAATAGCCCAGGGGATCAGCACGGCCGCACGCACCCACGCACGCCCTGGAAACTGTGCGTTCAACACAAGAGCAACGATCGTACCCAGAACGACTTCCAGACTGACCGACACAACCGCAAAGCACGCGGTGTTCCATACCGCGCGCCACCAATCGGGATCCGTAAGCAGACCCGACCAGTGCCCAGCGTCAACACTTAGATAATTGGCAAAACCAATAAACTGCGCGCCGCTCAAATCCGCAAGATTGGCATTGGTGAAACCAAACCAAATAGTTCGGGCGAGCGGCCAGCCGGCAATAAGCGCCAGAACTACCAACATCGGGGCCAGAAACAGCCACGCTGACCGAACACGGTCGCGGGTTAAAGCGCTACTACGGGACGAGGGATTCTCTTGTTTTTCGCTGGAGCGGATATCCGCGATTGGCGATTTCGCCGTGGTAGTTACCATTTCCCACCCCGACTCATTCTGTTCAGTTTACGAGCTAACTCCTTCAAACTCGCCGCCGCATCGGTACGACCAGACAGAACGGAATAAACAGCATTGGAGAACTCGGCGCTAAACTGGTTGTATCGGACCCCAGTGATCGCAGACGGGCGAGCCGCGGCGCTGCTTAGTGTGTCGTAGAGCGGGTCTACCACCGGGCCAGCTGCCACTCGCACACTTTCATCCTTGTATAGGGCGGGGATTGTTGGGGCGTAGGAGCCTACGATGGCACGTCGTTTCTGCTCAGCCGCGCTGGTGAGGTACATCACCAGATCCGCCGCCAAGTCAGGTTCTTTGGAGTATTTGGAAACGGCTAGCTGCCACCCTCCAAGGATCGGCGAATGCCGCCCCTCTTCACCGCCTTTTGGGAGTACTGCTACACCGACTCTCTCCTTGACTGGACTGTCAGTATTGTTGACCAACGCCAACGCGTAAGGCCAGTTGCGCATGAACACCGCATCGCCGGATTGGAATACACCGCGGGCTTCTTCCTCGCCATAGTTCAGAACGCCTTGTGGGCTGATACTGCCCACCCACCCCTGGGCTAGCGTCAGAGCGGCCGTTGCCTCAGGATTGTCTATCGTCACCTTGCCGGCGGCATCGACGATTGCACCACCGTTGTAGCTCGACACCCACTCCAGGGCATTGCACGTGAGCCCTTCATAATTGCGGCCCTGCCAGACAAACCCCCACAACTTGTCATGACCGGTAGCACGCTCGGCATCCTGAATCTTCTGAGCCGTGGTGCTCAATTCGTCCCAGGTTTCCGGGACTTTCGCCTTATATTTTTCCAACAGATCTTTGCGGTAATACAGCACTCCTGCATCGGCAAACCAGGGCATCGCGACCAACCGATTGCCTACGGTGTTGTTTTTGATAATTGAGGCGAAATGCTCTTCAGTCCCACTACCGACCTTTTCCTTCAGATCGATCAGATGCTGCGCCAGTATTCCCGGCCAAACGACGTCGATCTGCAATACATCGATATCCGATGAACCAGCGCTTAATAGCTGTTGATACAGCGCCAATCGGCCTGAGTCCGGCGACGACACCACATTAACCTTGTTACCACTTTGCTGTGCCCAGGCCTCAGCGCCCTGCGTGCACATTTCCAGATCTTTGCCGTTCGCAATACAAGAGATGGTTACAGTCGCTGCTGAGCAAATACCCGATTGCAGTAGCGATGCCACGAGAATACCCAAGCCGAATCTGGTGTAGTTGCGCATGTTCATATTGCCTCCAGCCTCGCAGACACAACGCGCCTTAAGTGGGTAGCGTTACGCCGTGCAAAATCATTATTGTTGTGTTTTGGCTTTCGCCGAACGCATTCGTGTATTTAATGGAACGCGCGTCCGGGGAGTCGCCCGATTCCAGATGACTTGTCGGAGACCGCCAGGGCACGATTGTTCGCAGCGAGCGCAACCTCGACCGCGGCTACCCTCGGGTAAGCTCTTTGATCAGCGGCAAATAGATGGCTACCGTGCTTTGGTACGTGGAGTGTGAGCGTGTCACCGATTTGTATTGACGTCGCCACCGGCACACGAGCCGTAAGCAATCCATCACGGGAACCTGGGATGTCAAGGTAGGCAAAGGTCTCGTCACCAAGATGCTCCAACACTTCCACCCTGCCGCTCAAACTCTGATCAAGGGTTGCCGAATGGGCAACTACCAAGTGCTCTGGACGAATGCCGAGGATCACCTCGTCACCCGGCTTGGCGCCTCCCGCCTCCACAGCCACCGTCACGTGACTTCCACCAGGCAGCAAGACAGTTGCCTCATGAGAATTAATGCAAACAATCCTGCAATCGACGAAATTCATCTTGGGTGAACCAATAAATCCGGCGACAAACAGATTTTTCGGATGATTGTAAAGCTCCAATGGTGCCCCGATCTGTTCCACATTGCCCTTGTTAAGCACCACAATCTTATCCGCCAGGGTCATGGCTTCGACCTGATCATGGGTCACGTACACCATGGTTGCCTTGAGGTCTTTGTGTAGTTTGGCGATTTCGATACGCATTTGTACCCGTAAAGAGGCGTCCAGATTGGATAGCGGTTCGTCGAACAGAAACACCTCTGGTTGTCTGACAATCGCCCTGCCAATGGCAACCCGCTGTCGCTGACCACCCGATAGTTGTTTGGGCTTACGACCGAGCAAATGGTCGAGTTGCAGAATGCTCGCTGCTCGCAGGACACTGTCCTTGATTTCCTTTCGGTCTTTGCCAGCCAGTTTCAACCCAAAGGCCATGTTGTCGTACACACTCATGTGCGGGTACAACGCGTAAGACTGAAACACCATCGCGACACCACGCTTGGCCGGAGGTAAGGTGTTGGCCAGTACGTCGCCGATCAGCAACTCGCCGTCGGTGATGTCCTCCAGACCCGCAATCATCCGCAATAACGTTGATTTCCCACACCCGGAAGGACCGACGAAGACACAGAACTCGCCGTCTTCGATATCCATATCCACACTCTTGATGATCTGGTGGGTATCGTAAGTCTTACCTACATTACGCAACTGAACTCTTGCCATTTTTCCTCCTGGACATCCGCGCGAACGATTCGAGCGGCCTGCCTCGCGCCAAGCGCACAATTAATGGTTGAACGCTTGCTCGATTCGCGGGCAGCAGCTCGTAGAGCGTTTTATACGTCGTCGGGAGGAAACCCTCGAAGGGCTACGTGGATACTGGCGAACTTCGCGCTGGGTGCAGACGTCTTTGCATAGAGGAAAAGTAGACGCCCCCCCCAAAACCAATCTATCGCGGTGAAACCCAAGAGCGACGAACGGATTCAATCCGCCTTTTATTTGATAGGCCAGGCAAGCGTGACTCCCGAATGACGGTTTCACACTGACCTTCCGATGGCCAACTGTACTGATCATAGATGTCTCCCACTTTCTTTTTGTTATTGTTGCGCTCAAGCACTTGCAGCCTAGCCCAAAGCGCTTTGGATTGGCTATAGCAACGGCGCACAGACACAGCTAATGAACACCGATAAATACCGGGTGACTCCCTGCTCTGTCGAGCAGGGAGTTGATCACTCATCTCAGCCATGCCGCAGCATTGGCGGGTAAAACGTAGGGTTGATTGATCGGTTCGCTGGAGATCAGAAGCTGACCGTCAGGAAGTGCAGTGGCCATGTCTGTCAGATTGATCACGATGCGGATCGGGCCATTGTCAAACAACAGTACCCCTTGGGCCGAGGGCAACCAGGTCAGAGAACCGCTACCCAACCCATACTCACGGCGCAGCTGTAGCAATTGGCGATAGAGCTCCAGCGTTGATTGCGGGTTGCCTTGTTGTACATCTGCACTGTATTGGGCGAATGACTCCGGCTGAGGCAACCAGGACTCCCCTGCTGTGCTGAATCCATAAGACGCTTCTCCCGAAACCCAGGGGATCGGCACACGGCAACCGTCGCGCCCTACTTCCTCCCCATTGGTGCGGAAAAAGCGAGGGTCCTGTCGGTGAGCTGCGTCCAGGGTTGTATGCTCAGGCAAACCCAGCTCTTCACCCTGATAGATGTAAGCCGATCCCGGTAATGCATGCGTCAGAAGCGCCGCAGCACGAGCACGACGTAATCCCAATGCTTCATCCGGCTGCTCTCTGGATGCATCAATACCCCTGGGGCGAGTACCAGGGTTGCTCAGGCCATATCGTGATGTATGCCTAACAGTATCGTGGTTGGACATGACCCAAGTCGTCGGCGCCCCAACATGAGCGGCGGCAGCCATAGAGGTATCGATTACCTCTCTCAATGCCCTGGCATCCCAGTGTGTCAGCAGATAATCAAAGTTGAAGGCTTGGTGCATTTCATCGCTGCGCACATAACGCGCCAGCCGAGATTGCGGCTGGACCCAGGCTTCGGCGACCAGCATGCGATCACCGGCGAACTCTTTCAGCACCTTGTTCCAGCTGCGATAAATATCATGTACGCCTTCCTGGTCCCACATCGGTCCAACGTTCATGGCGCTTTCTTCCGGGTCTTCGCTTTCCCAATCGGGCAACCCGGGTACTTTTACCAACGAATGTGCCACATCGACACGGAATCCATCGACGCCTCGCTTCAACCAAAAACGCAAGATGTCTTCAAACTCCGCCCGCACTTCGGGGCATTCCCAATTGAGATCCGGTTGGCTACTATCAAACAGATGCAAATACCATTGTGTTTCTCCGGGAATGCGAGACCATGCATCACCGCCGAAAACGCTTTGCCATTTGTTCGGTGGAAACTCGCCGTTCTCACCTTTACCATCACTGAAGAGGTAGCGATTACGCTCCGCACTTCCCACTGGGGTCTTCAGAGCTGACTGAAACCAACTGTGGGCGCTGGACGTATGGTTGGGCACCAAGTCGATGATGACCTTGATCCCTTTTTCGTGGGCCTGCTCCAACATCCGGTCGAAATCATCCAGCCTGCCAAATAGCGGATCGACATCGCAGTAATCCGCCACATCGTAGCCAGCATCCATCTGGGGAGAGCGATAGAATGGAGAGAGCCAAATAGCATCTATCCCTAATGAAGAAAGATAGGGAATTTTCGATGAGATTCCGACCAAGTCACCTATACCGTCGCCATTCGCGTCGGCAAAAGAGCGAGGATATATCTGATAAATAACAGCGCTGCGCCACCACTCCGCACCGACACGGTATTCGGTCATGGGCTCTTCTTTAATATGGATAGACATACTTGCTTCCTTTACCTGCGTCTCGTGTTTAAAGTCAATGAATACGATTTTATTAGCGCACGCTATGCATCCGATACAGCCCCAAAACACTTACCAGTGCAAAACAGTCGTCAAAACAAATAGCGAACTACCCCACGGCCCGACAATAAACAATTAACCCACGACCAGCACAATCGCCTACCGATGCGCATCAGTTATATTGTTACGTGAGTCGTAAGATGGAAAACACTTCTTAATTACTTGAGCATCACGGTACTGTTTAACGAGTACTGCTTTCAGTATTTCAGGTAAAGCACCAGTGGACGTTTATTTTATAAGCCATGAAGTTTTATCTCGTGAGCGCCAGCGCACTTCTATCTTTTTTACCGAGGACCTTATTCAGGACACATCTGAGCTACCACCACTCCAGTTTCACCCCCGCCGACGAGCCACTTCGGGAGTTGCCAAAGATGCCACTCGTCAGGGCAATAGTGGCCTTGGTCAGGTTTGATCTTCCGCTTGAGACTCAAGTGAGCCCAAGAGAAAAGATCGCAGCCTTCGGCAGCTCCTACGGGGTTATGTATCGCTTATTTCCACCAATACTCGACCTGCAATCCGACGTTCGAACCGTGTCGCGCCGTGCCGAAGGCGCCGGTGTCGGACAACGCCGAACCCGCCGCCAGTTCATTGGCCGCCCGTTTGGCCGCCTCGTTCCAGCTGGCATAGGTGTAATACAGACGCACCTCGGGGCGCGCCCAGAATTCCGGCCCCTTGGGCGACCACGTCGGGGCGAAGGTGAACTTGTTCAGCTTGCGCGTCCCGCCCTTGGCTTCAACCTGATCGTGTCCCAGTTCAGTCACGAATTTGAACTGCTCGGTGATCGCATAGGCCGGGCGAATACCCAGGGAGATCCAGTTCTGATCAGCGCCGTCCGGGCGAATGTCTTTCTGGTAGACCGCTTCGACTTGCCCGCCGAAACGCGGCGTCACTTGCCAGTCGAAGAACTCCACCACGCGATAGCTTTTACTACTGTCGTCCAGCCTCACGTTACCGGTATAGCCCAACCCGGTGCCGGGGCCTTCGCCGTACTGAAAGGCCAGTTTATTCTTGCCACCCAGAAAGCCCTTCTGCACATGCTGGGTGGTGATCGCCCAACCGCGATGAGCGTCGCGGCTGTCGGGTTTGTCGATGTAGCTCAGGCCGAACTCCAGCTCACCGCCAGGGTTGGTGTTGAAGCCGGCGACGTTGAAATCGTGACGGTTGATGTAGTCCTTCTGGTACAGGTTGTCTTTGCGCGAGAAGGCGTAGCTGTACTTCAGATCGCCGATCAGCACATCTTCGATACCGCCACCGGTGGCGCTCTGGTTCCAGTAGTAGAAGTCGGAAATGTGGATATCGTTCCGCTTGTAGAAACGCCGACCGGCCCACAGCGAGCCGCCGTTGAGGCTGGGCATGTTCGACCATTGCGCATACAGCTGCGGCATGCGCACTGAGCCGTTGTCACCGTTGAACGTCAGGCTGCGGTCGTACTGGTTATACAGCGAAGCCATGCCATCGACACTGAGTACCGAGCCGTCGTCCAGGGTGAACAGATCCTGACGCAACTCCAGCTCCGCATACTGTTCGCATTCGTTACCCAACCGGTATTTCGACTGCGCGCCCGGCAATTGAAAACATGACTGGGAACTGCTGTTGACCGAGGTGCCGACACCGCTACGCACATAGCCGGCGAATTCCAGCGCATGGGCCGATAACGGTAACGCCAGGCACACGCCCGCCGCTACAAGGTTGAGATTTATTGTTGTTTTCAAGAACCACCCATTATTTTTATTGTGCTCATCCGGCAAAACCTGCGCGTAAAAACCCCCACGCAGTTTGGATACCCAAGTCTGCGACCCGTTTGGGGCGATATAACGCTGATAAATGCCCACCAACTGACCGCCAAAATTCTCGATTGCCTGCCAACCGAATGCTTCAACAGCCCGGAAGCTCTCATCTGATTTTCCGGCTGTGCCAGCACAGACTCCCGCATGAATGAGGGCGACCAACCGGACCCTTCTCGCTGTTTTAGGCATGGCATGCCTCCAACTTATTTTTATTTTTTTGTTTCAACCAACACGTCAAACCAAAGCGCTTTTGATTGTTTAGATCGACGCTTTTCCAATCATCCAAAGCGCTTTGGAAAAAGACTATAACAAGCCAACAAAAGACACAAGAGCGATTTTCCGTGCGTGATCGGTGCTTACGTGAAAAGGTTTGGAACACGCCAGCGACTGACAGCCGCCAATGCCACCACCTGTGCAATCGTTCAAGTGAGAGGGGATACCCAGTGATAATTACGCAGATTGCTCAAGGGGCCACCGTTCGGGCCAGGCAAAGCGCTTTGAGGATGTAGGTGGGGAAATGTAGTATTCGAGAAAATCCAAAAATTATGGCGTTTTGTGCAATCACACAGCGCTCTCGCCTTTCAGGTCAATCATCGTCGTATGAATCTCAAAGAACTTGCCAATAAGCTGGGGTTGTCACAGACAACGGTCAGTCGTGCCCTAAATGGCTACACGGATGTCAGCGAAAAAACCCGAGAACGAATCGTGACCGCGGCCGCCGCCGCGGGCTATCGCCCCAGTCCCGTGGCACGTCGATTGGCTACCGGCCGCGCAGATGCCATCGGCATCATCTATCCGCTTATGATCCATGACCTTGACGATCCATACTTTCTACAAGTGGTCTCCGGCATGACCGAAGCCTTGGGCAAATCGGATATGGATCTGATGCTTGCTTCAGCCTCTAAAACCGATGAAATCCGCACCTACCAACGCATGATCGAGGGACGACGCATAGACGGGATGGTTGTGGCCCGAACTCGATTGAACGATGCCCGGTTGTCGTATCTTGCCCAGAAAGGCATCCCGTTTGTTGCCTACGGTCGGAGTATCCTTCCTGCGCCGTATGCCTGGCTCGACTTCGACACAGCAGCGGGACTGCGCATGGCTGTGGAGCGACTGGTTAGCCTTAATCACCAGCGTATAGCCCTACTGAGCGGACCACAGGATCTGTATTTTGTGACTCAATCCCGCGAGGGATATCTCAAAGCGATGGGGGACGCGCAACTGCCGATAGAACAGCAGTACATGGTGGAAGGCACCCTGGATCGTGCCGGGGGATACGAGGCCATGACTCGCCTCCTCTCATGTAATCCTCGACCGACCGCAGTCATTGTGGATAACCCTCCCGCCGGCGCTGGCGCCCTGCGTGCACTCATTGAAGCGGGCGTCGAACTGCGCAACGAAATGTCGATCATTGTCCATGACGGTCTGCCGCCGGACGCGTTCATGGGGTACGACATCACTGCCCTACAATCCTCCGAACCTCTCGCCGTCGGTAGGAAACTCATAGAGTTGATGCTCGCACTGCTTGACGGCGAATCACCTGAAAACCTTCAGGTACTGTGGCAGCCCACCTTGAAAATCGGCACCTCCGATGGCCCCTGCCCAGTTAACATCTGAACCACAGTAATTCCACCTGCTTTATAGGTACTGTTGCCTTCAGTTATCCACAGATAGAAGCACGGACGGTCGCGACAGGGATGACAGCTACCTGCCCCCACCCCGCACAGATCCGTACGTGCAGAACTACCACATACGGCTCCTGCCTCGGGTGCGTGACGCGAAGCGCCTCAGGATAAGGATGTGCATTTCTGGGCCTAGGTATGTAGAGGTCAGCTCAGCAACCTGCCAACACTGTGACAGTGCTGTCGCCAGTTCGAGTCTGCGCCTTGGAGGCCTCCGCCCAGGCGGAGCTAACCGGGCTTAGCGGCAGGACGCCGGCACAGACGGCGACGAGAAAGGCTGTGTGCACAGGCACGGCCGATGGGCGAGAGGTTACGGAGGCATGTTTGGATATGAAAACCTTTCTTGTTGTGGATGGATGGCGCCAAGAGATGGTGCACACGCAGCCTGGCGCCCGTTGCTCGCTCAAATCACTGCGAGAGCTTTTCCGAGACGACGGGATAGTGGTCCCAGACTGCCTGGTCGGTCAGAGAGCGGACTAGCTTGATGTATTCGGCGTGACTCCAGGCCAGAGGAGTGGCGGTGTCCGTGCCTTCACCTTTCACGTAACCGTGCCGGCGGTTGTTGCCCACGCCGTCCCAGACCTGTTCCGGCAGCATCAGACCGTCGTTGGCGAACAGCTCCATGGCCTTGACGTAGGTGTTCTTAAGCTGCGCAAGCTGCTCGGCGCTCAACGCCTTGACCCCCGGCGGCAGTTGGCCCTTGCTGCGGGCCAGCTCGTAATGACCACGCTCGCCGGTGAAAATCGGCCAGACGCGGCCGCGCAATCCGGAGTTCGGCACAGGTACTCCGGTGGCTGGGTAGTTGATGGCAGAGACCTCGCTCTCGCCGTAGCCGTCGTTGCCGTAGCGGCGCCAGCCGGGAAACACGCCCTCGACGCCAGGGAAGGTGAAGTCGTACTTGACCTTCAGGTTCTCGGGCAGCTCCTGGCTGTCCAATTCGTCCAGGCTACTGACGATGTGCGAATCGGTAGCCGGACGGACGCCGTAGCGCACCAGTTCGAGGAAGCCGGCATCGAGAATCTGGCTCTCCGGCAGGCCCGGACGGCTGTTGTTGTCGAGCAGAGGCTTGCCTTCGTTGGGGTCGTCGTTCCCGGTGATACGGAGGTAGTAGCGTCCGTCGCCGAAGCTGCCGCTCTGGGTGAACATGCTCTTCTCGACCCTGTCCGAATAACCCTTAGCCGTGGCCAGGAAGCGTTTGGCCGCCTCGCCATCCCCCGTCTGAGTCGCGACTTCGGAGGCTAAGACCAGGCCCGCGATGACCGCCGCGGTGGTCGAGGGCGAATAGCCCGGTTGTTCTTCCCAGCGATCCTGCTGGGTCTGCGGCGGGACGACCTTCCAGTCGTTCCAGCCCATCTTCACATTGCCGCCTTCGCTCAGGAACTCCGCCGCAGGCTTGAGCATGCTCTGGTACCAGTGCTTGATCTGAGTGTCGTCCAGCACCCCGGCCTTCCACAGCTTGTAACCCAGCATAATGGGCATGGCAGTCTGGTCGAGCTGGACCCCGACCCATTCGACCTCGCCGTCGACGTGGGTCTTTTGCAGGAACCAGCCGGTCGCGCCTGGCTTACCGCCCTGCTTCTGCTCATGGTTTTTGGACGAGGTTTCGGTCTGCATGGTCGGAGTATCGGCGGTGACCTGGACCTTCTTCAGGTATTCGAAGGCTACCTTCGGGGTCTGCTTATCGCCGAGGGCCAGCAGGGCCATGGCGCACTGGTAGAAGTCACGCGGCCAGACCGCCTTATAGCCGGTGGTGCCCTGGGTGGCCGGGACTGTCTCGCCCCAGGGGTTGGACAGGGAGGCAATCAGCGCGCCGGCGTTGCTCTTGTCCTCCTGTGCCTTGAGGACCATGGCGCTAACGTTGAGCAGCTTGCCCTTGTCAGTGCTCTGCGCATACATGGCCGGCAGGGAGGACAGGGATTGCAGGTAATCCTGCCAGCCGATCGCCGGGCCTTCGCCGTTGTAGTGGGCCAGTACCTTGGCATAGCCCCGCGTCAGGGTGGCGTCTGCGGCCTGGTCCGCCTGCTGGCGGCTGTGGCCGAAGCCGACGACCAGATCGAGCGTGGTCTCGGTGCCTGTCTGGGGCAAACGTGCCAGCATAGCGACGTTACCAGGCTGCGATGGTCCTGTGCTGTCGTACAGGTTGTCGAGGGTGCCGTCCTTGAGGTCGGTCAGACCGTCAGAAACCTCGGCAAAGCCGACAGTGGGCCGTTCCAGGGGCCGGCTGGCCTTGACCACCAGGGTCGTCTCGCCTTGCTGGGCGTACAGCGCCCGATTGTCGACGAAGGCGGTGTCTCCACTGCCGTCGTTGCCGACGGCCGGATCGACGTGCAAATAGACCTGGATGCGCGGGTCCTTGCTGCGAAAGATTACCCGAATCATCAGGGCGTTGGCGTCGGGATCAGTGAAGATGTGCTTTTCGATCTCGTAGAGGCCCTGCTTGTCGCGGTTGACGATCTTGTAGGCGAGTGAGTTGGGACGTCCCTCGCTGTCGACCGACAGGTAGCTGATTTCGCTGTCGGTGTCTTCGGTCTCCAGATCGACGAAGTCCGGCCCCTGGACGACAAGTTGCAGCTCCCTGAGCTGGGCTTCGTGGATCAGCCCGAACATGGTTTCGGTGACGACGCCCTTGGCCAGAGAGAACCAGACTTTCGAGACCTCGCCGGTGGCCGCCTCAGAGGAGTACTGCCCGTCCTTGTACTGCTCGTAGGAGGTGCCGATACCGGTCTTGCCCGAATAGGACCAGAACGGCGCGGCGCCCGGGACGCCCGGGGCCACTTTCGACGGGTCAGCGCCCGCATTCTGGCAGATGACCAGAGTACCGATCATGGCGCCCAGCAGTGTTTTTCGGAACCTTACTGACTGCTGCATAACCGGGACCCTTCTCGCTGTCTTAAGCATCGCATGTCTCCAACTTATTTTTATTTTTTGTCGTTGCAACCAACACGCTAAACAGAAGCGCTTTTGATTGTTAAATCGACGCTTTTAAACAATCCAAAGCGCTTTGGAAAAGGCTATAACAAGCCAACAAAAGACACAAGAGAGATTTTCCGTGCGTGATCGGTGCTTACGTGAAAAAGTTTGGAACACACCAGCGACTAGCCACGCCGGCCGGGATTGGCTTTGATCGCGCAGGGCGTTTGCTAATCGCCAACCGGCGCACCAACCAGATTCTCGTCGTAACCGAAAATGGCCAACTGGAGACAGTCATTGACGATCTACAAACGCCGGTCGGAGTTGTCCAGACCCCAGATGGCGGTTATGTCGTTTCAAATATAGGCGGCGGAGTAACGATAATTCGCCCGGACGGAGCACGTGTTGAGGCAGGAAAGGATTTCGGGTTGCTCCTGACGGCAAATCTTTACTCACTGCGGCGTGGGTGACGGGACTATCTAAAGGATTTTGATTCCCAACTAGGAGGCGACGAATTCGCATAAAATACTGGTTTGATTAGGATAATCGTAGGGATAGAAATTTTAGAAATCAGCACAGTTTCATTGTAAAAAGAGGGGCTTATTTTTCTGTTCGAGTCCAAAATCGAAAAGCCCCTGAATCGAAAGATTCAGAGGCTTTTTTGTGCTCGCCATAAATTCAAAAGATCGCAGCCCGGGGCAGCTCCTACACCGGTCGCGTTTTATCCCGACCGGATGCGATCCGTTTCGTACGCGACGAAACGGATCATGCAGGAGCTGCCCCGGGCTGCGATCTTTTGATCTACCTGCCTTTTTACCAGGTACCGTCGTCAGACATGCTCACTGCTTTTCGCATGCGCCGCCCGCGGCCCGGCATGCTCATGCTCTGTCTCCACCACCGGAATCTCGTTCCCGTCGCAGTCACGCAGCTTGCCTTCGCTGAAGTAATCCCCTTCCCGCAAGGCTGCCAGATCCTGATAACGCAAGACGCGCTCGGTACCGGCGGCAAACACCGATTGTTGATCCGAGTTGCCGGCGGTGAGGTGGTTGAAGGCCAGGTTCAGCACGATGGCCATGATCGCCGAGGAGCTGATGCCCGAATGGAAGATCGTTGCAAACCAGTCAGGGAAGTGGTCGTAGAAATTCGGTGCGGCGATGGGGATCATGCCGAAACCGATGGAGGTGGCGACGATGATCAGGTTGACATTGTTGCGGTAGTCGACCTTGGACAGTGTCCGAATGCCGCTGGCCGCCACGGTGCCGAACAACACGATGCCAGCACCGCCGAGGACGGAGGTTGGCACAGCGGCGATGACCCGGCCCATGAAGGGCAGTAAACCGAGCACCACCAGGAACACACCGCCGGTGGCCACCACAAAACGGCTCTTGATTCCGGTGACCGCCACCAGCCCGACGTTCTGGGCGAAGGCGCTCTGGGTGAAGGAGCCGAAGATCGGCGCGATCATGCTCGACAGCATGTCGGCGCGCAGGCCATTGCCCAGACGTTTGGAGTCGACTTTGGTGTCGATGATTTCACCGACAGCCAGAATGTCGGCCGAGGTTTCCACCAGGGTCACCATGATCACGATGCACATCGACAGGATCGCGGCGAAGTGGAAGGTCGGCATGCCGAAATGAAACGGTGCCGGGAAGCCGAACATCGGGCCTTGGGTGACGGACGAGAAATCCGCCATGCCGAGAAACACAGCGATGACTGTGCCAATGACCATCGCCAGCAGGATCGACAAACGGGAGATGGTCGCACTGCCGACTTTGCTCAGTAACAGCACCAGCACCAGCGTCACCGCCGCCAGGCCGATGTTGGCCATGCTGCCGAAGTCCGGGGCATGGCTGTTGCCGCCCATGGCCCAGCGTGCAGCCACTGGCATCAGCGTCAGGCCGATAGTGGTGATCACAATGCCGGTTACCAACGGCGGAAAGAACTTGGTGATTCGCGAGAATACCGGCGTGATCAGCAAGCCGATCAGTGACGCGGCAATCACCGCCCCGAGAATCGACTGAAAGCCGCCTTCTCCACCGCTGCTGACAATCGCCACCATGGTTGCAACGCCAGAGAACGACACGCCCTGCACCAGCGGCAACTGACAACCGAAAAACGGTAAGCCCAGGGTTTGCAGCAATGTCGCCAGCCCCCCTGCAAACAATGAAGCAGCAATCAACAAACCGATGTCCGCCGGCGAAAGCCCAGCCGCCTGGCCGATGATCAAAGGCACCGCGACAATACCGCCATACATGGTCAGAACGTGTTGCAGGCCATAAGCCATATTCGCGCCGATCCCGAGATTCTCATCCTCAGGCCGTTGGTGTGAAACATGGGGCGTTTTCATGGTTGGGGGGTTCCCTGGTTTTTGTTGTGCGCACACTGTATTCAATAGTCAGGACAAATGTCCATAGAGTTGTATACAACTAATCAGTCAGATTACGGACAGATATTCACACAGCCCTTTCGCCGTAGAGCTCGCAGCTTAAAACTCTTGAAATACATCCCTCCTCCCCTTGCCCTCCTCACCGCTAATCTTTTGCTTTCCAAGCGACCGCCGGCACGGCCGCCCCCTCGCTTATACATATAAAGTATGCATAATGAAGCCATTCGAAATTCAATACCACAAGGCAAAGAACGCGGCCAACAAACTGAAGCACCAAGGCACCAGCCTCGCCGAGACAGAACACGTGTTTTATGACGAACGAGCGTTGACGCTTCAGAACAACCACCATGATGAGCAGCGATGGATCATCATCGGACTGGACGCAAAAGGTCGGCTGCTGGTCGTTGCATACACCTACCGCGACCCGAATTTCGTACGAATCATTTCCGCGCGCATCGCCACCAAAAACGAGCGTCGCCACTATATGGAGGCTTGACCGATGAAAGATGAATACGACTTCAGCAATGCCAAGCGTGGGGCGGTTGCCTCCAGCAAAGGCAAGACCCGAATCACCATCATGCTCGATGATGTCGTCATAGAGGCCGCGCGTGCGTTGGCAGAAAGCGAGGGGTATGGCTACCAGACGGTGATCAACAATACCCTGCGCCAGGCATTGCTCAGCGATAAAGGCAAAAAGGCGAAGCCTGATCAGAACACCGCTGCTGCCCATGTCGGGCATCTCAAAAAAGGCCTCACCGCCTCCGAGCTGAAAAGCCTGGAGAAAAAGTTGTCCGAGGTCCTCAGCGAAATCCATCATGTGATGGAGCTTGAAGTTCGTTCCTAGACACAAAGCCAAAATACCCACGGTGGCTCGATCAAAGAAAAGGGGCGAATTGGTCGGATCCACCCCCCTTTACGTGGGGCTCAGTTTTCCTGCGACACAGGCTCAATCAACCGTTCAAGCACTCGCTTCAACACGTCCTGCGCCGGCACTCGAATCCCGAATTCACTTTCCAGTAACCCGATCAACTCATCCACATCCGCTACCTGCCGTCGCTCGCTCTCGCTGCCCGTGCGATGAATGGCAAAACTGCCGTTGTTCAGCGTGCGCCGCTCCCCTTCCCCTGTTCGCGCCACCATTAATTGCTTGAGAAAGGGCGATTCCGGATGGGTCGAGACGTACCAGTTGCCGAGGGTGTAATCGATGTCTTCCTGACGTTGCAGGTCGAAGATGTACATCGCCCGCCATTCCCCCCCGACGTTAGCGTGCAAGGTGTAGCCATCGACGTGAGGTTCGATGCGATAGCGCTCATGGGGAGTGAACTGCTCATCTTCGATATCCAGCATGAGCGGTGCAGTGGGCACCATGCCGCCGAAACCGACGTCAGTGATGTAGCGCCCGCCGTCGAGAATCACCAGGCTCAAGCGGTGAGTTCGAGCGGTCCACGCGCCTTCGGGCTGGCCCATGACCACGCGACCCGTGATGCCACGTGCATCGAAGCCCAGTGCCTGAAGCAAGGCCAGGAACAGGTGATTGAGTTCATAGCAGTAGCCACCGCGACCGTCGTGCAATACTTTCTGCTCGATGGACGGCAGATCGATCAGCACCGGTTCGCCCAACAACGTGTTGAGGTTTTCAAACGGGAAGCCGCTGGTGTGGCGCAGTTGCAGTTGGTGCAGGGTTTCCAGGGTAGGCGCCGGAGGCGTATCGAAGCCCAGGCGTTGCAGGTACAGCGCAAGATTCGTCAGCTGTGTCTCGCTCATCGCTCAATCCTTTATGCAGGGTCCGCGGATCACTCCACCGATGGGCGCCATGTATAAGGGAAAACACCGCCGGACTGACAATTGATTTAGCCAATCACAACACCTGCCAAGGTTATCGACGCTTGCGCGAACCCACTCGAATCCATGCCGGTGCATGATCGCTGGCATGAGGTTCGTTGCGAACCCAGGCATCGACACCCGCCTCCTGCAGGTAAGGACTCAAGGCCGGGTTGAGCAGCAGATGATCGATGCGCAACCCGGAGTTTTTCTGCCAGTGCTGCCGGAAATAATCCCAGAAGGTGTAGATCCGCTCCTCTGGGTACAGAAAACGCAGGGAATCGGTCCAGCCCTGATCCAGCAATCGCTGATAACACGCGCGACTCTCGGGTTGAAGCAGCGCATCCTTGAGCCAGGAACGCGGGTTATAGATGTCCAGATCGGTGGGTACCACGTTGTAATCACCGGCCAGCACTACCGGATGGTCGCTGCTCTGCAAATCCTTGGCGTGTGAAATCAGACGCTCGAACCACGCCAGTTTGTAATCGAATTTCGGCCCCGGCTGCGGGTTGCCATTGGGAAGGTACAGACACCCCACCAGAACCCCGTGCACGGCAGCTTCCACGTAACGGCTATGAGTATCGCTGTCGTCACCTGGCAAACCGCGCCGGCTCTCCAACGGCTGCGCATCGCGCGCCAGAATCGCCACCCCGTTCCACGACACCTGGCCGTGCCAGACGGCGCCATACCCGGCTGCTTCCAGTTCGGCGACAGGGAATGCGCCGTCGACCGATTTGAGTTCCTGCAAGCAGGCGATATCTGGCTGCTCCCGCGCAAGCCAGGCCAGCAGATTCGGCAAGCGGGCACGCATGCCGTTGACGTTGAAGGTAGCGATTTTCAGGTTCTTCATGATCCGACGCTCGCAACAGATGGGGCGGTATCCAGTTGTGACCGGGGTGCGCCACGGCAGTTGCCGCGGCGAGCGAAACAGGCGACTAAAGGCGCGAGGCTTTTAGCGGGAAACGCCTGGAGCGCGGCATGCCTGCGCACCGGACAACTGCGGTAAAACCTCACGGCTTTGCCCGCATTGATGATCGCCTGCACCACGACGCGGTCATTGCTGCCGCTGCTCAAAGATCGCAGATAACCCAACTATTGCGCCGTTGACTTTAGGTCACAAATCAGCCAGCACCCATTGCGTGCCACCTCTGTTAGGATCCAATCCAGGCCCGTCTACCCAGGAGGAAGAAACATGAGCGCTGCGCACTACCCTGCATCCATCGATACTGTTGTGTTCGATCTGGGCAATGTTCTTATCCGCTGGAACCCGAGAAACCTTTATCGAAAGTTATTCGGTGAGGACCTGCAAGCCATGGAAACTTTTCTGTCAGAGGTCTGCCACACCGCCTGGAATGAACAACAGGACCAGGGCAGAAGCTGGCAGGAGGCAATTGAGGAAGCCATCGCCCGGCATCCATCCCAAGAGGCATTGATTCGCGCCTATCGCGAGCGCTGGGAGGAAATGCTCGACGGCGCCATCGATGAAACGGTCAACATCCTCGATGAACTGCACGGCAAAGGCCTGCGATTATTGGCGTTGACCAACTGGTCGGCCGAAACCTTTCCGATTGCCCTTGAGCGTTTTGAGTTCTTGCAGAGATTCGAAGGCATTCTGGTATCGGGAGAGGAAGGAATCATCAAGCCTTCGCCAGAGATTTTTCAGTTGCTGTTATCCCGATTTGACGTTGATAGCCATCGTGCAGTGTTCATCGATGATCATGCGCCGAACATCGAAGGAGCACGCCGGGAAGGCTTTCATGCGGTTCAGTTCTTCAACCCGGGACAATTGCGTGAAGAACTGGTGGCGCTTGGGTTGCTACACAGCATTTCGTAGGAGCCAGGCTTGTTTTGTCATGCGGTGTTTCAATCCCATGATCCAATATGATCCAAGGCAAAACCGCATTATCTTGAAGGGGCTACGATTAACTGACATCACGACAGGAAATCGACATGAGTAAAGCAGATGAGCTCGCCGAGAAGCTGAAACAATCCCGGCAAACCAGTGCCGACGCGACCATCGCCGATCAGGTCATCGACAGCTGGCCGGGCCAGGTCTACGACTTGTATCACCAGATCGAAACGTGGCTTCAGCCACTGATCGAGGTGGGTCTGAAATTACGACGCAATGCCACTCACGTATTCGAGAGTGCCCCGGACGGAACACCCCACGACTACGCCATCGACCAACTGCTGATCGACGGTAATCACCACAGCATCACCTTCGACCCCGTCGCCCGCTTCACCACCGACGGGGCCGGGCGGGTCGAAATCCACTCGCAAGGCAAGGAACTCGCCCTGTTGCGCACCGTCGATGAACACGGCGAGACGCACTGGTGGCTTCAGGCGATCGATCAATCCGGACAACAACCGGATGCGATCGCGCTGACCGAACACAACCTGCTTCTGGCGGTGCAAGAAGGGCTTGGGCTTTAAAGCTTGTTCTGCCCCACCGCCATCGAGGGAGGCGCCGCTCGCCTCCCGTCCAGCGTTGGCCGTTCCGAAGGCAGATTCAGCGCCCGCAATACCGGCTTGTCGTACCCATATACATCGGGTTTGAACGTCACTCGCCCATCAAGGCTCAGGTCCACCGTCCAGTAGGCCAACAGCACCGGCACTTTCACGGGAAGCCTGATGTTCTCTGTCTTGCCGTTGGCTAACTGCTTTTGAATCCCGTCGCTGTTCCAGCGAACCGGGTCGTTGAACAACAACTCCACCAATTGCAGCGGGTTTTCTACCCGAATACAGCCGGAACTGGTCGCACGATTGGATTGCGCAAACAATTCGCGATGTGGGGTGTCGTGCAGATAAATGGCGTAATCATTGGGAAAGCGAATCACCACCTGCCCCAGCGAGTTATCCGGCCCTGCATCCTGACGCAACGTAAGGCCGCGCGGGTTGCTCCAATCGACGGTCGACGGGTCGAGCACGTTGCCGTCCTGATCGATCACACGAATCCGGTTTGCATCGAGATAGCCTGGGTTATTGCGAATCTTCGGCAACATGTCCTGGACCAGAATGGTCGGCGGCACAGTCCAGGTCGGGTTGAACGTGATGTAGGTGATCTCGGATTGAAAAATCGGTGTGCTGCGATACGGTTTACCCACCTGCACTCGGGAGCGCCATATCAGCTTGCCATCGCGATAGAACGAAACCTTGTACCCGGCAATGTCGACAATGACAAAAGTGCCCTTGAGTTTGTACAGCAGCCACCGCGCCCGCTCCATGTTCACGCGGACCTGATCGATTCGCGCCTCGACCGGTACGTTCAATGCCGCCAGTGTTGCCGGCCCTGCCACACCGTCCGCCCCAAGATACTGTTCGCTCTGATACTTCTTCACTGCCGCCGTGACCGTGTCGTCGTAATCGGTGCGCCCGCTCATGTGTGGGGCCAGATAACCACCGGCCACCAAACGGGCTCGCAACTGCGCCACCGAGGCGTCATCCATGCCGGGCCTGAGCGTCTGTCCTGCCGGAATCTTTGGCCAGCCGCCACTGTCGCGAACCTTGCGCAATTGCGCCAGGCCCTGACGCAACGTGCCATACACCGCTTCTTGTGGTGGCGCCTGGGCGAACGCGTGCGCGACGTTGTGACTGTCGAGGGCGGCGAAGAAAAGATTGACGTCCTCCCGAGGGTCTATGTCCACCGGATCGAAATTCCAATGGATGTCCAGCCGCGAAGGGTCGACCTTGCCGCGGCGCAACTGCAGCAGCGCCGTAATAAATGCCTGGGTGGCCGAAATATCAAAAGCGGCCTGTTGCCCGGGGGCGCAGTTGCCTGCATCGATGTTCTGGCCGTGACCAGTTCGGCAACTCGAAAATCATCAGGGTCCAGGCCATCGATTTCGGTATTGCTGAGGCTTTTCAATAATTGGACGACATCGTCATCGTCCGTCCAGGCGGCGCGATAGCCTCGATGACTATAAAAATCCAGCACGACCCGGTTAACGTCGACCCGTTGATGACGTGGTGAGGTGAGCAACGGAGGGAACGCCGAACTCAAAGGCGCCAGCGCCGCCTGAATCGCCTGACCGACAAAATCGCCGGGGGCGGCATCCGTAACCATGCTAACGGGAGATGACGGCTCAATCGGCGAAGTTTCTGCAATTGCGCTGCCGCTTATCAGAAAGCCCATAAAAAATATGCGGCTTATGACGAATAACCTTGTTAACTGCCCCATGGATAATCCTTAATCTCCCGTTTTCAACCAGCTAGCGTCGTGCGCGCTGCTAGACTCGAAATTATCAGATGAGACTTGCGTATGGCCCAAGACCGCTTCGGCTTTTTAATAACGGCCCTGTTGCTGACCGCGTGTACCTTACCGGCAGCCTACGCCGATTCACTTGAAGCCGCCCTCATCAAAGCGGCCCCTAATGCCAACGCCAAGGTGATTGCCCTGGCCGTACGCGCTTCCCAATGCAGCCGATCCCAAGGCGCGGTCCCGGCTCAAAGGCTAGCCGTCATCGATTACTCCCTGCCCTCCACCGAGCAACGTCTTTGGGTATTCGACCTTAAGAAACGCAAGTTATTGTTCCACGAACTGGTCGCCCATGGTCGCAACAGCGGCGAGAACATGGCCCGTCAGTTCTCCAACCGCAATGCCAGTTTCGCCACCAGTCTCGGTTTGTATCGCACCCAATCCAGCTATGTTGGGCAGAACGGTTATTCGTTGCGCATGGAAGGTCTGGAGCCCGGTTTCAACGACAATGCATTCGAGCGCGCGATCGTCATTCATGGCGCGCCATATGTCAGTCCTGACCTGGCGCGAGCGAATGGCCGGATCGGCAGAAGCCTGGGTTGCCCGGCTGTAAGACCTGCGATTGCGCATCAGTTGATCGACTCGATGAAGGATGGGCAGTTGTTGTTTTCTTATTATCCGGATCAGCGCTGGTTGAAGTCTTCCTCGTATATCAATTGTGGTAACGCTACCGTGGCGGACACCGCCAGGCCGACTGCAAATCATTGAACACAGCGTGAAACTGTCAGAAATGTAATCTTGGCCTCAGTCTGCTGAAAGGCGTCGCCCGTTAGCCTCCACTTCATAAAGCGCTCTTCCCCGCTCAGGTAGGAAGTGTGGGCTTCATCGGCTGACGGACGGGAACCAAAACGGCATGCATTCCAACACTTCAAGACGCACCTTCGTGAAAGGCCTCGCCGCAGGAGGAGTGCTCGCTGGCCTCGGGCTGTGGCGCACGCCAGTCTGGGCAGTCACCAGCCCCGGCGAACCGAACGTACTGGCCGGTACCGAGTTCGACCTGTTCATCGGCGACACCCCGGTCAACATCACCGGCAATCCTCGATCGGCAATGACCATCAACGGCGGCATTCCCGGTCCCCTGCTGCGCTGGCGTGAAGGCGACACCGTCACGCTGAGGGTGAAAAACAGACTCAAGGACACCACCTCCATTCACTGGCACGGCATCTTGCTGCCTGCCAACATGGACGGCGTGCCGGGCCTGAGCTTTCACGGCATCGAGCCGGACGGAATGTACGTCTACACGTTCAAGGTCCGGCAGAACGGCACTTACTGGTACCACAGCCATTCGGGTTTTCAGGAACAGTCCGGGGTTTACGGGCCATTGGTGATCGACGCCAGGGACCCGGAGCCTTTCCAGTACGACCGCGATTACGTGGTGATGCTCACCGACTGGACCGACGAAGACGCCGTCGGCCTGATGAGCAAACTCAAGAAACAATCGGACTACTACAACTACCACAAACGCACCGTGGGCGATTTCATCCATGACGTCAGCGAAAAAGGCTGGGGCTCGACGGTTGCCGATCGCAAGATGTGGGCCGAGATGAAAATGAACCCCACCGATCTGGCGGATGTCAGCGGCGCCACGTACACCTACTTGATGAACGGCCAGGCGCCGGATATGAACTGGACAGGGGTATTCCGCCCCGGCGAAAAGCTGCGACTGCGTTTCATCAACGGCTCGTCCATGACCTACTTCGACGTGCGCATCCCCGGCCTGAAAATGACCGTGGTCGCCGCGGATGGCCAACACGTCAAACCGGTGAGCGTCGACGAGTTCCGCATCGCGGTGGCGGAGACGTTCGATGTCATCGTTGAGCCGACCCAGGACACCTACACCTTGTTCGCCCAATCGATGGATCGATCCGGTTATGCCCGAGGCACCCTTGCGGTGAAAGCCGGGTTGTCGGCGCCAGTGCCAGCGCTGGATCCGCGCCCCCTGGTGACCATGGATGACATGGGCATGGGCGGTATGGATCACGGCAGCATGGGCGGCGACATGGCGGGGATGGATCACAGTGCCACGCAAGGCATGACGGGCATGGACGGCGGTGACATGCAGGGCATGGACAACATGGCCGGGATGGATCACAGCAGCATGGCCATGGCCGGTATGCAATCCCATCCGGACACGGAAAAGGACAACCCCCTCGTGGACATGCAAGCCATGAGCACCTCGCCGAAACTCAACGATCCGGGCCTGGGCCTGCGCGACAACGGCCGTCGGGTGCTGACTTATTCCGACTTGCGCAGCACCTTCGAAGACCCGGATGGCCGCGAGCCCGGTCGCACGATCGAGCTGCACCTCACCGGCCACATGGAGAAGTTCGCCTGGTCGTTCAACGGCGTGAAATTCTCCGACGCCGAACCGCTGCGACTCAAGTACGGCGAGCGCATTCGTGTGGTGCTGGTCAACGACACCATGATGACTCACCCCATTCACCTGCACGGCATGTGGAGCGACCTCGAAGACGAGAACGGCCAGTTCATGGTGCGCAAACACACCATCGACATGCCACCGGGATCAAAGCGCAGCTACCGGGTCACCGCCGACGCGCTAGGCCGCTGGGCCTATCACTGCCATCTCCTGTATCACATGGAAATGGGCATGTTCCGTGAAGTTCGCGTGGAAGAATGAGGCGCTACCCATGACCAGACTGATTCGCTCTACCCGCCTCGCATTGGCACTCGCTGGCTTCACGGCTTCTTCGGCCATGGCCGCTACCGACAATATGCAGGGCATGGACCATAGCCAGATGCCGGGCATGGATCACAGCCAAATGCAAAGCATGGACGGCCAGATGCAGCCCGCCGCGCCGACCCAAAGTCGCACGCCGATCCCGGTACTGACCGATGCCGACCGCGCTGCCGTCTACGTCAGCCCCGCTGGCCATGCCGTGCATGACTCCGCACTCAACTATTACTTGCTCGCCGACAAACTCGAATGGCAGGACGCCGACGAGGGCAGCGCGTTGGCTTGGGATCTGTCCGGCTGGGTCGGCGGCGACATCGATCGCCTGTGGCTGCGCTCCGAAGGCGAACGCGTCAATGGCAAGACCGAAGACGCCGAAGTTCAGGCCCTTTGGGGCCACGCGATCAGCCCGTGGTGGGACGTGGTGGCCGGCGTGCGCCAGGATTTCAAACCCGGCGATCCGCAAACCTGGGCTGCGTTCGGTGTACAAGGCATGGCGCTGTACAACTTTGAAGCCGAGGCCACGGCCTTCATCGGCGAAGGTGGTCAGACCGCTGCACGGCTGGAGGGCGACTACGACATCCTGCTCACCAACCGGCTGATTTTGCAGCCGACCGCCGAGCTTAATGTCTACGGCAAAAACGACCCGCAACGGGGCATCGGTTCCGGGCTGTCCAACACCGAAGCCGGCCTGCGATTGCGCTATGAAATTCGCCGGGAATTCGCGCCCTACATTGGCGTGACCTGGAACCGCACCTACGGCAAAACCGCCGATTACGCCAAGGACGAAGGCGAGGACCGCAGCGAAGCCCGCCTTGTCGTCGGCGTTCGGCTGTGGTTCTAGATGTATTAACTCGAAAACTAAAAACCAACCGCTTAAAGCGGTAAGAGGCCTTGCATGCGCACAATCAAAACCACCGCTGTTGCCATCGCACTTTCAACCGGGCTGCTCATGAGCGCACTGGCTCAAGCCCACCCCAAACTGCTCTCCTCTACCCCGGCCGAAGGCGCGGAAGGCGCGGCGCCGAGCAAGATCGAACTGCACTTCTCGGAAAACCTTGTGACCCAGTTCTCTGGCGCCAAACTGGTCATGACCGAAATGCCTGGCATGGCCCACTCGCCCATGCCCATGAAGGCTAAAGTCTCCGGCGGCAGCGACCCGAAAACCATGGTCATCACCCCGCTCTCGCCACTGCCCACCGGCAGCTACAAAGTCGAATGGCGCGCCGTGTCTTCGGACACTCACCCGATCACCGGCAACGTTACGTTCAAAGTGAAGTGATGGATGAGCGATTCAATCAGCATTGCCCTGCGCTTTGCGTTGTATGTGGATTTGATGCTGTTGTTTGGGGTGCCGCTCTTCGGGCTGTACAGCCTTAAAGGAGGGGAACGGCTGACGGGAGCGGTGTTGCCGTTTCGGCCGATGTTGGCGGGGACGGCGATGCTGGGGGTGATGTTGTCCGTCGCGAGCATGGTAATGATGGCAAGTGCCATGAGCGGGGTATCGGACTTCGCCGAGCTGCGTCCGCACATCGAGATGATGCTGTTGGAGACGAACGTCGGTATGGCGTGGGTGGTTCGCATTGTTGCGCTGGTCGTCGCGGGCTTAGCAGTGATGCTCCGTGCGCCTGGTTTCGGTTTATGGGTCGCAACTTTTGCCGGCGGTGTTGCCCTTTCCAGCCTGGCCTGGAACGGGCATGGCGCAATGGATGAAGGCAGCCGTCGTATCTGGCATTTCACGGTGGACATTTTGCACCTGCTGACGGCAGGGGCCTGGCTTGGCGCCTTGATGGCGTTTGCGCTGATGGCAAGAATCAACGCCCTGCGCACTGAAGCCCGCATCAGGTTGTTGGCCCGCGCCGTTAATCGATTCGAGGTGATGGGTGCGGTCATCGTGGTGGTCATCACGGTGACCGGAATTGGGAATTACTTGTTTATTGTTGGCCCGAAACTGGATGAGGTGTTTCTCAGTACTTACGGGGTGTTGCTGTTCATAAAAGTGGTGCTGTTTGCCGGGATGCTCGTACTTGCTGCGCTGAACCGTTTTCACCTGGGACCGTTTCTGGAGCAGTCATTAGGGAACGGGCGGTATCAGGTGGCGGCGAATGCGTTGCGGCGAAGCGTGCTGGTGGAATGGGTGGCTGCGGTGGTGATCGTGGGGTTGGTGGCCTGGCTCGGAACGTTGAGCCCGGAAATGGCAGCGTAATAAACCTGACGGGATCGTTTGATATGGATCAATAACACGCTGCAGCCATGGCGTAGTTTCAGGCTCATGCCCTCGATGGGAAATACGACATGTTCTGATCCGCGGCCATCTGGCGGCTGCTAATCAGCTTACTTTCTGGAGATTGCCATGCACGCCTACATTAAATCGCTCGCCGCTCTGATTGTCTGCAGCCCGCTGATGGCCCTGGCGGTCGACGAACATCACCCCGATCAGCCGCCAGCAGCACCGATGGCAAATACCACCACCCCAGCCACGCCCATGCAAGACAAGGCCATGAACGAACAGATGCAGAAAATGCAGGCTGCTCACGACAAAATGCTCGCCGCCAAAACCCCGGCTGAACGCCAGGCGGCGATGCAGGAAGCCATGTCCACGATGAAAAACAGCATGGGCATGATGCATGACCAGTGCCCAGGCATGGGGATGGGAATGGGCAAAGGCATGTCTGGCAGCAAGGAGGGCCACGGCACAGCGATGATGGACATGATGATGAAAATGATGGATCAACAATCCAGCATGATGAAGATGCCGATGGGCCAGTAAACTTCACTCGTCGCGAAGGCTCACTCTGGCCTGTCTGGCAGATGAGACTCCGGGATACGTTCGTCGCAATGGAGTTCGCCACATGAACCACTCACCTCCCTCGACGCCTCCGGCCTCCTTCTGGCGCAGCAAATCCGGCATCGTGTTGGGCATGCTGCTAGTGATCGGTCTGTTTTACCTGGCCCGCGAACATTACGGCCATGTCTCTACGATTTTCCCCTACCTGATTCTATTGCTGTGCCCGTTGATGCACGTGTTTGGCCATCACCACCATGGTGGCAGGCGTTGACCCATGCATCGCCATGACGGGCATCTGGATGGCCTCAAGTCACCTGTCCAGACGCAGCAGGCATGGGAGTCGGCGGCGACCGAGAAAGAGTACACCTGCCCCATGCACCCGGAAATCCGCCAGCGCGGCCCGGGTACATGCCCCAAGTGCGGCATGACCCTGGAACCGGTATTGCCCGAACTGGAGGATGCAAGCAATCCCGAGCTTGAAGACTTTTCCCGGCGCTTCTGGTGGACCTTGCCGCTGACCCTGGCCGTCACCGCGCTGGCCATGGGTGGTCATGCCTTGAACCTGTTTCACGGTGCTACACAGAACGGGATCGAGTTGGCGCTCGCCGCGCCTGTCGTACTCTGGGCCGGCTGGCCGTTTTATGTACGCGGCATGCGTTCGGTAATTCAACTCAGCCCCAACATGTGGACACTGATCGGCCTCGGTACCGCCGCAGCCTTTCTCTACAGCCTTGTCGCCACGCTGGCACCCGGCCTGTTTCCAGCCACCTTCATGATGGATGGCCGAGTTGATGTGTATTCCCCCCTTGCCGCCGGATTGTTCTACCCGTTGACCGGGCACCTGCTGTCCCCGTTGGTGGCTGCACTGACCATGAGCTTGAGCTCTGCCTCAGTGGTGTTTAACGCCTTGCGCCTGCGTCACATCCCGATTGACCGAGCATGAAACAAGCACTTGACCTTGCCATCGTGACAAGGTCAACGATGACTTCAAGCGCTGATGAGCGCCTCCACCAAAGAGGTTACATCCATGAAACGTATTGAACTGCAGGTCGAAGGCATGAGTTGCAGCAGCTGCGTCAAACACGTCAACGCGGCGCTGCAACCGTTGGCGGGGGTTGGCGAAGTGACCGTGGATCTGACCCATGGCCGGGTCAAGGTGACGGGAGATGTAGAAAGCAACACCCTGATCTCAGCGCTGAAGGGAGCTGGTTATCCGGCCAGCCTGCTGGCAGAAGACCGTGATGAACGTGTCAGGAAAACGTCCGGCTGTGGGGGCTCCAGTTGTTGCTGTCACTGAGCCGGGCCAACGGTGGATGTCGCAGCATCGTCCCCCAGCGGTGGCCGCTGCGGCCTCTCCATTGTGATGGATGACAGTCAAGAAGCGGTTTCACTACACTGATCCCGCCTTGCCCAACTCCATCACAAAAGCCCGATACCCATGAAAACCATAAAAAGCACAATGATGTTCTGCGGCCTGCTCGCGCTAGCCAACGGCGCTCAGGCACAGGAAAACCCTTCACATCTGGACACCGTCCTGCAAAAAGGCCAATTGCGGGTTTGTACGACAGGCGACTACAAACCCTACACTTTCAAAGGTGAGGACGGCGAATACTCGGGTATCGACATCGCCATGGCCCGTTCACTGGCCGACAGCCTGGGCGTCAACGTTGAATGGGTCCAGACCACCTGGAAAACCCTGATGCCTGACATGCTCGCGGGCAAATGCGACATCGGCGTCGGTGGCATCTCCGTCACGCTGGAACGCCAGAAGAAAGCCTTCTTCAGCACCACGCTGGATGTCGACGGCAAAATCCCGCTGGTGCGCTGCGAAGATCAGGCGAAATACCAAAGCATCGAACAAATCAATCAGCCCTCGGTTCGTCTGGTCGAACCGGCCGGTGGCACCAACGAAGCCTTCGTGCATGCCTTTGTGCCCAAGGCGCAATTGCGGCTTCACGACAACGTGACCATCTTCCAGGAACTGCTGGACAAGAAGGCTGACGTGATGATCACCGATGCCTCGGAAGCGCTCTACCAACAGAAACTCAAGCCGGGCCTGTGTGCCGTCAACCCGACGCAATTTATGCAGTATGGCGAGAAGGCTTATCTGTTGCCGCGCGATGATATGAGCTGGAAGCTGTATGTCGATCAGTGGCTGCATCTGGCCAAGGTGACAGGCAATTACCAGAAAATCCTGGGGCAATGGATCGCGGTGCCAGAGGCTAAATAGACCGCACAAACAGAATTCGCCATGCACCCAAAGGTTAAATCTCACGCAACGGCGCAAAGCATTTGCACCGTTGCGTCATCGCCTGAGCACGGGCCAACGTCTTGTTGAAGGAGATCCGTCAGAATCGTGCATATCTATACATTTGATATTTCAATTTCTTCCAAGGGAAGCAAGTATCCCGAAGTGAGCGCGTTGTGCTCACCTATACTAAAAATCAGCAGATGCGTTTCGCAAAGTATTGAAATTTAAGGTGTAGCCCCCTTTTGATTACGGGTTAAAAATTTTCCATGATGGTTGGTCGCGACGAGGATTGATATGAACGTCTTATTGAAAGAACTTCAGGCCTATCATCATGAAGTGGCTATGAAAATTACTCAGATCAAAGAATTGCTGAGAAAAATGAAACATGAACCCCAAGGGGCTGATGAGCGCAAGCAGTTGTTCAAAATGCTTGAGACCTTGCACGGTGATGCAGAGCGACACCACCATGAAAATGAAGAACAAATCCGGCTGGCCTTGCTAGCGACTCAGGCCCCTATCCACTCACGGGTCAAGGATATCGAGCGAGATCATCAGGCATTTGGGCGCATCGCCGAACAGCTGCGGATGTTGGAAAACACAACTCAGGAAACGAGGGTAATTGCTGATACCATCGACGACTTCATCAAAAAATACTATGACCATATGGACGCTGAGGAAAATATTTTCTTTCCGGCGGCGGATAAATGGCTGTCAGACAACCAGTGGCAGGAAATCAAGCGTCAATGGCATTAAATGGAGATGCTATTTAATTCTTGACCTCGCCAAGCAGCCATATGGCGCACCAAACATTTTCATTGGGGCATATTTATTTACTCGTGCCACATCGCTCAACCCTCTGGCTCGTGTGTCCACTTGCTCAACCACGTCCGCTAGACTCGCCTGATCTGCGCAAGCCCAATCCTGATAAACTCCCCCCACCTCTCAGCCTCATCCATTTCAGAAACGCCAATGCCCCTAATCACCGCTACACCCGCTCCGCTTTCCCGCCGCTTCTCTGTCGCTCCGATGATGGATTGGACAGATCGTCACTGCCGTTTCTTCCTACGCCTGCTCTCCAAGCACGCTCTCCTCTACACCGAAATGGTCACCACCGGCGCGCTCCTCAATGGCGATCACGAGCGCTTCCTGCGTCACAACGAAGCCGAACACCCGCTAGCTTTACAGCTCGGCGGCAGTGTCCCGCTGGACCTGGCCGCCTGCGCACGCATGGCGCAGGAGCACGGTTACGACGAGGTAAACCTGAACGTCGGCTGCCCGAGTGATCGGGTGCAGAACAATATGATCGGTGCATGCCTGATGGGGCATCCGCGGTTGGTGGCTGATTGTGTGAAGGCCATGCGGGATGCGGTGTCGATTCCGGTGACGGTGAAGCACCGGATCGGGATCAATGGACGGGACAGTTATGAGGAGCTGTGCGATTTCGTCGGCACGGTTCGGGATGCCGGGTGCACGAGTTTCACGGTGCATGCGCGAATTGCGATTCTGGAGGGGTTGTCGCCGAAGGAGAACCGCGATATTCCGCCTCTGCGCTATGACGTGGCGGCGCGGTTGAAGACGGATTTTCCAGAGCTGGAGATTATTCTCAACGGGGGGATCAAGACGCTGGAGGCGTGTCACGAGCATTTGCAGACGTTCGACGGCGTGATGCTGGGCCGTGAGGCGTATCACAATCCCTATGTGATGGCTGAGGTGGATCAGCAACTATTTGGCAGCACGGCGCCGGTGATCAGCCGGGCTGAGGCGCTGGCTCAATTACGGCCTTATATCGCCGAGCACTTGCTGGCCGGCGGTGCGATGCATCACATCACTCGGCATGTGCTGGGACTGGGCACCGGTTGTCCGGGGGCGCGCAAGTTTCGTCAGTTGTTGTCGGTGGATATTCACAAGGCTAAAGAGCCTTTGGCGTTGCTGGATCAGGCGGCGGAGTTGTTGGAGGGGCGCTAACCGTCACTTGTGTTGAACCCGAGCCCCATTTGAGCATCGTATCTACCGATACCACGCCCCGCCTTTCAAACATCCGTTTTCAGGTTGTTGCCGCTGGGGCCTGCGATACACATACGCACCCTTGAGTGGCTGTCAGCGCTCGGGTAATGTCATAAGACCCAAAGGATAGAGCACGCCCATGACTTCCAAGCTGGAACAACTCAAACAAATGACCACCGTGGTTGCCGACACTGGCGACTTCGAAGCAATCGCTCGCGTTAAACCCGTGGACGCTACCACCAACCCTTCCCTGCTGCTCAAAGCGGCATCCATTGCCGGTTATGCCGAGTTGCTGAACGCGTGCGTTCACGACTGCAAGGGTGATGTGGGCCTGGCCAGCGACCGTTTTGGCGTTGCGGTAGGGCAAGAAATTCTCAAGGTTATACCGGGCCGTATTTCCACCGAAGTGGATGCGCGCCTGTCGTTCGACACCGATGCGATATTGAAGCGTGCACATCGCCTGATCGACCTGTATGAAAAGGCCGGCATTGGCCGTGACCGTGTGCTGATCAAGATCGCTTCGACCTGGGAAGGTATCCGCGCCGCCGAGAAGCTGGAAAAGGAAGGCATTCAGTGCAACCTGACGCTGCTGTTCTCCTTCGCTCAGGCTGCCGCTTGTGCCGATGCCGGAGTGTTTCTGATTTCGCCGTTCGTGGGCCGTATCTACGATTGGTACAAGAAAGCCACCGGCAACGACTACACCGGCGCGGATGATCCGGGCGTGCAGTCGGTGACCCGCATCTATAACTACTACAAGGCCAATGACTACAAGACTGTAGTGATGGGCGCGAGCTTCCGTAATCTGAATCAGATCGAACATCTTGCCGGTTGTGATCGCCTGACCATTAGCCCGGACCTGCTGGAGAAGCTGGCGGCGGATACTGGCAAGCTCGAGCGCAAACTGGCGCCGGGGCATGCTGGCGAGGCGCGCCTGAGCCTCAATGAAGCGCAGTTCCGTTGGCTATCCAACGAGGATGCAATGGCGACCGAAAAGCTGGCGGAGGGGATTCGTCAGTTTGCTCGGGACCAAGAGAAGCTTGAGGCGTTGTTGCAGGCCAAGCTGTGATCTAGTTCGAAGCTGTGCAAAAAGGGCGAACCTTAGCGGGTTCGCCCTTTTTTGTGTGTTGATGCTGGAGATTGAATAGGCTTCGCGCTGGGGGATGTGCTGACCGTTATGGCGCCTTCGCGGACAAGCCTCGCTCCTACAGGGGATTCGTGGTGGGTCGAGATGGCGTGTTTGCGCGGGGCTAGTGCGGGATCAGACCGACCCACACCGTTTCAGTGGATCAGTGCCGCTCCAGCGCATTCACCAGGTCATGAAACGCCTCACGATTGGAGTCGTTCAGGCCCATGAGGATTTTATGCGCCTCAAGGACTTTGACCCGCACCACTTCTTCGGACTGGTCCTGATCCGGCAGGTCGGTCAGGCATTCAGGGCATGGGACCGGGCGATCAACGATGTTGAACACTTGCTCAAAACCCATGGACTGCAGCAGACGGGTGATGTCTTCGTGGGTGGTGACGACGGTCGGCAGCAGGCCGACCTTTTGCCGCGACAGGATCGACAATTTGGCCAGCAGGCCCAGGGTGGTGCTATCGATGCTGCGGGTTTCGGTCAGATCGATCACGATGGCGTTGAAATTCAACGCGGTAAAGATCCGCTCGATAGTCGCATCCAACGCCGAACACAGGGTCAGGCGAACTTCACCGATGAACTTCAGGACGAAGGTGCCGTCCTGCTCGGCGAACTGGATTCTACCGGTACTCATTAAAGATTCCTGCTCAACACCAACAGGGCGATATCATCCGGCATCTCCCCTAGCGTGGCCAATCCAAAAACCTGGCGCAGACCATCCAGGCTGCCGCCCGCTGCCTTCACCCGTTGAGGTAAAGCAGCTTCTTTATCTTTGAGTGTGGGTTCTGGCAAAAGGTCCAGAATGCCATCAGACATCAGCGTCAGGCTGAACACTGGCGGCAATTCCAGAACGTGGTCTTCGTAGGTGGCTTCATTGAAAAGCCCCACCGGCAAGCCGCGCCCTTCCAGGTAACGAACACTGTCTGGCGTGTATAACACAGGCAACGGCAGATGACCGCCGATGCTATAGGTCAACAAACCGGTCTCCTCGTCGATGACTCCACCGACCATTGTGACGTGTTTACCCAGCTTACAACTGATCAGGCCCCGGTTGATATGACCAAGAACCTCTGAAGGCTTGAACTCTGGCAACGTGCCGTTGCGCTTGGATTCGAACAACAAGCGCGTGGTCATGAACTTCAGCAGCACGGTAACGAAGGCTGAAGAGGCGCCATGGCCGGAAACGTCCGCGAGGTAAAACGCTACCCGACGCTCATCGACCCGAAAGTAGTCGACGAAATCGCCCGACAGGTACAGCGACGGAATGATCTGATGCGCAAACTGGAACTCGTGGATGCTCCAAGGGCTGACCGGCAGCATGTTCATCTGCACCTGGCGACCGGCGTTCTGGTCTTCCTGGAGCAGATTCAGGCTGGCTTCGAGCTCGCGGTTGGCCTTTTCCAGCTTCTCGCGATAGCGCTGGTTTTCCAGCAGCAGACGCGCACGATCCAGGGCCCGGCGCACGGAGTGCTCGAGCACCGCCAGATCTTCAAGAGGCTTGATCAGATAGTCCGCCGCGCCCAAGCGCAGGGCCTCGACCGCATCGTTCATCACGCCCGCGCCCGACACCACAATCACTGGGGTTTGCGGCGACAGCTCGGTGACCTGGCGAATGAGTTCGAGTCCGCCCATCTGCGGCATGCGCAGATCGCAGATGACCAAGTCGGGCTTGTCTTGCTCGAATACCTGAAGACCCTGCTGACCGTTACTGGCCTGCAGGACACTGAAACCACTGTCTTCCAAGTAGGCCGCGAGGCTCGCGCGCACTACTTCGTCATCATCGATTATCAGCAGCGTGGCACTGGTTTTTGGCATGTGGGCAAACGGCGCCAGAATTAGGTTGGCGTAGCAGGCTGGGCATTGGCCCTCGCACACACTACTGGATTCGCTTTCTAGCCTCTCTGCCGCACCGTTTTCGAGCATTGGCCCTAATTACGGGTACACCAAAGGTGCCCTTCTAAGGCGCAGACGGTACTCCCATCCGCGAGGCGTTTCAAGCTCACACCGATGGTCGCTTGACGTCTTTACCTGTCAAATCACCGGGAGTTATAAGAACAGGCAAAACCGTAACCCAAAGGAAGTATCGAGCCATGAGCCAAACCGGCCGGGACTACAGGGAAAAGCGCGATTTCATCCGCATGGAGTGGATGCCGATGTGTTGCTAATCATGAGGGCGACGAGGCGCCAGCCAACGAAAGAAGGCGGCCAAATGGCCGCCTTCTTCGTTTTACCGGTCGAGATTAAAAATCGTCTTCGACCTGGCCATCCTTGACCTTGAATTCGCGATTTTGCAGGTACGCATTGCGAATAAAGGTGTATTTGTCGCCGCTGATCATTTTTTCGGCCGACAGCAGATTGGCGCGGGTGTCGACGATGTTCAGGCCGAAGATCGAATTACGCACCGGTACATCGTGGATATAACGGTATGGACCGGTATAGCCGTCGACATACTTGGAAGGCGCATCACGCAAGGTGCTTGGCCCCATGAGCGGCAACATCAGGTACGGACCGCTGCCTACGCCCCAATAACCGAGGGTCTGGCCGAAGTCTTCATCATTGCGATGCAGGCCCATTTGGGTGCCCACGTCGAAGAAACCCAGCAGGCCAAAAGTGGTGTTGAAGATCAAACGCGCGGTATCGACGCCGGCCGCAGCGGGCTTGGCCTGCAACACGTCGTTGGCGAGGTTGGTCACGTCGCCGACGTTGCGAAACATGTTGTGGATGCCCTCTTCCAGAAACTGCGGCGTAACGAATTGGTAGCCCTGAGCCAATGGCTTGAGTGCGTAAGTGTCGACAAAATCGTTGAACTTGTAGATCGGGCGGTTAATGCTTTCCCAAGGGTCTTCTTCCGTGGCCGCCTGGGCCGCGAATGGAACCAGCAATACACTGGCACACATAAAAAGCTGAGCGAGATGATTGCTCCAGCGCATAGAGAAACTCCTTGGATTCGTACTGGCGCGGGGGCTTGGCCCAGGCGCAAAGGCCGCTAGTATATGACGGAAAACCCGGTTTAGGCAGCATCGTGCGCGATGGTCCTACGGGATGACTCTGTTGACTGGAAGCGATTCACATCGGTGTCACTCAATTGTCACCGTCCATGAATAGCCTTGTTGCTATTTCAAGGATGTTGATATGCCACGCGCCGAAACCACGCCTCTCATCGCCCCCAGCCTGACCGCGGTACTGTTCGGCCTCAGCGGATGCCTGGTGGATTTCGGCGCACGCACTCGCCAGGCCGGCACGCTGACTGCCGAGCATGCCGAAGCCACGCTTGGCGCTCTGGACAGCCTGTCCAGCTTGCAGCACCAACGGATTCCTTGCGCCTGGCTCGATGAACTGCCCCCCGCACTCAGCCACTCGCTGGCCGCGGCACTCCCGGAATGGATCAAACCTTCGCAACACCTGGCAACAATCAATCCATGGCCGGCCCCGAACGCCTGTTGGCAAGCGTTGATGGCATTGAATGTCGAGCGTCTGGACGGTTGCGTGCTGGTCAGCGGCGAACCACGACTTCTGCAATCGGGCCTGAATGCTGGGCTGTGGACCATTGGCCTGGCGTCCTGCGGCTCGCTGTGCGGGCTGGCCCTTAGCGAATGGCAGGCCTTGAGCCAAAAGGAACGGGAACACCTGCGCGCCAGGGCAACAATGCAGTTGTTCGGCCTGGGCGTGCATTCAGTGATCGATCATCTGGGCGAACTCGACACTTGCCTGGCGGATATCAGCCTGCGCCGGCTCAAGGGCGAGAAGCCCTGATCGAGATCATGCAGTTTGCCCGGGAGTGGATTAATCTAAAGGTCAGCCATAGACCTTTGGCGTGCTGCTGCGGTCTATGCCAGTGCCTATCGATAAAAGGAAGAACGCCATGCCTGCCCGCGAACTGCAAGAACAGCTCAACAAACTGCGCGAGCAATTGGAACAGAATCCACCGCTGACCGAAGCCGAGCGCGACGACCTGCACGCGCTGATGCAACAGATCGAACTTGAGCTTGAACTCGAAACCCAAACCCCGGACACCAACCTCGTCGACAATGTGAACCTGGCCGTCGAGCGCTTCGAAGTCGAACATCCCGCATTTGCCGGGACCTTGCGCAACATCATGCAAGCCTTGGTCAGCATGGGGATCTGAACCCATCAGATACAAAAAAAGCCCCGCTATTGATAGCGGGGCTTTTTCATATCCGGGATTTGCCAATACCCCTGTGGGAGCGAGCCTGCTCGCGATGGCTGAGTGTCAGTCAACATCAATGTTGAATGTGCTGGACTCATCGCGAGCAGGCTCGCTCCCACCTTGGTTCTTTACTGACGAACCAGTCGATGGTTCGGCAGTTGCACGTCTTCCGTACTGCGATACGGATTGATATCCAGTCCGCCACGACGCACATACCGTGCATACACCGTCAACTTCTCTGGCTTGAGTAGCCGCTGCAGATCGAGAAAGATTCGCTCCACGCACTGCTCATGGAAGTCCGAGTGCTGACGGAAGCTCACGATGTACTCCAGCAGACTCGCATGGTCCAGCGCCGCGCCGCGATACTCCACCGCTACGCTGCCCCAATCCGGCTGGCTGGTGACCGGGCAGTTGGATTTGAGCAAATGGCTGTGTACGGACTCTTCAATAATGAGCGACTCATTGCACCGCAGCAGTTCCGCACGCGGATGCTCGTAGTTGCTGACGCTGATATCCAGGTCATCGATGCACACACCTGGCAACGCCACGACGCCTTCTGCCTCAACCTCTTTCAAGCTGCGAACCCGCACGCCAACCGGTTTGCCGGCAGCGGCCGAAAGGTCTTTTGCCAGCGTGGCTTCAAGGCTTGCGGTATCGGCAAACATTGTTTGGTTCAGCGAATTGAGATACAGCTTGAACGACTTCGATTCGATGATGTTCGGCGAATCCGCCGCAATGCTGAACTCGCCGATCGCCACCACGGGTTTGCCGGACGGCAACAGCCACGACAATTCGAAGCAGTTCCAGAAGTCCACGCCTTTGTACGGCAGGGTTTCAGCCGTCAGGCCCAGCTCGGCCCATTTCGCGGTGCGCGGGATCGGGAACAACAAGGACGGCGTGTAGGTGGCGATGTATTCGCTGGACTTGCCCAGCGGCGAATGTTCGGCTGCGGGATGCATGGCGGAAACCTGACTGAAGAATCAGCGGATTCTACCAGCCTTTGCTCCCGCCTTTGAGTGCTTACTGACTGACTGTCAGTTTGCCGACCATACCGGCCTGATAATGACCGGGGATATTGCAGGCAAATTCCAGGTTGGTGGCCTTGGTGAAGGTCCAGGTCAGCTCGGCGGTTTTGCCCGGCTCCACCAGCACACTGTTCGGATCATCGTGTTTCATCCCATGCCCTTTGGAGGAATGGTCCATTGTGGCCATGGCGCCGTGGTCCATGGCCTTCATGCCTGTAGGCATCAGCATGCCGCTTTGCTGCATCTGGAGCATTTCCTGCTGATGCCGGGCATGCATCGCCGCGTCGCCGAGGTTGAATTCGTGCAGTAACTGGCCTTTATTCACCAGTACAAAACGCACGGTTTCTCCGGCCTTGATATCAATCGCCCTGGAAGTGAAGGACATGTCGCCCATCACCACTTCAACGCTACGGGTAGCCTTGGTCGCTGCCGCCGGTTGACCGAAGTCGTAGGAATGCGCAGGTGAAGCCTCCAGCCCCAAGCTCAGAGTCAGCAAGCAAGCGGTCAGTACCAGACGATTTTGCAAAAACATAGTCGCACTCCAACAAGATGAGGTTCAGCTTGTGGGAAACTTAACCCGCGGGCTCTGCCAGCCACCTGACAGGCAGATTACAACTTTGTCAGATTGGCCTTTATCGCCGCCGCCCACGGTATAACGCACCCGTTCCAACTGCCCGAGTCGCCCATGAAACTGCTGATTGTCGAAGACCAACCGAAAACTGGCCATTACCTGCGCCAGGGCCTGACCGAGGCCGGTTTCACCACCGAACTGGTGGCCGATGGCAGCACTGGCCAACAACTGGCATTGAGCGGCGATTACGCCTTGTTGATCCTCGATGTGATGCTGCCCGGTCGCGATGGTTGGCAGATTCTGCAAGCCGTGCGCGGCGCGGGCCTCGACACGCCGGTGCTGTTTCTTACAGCGCGAGACGCCGTGGAGGACAGGGTTCACGGCCTGGAGCTGGGTGCCGACGACTATCTGGTCAAGCCGTTCGCCTTCTCCGAACTGCTGGCGCGGGTTCGCAGTCTGCTGCGCCGCGGCAGCACCGTGCCTCAGGAAACCAGCCTGCAACTGGCCGACTTGCGCCTGGACCTGATTCGTCGCCGGGTCGAACGCAACGGTCAGCGCATCGATCTGACCGCCAAGGAATTCGCCCTGCTGGAAATGCTCCTGCGACGTCAAGGTGAAGTTCTGCCCAAGTCGCTGATCGCTTCCCAGGTGTGGGACATGAATTTCGACAGCGACACCAATGTGATCGAAGTGGCGATCCGCCGTTTGCGCCTGAAGATCGACGATGATTTTCCGAACAAGTTGATCCACACCGTGCGCGGCATGGGCTACGTCCTTGAAGAGCGCCCCGCCTGATGCGCCGACTCTCACTAAGCAATCGTCTGGCGCTGCTATTCGCAGCTTGCACTGCCGTGGTGTCGTTGTTCGCCGGGGTGCTGTTCAGCCGCGCCAGCGAGGCGCATTTTGTCGAGCTGGACCAGCAGTTGCTCGACGGCAAACTGATTGGCTTGCGTCGGGCACTGGATGACATTCCTTCCAGCGAAAGCGAGATCAGACTGGCCGATGAATTGAGCCGCCAAGCCGATCTTTCCCTGCGCATCATGGGCAGCGACGGCCAACGTGTGTACGACAGCTCGCCCCGTTTACCCCAGGACTTGCCGCGCCAGTTGGGCCTGTCGACGATGAGCGACGACGGCACTGACTACCGCGTCCTGAATGCCCTCCTGTTCCCCGACAAACCCGATTCACCGCAACTGACCTTGTTGCTGGACATCACCCATCACCAACATTTTCTGCAGCGCATGCAGCATCTGATTTGGCTGACCGTCGGTTTGTCGGCCCTGGCCACTGCTCTGCTCGGTGCCTGGGCTGCACGCAGGGGTTTGCGCCCGCTGCGGCGCATGAGTGCGGTCGCCAGCGGCGTGTCGGCGCAATCGCTCAACGCTCGCCTGCCAGAAGCAGACATGCCGCCAGAGCTCGAGGAACTGGCTTACAGCTTCAACGCCATGCTCGGACGCCTCGACGACTCTTTTCAGCGGCTCTCGGCGTTTTCCGCCGACATCGCCCATGAACTGCGCACACCGCTGTCGAACCTGCTGACCCACACCCAGGTCACCCTCACCCGCCCTCGTCCCATCGAGGATTACCGCGAAGCGCTGCACAGCAACCTCGAAGAACTGCAATGGATGGCGCAACTGGTCAATGACATGTTGTATCTGGCCAAGGCTGACCACGGCTTGCTGATGCCCAAGCGCGAAGCGCTGGAACTGGCGGAAGAAGCCGATGTGCTGCTGGAGTTTTTTGCGCCGCTGGCCGAGGACGCTCAGGTGAAATTGAGTCGTGAGGGCAGCGCGCGCATGCAGGGCGACCGCAGTATGTTGCGCCGGGCGCTGTCCAACCTGCTGGACAATGCACTGCGGTTTACCCCGGGCGGTGGCGAGGTTCGGGTGAAGATTATCGAGCAGCCGACAGGCCTGAGCCTGACGGTTGAAAACAGTGGTGAAGTGATTTCTGAAGACTTGTTGCCGCGTTTGTTTGACCGCTTCTACCGCGCAGACCCGGCGCGCCGTGAAGGCAGCAGTGAGCATGCGGGGTTGGGATTGGCCATTACCCAGTCAATCATCCGCGCCCACGGCGGGCAGATTCGTTGCGAATCGGATAAGGGATGGACGCGCTTTGTGATTGAGTTGCCGAAGGGGGATTAAGGTCAGCAGAGCCCGCGAAGAATGATGACACGCAGTACCTGGAATACCGCGGTGCATTCTTCGCGGGCAAGCCACGCTCCCACAGGATTTTCGTCGCTCAAATCCTTAGCGAATGAGCCCCATCGACCGGGTTTCGTTTATCGCCTGTCGTCGGACAATGGCGTTTCTTCATCCGGGGCTGGAATGTCGTCATCCAGAGCCGGGTCCAGGGCTGGGTCCCTCCAGTCTTCAGGACGATCGACGTCCGTATCGGCCGGGTCTCGCGATGGGTCCATGCCCGGTGGTGCGTCTTGATCCATCGACGGATCGTCCATATCGGGATTGGGTCTGACAGGGTCGTTATCGGAAGTTCCCCCCTGAAGGATTTGATCGTAAGCCATAACGCACCTCCATTGATCAAGCCCAGCGAATCCGGGCCGTACAGGTTGGAAACGAGCCTGTAAAAGGGGTGCTATCGAGGAGACCAACGGCGACTACCGATCAGCCGAAAAGCGGTCACGGCTGTTAGTCAGGTGCAACCACATTGCCGCCCGCGCCGCATCCGGATCCTGGCGTCTGATGGCGTTGAGAATCGCCTCGTGCTCGAGGTTGGCGAGTTGCCCCAGCTTGCTCAGATCCGCCGACCCGCGCTCGGCGGCATTGACGCGGGTCCGGGGAATCATGGCACTGCCCAGGTGCTGCATGATCTCGGTGAAACACGCATTGCCGGTGGCTTCGGCGATCAGTAGATGAAAGCGTTTGTCTGCCTCGACGCAACTGTCGTTGTTGGCCAGCAGGCTTTGATAGTCATCCAGCGCTTCACGCATCTGTGCCAACTGCTGGTCTGTGCGACGAACCGCCGCCAGCGCCGCCGCCTGGGTTTCCAGGCCCATGCGCAATTCCAGAATACTGCGCACGCCCAGCGCCGTATCGACATTCAGACGCAGCCCCTGATCCGGTGCCCGGGCCAGAACAAAAGTGCCGATGCCGTGGCGGGTTTCCACCAGCCCCGAAGCCTGCAACTTCGAGATCGCTTCGCGCACCACTGTGCGACTGACGCCATGCTCCTGAACAATCGAGTTCTCCGACGGCAGCTTGTCCCCCGGCACCATCTGGCCGAGCAGGATGCTCTCGGTCAGTTTGCTCACCAGATCGTGGGCCAGGTTATGGGCACGCTTGCGGGCAGGTGCGTCGATGTCTTCTTGCATGGTAATCATCCGGAAAGCGGGTATCCGGATCGTATCATCGCGGGCGCTTTTCGATGACGGGAATCTTGATAAAAAGTCGCTCAACTTGTATGACAACACTCAATATTCATTGCACAAAAGACGCTTAACACCATCGCACCGACGCGCTTCGTCGCGAAAAATGGGACATTATCGATTGGATAGATTCGACTGAAACCCAGCAAATACGCCACACAAACCTATAAAACGAATAAAAACCCGCCCACCTAGCATTTTTTTGTTGAGTGACAGTACTTGTAGGACAAAAAAGCCTAGTTGTATGATGTCTATCAACAACGCACCACCCAGCCACACCCCGCATAAAAACAACGAGTGGGAGAAAAAGCAGTGAATACATCCATATCCGGGACGACCGAGGGTGCCGATTCGGCCCTGAAGTCCGCCATCTCAAAAGTGAAACGCCACGTTCTGCCGCTGTTCGTGATCATGTTCATCGTCAACTACATCGACCGTGTGAACATCGGCTTCGTCCGCGCCCACATGGAACATGACCTGGGCATTGGCGCTGCCGCCTACGGCTTCGGTGCCGGTCTGTTCTTCATCGGTTACGCGCTGTTTGAAGTCCCTTCCAACATCCTCCTGCAAAAAGTCGGTGCACGAATCTGGCTGACTCGCATCATGCTGACCTGGGGCCTGGTGGCTTCTTGCATGGCGTTCATTCAAAACGAAACCCACTTCTACATTCTGCGATTTTTGCTCGGTGTGGCCGAAGCCGGTTTCTTTCCCGGGGTGATTTATTACTTCACCCGCTGGTTGCCTGGCGTCGAACGCGGCAAGGCGATTGCGATCTTTCTCAGTGGCTCGGCGATTGCGTCGCTGATCAGCGGCCCGCTGTCCGGGCTGCTGCTGCAAATCAGTGGTTTGGGCATGCACGGCTGGCAGTGGATGTACTTCATTGAAGGGATGTTCTCGGTCGGGCTGTGCGTGTTCGTCTGGTTCTGGCTGGACTCCAAGCCCCACGATGCCAAATGGCTGACCCGTCCTGAGCAGGACGCACTGGTCAAAGCCATCGATGACGAACAACTGGCCCGCGAAGCCGCGACGCCGATCAAACCGTCGCTGGGCACGCTGCTCAAGGATCGTCAGATCATCCTGTTCTGCGTGATCTATTTCTTCATCCAGCTGACCATCTACGCCGCCACCTTCTGGCTGCCGAGCATCATCAAGAAGATGGGCGACCTGAGCGACATCCAGGTCGGGTTGTTCAACTCTGTTCCGTGGTTGCTGTCGATCGTCGGCATGTACGCCTTCGCCACACTGTCGGCTAAATGGAAACACCAGCAAGCCTGGGTCGCCACTGCCCTGCTGATCGCTGCCGCCGGGATGTTCATGTCCACCACGGGCGGGCCGATCTTCGCCTTCGTCGCCATCTGCTTCGCCGCACTGGGTTTCAAATCCGCCTCATCACTGTTCTGGCCGATTCCCCAGGCGTACCTGGATGCACGGATTGCTGCCGGCGTGATCGCACTGATCAACTCGGTGGGCAACCTCGGTGGCTTCGTTGCGCCAACCACCTTCGGCCTGTTGGAACAACACACCGGCTCGATTCAGGGCGGGCTGTATGGCCTGGCCGCCACCTCGATCATCGCTGCGATCATCGTCTTCGCCGCGCGCAACAAACCAAAACCTGCACCTGTGGTTGCCTTGGGCAAACCAGCACCTAATCACGCCTGAACACTCATGTAAGAGCACGGTTTAAAGGACAAGAAAATGAATCTACAAGAAGCCACGAAAGCCCCGATCATCACCAGCATGCAGGTGGTTCCGGTGGCCGGCCACGATGGCATGCTGCTCAATCTGAGCGGCGCCCACGGCCCGTTTTTCACCCGCAATATCGTGATCCTCAAGGACAACGCCGGCCACACCGGCGTCGGCGAAGTGCCGGGTGGCGAGCGTATTCGCCAGACGTTGGAAGACGCACGCGCACTGGTGGTCGGCAACCCGATTGGCGCTTACCAGAAGATCCTCAATCAAGTACGCCAGAGCTTTGCCGATCGCGATGCTGGCGGTCGCGGTCTGCAAACCTTCGACCTGCGCATCACCATTCATGCAGTTACCGGCCTGGAAGCTGCCCTGCTCGACTTGCTCGGTCAGCATCTGGATGTACCCGTCGCCGCCTTGCTCGGCGAAGGCCAGCAGCGTGACGAAGTGAAAATGCTCGGTTACCTGTTTTATGTCGGTGATCGCAAACAAACCGATCTGGCCTACCGCAGCGAACCGGACGCCGACAACGATTGGTTTCGTGTGCGTCACGAAAAAGCCATGAACGCCGACGCCGTGGTGCGCCTGGCCGAAGCCGCCCACGCCCGTTATGGCTTCAAGGATTTCAAACTCAAGGGCGGCGTGTTGAGCGGCGACGAGGAAATCGAAGCGGTCACCGCCCTCGCCGAACGCTTTCCCGATGCACGCATCACCCTTGATCCCAATGGCGCCTGGTCGCTCAACGAAGCGATCCGCCTGTGCCGGGATCAACATCACGTTCTCGCTTACGCTGAAGACCCGTGCGGTGCGGAAAACGGTTACTCCGGCCGCGAAGTCATGGCCGAATTCCGACGGGCCACCGGACTGAAAACCGCGACCAACATGATCGCCACCGACTGGCGGGAAATGGGCCATGCGATCCAGTTGCAGTCAGTGGATATTCCCTTGGCCGACCCGCATTTCTGGACCCTGCAAGGCTCGGTTCGAGTTGCGCAGATGTGCCACGAATGGGGCCTGACCTGGGGTTCGCATTCCAACAACCACTTCGATATTTCCCTGGCCATGTTCACCCACGTTGCAGCGGCTGCACCGGGTGAGATCACCGCCATCGACACTCACTGGATCTGGCAAGATGGCCAACGCCTGACCAAAGCACCGTTGCAAATCGTCGACGGCTGTGTGCAAGTGCCGAAAAAACCGGGCCTGGGGGTTGAGCTGGACATGGATCAATTGGCCAAGGCCCATGAGCTGTACAAAGGCATGGGGCTGGGCGCGCGGGATGACAGCGTGGCGATGCAGTTTCTGATCCCGGGGTGGAAATTCGATAACAAGCGGCCGTGTCTGGTGCGGTAACCCTCCGAGGACACTACGCATTCCCTTGTAGGAGCTGCCGAAGGCTGTGATCTTTTGATCTTTAGCGATTTCAGCTTCGCCAAACGTCAAGATCAATAGATCGCAGCCTTCGGCAGCTCCTACGATTCATCGTGGGCCACTTGCAGCAACCAGTCCTTGAACCTTCAGCGGCCACGTCCACCCGGTTATTGTTGGTCGACAGGCGCAAATCGATAAACGGATGTTTCGTTCTAATGGCTCATCCGAATTATCGTCGTTTGTCGGTCTTCGCCAAACTGCATAGATTTGGCTCGCCCAACAACGGAGCAACTTGAAAAACCGCTCGGAGTGTAGCGGTTAACACAACAGAAACTCATGGAAAGTGACTCAATCATGCGTATAAAAAATCAGAGAAAACTCGCGGCTTACAGCGCTTTCGCACTTCTGTCAGGCGTCAGTCACAGCTTTGCTGACGACCGCATCGAAGCGATCGTCAAGGCCGCCGTTGAGCCGGTGATGCAGCAACAGCAGATCCCCGGTGTCGCGGTCGCGATTACCGTCAACGGCAAACCGCATTACTTTAACTACGGCGTGGCCTCGAAAGAAAACGGCAAAGCCGTTACCGAAGACACCTTGTTCGAGATCGGTTCGGTGAGCAAAACCTTCACCGCCACCCTCGCCGCCTACGCGCAGGCTACCGGCAAATTGTCGCTTACGGACAAAGCCAGCCAGGTGCTGCCGACATTACGTGGCAGCGCGTTCGACACTATCAGCGTGCTGCAACTGGGCACCTACACCGCCGGTGGTTTGCCGCTGCAGTTCCCCAGCGATGCAGACCATCAGGACAAAATGTTTGGCTATTTCAAGCAGTGGAAACCGGCCTACGCCGCCGGCACTCATCGCCAGTATTCAAACCCCAGCCTTGGGTTGTTCGGCTATCTGGCAGCTCACCGCATGGGAGCGCCGTTCGAGGAGCTGATGGAAAACACCTTGCTGCCCAGACTCGGCCTGAAGCACAGCTACCTCAAGGTGCCGCAGGATCAGATGGCGCTTTATGCCCAGGGTTACAACAAGGACGACAAGCCTGTGCGGGTCGGCCCGGGCGCATTGGATTCTGAAGCGTATGGCGTGAAAACCAGTGCCTCGGATCTACTGCGCTATGTTGAGGCGAACATGAATCCGGCTTCGCTGGAAAAGCCTTTGCAGCAAGCCATCGCCACCACACACACCGGTTACTACAGCGTCGGCGAGATGACTCAAGGGTTGGGATGGGAACTCTACAACTACCCGGTAACGCTCGATACATTGCTGGCGGGCAACTCGTCGCAGATGGCGCTTGAGGCTCATGCAGTCCAACCGCTGAACCCACCGCAGCCCCAACACGATCATGCGCTGATCAACAAAACCGGCTCAACCGGCGGCTTTGGCGCCTACGTCGCCTTTGTCCCGGCGAAGGACATTGGCATCGTGATCCTGGCCAACAAAAACTACCCGAACGCCGAGCGAGTCAAAATCGCTTACAAGATATTGAATGCGTTGGTCGAATAATCCATCAAGTCTGGGCAACCGCGCACCTGTGGCGAGGGGGCTTGCCCCCGTTGGGCTGCGCAGCGGCCCCAAACCAGCCACCGTGTTGTATCAGATAGACTTCTGATGCCGGATTTACGACTGCTATGCAGCCGAACGGGGGCAAGCCACGCTCCCACAGGATTCTCGTCGCTAAAATGTCTTAACTTACCAGCGGAAATTCAATCATTCGGCTGCTCAGGCGGTTTGGCGGGCTTCGCCGGTTTACCTTTTGTGCCTTTGGCCGGTGCAACGTCAGCCACCGGCGCTGGCACCGGTACTGTCGCTTCCTTTTCGGCGGCTGGCAGCGCGTCGATGGTGCTGAAAATCTCTTTCAACTCGACCGCGTCCTTTTCAAGTTTCTTTTCGCCGTCCTTGCCAACCAGGATGATTTTGCTTTTCGCCCCGGCACCCAACTTGAGCGAGCGAATCAACGCCATCGTTGTTTGCGGATCGAGGTCTTTGCCGTCGCGCTGGCCCATCGTGTTGATCACGGTGTACAGCACCATGTTTCGCTCGGTGAAGTTCTTGCGATTGGCGGGTTCATCCAGCGACTTTTTCAGGCTGACCCAAGTGGGGTCGACCGAACTGGGTGCGATGACAATCAGGGGACGGGCCCTGCCCACGTCTTTAACCAGAGGGGAATCGTCATCGGCGGCGAACAAGGGGCCGACGAAAGCCAGCAAAGAAGCCAGGGTCAAAGACCTGATGAGCATGCGCATCTCCTTTTGATATCCACGCTCTAATGATTGCGCATCGCGGCGAACGTTCCGGGGGAGGCAACGTATTTGTGTTCGCCTTGCCCCAAGCTTAGGTCAGGGCAGTCATTGCGCAACAGCCTGGGCTAATCTCATAACACGACTCGCCCCTCTGATTCGCCGTGAGGATTTTTCCATGAGCGCTCAGCTGAACCACACCATCGTCTGGTGCCGTGACAAACAGGTGTCGGCCCGCTACCTGACCGACCTCCTCGGCCTGCCCGATGCCGAGCCGTTCGGGCCGATGCTGGTGGTCAAATTCGATAACGGTGTGTCGCTGGATTTCTACAACAACGACCCGCCGATTGCCTCCCAACACTATGCGTTCCTGATTGGTGACAAAGACTTCGATGCGGCCTTCGCTCGCCTGCAAGCGAGCAAGCAGCCCTGGTGGGCCGATCCAGGCAAACAGAGGCCGAACGAGATCAATGAATACGGCGGCGGCCGACGGGTGTATTTCGATGACCCGGACGGGCATCTGCTGGAGATTTTTACCCAGCAATAGATACCCGTCATTGGCGTGTCATATACCGAACGGAAAGGTGTCTTCCTCATGCTCCATGAATTCAGGCGCGGGTAATGGCGAGACCGCGTGGGTTTTTTCGATCCACACGAAAGCGTCGAACTGCTCTGCCAGCACGGCCTGAAAGTAATGACTCTGGCGCTCGGTCCTGGGTCGATAGATGACACCGATGGCGCGCTCAAGTAACGGTTCAGCCAGTACGTCCAGCAACTCCTCGCTCGGCGACGTCCGCCAGTCGAGCAGCGCTGCGGGGATGCCGGCCTGGAGAAACAGCTGCTCCCAACTGTCGGCCAATGCCGGGTTCACTTTTTTAACCTGCATCGGCTCGTCCCAGTCGTCAGCGGCGGCAACGGTGCCATGGTCGGTGCCCATGCCGATCAGTACCGCTTGTGAACCGTAGGCCGTGCGGCATAACTGGCCGATGTTGAATTGCCCCTCCCACCCCATTTGCGTCGCGGCGGCGTTGCCGATGTGCGAGTTATGCGCCCACACCACCGCTTTGGCGCCTCCCCCGCGGTGCACCATGAGGGTTTGCAAGGTGTCGAACATGTGCAGGTCACGCAGGTTCCACGAAGCGGTGGAGCCGCGGTACATGGCGCGGTAATACTGCTCGGCAGCCCGCACCACGCGGGCGTTCTGGGTGGCGCTGAAAAACGCCTCGTCGTCGGCGACCATCGGGTCAAGCCGTTCGCCCAGCAACACATTCAATTGCTCGACCACGGCGTCCTCGCACGTGGCCATGTTGCCCCGCTCGGCGAAATGACCGTACAGCGCCGGGTCGTCATGCCACGGCGTCAGGCAGCTGTAGCGATGACGCGCCTCTTTCGCCAGTTGCGGGTCGGTCTTATCGAGGTAGTCGAGCACTTCGTCGATGGAGTGACGCATGCTGTAAACATCCAGCCCCCGAAACTCCACCCGCTGCTCAGGCGTCAGCCCGCGATTATGGTGGTGCAGCCAGCGGGTGAACGTCTGCACGGCGGTGTTGCGCCACATCCAGGTGGGGAACCGGGCGAAGGCCTGTTTTTTCCAGGCTGAGCGGCCCAGGTCGCGGACACATCGGTCGATCTGGCCGGCATCGGGCCAGTCAGCTTCAACGGCGACAATGCCAAAGCCATGCTGCTCGATCAGGCGGCGGGTGATCGCCGCCCGGGTCTGGTAGAACTCCTGAGTACCATGACTGGCTTCGCCGATCAGCACCACGCTGGCATCGCCAAAACGGTCGAAGAGTTTGCCGAATTCCGGTGAGTCGAGTGCCGGCAACGGCTCGGCATGACGGCGTAGCACGTCGGCCGCATTGGCGGGTGGCTCGCCGCGAGGACGGCTGAACCGTCGCAGAAGATCGCTTACGGGACTGTTCATGGACGTCATGACCTCATCTGCACGTCGTCATCATTTTGACTACGTCAGCGAGGGCATGATTCCGCTGAATTCAGTGATCGCGGCTCAGAACGCCAGCTTGTAGCCGATCAGCACCAGCATCGTGGCCAGGCACGGACGCAGCAGTTCGTCGGAGATACGCCCGGTCAAATGGCTGCCCAGGTAAATCCCCGGCAGCGAACCGACCAGCAAGTAGCCCAAAATATGCCAATCCATGTTGCCCATGCTCGCATGGCCCAGGCCGGCGACCAGGGTCAGGGGCACCGCGTGAGCGATTTCAGTGCCGACCAGACGGCGGGTGGGGAGCATCGGGTACAGAATGAACAGCGCTACGGTGCCCAGAGCGCCAGCGCCGATGGAAGTCAGAGCCACCATGGCGCCCAGGATCAGACCGGTGATGACGGTCAGTGCGTTCAACCGGGGGCCGCTAGGGTTGTAGTGGCCGCCGGCCCGTTTGTGGGCGAAATCGAGCAAGCGCTTCTTGAAGAAAATGGCCAGCGCCGTGGCGAACAAAACGAAGCCCAGGGCTTGTTTGATAACGGCGTTCATCGCGTCGGGCGAAGTCTGCAAGCTGCTCAAAAACCACAGCGTCAGGGCCACCGCCGGCACACTGCCAAGGGTCAGCCAACCGGTGATCGCCCAGTCGATGTTCTTGTTCTTGCGATGAACCAGCACACCACTGGATTTAGTAATGGCCGCATACAGCAAATCAGTGCCCACCGCTGTCGCCGGATTGACGCCGAACCACAGCAGAATCGGCGTCATCAACGAACCGCCTCCGACGCCGGTCATGCCGACAATAAAGCCGACCACCAGACCTGCAACGACCAACCCGAAATTACCGAATTCCATTAATACGCCCAGAAAATCGCAGGAAAATAACCGGCTCGCAGCATAGCGATTTTTCTTATAACCAGTTATATCGATGCGGTCTATCGTTATGCCAGGAATTGGGTTCAGCACTCGTTTTACTGCACCGGCAAAAAATTCAGAAACAGCAAACTCTGGGCATAGTTGAGGCCGATCCGCCGGTAGCGTTCATCGAGCATCTGGGTCAGCAGGTCCAGCCGTGCGACGATTTTGCCGAACTCCACGGCAAAGCTCAGGTTGCTGCCCTCCTCCGAGATTTCGTTGGAAAACAGCAAGGGCTCGCCTTGCCTGTTTTGTCGCTGACTCAAGATCCAGGTGGCTTTCTCGATGTTGCGCGCGGCATTGCTGACGAAGGTCGGGTTGATCGCATCCGTCATGTAGAACTCCAGCCGATTGCCGTGAGCGGTGACGAGCATGCTGCCGATGGCATAGATAAAGGCACCGACCCGGTCGCCGAGAAATTCCGGGCTCATGGCATAGCTCAGCGCGGCGAGGTCTTTTTTGCCGCCGAGAGTGGGCAGCGGCTCCTGCTGTTCGATGGCCATGCGCACTTGTTTTTCCGCGGTGCCGACATCGAGGAAGCCGGATTTCTTCAGCTCCTGCGGGTTGCGCAGGTAGAGCTTGTTCATCAGCAGGTAGAGGCTTTCGAGGTTGTTGCGCATGGTCAGGGTCGCCATGCGATCGACGCTGGTCTGGAGAACTTCCTGGGGGGTGCCTTTGCGAAACTGGCTAATGATGTCGTTGCCCGGCTGATGGCTGCAGCCACTGGCGAAGAGCATCGACAGGCCAATCAGCAGCCAGCAATAACGGCGAATGCGCAGGGTAAAACCGGGTAAAACTCGAGCCATGGGTTCTTGAACTTGGGCATGGGCCGGCGGTGGGGATCGCCGCGGGCTGGCCAAGGATAGAACCGCGAAAGCCAGAAAAGTGCAGTGCCGGTGGTCCGTAAACACAGGTCACCGTGAAAGCGGCCTCGCATTAGTCATACTTTATAATTGCAACTCTGCCTAGATAAGCTATAAATCCTTCCTTGATTGCGTTAAATCTCACTTATTAGTATGACTACTTATCAAAAACAACAAAAAAGGAAGGTTCAACCATGCGTCAACCTCGATACCTGCTCTCCAGCCTCGGACTGTCCCTGATGATCGCCACCCTCCCCGCTCACGCCGCCGGCTTGTCCAGCGAACACAAAGCTTTCGGCAAAACCGATGATGGCACGCCCGTCGAGCAATACATCTTGCGCAACAGCCATGGCCTGCAAGCCACGGTCATTACCTACGGCGGGATTCTGCAGTCGCTGAAAGTGCCGGATAAAAACGGCAAGCTCGACGATGTGGTGCTGGGCTTTGACGATGTACAGGGTTACCAAAGCGGGACCGCGTACTTCGGCGCGACCATCGGCCGCTTCGGCAATCGCCTGGCCAATGGCACCTTCGATCTGGACGGCAAGCGTTATCAGGTGCCACTCAACGACGGCAGCAATTCACTGCACGGCGGGGCCCAGGGTTTTGATAAACGGGTGTGGAAAGCCGAACCGAGCAAAGGCAAGGATTCGGTGGGCGTGACCCTGACGTATTTGTCGGCGAGCGGTGAAATGGGTTTCCCGGGCAACCTGAAAACCGAAGTCACCTACAGCCTCACCGAAAACAATGAGCTGCGTATCGAGTACAAGGCCAGCACCGACAAGCCCACGGTGCTGAACCTGACCAACCACAGTTACTTCAACCTGGCCGGCGCCGGCAATGGCGACGTCCTGAAGCAGCTTGCGACCTTGCATGCAACCCGCTACACGCCGGTCACCGGCAGACTGATCCCTACCGGTGAACTGGCCCCGGTCGCCGGCACACCCATGGACTTCACTCAACCGACCGCCATCGGTCAACACATCAAGGCTGATCACCCGCAACTGAAATTCGCCGAACCCAAACAAGGCGGTTTCGATTTCAATTGGGTATTGGACGCCAAGGGTGATCTGGGCAAACTCGCTGCCGATGTCAGCGACCCGCAATCCGGACGCCGGTTGCAGCTCTACACGACTGAACCGGGTGTGCAGTTCTATACCAGCAATTTCCTCGATGGCACGGTCAAGGGCAAGGCTGGCAAGGTTTATCCGCATTGGGGGGCGTTTACTCTGGAGACTCAGCATTATCCGGATTCGCCGAATCAGCCGAACTTCCCGTCCACACGGCTGGATCCGGGCCAGAGCTATAACCAGACTACGGTGTACAAGTTTTCTACCCTGTAGATCAAAAGATCAAAGATCGCAGCCTTCGACAGCACCTGCGCAGGCTGCGATCTTTCGATGACCACCACGGAACCACCGGGCCATTTTGCTGCCAACTGAAGTATCGATCGGACGTTAGAAAGGAGGATGCATGCGTACTCTTGAGCTGGCCGGCAGCCAAGTGCCGGTCATCGGCCAAGGAACCTGGCGCATGGGCGAGGAACGCTCCCGACACACAAAGGAAGTTGCAGCGCTGCGTTTGGGCATCGAATTGGGCATGACCCTGATCGACACCGCTGAAATGTACGCAGAAGGAGGCGCTGAAGAGGTGGTGGGTGAAGCCATCGCCGGCCTTCGCGATCAGGTGTTTCTGGTCAGCAAAGTCTATCCCTTCAACGCCAGCCGCAGAGGCATCCCCCAGGCCTGCGAGCGCAGCCTGCGGCGATTGAATACCGATTACATCGATCTCTACCTGTTGCATTGGCGAGGCGACTATCCCTTGGCGGAAACCGTCGAAGCCTTCGAGCGCCTGCGCGAAGAGGGCAAGATCGGCCGTTGGGGTGTGTCCAATTTCGACCTGGATGACCTGGAAGAACTGGCCTCGCTCACCTGCGCCACCAATCAGGTGCTGTATAACCTGGAAGAACGCGGCATCGAGTTCGACCTGCTCCCTTGGAGCCAGCATCACGGGATGCCGGTGATGGCCTATTGTCCGATCGGCCAGGGTGGGCACATGCTGGCCAACTCGACGCTCAAGCAGATTGCCGCCCGTCACGAGGCGACACCGGCGCAGGTGGCGCTGGCATGGATTCTGCGTCAGAACGGCGTGATCGCCATCCCCAAAGCGGTCCGCCCCGAGCATGTGCAGCTCAATGCACAAGCGGCGCAGTTGCAGCTTGACATCGGGGATCTGGAGGCGCTGGACCAGGCATTTCATGCGCCACAATGTAAGCAGCGGTTGGCCATGGTCTGAGCCATCGCGGTGCTGTCAGAGGGCATCGGCATGAGAAGTACCGATCAACTCGACTCTTTCAATTTGCCACGCTTCGTTCAGGCGCAGGACCCTGTGTTCGAGTGGGTGCAGGAAGAGTTGCGCGCCGGCCAGAAGCGCCGACACTGGATGTGGTTTATCTTCCCGCAGTTTTCCGGGTTGGGCGACAGCGAGATGTCCCGCTACTTCGCCATTCGCTCCAGTGAAGAAGCCGCCGCCTACCTCAAGCATCCGTTACTGGGACCACGCTTGCGCCTGTGCACGCAGCTGGTTCTGGACATTCCTCACAGCTCGATCACCAAGATTTTCGGCCATCCCGATAACCTCAAATTTCACTCATCGATGACACTGTTCGCCCAGGTTTCGCCAAAAGGTAGTCTGTTCCATCAGGCGCTGGATCAGTATTTTCACGGCATACCGGACGACTGGACGTTATCGCTGCTGGACTCAAAAAAGGCCCAGTTGCCCCCCAATCAGCGTTGAGAAATCGTCATCCACGAACGGCAGGATCGCATCCGCCACCGGTTGCAACTGCCGGGTGACGTAATGGTCGTAGTCGATGGGCGCGCTGCGGATTTCCAGCGGCTCGGGGCCGGCGACGGTGATGACATAACTGATCCAGCCGCCGTTCTGATATTGCCGCGGGCGTCCCTGCTGGTCGTTGTAGTCATCGGCGATCCGCGCTGCGCGCACATGGGGCGGCACGTTGCGCTGATAATCGTCGAGGGTACGACGCAGGCGTTTACGGTAGATCAAGCGCTCGTCGAACTCGCCGGCCAACGTCTTGCGCACATAGTCACGTACGTAATCCTGATAGGGCTTGCGATTGAAGATGCGCAGGTACAACTCCTGCTGGAATTGCCGGGCCAGCGGCGACCAGTCGGTGCGCACGGTTTCCAGGCCCTTGTAGACCATTTCATCAGTGCCGTCGGCGCGGGTGACCAATCCGGCATAGCGCTTCTTGCTGCCCTCCTCGGCACCGCGAATGGTCGGCATCAGAAAGCGCTTGTAATGGGTTTCGAACTGCAGTTCCAGGGCACTTTCCAGCCCGTACTCCTGTTTCACATGCTCGCGCCACCACTGATTGACGTGGTCCACCAGCGCATGACCGATCTGCGCGGCTTCTGTCTGACCGTGGGCGCGGCGCAACCAGACGAAGGTGGAGTCGGTGTCGCCGTAGATCACCGCGTGGCCTTGGGCTTCGATCAACTGACGGGTGCGCAGCATGATTTCATGCCCGCGCAAGGTGATCGACGAGGCCAGTCGCGTATCGAAGAAGCGGCAACCGCTGGAACCGAGGACGCCGTAGAAGGCGTTCATGATGATCTTCAGGGCTTGGGACAAAGGCGCGTTGTGTTCGCGCTTGGCGGTTTCGCGACCTTCGGCGACCCGGGCGACGATGGCCGGCAGGCAATGGCGGGTTCTTGAAAAACGTGCACCGCGAAAGCCCGGCACCGACTCGCTGTCCTCGGGATGCTTGAGCCCTTCGATCAAGCCCACCGGGTCGATCAGAAAAGTGCGGATGATCGACGGATAAAGGCTTTTGTAGTCGAGTACCAGCACCGATTCGTACAGCCCGGGCTGCGAGTCCATGACAAAACCGCCGGGGCTGGCCTCTGGAGGTTTGCCGCCCAGGTTCGGCGCGACGAAGCCCTGACGGTGCATCAACGGCATATACAGGTGAGTGAATGCCGCCACCGAGCCACCGCTGCGGTCCGCCGGCAAACCGGTGACGCTGGCACGCTCGAGCAGGAAAGTCAGCAGTTCGGTCTTGGCGAAGATCCGCGTCACCAGTTCGCAGTCCTTGAGGTTGTACTTCGCCAGGGCCGGTTTGTCCTCGGCGAACATGCGATTGATTTCGTCCATGCGCTGGTATGGATTGTCGATCGACTTGCCTTCGCCCAACAGGGTTTGCGCGACGTTTTCCAGGCTGAACGAGGGGAAACTCCAGGTCGCCGAACGCAGCGATTCGATGCCATCGATGATCAACCGGCCGGCAGCCGAAGCGAAGTAATGGTTGCCGTTGCCGTGTTCGCGCCACTGCATTTCTTCACCGCCACGCCCCAGCTTCAGCGGCACCGCCAGGCGCCGGGCATGTTCGTGCAGTACGCGCAAATCGAACTGCACGACGTTCCAGCCGATGATGGCGTCGGGATCGTGCCGGGCGAACCATTCATTGAGTTTTTTCAGCAGCAGGGTTCGCGAATCGCAGTATTCGAGCTGGAAATCCACCTCACTGTCGTCGCCATTGGGCGGCCCGAGCATGTACACCTGCCGCTCGCCGCAGCCTTCCAGGGCTATGGAATACAACTCGCCCTGAGCGGTGGTTTCGATGTCCAGCGAAACCAGTCTGAGCTTCGGCCGATAGCCGGGGTCGGGTTTCATTTGCGCGTCGAGCAGCAGGCCTTCGGCGCCGGGCGTGCCGCCGAACAGAACGGGCGCGGTGATGAAACGCTCCATCATGTAGCGCTCCGGCGGGCGGATATCGGCTTCGAATACATCGATGTCTGATCTGCGCAGCGCAGTTTCCAGGCGCATTAATTGACCGTGCTGCCGGCAATACAGGCCGAGCACCGGGCGATGCTCGAAGTCCAGAAGCGCCAGGGGCTTGAACTCGACGTTTTTCTCGTCGTGCAGCAGCGCTTCGGCTTGCTCACGTTGGGCTAGCGGAATGAACGCTACCGACGGTTGATGCGGCAGGCGGATACGCCGGGGACCGGCATCAGTCGCCAGCCAGAAGTCGACTTCCGTGCCGGCCGGAGTATCGCGCCAATGCCGGGTCAGGACGAAGCCCTGCTGTAAATCCACCACTGCAACCTCAACGAATCGATTCAAGGGGTAATTCTACGCGTGATCGGCGGTGTGGTGAGGAGGCTTGCCCTAACGCCGGTAAAACCGCTCGCGCCTACTGGATTTTCGTCGAGTTTTTACAAAGAAAAATCACTGAATGACGCTTTTTGCGCGATATCTGCCGCTTTCTGCCTTGCTCTGAGAGCCTGTCTCTACGATTCTTCAAGAACAACGACAACACCCGAGAAACCGCCATGAAAACCGTCGCCCAACTGCTCAAGTTAAAGGCCCAACAGAATCAGGAAGTCCACACCATTGCGCCTCATCAAATGGTGCTGGAAGCGCTGATGGTGATGGCCGCAAAAAACGTCGGCGCGTTACCGGTGCTGAAAGAGGGAAAGGTCGTCGGCATCATCAGCGAGCGGGACTATGCGCGCAAACTGGTACTCAAGGGGCGCTCCTCCGTCGGCACGCCGGTCAGTGACATCATGGTGAAGCCGGTCATCACCGTGGACACCCATCAAACCGTCGAAACCTGCATGGGCATCATGTCCGAAAAGCGCCTGCGGCACTTGCCGGTGGTGGAAAACGGCGAGTTGATCGGCTTGCTGTCCATCGGCGACCTGGTCAAGGAAGCCATCGCCGAACAGGCTGAACTGATTCGCCAGCTGGAGCAGTACATTCGCGGCGAGTGATTCCAGCACACCGAAAATCCCCCTGTGGGAGCGGGCTTCTGTGGCGAGGGGGCTTGCCCCCGTTGGGTCGCGAAGCGCCCCCGAAAGCCTTGCGACTGCTTTGCAGCCGAACGGGGGCGAGCCCCCTCGCCACAAAGCTCACTCAACACAAAAGCTTGCTCCCACAATAGTTTGTTGGTGTTCTTACGGCCAATGCCGCGCGAAAACCGGCGCCAAGGCAGGGTGCCGGTCGAAGCGTTCGAGCCAGGCGGAAAACCCCGGTCGCGCAACGCGCAAATGCTCCCGCGTCCCCGCCCAGCGCGTCACCACCGCCGCCAGAATATCCAGCGCACTCGGTGCTCCGTCGCCCAGGTACAACTTGCCGGCGAACTGATCGGCAAACACCTGCCAACTCCAGTGCAGGCGCCGGCGGGCACCGGCCCTAAGGTTTTCCCTGGATGATTCGTCCGCCTCGGCCAGCCAACGCTCGGGGTAGTCGATAATGCCGATGGCGGCATAGCAATTAGTGACGATGTACACCAGGCCCCGAATAACCTGATCACGTTTGAGCGGGTTTTCCGGCAACAGGTTCGACTCCGGGAACGTCAGGCCCAGGTGAATCAGGATGGCCGCGCTCTCGGTCAGAACCCCGCCATCGGGCAATTGCAGGGTCGGAATCTGCTTGAGCGGGTTGAGCTTCTCCAATGCCTGAACCGCCTCCGGAGACGATGAGACATCGATAAAGCGATAAGGCACCTCGCACAGTTCCAGCGCAGCTTCGATGGCAGCCGCACCCGAGTTCTGATGTCCGTAAAGCTGATACATGACGAAACCTCCTCTGCGACTCTCTCTTTGTAGCAGCTGCCGAGCCCGCGAGGCTGCGTTCGGCTGCGCAGCAGTCGTGATAATGGCTAATGCAATCTGCCTCACATCCCACACTCTGCGGTGTTACGACGGCTACGCCGCCCAACGCAGGCTTCGCCAGCGGCTACAAAGACTGCATCACGGCTGAAATGGCTTGACTGACATTAGCCTTCATCAGCCGGTTTTTTTAGTCATTTTTGCTCCAGTTACTTCCCCGCACGCTTCATGCAACGCTGGTAACGCTCATCGACCCGCTTGGCGAACCACGCCGTGGTGAGTTTGCGGGTGATTTTCGGGCTTTGCAGTACGATTCCCGGCAATACCGCACGGGGTAATGGCCGGCCTTCAGCCTGTTCGGCCAGGGCGAACACCCGCCGATACAGCTTGGTGTCCTCGAATTCAAGGCCTTTGCCCTCCTCCAATTGATCCCTGATGGTCAGGTTGCGCATGTCCAACTGCTTGCCGAGGGTGCGCACCGCCAATTCCGTAGCGCCAGGCATGATCGAACCGTAGCGCACCAGATCGCCATCCAGCGCCAGCGGGATGCCGGTTGCACGACTTACTGCGTTCTGAAACGCCGCATTGCGACTGGCGTACCAACCGGCATTGAAATCGGCGAAGCGATACAGCGGCTGCTTGTAGCTCACCGGGTAGCCGAGCAAATGGGCAATACCGAAATACAGGCCACCACGACGGGTGAACACTTCGCGGCGAATCGAGCCGTTTACCGGGTAGGGATAATGACGCGCCTGCTGTTCGGCGAAGTCGATGCTGACCTGCATGGGCCCACCGGTATGCACCGGGTTGAAACCATCGAACAGCGTCCGCCCCATGGGCACCATGCCAATGAAATCATCGAAAATCGCGCTGAGTTCTCTTTCGCTGCGCGCGGCATTCAGCCGGTCGCTGTAACTTTTGCCATTGGGTGAACTGACCTGTAAGGCACCGCTCACCAGCAGACCTGGGATGTGAGCCTTGGCGGCGCGACGGTCGATTTCGTCCCGGGCGATCTTGCCCAGGCCTGGCACTGGCGGATCAGCCTGAAACGTCGACTCCTGCTCAGTGACCGCGAGTACCGAACACAGGTTTTGCGTGGTCGGCGGAATATTTTGCGCGGCAAACGCCGCGTAGATGTCCGTGGCCCAGCCTTGGCGGTCGGGGGTCTTGGCCGGTAGCAGACGCATGATCTCGGCCTTGACCTCGGCGGGCTTGCGCGGCGGCGGTTCCATCGTGCGTTGGGTACCGCAACCGGCCAGGACCAACAATGCCGTGATGCTCATGATCAATCGATTGACTTGCATGTTGCTCCATCAAAATCCGTTGAGCCGGGTTAACCATACGATCAATGGCATGGCGCAGGCTATGACTGTGACAGCTGCTGACTGTTCCCCTGCAGCGCTGTAGCAGCTGCCGAGCTTGCGAGGCTGCGTTCGGCTGCGCAGCAGTCGTAAAACCAGAGATTGCGGTACGTCAGGCTGACCGCGTTAATCGGACTCACGACTGCTGCGCAGCCGAATGCAGCCTCGCAAGCTCGGCAGCTGCTACAAAATCTGGTTGGTTCCGTTGGGCAGGCGGGCGGTGGGTGTATCCGGGCTGAACCATACTTGCTCCACACACCGAGGAGGACAGGCTCATGAACCGTAGCGACGTGCTGATCATCGGTGCCGGCCCGACCGGGCTGGTACTGGCGCTGTGGCTGAGCAAACTGGGGATTGCGGTGCGCATTATCGACAAGACCTCGGAACCCGGCACCACTTCACGTGCGCTGGCGGTACAGGCGCGAACGCTTGAACTGTATCGCCAGCTCGACCTCAGCGACACCGTTGTGCAAAACGGCCATAAAGTGGCCGCGGCTAATTTCTGGGTCAAGGGCGAACCGGTCGCGCGCCTGCCGCTGAGCAGCATCGGCGAAGGTCTGACGCCCTACGCGTTTCTGGAAATGTATCCGCAAGACGAACACGAACGCCTGCTGATCGACCGCCTGGAGGCCGGCTTCGGTATTACAGTTGAGCGCAACACCGAACTGCACAGCTTCGAGCAAACCGGCGATGGCGTCACCGCCCGGCTGCGTTTGCCCGATGGTCAGGAGGAAACTTGCCAGGCCTGTTACCTCGCAGGCTGCGATGGCGCCCGGTCGATTGTGCGCAAAACGCTGGACACCGGTTTTCCAGGCGGCACTTACCAGCAGATTTTTTACGTGGCGGACGTTCAGGCTCGCGGCCCCACGTTCAACGGTGAACTGCATGTGGACCTTGATGAAGCCGACTTCCTCGCCGTATTCCCCTTGGCCGGCGAAGGTCGGGCCCGACTGATCGGCACGGTTCGCGACGAGCGCGCCGACCGTGCCGAAACCCTTCAGTTTGAAGACATCAGCCACCGGGCCATCGAGCATCTGAAGGTGCAGATCGATAAGGTGAACTGGTTCTCGACCTACCGCGTGCATCACCGGGTTGCGGATCATTTTCGCACCGGGCGCGCGTTTCTGCTGGGTGACGCCGCCCATGTCCACAGCCCCGCGGGTGGCCAAGGCATGAACACCGGAATTGGCGATGCAATCAATCTGGCCTGGAAACTCGCGGCGGTGTTAACCGGTGGCGCCTCGGCCAAACTGCTCGACAGTTATGAAACCGAGCGCATTGCCTTTGCCCGGCGATTGGTGGCGACTACCGACCGGGTCTTCAGTTTCGTCACCGCCGAAGGGCGAATTGCCGACGTCTTGCGCACCCGTGTGGCACCTTTTTTGATCCCGAAAATGACCTCGTTGGAAGCCGCTCGGGAGTTCCTGTTTCGCACGGTGTCGCAGACCACTCTCAACTATCGCGGCATGCCGTTGAGCGAGGGCGTTGCGGGCCATGTTCACGGCGGTGATCGCCTGCCCTGGGCCCACGACGGTGAAGGGGACAATTTCGAACCGCTGAAGGACTCGACCTGGCAGGTGCATGTGTATGGCGATACCAGCGACGAGATGATCGCCTGGTGCACCGAGCATCACCTGCCGTTGCAGGTGTTCGACTGGCGACCGGCGTTTGAAGCGGCGGGCCTGGCGCGCAACGGGTTTTACCTGCTGCGGCCGGATACGTATGTGGCGATTGCCGACTACAGCGCCGATCCGAAGGTGATCGAGCGGTATTTCCGGGAGCGAGAAATTCGGCCGTTTTTCGGCTGACCCCGAGACCACTGAAGCTCGCTCCCACAAATTCGGCGCGATGAGTTCATTGCCTGATGATGGGATTCAAAGCGGCTGCCTGGGGATTTCCAGCCCGCGAATCACCGCCGGCCTCGCCAGGAAACGTTCCAGCACGCGGATGATGTTGGGGAAATTCTGGATACCGACCAGCTCGCCGGCTTCATAGAAGCCGATCAGGTTGCGCACCCAAGGAAAAGTCGCGATGTCGGCAATGGTGTAGCGTTCGCCCATGATCCAGTCCCGCCCCTGCAAACGGCCTTCAAGGACTTGAAGCAAGCGCTTGCTTTCCTCGACATAGCGATCACGAGGACGCTTGTCTTCGTAGTCTTTGCCGGCGAATTTGTTGAAAAAACCGAGTTGGCCGAACATTGGCCCGATACCGCCCATCTGAAACATCAGCCACTGAATGGTCTCGTAACGTGCCGCCGATTCCTGCGCCAGCAGTTGCCCGCTCTTGTCGGCGAGGTAAATCAGAATCGCCCCGGATTCGAACAAGGCCAGCGGTTGGTCCCCCGGCCCATGGGGGTCGAGGATCGCCGGGATCTTGTTATTGGGGTTCAGCGAGAGAAATTCAGGAGACAGCTGATCGTTGGTGTCGAAGCTCACACGATGGGGCTCGTAGGGCAGCCCGATTTCCTCGAGCATGATCGAAACCTTGACGCCATTGGGCGTTGGCAAGGAATAGAGCTGGAGCCATTCGGGGTATTGGGCCGGCCATTTTCGAGTAATGGGGAATGCAGACAAATCGGTCATAAGGGGCATCCACGCAAAGACGGAGTGAAGGTCATAAGGTGGATAAGGTATGTGCCCTGTCCATAAATCCGCAACATCCAGTCGATAACCTTTCCCCAATCCGTTCAAGGATGCCGTTAAAGTGCCAGGCGCCTTACCCGGATCGAACCAAAGGGCTCCAGAGGACTCTGAGCATTGCCCTGTAGGAAACGGACCGGGTCAATGACATGGAAAACACCCGATGCTGGGAGCTCGCGGTGCCAAGGTTTGTCAGCCTTAACCGAATACGCTGAAGATGACCTATTCGATGATGAATCCATTGAAATTCGCCCAACGCTTCAAACATCGCGCCTATATCTTCCTGCCCTCCCTGCTGGCGGTCAGCGCGTTGTTTTTGTCGCTTGAGTCCAGTGAAAGCCGCGCCCAACCGGCGGACGGCACCCAGACGCTGGTCTTCCTGCGACATGCGGAAAAACCCGCTGGCGGACTGGGTCAGCTTAATTGTCAGGGGCTGAACCGCGCCATCGACCTGGCCACCTTGTTGCCGGAAAAATTCGGCAAGGCCGACTACGTGTTTGCCGCCAACCCGACACGCAATGTCGAGGAAGGCGAACTGGATAATTCCTACAGTTATATCCGCCCCCTGATGACCATCAGCCCCAGCGCGATCAAGCTCGGCTTGCCGGTGAACATCAACTTCTCGGCCAATGACACCAGCGACCTGGCGGATGAACTGCTGGACGACAAGTATCACAACTCGGTCATTTATACGGCCTGGTCCCACGGCTACCTGCCCGAGCTGATCAACAAGGTCGCCGGGGAAGCCGTCGGCAAGAAACAGAACATCACCGAGGACTGGGCATCCAGCGACTACGACTCGCTGTACGTGCTCACGCTGACCTGGCACAACGGCAAGGCCAGCCTGCAGAGCAACAGCTACAAGCAAGGCCTGGATAACGGTCAGAAGACTTGTCCGACGTAAGCGGTCGGGCGCTTGTCAGGGCCTCATCGCGAGCAGGCTCGCTCCCAATTTGATCTTCAGTGACCACAGATTCTGCGTACTACTGAAATCCAGTGTGGGAGCGAGCCTGCTCGCGATGGGGCCGGCGAAAACAACATCACCCTAGGTCATTACCCCCGCTCCCGCAGATATTCAAGCACCGCCCCCCGCTCCCCGACAAACTCGATCCGCGAAGCCTTCTTCTCCCGCTGAAACGCATACATCGGGTCGTAATATTCGCGCAGTAACCCTTCGATCCAGCCTCGGTGCAAATCCACCGCACCGCTGTTCGCCTGTTCTGCCAGCGCGTCTTCCATCAAGGCCAACATCCGCTGATGACGTTCGCCGCCCAATCGTTTCTGGACATTGTTCAGACTTGCCAGCAAACGCTCGGAAAACATTGCGAAGCCTTCATCGCCATGCACCTGGATGAATTCGGCGCACAAGTCCACCACGTAATCACGCAGGATTCGCTCGACCCGCCCTTCCAGGCTGTCTTCCAGCCAAACCATCGGAAATTGCTGCATGCCCTGATACAACGGCAACGGCAAGGCGCAGCTGCCGACCATGCGGCTCTCGTCTTCCAGCACGAACTGTTCGATACCACGGGCACGCTTCTTCAGCACATCCACCGCCAGGCGGTTCTCAAAATCGATGTTGGAAGGTTGCCCGGTGGCGCGTTTGCCGAAGCTGGAGCCGCGATGATGGGCGTGGCCTTCGAGATCCAGCCCGTTGCTCAATTGCGTGAGTACCTCGGTCTTGCCGGTGCCGGTCATGCCGCCCAGCAAAACGAAATCACACTGGGCAATAGCCTGATCGAGCGTATCGAGCAAGAAGGTGCGCATGGCCTTGTAGCCGCCACCGACCCGCGGATAGTCGATGCCCGCTTCGTCCTTGAGCCATTGCTGAACGATCTGCGAACGCAAACCGCCGCGAAAACAATACAAATAACCATCCGGATGCGCCCGGGCAAAATCGGCCCAGGCCTGGATGCGCTCGGCCTTGATTTCGCCGGCCACCAATTGATGCCCCAGGATGATGGCGGCTTGCTGACCTTGCTGCTTGTAGCAAGTGCCGATCCGTTGCCTTTCCAGGTCATTCATCAGCGGCAGGTTGACCACGCCAGGGAATGAGCCCTTGCAGAATTCGATCGGCGCGCGGGTATCCATCATTGGCCGGTCGTTTAGAAAGATGTCGCGGTAATCGGTGAAGTCGATGGACATCAAAACACCTCGACCGCATTAGTCTGTCGCTCGATCAGTTCGCCGATCGGCTCAAGGGCCAGGCCGAGTTCGGCTGCCACCACCAGAAACTGTTCATTGCCCTCAGGCGTGACCGCAATCAGCAGGCCACCGCTGGTCTGCGGATCGCAAAGCACCCGTTTGTGCAGTTCCTGAAGCCGCCCCAGTTTGCTGGCATAGCTGTCGAAATTGCGCAGCGTGCCGCCCGGCACGCAGCCCTGATCGAGGTAATACTCGACACCTGGCAGGCGCGGCACCCGGTCATATTCGATGCGTGCAGTCACGTTGCTGCCGTCGGCCATCTCGACCAAGTGCCCAAGCAGGCCGAAACCGGTGACGTCAGTCATCGCGGTCACGCCGTCGAGTTTGCCGAAACGGCTGCCGGGTTTGTTCAGGGTACACATCCAGTCCCGGGCCAGGCCGATGTCGGCCGTGCGCAACTTGCCTTTCTTCTCGGCGGTGGTGAGGATGCCGATGCCCAAGGGTTTGGTGAGGTACAGCAAGCAACCGGCGGTGGCGGTGTCGTTGCGCTTCATGTGGCGTTTTTCCACCAGCCCGGTCACGGCCAGGCCGAAGATCGGCTCTGGCGCATCGATCGAATGGCCGCCCGCCAGTGGGATCCCCGCCTCATCGCAGACCGAACGCCCGCCGCGAATCACTTCCCGGGCAATCTCCGGCGCCAGCACATTGACCGGCCAGCCGAGAATCGCAATTGCCATCAACGGATCGCCGCCCATGGCGTAGATATCGCTGATGGCGTTGGTCGCGGCGATACGGCCGAAATCGAATGGATCGTCGACGATCGGCATGAAAAAGTCGGTGGTCGACACTACGCCGCGTTCTTCGTCGATGGCATACACCGCCGCATCATCGCAAGAAGCGTTGCCGACCCAGAGTTTCGGGTCCAGGTTTTGCGCGCCGCTGCCGGCCAGAATCACCTCCAGTACCTGGGGTGAAATCTTGCAGCCACAGCCTGCGCCGTGGCTATATTGGGTCAGACGAATCGGCTCGCTCATCGGGGATGCACCTTGTAAAGTCAATGCCGAGGATTCTACAGCAACCCCATTCCTGCGGGGTCTTCACAACCCGCAGGAATAAGCGATCCATTGTGGCGAACCTGCAGAAAAAAGGTGCCTGCCTGTCGGACTGGTTCAACCAGGATCACGGGGCGTCCGGCTGTCGCCAGTCACTGTCGCCGTCCGACAATTCGACTGAATTTTCGCCGCGCCTCGCGATCCCTCTATAACTACAGGGAGGAATACAGGTTTTATGAACAACGCAAAACTTTTCGTCATTGAATACACCCTTCATGGCAAGCCCAAGTCTTTCATCATCCGCCTCGACAAGATGGACAATGCAGAGGCTTGGCACTGGGCAAGTTGCGATGCCGGAGTAGGCCGGATCCCGCGCTTTGGCCGTGAACGGGTGCAGAAGACCAGCAAGCCGCTGGCGGAAAAATTCGGCATCGAGAATGTAACTTGGCGACCCGCCAGTTGAGCGTCAAACAGGAGGGGAAAGATTTGAAGTGAAGTGGAGCCTGGACGGCTCCACTTTTTTGCCTGAGCGGTCAGGGTTGAGCACACTTGCAGTCTTTGTTGGCGCAGGCTTCGCCGTTTTCATGGTGCTTGGCGCAGGCTTCACAGCAATAGTGCTTGCCGTGACGCACGATAGGGTGTTCACCGAGTTTACAGTTGCATTTCGGGCAGTCGCAGGTACCGTCATTCATAAGTCTGACTCCGTGGTTAGGGTCGTCCGGGTGCCGCGAATGCGCGACACCTGAAGCAGGTGACCGTCCGCTCCCCAAACGGGTTCAAACTAACCCTTGGACGGTGCTTGCTTACTTATGAGGGTAGTCGCGATTGCCCTATGGTGAGGGGAAGCACAGCACCTGTAGGAGCGAGGCTTGCCCGCGAAGAGCGATGACACGTAATACCTGAAAAACCGCGGCGCATTCTTCGCGGGTAAGCCTAGCTCCTACAGGTTCTACGTCCTGACTTACCGGCATTGGGGGCAAGCCTCCTCGCCACAAAAGCAACATCAATCAGATACGGAATTGCCCGACCAGTTGCCCCAGGCGCTGCCCCAGATCGGCCAGGCTACGCGAGGTCTGGGCGCCGAGCTGGGTTTCATCGGCGACGCTGTCTACGGCCACGGCGATTTGATGCACGCTGCGGTTGATCTCTTCGGCCACGGCGGTTTGCTCTTCGGCGGCGCTGGCGATCTGGGCGTTCATCGAGTTGATGGTGCCGATCAATTGGGCCATGGCGTCCAGAGACGCCCCCGCCTCGTTGGCCTGGGCCGACGTGCCGTCGCCGGCCTCGCTGGAGCGGCGCATGGCTTCGACCGCCGATTGGGTGCCGGCCTGCAAGCGGTCGATCATGCTCTGAATTTCCTGGGTGCTGATTTGCGTGCGGCTGGCCAATGCACGCACTTCGTCGGCGACCACCGCAAAACCACGCCCGGCCTCACCGGCGCGGGCCGCTTCAATCGCAGCGTTGAGCGCCAACAGATTGGTCTGCTCTGCAATCGAACGGATCACCCCGAGCACGCTGACAATTGACGACACGTCTTTCTGCAGGCTGTCGAGCGACACGCCGCTGCTGCGAATGTCATTCACCAACGCATGAATCTTCACGATGCTGCCGGCCACCACGCGTTTGGCGGCCTGACCCTCTTCGTCGGTCTGCTGGGCAGCAACTGCCGCGTTTTGCGCACTTTTGGCCACTTCCTGAGCCGCCGCTGACATTTGGTTGATTGCGGTGGCCACCTGATCGGTTTCGTGACGCTGACGCTCCATGGCTTGATCCGAGCGCTGGGCCTGATCGGAGACCTGATTCACCAGCCCGGTCAGTTGCGAGGTCATTTCGGTGATCTGCCGTACCAGGCCATGAATCTTGTCGACGAAACGGTTGAACGAGCCGGCCAGCTGGCCGAGTTCATCCTGGCTGGTGATGGCCAGACGCCGGGTCAGGTCGCCCTCGCCCGCCGCGATGTCGTCGAGGTTGGCTTTCATCAGGTTCAGCGGACGCAGAATGGTGTTGGCCAACAGCATCCCGGCAGCCGCGATCAGTAGCAGCACCACCACGGCAATCCCGACAATGCTCAGCACCACGCCTTGCATGCGTTCCTGGACCTTGGCCTCAACCACCGCCACTTGCGCTTCGATGCCGTCGAGGTTGACCGAGGTGCCGACCGCCATGTCCCACTTCGGCAGGTATTCGGTGTAGCCGAGCTTGGGCACCAGCATTTGGGTGTTGCCGGGCAGCGTCGAGCTGTATTGCAGGTAGTGGGTACCGTCCTTGGCGACTTTCACCAGGTCGCGGTTGACGTAGACGCCGTTCGGGTCGCGATTGTCTTTGAAGCTCTGGCCCACGCCTTCGGGGCTGCTGGCCTTGAACAGGCGCACGGTATTGGAGTCATAGCCGAAGAAGTAGCCGTCCTTGCCGTAGCTGATGCTCGACAGCAACTTGATCGCTTGCGCACGCGCGGCGTCATCGCCGGGGGCGGCCGCGTCGTAGAGCGGTTTGATCGTGGTCATGGCCACGGCAACGTAACTTTGCAGAGTTGCCTTGGCATCGCTGAGCAGGCGCTGACGGGTTTGCTCGACTTCCTTGCGGGCCTGCTCCTGCAGAATGAACAACGTGGTCAGGCTGATGACCAGCGCAAAGAGCAGCACCGGGAGGACGGCAAGGGACAGGACTTTAGCCTTCAGACTCATGCGCATGAGGTTCACTCTTTTGATTTTTGTTGGCGTGGTCAAGGCTATAACGGCAGGCCAACGTAAAACTGTAGGAGCCAGGCTTGCCGGCGAAGGCGTCCTCGAAATCGCCTTCGCCGGCAAGCCTGGCTCCTACGGGAGCGAAATCAGAGAACCATCGCCGCTACCCAGCCAAACACCAGCAGCGGCAGGTTGTAGTGCAGGAAGGTCGGGACCACGGTGTCCCAGATGTGGTGATGCTGGCCGTCGATATTCAGACCGGAGGTCGGGCCCAGGGTCGAGTCCGACGCGGGAGACCCGGCATCGCCCAATGCGCCGGCGGTACCGATGATGCTGACAATCGCGAGCGGGCTGAAGCCCAGTTGCATGCACAACGGTACGAAAATCACCGTCAGAATCGGTACGGTGGAAAATGACGAGCCAATGCCCATGGTCACTAACAGGCCCACCAGCAACATCAACAACGCGCCAATGGCTTTGCTGTGGCCGATCCATGAGGCCGAGGCTTCGACCAGCGTCTGCACTTGCCCGGTGGCTTTGATCACTTCGCCAAAACCGGACGCGGCGATCATGATGAAGCCGATCATCGCCATCATCTTCATGCCTTCAGTGAACAGGTCATCGGTGTCGCGCCATTTGACGATGCCCGACGCCGAGAAAATCAGAAAGCCTGCCAGCGCCCCGATAATCATCGAATCGAGCAGCAACTGAATAATGAACGCAGCAGCAATGGCCAGGCCGGCGACTATCAAGCTCAACGGGTTGTATTGCACCGCGACCTGTTCGACCTGTTCGATCTTTTCCAGGTTGTAAACGCGCTTCTTGCGGTAGCTGATGAAGGCTACTGCGAGGCCAAACACCATGCCCAATGCTGGAATGCCCATGGCATGGGTGACGTTGATGCCGCTGATGTCCACGCCGCTACGGGCAACATTGGCCAGCAGGATCTCATTGAGGAAAATGTTGCCGAAGCCCACGGGCAGGAACATGTACGGCGTGATCAGGCCAAAGGTGATAACGCAGGCAATCAAACGACGGTCCAGTTGCAGTTTGGTCAGCACATAGAGCAGTGGCGGCACCAGCAACGGGATAAAGGCGATATGAATCGGCAAAATGTTCTGGGAGGCGATGGCCACCACCCACAGCAAGCCGATCAGCAGCCATTTGACATTTCCGCCACCGTTGGCGTGCTGGCGATCGACCAGGGCCAGGGCCCTGTCGGCCAGCGCATGGGCCAGGCCGGACTTGGCGATGGCCACCGCGAACGCGCCGAGCAAGGCGTAGGACAACGCGACAGTCGCTCCGCCGCCGAGGCCGCTGTTGAAAGCTTTAAGGGTCGCGTCGATGCCCAGGCCACCGGTCAAGCCACCGACCAGCGCCCCCACGATCAGCGCGATCACCACATGCACGCGGGACAGGCTGAGTATCAGCATGATGCCGACCGCGGCAATTACTGCATTCATTGTCGTTACCTCAAAAGCAGCGCGGTGAGGCATCACCGCCAAACGGATGAGTCCGGCCGGTAGTCTGTATGAGCGCCACCAGCGGATGGAGAAAAGGGTTTTATCAGAGGGCGCGCACTGTGCCGGACCGTCGTCCCCTTGTCAAAGCGAACACCCCGTTTGGACCGATGGTTTATACCGGTGGTGAAGGGGCTTGTGATGAGGGGCTTGTGGCCAGAGGGCTTTGTGGCGAGGGGGCTTGCCCCCGTTCGGCTGCGAAGCAGTCGCAAGACCTGTCGATGGGGGGTGTCTGATCGAATATTTGATCAAATGCCGGGGCCGCTTCGCGACCCAACGGGGGCAAGCCCCCTCGCCACAGGCAAGGCACCTCGCCACAGGCCACCATGTCCCGGTCCAAACTCCCCCACCACAGGCAAGCCTCACCACAAACAAGCTCTTTCGCCATAAAGCTTCGGCTGACGAGATAAAGAAAACCGGATCCCGGCCGCTACAGGGCAAAGTCTCAGATATTTATCGAATAAAAGGACGTTTCCATGTCGCTCAGACAACTTTCCATTCAATGGAAAATCACCCTGTTGGCCGGGCTGTGCCTGGCAGGCATCGTGACCCTGCTGGTAGGGCTTTCGCTGTATCGCATGGAGCACAGCTCCGCGTTGGTGAAAGCCTCGAGCATGGACATGCTGACCGAAGCTGCCCAGGCGCGCATCGAGTCCCAAGGGGAAGTCCAGGCGCTGGGCATTCGTCAGCAGTTCATGGACGCCTATCAATATGGCCATGGCTTTTCGCGGCAGGTGCTGTTTTTGCGCGATCAGGCCGAGAAGCGTTTTCTCGATGCCTTTGATCTGCGTGAAGATCTGACCCGGCAGGTCAAGTCGGCCCTGCAAGCCAACCCGGAACTGCTCGGCCTGTCGCTGGTGTTCGAAGCCAATGCGCTGGACGGCAAGGATGAACTGTTTGCCGATCAGGCAGAGATTGGCAGTAACGAAAAGGGTCGCTTCGCCCTGTACTGGTCGCAACCGATACCGGGCAAGCTGACCTCCATGGCCCTGCCGGAAAGCGACATGGCCGACACCGCCACCGGCCCCAGCGGCGAGCCGGCCAACGCCTGGTTCACATGCCCGCGCACCACGCTCAAGCCATGTGTGATCGAGCCCTACTTCTATGTGATCGACGGCCAGAACGTGCTGATGACCAGCATCGTGTTCCCGCTGATGATCAACGGCAAAGTCATTGCCTCGCTGTCGGTGGACATCAACCTCAACAGCCTGCAAGCAATCAGCCAGAGCGCCAGCAAAAAACTCTATGACGGCCAGACCAGCGTCAGCATCGTCAGTCCGGTCGGCCTGCTGGCCGGCTACAGCCGGGACGCCAGCAAGCTCAGCCAACGCCTGGACGCCGTGGACACGACCGACGGTGCCCAATTGCTGCGCCGACTGGCCACCAGCGGTAAAACCGAAAGCCTGCATAGCCATCGGCAACTGAAAGTGCTGTCGCCCTTTCAACCGATTCCCGGTGGCAAATCCTGGGGCGTGTTGCTCGACGTGCCCGAGAAGGTCCTGGTCGGCCCCGCCGAAGCGCTGAAAAAACAACTCGACGATAGCAACACCACCGGTACGCTGATTGAACTGTGCCTGGGTGTGCTGGCGGCGCTCGTCGGTCTGCTGTTGGTGTGGCTGATGGCGCGTAGCGTGACCCGACCGATCCTGGGCGTGGCCCGCATGCTGGAAGACATTGCCAGCGGCGAAGGCGACCTGACCCGGCGCCTGGCTTATGACAAGCAGGATGAGCTGGGCCAGTTGGCCGGTTGGTTCAACCGTTTCCTCGACAAGCTGCAACCGATCATTGCCCAAGTGAAACGCTCGGTGCAGGACGCCCGCAGCACGGCGGACCAATCATCCGCCATCGCTACCCAGACCAGCGCCGGCATGGAGCAGCAATACCGTCAGGTCGATCAGGTCGCCACCGCGTCCCACGAAATGAGCGCCACCGCCCAGGACGTCGCCCGTAGCGCCGCGCAGGCCGCACAAGCGGCGCGCGATGCCGATCAGGCGACCCGTCAGGGTTTGGCCGTGATCGACCGCACCACCGCCAGCATCGACCACCTCGCCATCGACATGAGCGCGGCCATGGTCCAGGTCGAAGGCCTGGCAGCGAACAGCGAAAAAATCGGTTCGGTGCTGGAAGTGATTCGCGCTATCGCCGAACAGACCAATCTCTTGGCACTGAACGCCGCCATCGAAGCCGCCCGTGCCGGTGAAGCCGGACGCGGTTTCGCCGTGGTGGCCGATGAAGTGCGCAACCTGGCGCGGCGTACTCAAGAGTCCGTGGAGGAAACCCGTCTGGTGATCGAGCAGCTGCAGAGCGGTACGCAGGAGGTGGTGAGTTCGATGAACAACAGCCATCGCCAGGCTCAGGGCAGTGTCGAGCAGGTTAGTCAGGCGGTGACGGCATTGCGGCAGATTGGTGAGGCGGTAACGGTGATCAGTGACATGAACCTGCAGATTGCCAGTGCGGCAGAAGAGCAGAGTGCGGTGGCTGAAGAAATCAATAACAACGTGGCGACCATTCGGGATGTGACCGAGTCCCTGTCAGGGCAGGCCAATGAATCGGCGCGGGTGAGCCAGTCGCTTAATAGCTTGGCGAATCAGCAGCAGAACTTGATGGATCAGTTTCGCGTGTGATTCAACGCATGATCGTTCCCGCGCTCCGCGCGGGAACGATCGGCTGGAGGGAAATCAGCGTTTGGGCAACTCGATCATCACTTTCAACCCGCCCCACTCGCTTTCCTGCAACTTCAACACCCCGCCCCACGTATCGACGATATCACGCACGATGCCCAGCCCCAGCCCATGCCCATCCGTCTGTTCATCCAGCCGGGTACCGCGGCTGAATACCTGAGCGCGCTGCTCTTCGGGAATTCCCGGCCCATCATCCTCCACGCTCAACTCAAACCCTTCAGCCGTTTCAACCACGCTTAATCGAACCTCGGCATCCGCCCATTTGCAGGCGTTGTCCAACAGATTGCCGAGCAATTCCAGCAGATCTTCGCGGTCCCATGGCAGTTGCAAACCGGCCGGGGCCCGGTAGCTCAAGTCGAGGTGTTCGCCGTGAATCATGTTCAAGGTGGCCAGCAAGCCCGGCAGTTCGGCATCGCAATCGAACAACGCCCCCGGCAGTGCATCGCCGGACAGGCGGGCGCGGTTGAGTTCGCGATTGAGCCGTTGCTGAACCTGTTCCAGTTGCGCCTGCATGACTTTGCGCAGTTGCGGGTGAGCATCGAGTTTTTCGCTGGACGCCAGGCTCAATAACACCGCCAGCGGGGTTTTCAAGGCATGGCCGAGATTGCCCAAGGCGTTGCGTGAACGCTTGAGGCTGTCTTCGGTGTGGGCCAGCAAATGGTTGATCTGCGCCACCAGCGGTTCCAGCTCCAACGGCACTTCTTCGTCGAGTTGCGAGCGCTGCCCCTGCTGTAACTGGGCGATTTGCTCGCGGGCTTTTTCCAGGGGACGCAAGGCGCGGCGCACGGTGATCCGTTGCAATAGCAAAATAAACAACAGCCCCGCCAGCCCCAACCCCAGGCCGACCTGTTGCATGCGACAAAAGCTCTCGCGTACCGGGGTGTAGTCCTGGGCGACGCTGATGGAAATCGCCAGGCCCAACCGGCGATAGTCCGAACGCAACACCAGCAATTGCTGCCCTTCCGGCCCCAGTTGCAAGTTGCTATGCAGGCCAGGGTGGTCAAGTTGCGGTAGCTCCTGATCCCATAACGAGCGGGAACGCCAATGGCTGTCGGCAAAATCGATACGGAAGTAATGCCCGGAAAACGGTCGCTGATAGGCCGGCGACAAGTGCCGTTCATCCAGTTGCAAACCCTGCGGCCCACGCACCAGCGCCACCAGCAGGTTTTCGCTGTCGTTGCGCAGCCCGGCTTCGAGGTAGCGCTGCAATCCCATTTCGAACAGCCACAAGCTGGTTTGCGCCAGCACCAGGCCGACGATCACCATCACGCTGATCAGGCCCAGGCTCAAGCGGCGCTGGATCGACCTCACTGGGCTTGCCCGCCAAACAGGTAACCCTGACCGCGACGGGTTTCGATCACGCTGCGGCCGAGCTTGCGTCGCAGGTGGTTGACATGAACTTCCAGCACGTTGGAATCGCGCTCGGTTTCACCGTCGTAGAGGTGTTCGGCAAGGTGGCTTTTGGAAAGGATCTGTTCGGGGTGCAGCATGAAATAACGCAGCAGGCGAAACTCGGCAGCGGTGAGCTGGATGTCGGCGCCATCGCGGGTCACGCATTGGCGAGCTTCATCCAGATGCAAACCGGCGGCCTTGAGCGTGGGCTGATTGGCGTGCCCGTGGGAGCGGCGTAACAATGCCTGGACTCGCAGGTGCAGCTCTTCGGGGTGGAACGGTTTGGTCAGGTAATCGTCGGCGCCGGTCTTCAGACCTTCGATCCGCTCAGCCCAGGAACCGCGCGCGGTGAGGATCAGCACTGGCGTGGCCAAGCCGCCGGCCCGCCATTGCGCCAGTACGTCGAGCCCCGGCAAACCCGGCAGGCCGAGGTCGAGAATGATCAGGTCATAAGGCTCGCTGCTGCCCTGGTACACCGCATCGCGACCGTCGGCCAGCCAGTCCACGGCGTACCCCTGTCGGTTGAGGCCGGCTATCAATTCGTCGGCCAGCGGCACATGGTCTTCCACCAGAAGCAAACGCATCGGTCAGTCTTCCTTGTCTTTCAGTAATTGGCCGGTGATGGCATCAAGGTCCAGCTCGCGCACCACGCCTTCGCCGGTCAGCAGCTCGACCTCATAAATGTAGACGTCGTGCTTTTCCTCAAGCTCGGCTTCCAGCAGCTTGGCCCCGGGATAGAGATCCAGCGCCTGCTGCAAGAGCTGCTCCAGCGGCAGGATCACACCTTGTTGGCGCAAGCGCAGGGCCTCGTCCTGATCCAGGTCGCGGGCCATGACCACCGAGCAAAAAGCCAGCAGCACCAGCGCCATCCGACCGCTGGCACGCCGATTAAAAGAAAACACCTTCATTACGTATCCTGATGATCCTTGAGAACCTGCCCGCTGACAGCGTCCAGTTCCAGGTCCCACTCAAGGCCCTGCGGATCGCGCAGTTCCACCTGGTAGATGTACTTGCCGTACTCTTCTTCGAGCTCGGTTTCGGTGATTTTGGCGCCGGGGTGTTTGGCCAATGCCGTGACGTTGAGTTTCTCGAAGGACACAATGGTACCAGCGTCGCGCAGTCTCAGGGCTTCGTCGGGGCCGAGGTCGCGCGCGTGGGCGATGCTGGCGGTCATGGTGATGATGGAGGCGGTAAACAGGGCAGTCAGGATTTTCATGGGTGTCTCCGTATTTTTATGTGTTGCTACGAGAGCTACCTTAGTGATTTGAACTTAACTGAAACTGAATTGCCATCATCGACGGCAACTCGACATTACTGACCTGCACAAATCCCTGTAGGAGCCAGGCTTGCCGGCGAAGGCGTCCTCGAAATTGCCTTCGCCGGCAAGCCTGGCTCCTACAGATTGTGCGCTGCGCTGTCTGACACGCGCTTATAATCCCCCGCCTGCCAGACATCGAGACCGGTATGACCGCGATCCACATCAAGTTCCCTTCCCTGACGCTCAAGGCCGGCCCGCGTGCCTTGGCGCGCATCCGCGCCAATGGCTTGAGCGCCGCCGATGTGGGCACGCTGCCGGGTGCCGCCGGCGGCCCGAAGGCGTTGGGCATTCAGGGGCTGGATCTGGCGCTGTTCGGTGAATGGCTGCCGGCGGCGCCACGGGAACGTTCGCTGATCGGTGCCTCAGTGGGTTCCTGGCGGTTCGCCAGCGCCTGCCTGCCGGATGCCGCCGAAGGCATCCGCCGCCTCGGTCATCTGTACACCGAGCAGAATTTCGCCAAGGGCGTGACCATGGCGCAGATCAGCCAGAGCTCCCGACGCATGCTCGATGACTTGCTCGACGGCCGCGATGCCTCGATTCTGGACAACGTCCACTATCGACTGAACATCATGGTGGTCAAAAGTCATGGCCTGCTGGCGGACGATCATCGCGGTCGGCTTGGGCTGGGGCTGTCGTCGGTGATCGCCGACAACCTGCGCGGGCGCGCGCGGTTGTCGCGGCATTTCGAGCGGCTGATCATCCACGACCCGCGCCTGGCGCCACCGGTCAACGCGCTGGATGACTTCCCGTCGCGCTTCGTTGCGCTGGATGCCGGCAACCTGCGCCAGGCCCTGCTCGCCTCCGGTTCCATCCCGATGGTCATGCAAGGCGTGCGTGACCTGCCGGGTGCCGGTGCCGGGACGTTTCGCGATGGGGGGCTGCTGGACTATCACCTCGACCTGCCCTACAGCGGCAACGATATTGTGCTGTATCCGCATTTCACTGATCGAGTGATCCCCGGTTGGTTCGACAAGACCCTGCCGTGGCGCCGCGCCTGCCCTGCGCGCTTGCAGGATGTTCTGTTGCTGGCGCCGTCCAAGGACTATCTGTCGCGCCTGCCCTACGGCAAACTGCCGGACCGTAACGACTTCAAGCGCTTCATGGGCGATGCCCCGAGCCGACAGAAATACTGGCGCACGACGATGGATGAAAGCCGCAGGCTGGGTGACGAATTCCTCGAACTGACCGCCAACGGTCGCCTTGGCGAGCGCTTGCTGACCCTTTAGTCAGGACAAACTGTTAAACTCGCCGCCTGCCCATATCGCCGCGGCGATCGCCACCTGACAGAGCTGAACATCACTGTGGAAATCTTCAAAGAGTTTACCTTCGAGTCCGCCCACCGCCTGCCCCACGTACCAGACGGCCACAAATGCGGTCGCCTGCACGGTCACTCGTTCAAAGTGGCGATTCACCTGAGCGGCGACCTCGATCCGCACACGGGCTGGATCCGCGACTTCTCGGAAATCAAGGCGATCTTCAAGCCGCTCTACGAGCGCCTGGATCATAACTACCTGAACGACATTCCCGGCCTGGAAAACCCGACCAGCGAAGTGCTGGCCAAGTGGATCTGGAATGAATTGAAGCCCCTGTTGCCGGAACTCAGCGCGATTCGTATCCACGAGACGTGCACCAGCGGTTGCATCTATCGCGGTGAGTAAGCCGATCTAAAGACAACGAAAATCCCCTGTGGGAGATTCTGTGGCGAGGGGGCTTGCCCCCGTTTGAGTGCGTAGCACTCACAAGATCTTTGGTGTATCAGAGATTTTGGGGCTGCTTCGCAACCCAACGGGGGCAAGCCCCCTCGCCACAGGGCTCCCACAAGGGCAACTGCGTTTCGTCAGTGAATAGAAAAACAGCCTTCAATGGCTGTTTTTTTATGCTTATGCTTCTTGGCTCGCACACGCCAAGAGGACGCTCCCAATGGCTGACTGGCCGCTGGCTCAGACCTATCGCTTCAACGGGCACTTCGTGCGCTACGCCGTGCGTGGCGACGGGCCGCCGCTGGTGTTCGTGCATGGCACGCCCTTCTCTTCTTATGTGTGGCACCGGATTGCGCCGCACTTCATCACCACGCATCGGGTGCACTACTTCGATCTGCTGGGTTACGGACAATCCGCACAGCCGGACGGCGATGTGTCGCTGGGCGTGCAAAACCAACTATTGGCGCAACTGCTGGAGCACTGGGGCCTGGAACGGCCAGACGTGGTGGCCCACGATTTCGGCGGCGCCACCGCGTTGCGTGCGCATCTGCTCAATGGCAAGGAATACCGCAGCCTGACGCTGATCGATCCCGTGGCGCTGTCGCCCTGGGGTTCGCCGTTCGTGCAGCATGTGCGTCAGCATGAAGCCGCATTCAGTGGACTGCCCGATTACATTCAACAGGCAATTGTGCCGGCCTACATTCGTGGCGCGATCAAGCGCGAGATTCCCGATCAGGAGCTGGCGCCCCATATGAAGCCATGGCTTGGGGAGTCTGGACAAGCAGCGTTCTATCGGCAGATCGCGCAGATGGATGAACGTTATACCCGCGAGGTGGAAGAGCTGTACCCGACGGTTCGGTGCCCGGTGCAGATTCTGTGGGGAGAGAACGATCAGTGGCTTCCCATCGAACGCGGCCGGGCGTTGCATCAGATGATTGCGGGGTCGCAGTTTCATGCCATTGCCAATGCCGGGCATCTGGTTCAGGAGGATGCGCCGGAAGCGATTGTGGCGGCGCTGCTGCGGTTTTTGCCGTTGGCCGGTGGATGATGATCGTTCCCACGCTCTGCGTGGGAATGCCTCAATGGACGCTCTGCGTCCGCCTCGAAAGGGACGCAGAGCGTCCCGCGCTGCATTCCCACGCAGAGCGTGGGAACGATCAGCAAATGTTCCAATTTGACTCAACTCCGCACCGCTTTCGAGCCCTCTGCGGGCCAACTCCGTTGGCTCGGCTATAAATAACTACGCCACCCCACGCTTGGCACGAGCACTGCAACACCCCCGCGTCCTCCATCCAGCAAGGAACGCCACATGACGCAAAACGATTCGGGCAACGATTACCCCCTCAGCGAAGTCCCGATGCATGCCCGCAAGGGACTCGCCTCCACCGCCATGGTGCTACTGGGTTTTACCTTCTTCACCGCGACCATGTTTGCCGGTGGCAAGCTCGGTGTGGCGTTCAGTTTCGGCGAGATGATGGCGGTGATTATCGTCGGCAATCTGCTGCTGGGAATTTATGCCGCGGGGCTGGGCTACATCGCCTTCAAGAGCGGCCTGAACTCGGTGCTGATGGGACGTTTCTGCTTTGGTGAAGTGGGCAGCAAGCTCAGCGATTTGATCCTCGGCTTCACCCAGATCGGCTGGTACGCCTGGGGCACCGCAACGGCGGCGGTGGTGCTGGGCAAATATTTCGAACTGAGCGAGGGCACGGTTCTGGGGCTGATGGTGGTGTTCGGCCTGGGTTTCTGCGCCACGGCCTACATCGGCTATCGCGGGTTGGAGATTCTGTCGTACATCGCCGTGCCGGCCATGATGTTGCTGCTGATGCTGTCGATGTGGGTCGCCACGGTGAAGGTCGGCGGTCTCGAGGGCTTGCTCGCGGTGGTGCCGACGGGAACGCTGGATTGGTCGACCGCCATTACCCTGGTGTTCGGCACGTTCGTCAGCGGTGCGACGCAAGCAACCAACTGGACACGCTTCTCCCGTTCGGCGCGGGTGGCGGTGCTGGCGAGCCTGATCGGTTTCTTCGTCGGCAACGGTCTGATGGTGTTGATCGGTGCCTACGGCGCCATCGTTTATCAGCAGCCGGATGTGGTCGAAGTGCTGCTGTTGCAAGGCTTCGCCATGGCCGCGATGGCAATGTTGCTGCTCAACATCTGGAGCACTCAGGACAACACCATCTACAACTTCGCCGTCGCCGGCTGCAACCTGCTGCGCACCGGCCGGCGCAAAGCCGTGACCCTGACCGGCGCGGTGATCGGTACGTTACTGGCGCTGCTGGGCATGTACGACATGCTGGTGCCTTATCTGATTCTGCTGGGCACAGTGATTCCGCCAATTGGCGGGGTGATCATGGCGGACTTTTTCTTTCGCTATCGGGGCCGCTACCCACGTCTGGCCGACACACGGTTGCCCGCGTTCAACTGGCCGGGGCTGAGCGCTTATGCGGTCGGCACAATCGCCGCCTTCAGCTCGCCGTGGGTCGCGCCGCTGGTAGGGATTGCCGTAGCCGCGCTAACGTATGTGCTATTGACCGGGGTACTGGGTATCCGTACCGCCGACGCACCATTACAAGATCTCTGAGAAGGATTGCCTGATGCATATCATCAATGCCCGCCTGCGCAACCAAGAAGGCCTGCATGAGTTGCACCTGGAAAAGGGCCTGATTCACAGCATTGCCCGGCAAACCGAAGCCCCGTCACTGGGGCCTGACGACCTGGACGCTGGCGGTAATCTGGTGGTGCCGCCCTTTGTCGAACCGCACATTCACCTCGATGCCACCCTGACCGCCGGCGAACCGCGCTGGAACATGAGCGGCACGCTGTTCGAAGGCATCGAGTGCTGGGGCGAGCGCAAGGCAACCATCACCCAGGAAGACACCAAAACCCGCGCCAAGAAGACTATCCAGACCCTCGCCGCCCACGGCATCCAGCATGTGCGTACCCACGTCGATGTCACCGACCCCGAGCTGACAGCGCTCAAGGCGATGCTTGAAGTGCGCGAGGAAAGCCATCATCTGATCGACCTGCAAATCGTCGCGTTCCCCCAGGAAGGCATCGAGTCGTACCGCAACGGTCGGGAGCTGATGGAAGAAGCGATCCGCCTGGGCGCCGATGTGGTCGGAGGCATTCCGCATTTCGAGTACACCCGGGATCAGGGCGTCAGTTCGGTGAAGTTCCTCATGGACCTGGCCGAGCGCACCGGTTGTCTGGTTGACGTGCATTGCGACGAAACCGACGACCCGCATTCACGCTTCCTTGAGGTACTGGCCGAAGAGGCCCGCAGCCGCGACATGGGCTCGCGCGTCACCGCCAGCCATACCACGGCCATGGGCTCTTACGATAACGCCTACTGCGCCAAACTCTTCCGGCTGCTCGGGCATTCGGGGATCAGCTTTGTCTCTTGCCCCACCGAAAGCATTCACCTGCAGGGACGCTTCGATAACTTCCCGAAACGCCGCGGCGTGACCCGAGTGAACGAGTTGCTCGAAGCCGGGATGAACGTGTGCTTCGGCCAGGATTCGATCGTCGACCCGTGGTATCCGCTGGGTAATGGCAACATTTTGCGGGTGCTCGAGGCTGGGTTGCACATCTGCCACATGCTCGGTTATCGCAATCTGCAAAGTGCGCTGGACCTGGTGACCGACAACAGTGCCAAGGCCATGAACCTGGGTGATCGCTATGGACTGGAACAAGGGCGACCGGCGAATCTGCTGATTCTGTCAGCGGACAGCGATTATGAGGTGATTCGCAGCCAGGGTTTGCCGCTGTATTCGGTTCGCGAGGGCAAGGTGTTGATGAAGCGGCAGATGCCGGTGGTGGAGTTTAGTGGTGGTTTGAGCTGAGATCTTCGTTGAACGTGATGGCCCCCATCGCGGGCAAGCCCGCTCCCACAGGTTCAGCGTGATCCCTGTGGGAGCGGGCTTGCCCGCGATAGCGGTTTAAAATTCACCGCATCAACCGCGCCGTCCCGAATAATTTGACCCGACTCAATTCACCATCCAACTCTTCCAGCAAAATCGGCGCCGTGCCGCCAGGCATGACCACCTTCACGGCCCCCGCCGTCACCCAACCCACGCGCCACGCCGCACACGCCACTGCACTGGCGCTGGTGCCGGACGAGGCAGTCGGCCCTTCGCCGCGTTCGAACACCCGCGCAATGATTCGGCCCTCGGCTTCAAGCATCGCCCATTGCAGGTTGACCCCTGCCGGACATGGCTGCCCGGCCCCGGTCGGCATGGCGTATGCGATGCGGGTCAAGCCGTTGGCCAATCCCGGTTCGCGCATCTGCGCGTTACTCGGCAACGCCTCGGCACCGGTCACCAACGTTACGCAATGGGGATTACCGATGCGCACGAACTGGCTGCGGTTCCAGGCGGGATCGAGCGTCGACAAGGGCCGCACATGACTGACTTCACAACCCATCAACGTCGCCGGTTCAACCCCTTGCGCAGCCACCGCTTCAGGCCCGAACGATGGCTGCCCCAGGTCCAGCCAGAACCCTTGCACGCCATCGATTTCAGCGGGCTTCACCAAAGTCTGCACCGGCGAAACCGTGTCGCTCTTGTCGTGATGAACCTGAAGCAGACAAGTCTGTTGCGTGGGCATCAACCCTTGTTCAGCAAGGGCCTGGGAAAAAATCGTCAGGCCATTGCCGCTACGCTCGGCCAGTGTGCCGTCAGTGTTGACGATCAACAGATCAAACGGCGGCGACGATTGAAACGGCCCCACCAGCAGCCCATCGCAGCAATGTGCCTTGCTGCCGGGCGGCTGTGTACCTGGAGCCCAACCGCAGAACGCCTCGATGGCCGACATTGCCCAAGCCTCACGGGTTTGCGCGGCAAGGCTGGCCAGCGCAGGCAATTCGATTCCGCTACTGCGCACGTCGTTCGGCGTCACGACCGCATAGATATTCCCTCGAGCGTCGTACATCCGTGTCATGGCGTTCCCTCTATGAATAACTGATGCGTTGACGATATCGCGAAACAGTGGCCGGCTGTGCAAGGATGTCACGCTGTCTGACAGCAGCCCGCCCCAACGAGGTGATCGAACCCGTTGCGGTTGTTCAGTGTCCCTTTGGGGACGCGACGTTTTTTGCCAAGGATCGATATGACCAGCCTCAACACCCAAGCCGCATTCGTCCCCGGGCGTCTGGAACAGATGTCCACCCGCATCGCCTTTTTCATCGCAGGCATCGGCATCGCGGCCTGGGCGCCGTTGGTGCCTTACGCCAAGGCGCGGGCCGGCCTGGATGAAGGAACCCTCGGGCTGTTGCTGCTGTGTCTGGGGGTGGGCTCGATTCTGGCGATGCCCATGGCCGGTATTCTGGCGACGCGTTTCGGCTGCCGCCGGGTGTTGAGCGGCGGGACTTTATTGATCTGTGCGGCACTGCCGCTGTTGGCGACGGTGTCTTCGATTCCGGCGTTGATCGCAGCATTGTTCATGTTCGGCGCGGGCCTGGGCACCGTGGATTCGACGGTGAACCTGCAAGCGGTGATCGTCGAGCGGGCCAGCGGCCAGACCATGATGTCGGGTTTTCATGGGCTGTTCAGCCTCGGCGGAATCGTCGGTGCGGCGGGTGTCAGCGCCCTGCTCGGTTTGGGTTTTTCGCCGCTGGGGGCGATGTTGGTGGTGATCGTGATACTCGTGCTGGCCTTGCTCAAAGCCGCGCCGCACCTGTTACCTTACGGCAGTGAAAGTTCTGGCCCGGCATTCGCCGTGCCCCATGGCATCGTGCTGTTTATCGGCGGGATGTGCTTCATCGTGTTCCTGGCCGAAGGCGCGGCGCTCGACTGGAGCGCGGTGTTCCTGGCACAGGAGCGCGGGATCGACACGGCGTATGCGGGGCTGGGTTATGCGGCGTTTGCGCTGACCATGACCGTTGGGCGCTTGACCGGCGACAGGATTGTTCGGCGTCTTGGATATACGCGGGTGATTGTGTTCGGTGGGCTGACGGCCGCGGCAGGCTTGGCGTTGGCGACGTTCGCACCGGCCTGGGAGGCGGCGCTGGTGGGTTATGCGTTGCTGGGGGCTGGCTGCTCGAACATTGTGCCGGTGCTGTACACCGCCGTCGGCAAACAGACCGTCATGCCGGAAAGCATCGCCGTGCCGGCCATCACCACCTTGGGTTATGCCGGTATTCTCGCCGGGCCTGCGGTGATCGGCTTTATCGCCCATGGCAGTAGTTTGAGTTTTGCCTTTGGGTTGATGGCGGTGTTGCTGGTGGCCGTGGCGATTGGCGGGAAGGTGTTGAAGGTTTAGAGCGAAAAGATCGCAGCCTGCGGCAGCTCCTACAGGGAAACGCATATCCCGTGTAGGAGCTGCCGCAGGCTGCGATCTTTTGATCTTCAGCTGTTAAAAACCAACGCTGGCCTGCACAAAGAATGTGCGTGGCGCGCCGACGTACATCCCCGAGTTGTTGTCGCTGGAGCGGGTGAAGTACTGCTTGTCGAAAATGTTCTTCACCCCCGCTCCGACTTTCAGGTTCGACAGTTGCGAGCCGAAGTCATAACCGCCACGCACGTTCCAGGTGACGTAACCCGGAATGTCGCCATACTGGCCGTCCGCGCTGCCTTCGGTGATGTAGTTGCCGCTGAAACTACCATCAGCGTTCACCGCGGTGCCCGGCGAGCGCTGTTTGGACTGGGCAAAGGCATCGAGGTTGTAGGTCCAGCGGTTGATGTCGTAACGCAGCCCGGCGGTGGCCACCTGACGCGAGTAGAACGGTAGATCACGGCCCTTGAAGCCTGGAATCTCACCTTCGTAAACCGCGCGGGTGTAGGTAAAACCGGCATTGGCGGTCAGGCCGTCGAGCCGTGGGTCCAGCGCCGCCATGTCGTAGTGCACCGAGGCTTCAAGGCCCTGGTGCGTGGTGGCGCCCAGGTTGGTCCAGCCCACATCGTTGCTGATGTATTGCAACTCCTTATCAAAGTCGATGTAGAACAGCGTCACTTCCCCGCCCCACACGTCATCGTTGTAGCGCGTGCCGATCTCGTAGGTCTTGGCCTTTTCCGGGTTCAGGCCGTTGGCGGTGTTGTCACCCGAACCACCCTGACCGAGCTGGAAATATTGCAGGCTGCCAAACGAGGTTTCGTAGTTGGCGAACAGCTTCCAGGCTTCAGACATGTGATACATCACGCTCAGGGCCGGCAGCGGTTCATTACTGTCGATGCTGCGGCGCTTTTCCTGAACAGGTTTGCCGGCGGTATCGAGAACCGGACGGTCGTGCCATTCGGTACTGATGCTCTCGAAACGGATGCCGGGAGTCACGGTCCAGTTGCCGACGTCGATCTTGTTATCGATGTAAATGGCGTGAGCTTCGGTGCCGCCGGTGCGATCCTGGAACACATGGCCATCAGACGTTTTGGTGACCACCGGCTGATTGTTCACCAGCGCCAGGCGGCTCGCCTCCTCATGCATGCCTTCTTTCAAGTAGCGATAACCGACGCTGGCTTCCTGAGTGGTTGGCCCAAGGTCAAACACATGGGACACCCGCGGTTCGATGCCGAAGGTGTAGTAAGTGCGCGGATAAGAGCTGAGGGTTTTCTGGTCGCGTGCGGCGATGGTGCTGCCACGGAAGCTGTCGGAATAGTAAGTCAGCACTTCGGCCTGGGTGCGGTCGTCGATCTGCCGGATCCACTTGAAGGACACGTCCTTGCGCCGGCCGCTGAAGTTGTCATGATCGCGAACGGACTGGAACGGATCGGCGTTGTACTGCTTCTGCGTCAGGCCGCCGGGCATGTCGGCGCTGGCGTCGTAGTAGTGGAAATTGAGACTGAAATCGTCCTGATCGGTGGGCGCCCAATGGGTCTTGAGGATCACGTCGTCGATGTCATTGCTGTTGTTGCTTTTGCGATAACCGTCGCCGTTCACCCCGGAATACAGCAGTGCCACGCCCATGCCGTTATCGGCGGTGCCACCGAGAAACGCGGTGTCGATGTGTTTCCAGCCACCGCGCTGAGTGGTTTCCAAAGTGGTGCCGATTTCACCGGTGGCTTTCTCCGGAATCGCCCGGGTGACGAAGTTGATCACGCCACCGACGTTCTGCGGCCCATAACGCACGGAACCGGCGCCACGCACCACGTCGATGCTGTCCAGGTTGCCGGAGGAAATTGGTGCCATGGACAGCTGCGGTTGCCCATAAGGCGCAAAGGCGGCCGGTACGCCGTCGATCAGCACGGTAGAGCGTGGCGACAGGCGCGAGGTCAGGCCACGCACGCCAACGTTCAGGGAAATATCGCTGCCGCCGGTGCCGTTGGCATCCTGCACTTGCACGCCGGGTACGCGACGCAGCACCTCACCCACGTTCATCGCGCCCTGCTCGACCATGGCTTCGCGGCGGATCACCGTGCGCGCGCCGGGATGGTTTTGCACCACGGCGGCATTGGCATCGCCGAGCCAGTCGCCAACCACTTTGATGTCGGTCACGCCCAATTCCAGCGGGCCGTTGGCGGCGGAAGTCGGGGCTGGCATCAGGGTCACCGAGCCTTCATCGATCTGATATTCCAGACCGCTGCCTTGCAGCAATTGGCGCAAAGCCTGTTCCGGCGAAAGATTACCGTCGACTGCCGGAGCCTGTTTGCCAGCCACCAGTTCAGGGCTGAAAAAAACCTGCAACGAGGTTTGCTGGCCCAGCTGACTCAAGGCCTGGCCCAACGGCTGCGCCTGAATATGAATGGCATCGGCAGCGAATGCCTGAGGCAGCGCAGAGCTGACCGCCAAGGCGAGAGCGAGGGGCAGCCAGGATGTTTTGTTATTTTTAGCGGTGGTTTTCTTCACGTCGAACGTTGTCCTGTGGATCGCAAAAGTGTGCGGCTGTTAATGCAAACCAGTTGCAGTTGGACAAGAAGACGAAGAACTCGAAAAAAACCTGAATCTAACGGGCAATTATTTCCTGACTGCCGTCATCGAGGGTCCGAATGGCTACCGGCAGAATGCTCGGCAAGGCCTTGAGCAGTGCGTCAGTGTTGTCGGATTTGAACACGCTGGTCAGGCGCAGATTGCCTACTTTGGCGCTACCGACCGTCAGCGGTTTTTCCCGGTAGCGCGACACTTCTTCGGCCACTTCGCTCAGGCTGGCGTTGTTGAACACCAGTTTGCCGCTGCGCCATGCGGTCAGTTCAGCAGGGTTGACCGCATAGGCGGCAGCGACAAAGCCCTGGGCATTGACGCGAGTACCAAGGCCGGCGGTGAGGCTGACGAAATCCGTGCCGCTACCTTGAACCTTGACCGTGCCCTGCTCCACCGCGACCCGGGTTTCGCTGCTGTCGCGACGCACGTCGAAACGGGTGCCGGTGACCGTCACCTTGCCGCTGCCCGCCTCGACCACGAACGGTCGGCCGCTGTCGTGCTCGACGCTGAACATCGCCTCGCCTTGCGTCAATTCGATGCTGCGACGATCCTTTTCATAGCGCACCTGCACCCGGCTGCGGCTGTTCAAATCGATCACCGAACCGTCCGGCAGTGCCACATGGCGACGTTCGCCAAAGGCCGTGGAATATTCAGCCGTGTAGGTCGCCGGATGGTTCAAGCCACTGAATACGCCCAGGCCGAGCGCCACCGCCAACACACTGGCGGCCGCTGCATAACCCACCAGCGAATGACGTGTGCGGCGTGCCGGCGGAGTTTCGCACAAGGCGTGCAAGCGTTTGGCGGGTAGCAGATCGGCCGCTGCCCACAGACGCTGAAGCATTTGATATTCGTCGCGATGCTGTGGGTGTTCGTCCAGCCAGACCTCGAAACCCCGCTGCTCTTCGGCGTTGACGGCAGGGTCCTGCAAACGCACAAACCAGCGCGCCGCTTCATCGCGAACCGTTGTTTGCCCGCACGCACAATCACAAGTATCCATCATGGAAAGTCCTGTTGGGCCGGGAATGAAAAGGCGCGGCGAATCATGGTTGCAACCCGTCCAGGCGATCACGCAGGTGCCGCAGGGTGCGGATCATATACTTTTCCACCATGTTCCTGGAAAGCCCCAGGCGCTCGGCGATTTCGGCCTGGGTCAGGCCTTCGATCTTCTGCCAGACGAACACCTTGCGGCAGTTGAGCGGCAACTCGGTGAGCGCCCGTTCGATGGAATCCGCCAACTGGATCGCGTGCATGAAATGCTCCGGGTCGCCGGACGACGACGCACTGTGATCGATCGCCTCCGACTCCATGGCGCCCCGCCGATCCTCACGCCGATAACCATCCACCGCAATGTTGCGTGCGGTCTGGTGCAAATACGCCCGAGGTTGTTGCACCTCCGCCGAATCGGACTCAAGCACCCGCACGAAGGTGTCGTGGGCCAGGTCCTCGGCCTGCTGACGATTTCTCAGGCGACGGGTCCAGGTGCCAATCAACTCTTCGTAATGCTCGAAAAAGCCGTGTCTGCGGGGCAGCTTGGAGGTCATTGCGGTGTGCTGTGGAGGGGGGCGCGAATAGTAATGCTTCCTATTAACTGGAAGCAATGGATTCCCTCCGTGCTGCGATGTAGCCCGTCGGAAGACTGGAGATTTGAACCAGAATAAGGGCGGGCGGCCCGCGCCGGCATTGATGCCGCGGGCGCCCTTTTCCGATGCCCATTGAGCCCCGGTCGCTATTTCAAAAAATCAGGCTTGAGGCATTTTGCGAAAACCCACGGCCAGGCGATTCCAGCTGTTGATGGTGGAAATCGCCACGGTCAGGTCGACCATTTCCTTGGGACTGAACTCGGCGCTGAGCATTACATAGTCTTCGTCCGGGGCGTGGGTCAGGCTCAGTTGGGTCAAGGACTCGGTCCAGGCCAGGGCCGCCCGTTCACGGGGGGTGAAAAACGGCGTTTCACGCCATGCCGACAAGGTGTAAAGCCGACGCTCGGTCTCGCCATCCTTGCGGGCATCGGCGGCGTGCATGTCGAGGCAGAAGGCACAGCCGTTGATCTGCGATGCGCGCAGCTTGACCAGTTCGATCAGCGATTTTTCCAGGGGCAGCTTCGAGACAGCGGCTTCCAGGGCGATCATCGCTTTGAGGCCGTCCGGGGAGGCGGTGTAGAAATCGATACGAGGTTGCATGGTGAGCTCCAGTCACAGATGGGTTGGCGCTACGTTAATGCCGGCCTGCGGTGGAACAAATAGCCAATTATTGGGAAGTTGAGGATGCCAAAGGCAAGCGCGATAAATAGAAGGCATGGGTAATTGCCATCAGCGCCTCGACGCCATTAGAATGCGATTCATTCTTGATTACGCGGCCGGGATGCCCGAAAGGAGTATCTGCCATCATGTCGCTCTCCTCCCGAATGCCGTTGTCCTGTGTCACTTCGTCAATTTCTGGGACGGCGCATCAGCAACCGCTGACACGTCGCCAAACCCTGGCTCGTCTAGGCTTGTTACTGGCGGTTGGCCCCATCGGCATGGCGTTGCAACATCTGCCCTTGGAGCAGAGCGCTCAAGACCGCACCCCTGTCGCAGAACAGCCCATCCGTTCAGTGCCTGTTGAAGCCCCAGCCGAGTGTACGGATGCACGCGAACCTAAGCCCGCCTGCGCAACCACTGCAAAAACCCCTTCTTCTCCACCATCTTGGGCGTTTCCTGGATCAGTGCCTGAGCCGTATGCAAACGGAAATCCAGCAAGGCCTGCATCGCCTCATTGATGTCATGCCGCGCATCCAGGCATGGCTTGAGGTATTCCTTCTCGATGCGGTAGAGCGTGCAAAAGGTCTTGGCCGAAAAATCGGCGAGCGTCGATTCATCGGACAGAATCCCGGCCTCGCCTATCACCTCACCCGGCCCCATGCGCCCGGCCTCGATTTTTTTGCCAGCGCGGCTCAGGGTGACCGACACCACGCCGGATTCGATGATGAACAGGTGATCGCTGACCTCCCCCGCCGGCAGGATCATTTCCCCGGCGCGGAAGGTTTGCAGCTTCATATTCTGGCTGAAGGTTTCTTTCTCTTCCTGACGCAAGGTCGAGAAGATGTTCGAGCTGTCCAGCAGCGCCCGCGGCCGTGACGGCGCAGCAGGTGCGTTGGGCTCGACACTGGACAACAGGCTGACACCGGACGCCTGCAAGTGCCGGAACGCCAGATCAAACAGCAGATTACGCACCATGCGTTTCTGATCCATGGAGACCACGAAGCCACTGATTTCGTATTCCATGCCAGTGCTGCCGGAGCTTTTCAATGACACGCTCGGTGCCGGTCTGGCCAACAGAAAGCGGCAGCCCTGCATGGCCCGCTCCAGTGCATCAATCACCGTTTGCGGACGAGCATGGGGGCTTACGTGCACGCTGATCGACACCCCGAAAATGTCACTGGGCCGGCTGAAGTTGACAATCTTGGCCTTGGCCGCCAGTGAGTTGGGAATCACCGCCATGCTGCCTTGCGCGGTCTGCAGGCGTGTGGCGCGCCAGTCGATGTCGGTGACCCGGCCTTCGGTGCCGTCGATGGAGATCCAGTCATCCAGTTGATAGGGTTTGGTGGTGTTCAGGACAATTCCCGAGAACACGTCGCTGAGAGTACTTTGCAAGGCCAGACCGACGATGATCGCCAACGCACCAGAGGTTGCCAGCACGCCCTTGACCGGTAATTCGAGCACATACGCCAGGGCGGCGATGACCGCGATCAGGAAAATCACGGCGCCGAGCAGATCCTGCAGCAAACGCCCGGTGTGCCCGACCCGTTGCATCATCACCGTGCCGATCAACACCGTCAGGGTACGCGCTGCATACAGCCACCAACCGATCTGCAAACCGGTCGCCGCCAGGTGCAACGGCACATTGTCGACCCAAGGCGCCGGCGCCATGGGGTTCAAGCCTTCATTGAACAGCAGCACGCTGAACAAGGAAAAAATCACCAGTCGTACCGCCAGTTTCCAATTGCTGCCACTGGCGGCGATCAAACGCCACAACACCAGATCGATAAGAATCAGGAGCAGCGCGCTGAGCAACGGGTGATCGGTAAGCAGTGACAGCATCAAGCAACTCCAGCAATAGTACGGATGGGCACAGTGTAGGAGGATTTGATGCCTTCAGAACAACACAAAACGCTGTGGGAGCGGGCCTGTGCCCGCTCCCACATTAATTACTTGCTGTTGGTGAGGGTGTTGTAGCTGGTCATCAGGTTGCGGTAGTCCGGGATGTGGTTGGAGAACAGAGTCGCCAGACCTTCCACGTCGTTGCGCCAGTCGCGATGCAGCTCGCAGGCCAGGCCGAACCAGGTCATCAGTTGGGCACCGGAGGACGACATGCGATCCCACGCCGATTGACGGGTCAGTTCGTTGAACGTGCCGGAAGCATCGGTCACCACGAACACCTCAAAGCCTTCGGCCAGGGCCGACAGCGCCGGGAACGCCACGCAGACTTCGGTCACTACGCCAGCGATGATCAGTTGCTTCTTACCGGTAGCCTTGATCGCCTTGACGAAATCTTCGTTGTCCCAGGCATTGATCTGGCCGGGACGAGCGATGTAAGGCGCATCCGGGAACAACGCTTTGAGTTCCGGTACCAGAGGGCCGTTAGGGCCGGTTTCAAAACTGGTGGTCAGAATCGTTGGCAGCTTGAAGTACTTGGCCAGGTCGGCCAGGGCCAGCACGTTGTTCTTGAAACGGTCCGGATCGATATCGCGCACCAGAGAAAGCAGACCCGCCTGGTGATCAACCAGCAGAACGGCGGCGTTATCTTTGTCGAGACGTTTGTAGGAAGTGGTCATGGGGTAATCCTCGCTTTTTGTTGATGCCGAACGGGCCGGCGGAAGTGAACTCTGATTTTTCGTTTAAACGCGGCCAGGCAAGCGTAGTCAGCCAAACCCGGCACGCCACAGCGCTACAACAATGATTTCAATCACTCATCCGGCCAAAGCGTCCCGACTGGAAGTCGGCAAAGGCCTGGTGAATCTCCTGCTCGCTGTTCATCACGAACGGACCGTGGCCGACAATGGGTTCATCGATCGGCTCGCCGCTGAGCACCAGCACCACGGCGTCGTTATTGGCTTGCAGGCTGAGCTGATCGCCATCGCGCTCGAACAGCGCCAACTGCCCTTCACGAACCAGTTCCACACCATTGACCTGAACCGTGCCGCGCAGCACCACCAGTGCCGTGTTGCGGCCTTGGTGCAGATCCAGGGTCAGCAACTTGCCGGCGTTCAAGCGAACGTCCCACACATCGATTGGTGTAAAGGTCCGCGCCGGGCCGCTGTGGCCTTCGAACTCACCGGCGATCAAGCGCAGGCTGCCAGCGTTGTTCTTCAGTGAAATGCTCGGGATGTCAGCGTCGAGAATCGTCTGGTAACCGGGCTCGGCCATCTTGTCCCTGGCCGGCAGATTGACCCACAGCTGCACCATCTCCAGGGTGCCGCCACTCTTGGCGAAACCTTCGGAGTGGAACTCTTCATGGAGAATCCCCGCCGCTGCGGTCATCCATTGCACATCGCCGGGGCCGATCTTGCCGCCGCTGCCGGTGGAGTCGCGGTGTTCCAGTTCGCCCTTGTAGACGATAGTCACGGTTTCGAAACCGCGGTGCGGATGCTGACCAACGCCACGACGCTCGGTGGTCGGGGTGAATTCGGCAGGGCCGGCGTGATCCAGCAGCAGAAACGGGCTGATATGTTTGCCCAGGTTGTCGTAGGAAAACAGCGTGCGAACCGGAAAACCGTCGCCGACCCAATGAGGCCGTGGGCTGGTGTAGAGACCGATGATGTTTTTCATCTTTCCTCCAAATCTGTGGTGTGACGCGATGGACAAAGCTTAAAACCGGCGCCTTTGGTGCGCTAGACTGCAAAAATCAGCCTTAGCGTTCTATTTGGAGAACGATGGTGGAAGACCTCAACACCCTGTACTACTTCACCCAAGTGGTGGAACACCGCGGTTTCGCCCCGGCCGGGCGCGCGCTGGACATGCCCAAATCCAAGCTCAGCCGACGCATCGCCGAGCTCGAAGAACGCCTCGGTGTTCGCTTGCTGCACCGCAGCAGTCGGCATTGTTCGTTGACCGAAATCGGCCAGGCGTATTACCAGCGTTGCCTGGCCATGCGGGTGGAAGCCGAAAGCGCCGCCGAACTGATCGAACGCAATCGCTCCGAACCCCAGGGCCTGGTGCGCATCAGTTGCCCGACAGCGCTGCTGAATTCCTGGGTCGGGCCGATGCTGACCCGCTACATGCTCAAATACCCGCTGGTGGAATTGTTCATCGAAAGCACCAACCGCCGGGTCGATCTGATCCACGAAGGGTTCGACATCGCGCTGCGTGTGCGCTTTCCGCCACTGGAAAACACCGACATGGTGATGAAGGTGCTGGGCAACAGCACCCAATGCCTGGTGGGGGTTCCGGCGTTTTTGCAGCGCTTGTCATCACCGGCCACACCGGCCGACCTCAGCGGTCTGCCGAGCGTGCATTGGGGTGGCGCGCAGCGCGAGTACCAGTGGGAATTGTTCGGTGCCGATGGCGCCAGCGCGCTGATTCGTCATACCCCGCGGATGGTCACCGACGACTTGCTGGCCTTGCGTCACGCGGTACTCGCCGGCATCGGCATCGCCCACCTGCCCAGTGTGGTGGTGCGCGATGACATTGCCGCCGGCCGACTGGTGGAACTGGTGCCGGGCTGGACACCCAAGTGCGGGATCGTGCATGCGATCTTCCCGTCACGACGCGGATTGCTGCCGTCGGTGCGGACCTTGATCGACTTTCTGGGTGAGGAATTCAGCCATAGCGATATTGCCTAAGATCAAAAGATCGCAGCCTTCGGCAGCTCCTACCCGGGATTGTGTTTGACTGCGATATTGCGGCCTACATCGCATCTGTAGGAGCTGCCGAAGGCTGCGATCTTTTGATCTTTTGCTCTTAACAATTCTCCACTCCTGACTTGCAAACAAAGTCTCAGCCCTGGCTCGAATCTGCGCTCAAGTGTTTGTCCAGCAATGACATAGCGTGCTGCAACCGATCGACAGCTTCATCGAGCAGCAGCGTGTTGCCCTCATCGATGACACGCTCCAGTCGCTCGCAATGCTCAATCAAACGCACCGCCCGGACCATGCGCGCGCTGCCCTTGATGCGGTGCGCCAGGTCTTGCAGGTCATGGCGATCACCCTTGGCATGCGCCTGCAGCAGATTGTTCCGGTCACTGCGGTTAGTCACCGCCAGTTCACGCACCAGGTGATCAAGCAACGTGCGGTCGGCACCGACGTATTGCTCCAGGCCACTCAAATCCATCTCGGGCGCGAGCTGCTCTTGGAGCGTCTGTGGGGCTTCGCTTGCAAACCTGGACGCCAGCCATGCGCTCAAATCCGCCAGCAGAATGGGTTTGAACAGGCAGTCGTCCATACCAGCCTGCAGGCAGCGGACTTTTTCCTCAGGCTGTGCATTGGCGGTAAAGCCCAGAATCAGCGTCGACGGTAATCCCTGGGCGCGCTCTTCATCGCGGATTGCGCCCGCCAGCTCATAACCACTGAGCGTGGGCATATTGCAGTCGGTAACCACCAGATCAAACTCACATTCGCGCCACAGCTTGAGCCCTCGCGCGCCCTCTTCAGCTTCCTGGACATGATGCCCCAGGTGGCTCAGTTGCCATGAAAGCAACAACCGATTAGCCGGATGATCGTCGACCACCAGAATCGTCAGCGAGCGCATCGGCACCTGCACCCCGCTTTCCACTGCCGCAATGCAAGGCAACGGTTGCAGTGCGATCAGCTCAAGGGTGATGTCGACTTGCGTGCCTTGTCCAAGGACGCTGTCGAGTTGCAGCCGGCCGCCCATCATTTCGCACAGGGTGCGGCTGATCACCAGGCCCAACCCGGAGCCGCCGCGAGCTGACTGCTGGTTATTGCCGGCTTGAGCGAACGGACTGAACAACCGTTGCCGGTCAACGTCGCTGATGCCCATGCCGGTGTCTTCGATGCGAACATTGACCGCCAGATGCCCCGACGGCATCGGCGTGACCCGCAGCGTCAGGCTCACCTCGCCCTCACGGGTGAACTTGATGGAATTGCTCAGCAGATTGGACAGCACCTGCTTGAAACGGGTGGGATCGATCATCACATCGCAGTCACTGTGTTCGTCCAGATCGATGCGCCACGCCAGTTCATTTTGCCGTGCAAGGCCTTCGAAAACCCGGCACACCGACGCCACCAGCTCCCGAAGATTGGCGCGTTCAGGTGTCAGGGACAAATGTCCGGATTCGATACGGGCGATGTCCAGAATGTCACCGATCAGCGCCAGCAATTGCTGTGCGGCATTGGACGCGACCTCAATGGCAAAGCGATCGGTAACGCCCTCCTCCGCCCGTTTTAGGGCCAGTTCGAGCATGCCGATCAGGGCACTCATCGGGGTGCGGATCTCATGACTCATGGTCGCCAGAAAAGTGGTTTTGGCGCGATTGGCATCGTCCGCCTCGTTCTTGGCCTCCTGCAATTGCTGCAACCACTGCTGACGCTGGCGAATTTGCCGGCGTTGCCAGGCGATCCAGCCCAGGGCGAGCAACAACAAGGCGCCAGCCACGGCAAACGCCTGAAGAATGCCTTGACGATGGCGCAGCCAATAGCTGTCATCCGGCACCACATCATTGCTCCAGCGGGCCACCAGATCGTCCATTTCCTGAGGCGATATGCTCAGCAACGCCTTGTTCAGAATCGAGTGCAACTCCAGCGCGCCGCGGTGCGTGGCCAGGGCAATTCGGGCAGGTTGGTCGCCGACGGTGCTGCTGATGCGCAGATGATCCGGGAAATGCCGAGCGATCAGGTAACGGGCGACGATCAATGAACTGAGCGTCGCATCAGCCTGCCCCTTGATCACCCGTTCCATGCCCTCGGCCGGACTTTGCACCTCGATCAGGCGCACCTGCGGCGCCCGCATCTGTATGAACCCGAACAACGGATGACCACGATAAATCGCCAGGCGTTTACCGGCCAGCTCGTCCAGCGTCCTGGGGCTGCCTTGGGTCGTTGCACTGACCAGCACAAATGGATTGCTGAGATAGGCGCGGGTAAACAGCAACGCGTCTTCACGTTCGGTACTGGGAGTAATCACCGGTAATAGATCGATTTCACCCTCCTGGAGTTGCTCGATCTGCCGGTCCAGCGAATGGCCACGTTGCACCTCAAAGATCAAACCGCTGCGCTGGCTGATCAGCGTCAGCAACTGCGCCGTCAACCCGCTGAGCCGGCCTTGGGCATTGTAGAACGTCAGCGGGGCAAAGTTGTCGATCGCACCCACAGTGACTACCGGATGCCGCTCCAGCCAGCGTTGTTCGCTGGGGCTCAAACTCACCTGTTCCTGACCCGCCGAATCAGCCTTACCGGCACTCCAGCGCACTTCGATGACGACGCGCTGTTCCATCGGAATCGCCGCCAGCGCCTTGTCGATGATGCTTTTGAGACGCGGATTGTCCTTCGCCAAAGCGAAGCCGAACGGATTGGCATCCAGACCGGAAGGCCCCGCCAGATGAACATTATTGAGGTAGTTGTTGTTGATCAGGTAATTGGCGCTGATGAAGTCGCCCAGGTACACATCGTCTGGCCCGAACGCTACTGCACCGAGCGCAACGAGTGCCGAGGGATAGAGCTGCAAACTTGCCTCGGGATAAAACGCTTCAACCGTCTGAGCCTGCAAATAGTCTTCGACCATGGCAATGCGTTTGCCGGCAAGGTCGACGGGCATTCGCTCGTCCACTCGGGTGACCAGCATCGGCTGATCTTCGGCATAGGCTCGGGACCGGGTCAGCGCAGGGTCGGCCAATTCGAAGTTGTTCGATGTCCCGAGCAGATCCAGTTCATGGCGTTTGAGGGCGTCCATGGCGGCTTCACGAGTGGCGTAGCGCAGCACGTCGATCTTGACGTGCAGCAGTTGCCCCAGCAGGTTGGCGTAATCGGCGGTAATCCCTTCCAGCACAGCGCGATGGCGCGTCACCTCGTACGGCGGGTAATCCGCCCCCGTTACCCCCAGGCGCAGGGTTCGTTTATCGCGCAGCCATTGCCAGTCCTTTTCCTCCAGCCTGACCTCAACGCCCTCCACGGTGGAGCGCCCCAGCAGATGCAACTGCTGCGGCTCGTCGGCCAGTGACACTGAAACGTGCGATACAAGGCTCAGTATCAAGGCCAACAAAACGATGGGCACGGTCGGTTTCATTCAGATCAGATGATTGCGCTTGGCGAAGTCCCGCAGGTGCACCGCCGCGTTCACGCCGAGCTTTTCGATCAAGCGGGTCTTGTAGGTGCTGACGGTCTTGTGACTCAGGTGCATAAGCTCGGCGATGTTTTTGTTACTCATACCCCGGGCCAGGTATTGCAGGATGGTCAGTTCGCGATTGGAGAGCTTGTCGATCATCTGTTTTTCGCTGCGTTGCAAGGCGTCCTGCGATACCGAAGGCAGCCGCGCAAAATAGGTATAACCGGTCATGACCGCATGCACGGCTTTGTGCAATTGGCTCAGGACGTTGGTCTTGGCGACATACGCCATAGCTCCGGCACGCATGCAACGCTCTTGAAAAAACAGTGGGTCCAGAGAGGTGAAAACCAGTACCAGGCATGACCAGTCACTGGCCCTGATCCGATCCAGCAGTTCCAGCCCATCGCCGCCGGGCATGACCAGATCGAGGATTACCAGATTGAATGAATGTTCGTGGAGTAACGATATCGCCTCGCCACCGCTGGACGCCTCATGAATATGTTTGAATCCCTCCAGCTCAAGGACAAGTCTGACTGCCGCGCGTACCACCGGATGATCGTCCACAATCAGCACTTTCTTCATGGAGAAATCCTGTCCAAAGACCCGATGATTGCGCCACGACGGCACTCTGGATGATGACGGACCGGACGCAACGGCTGCGCCAGGACTTTTGCACGGCAGACAGGCAAAAGACACCTGTCAGAAATGATAGTACCGACGAGCGGTAACCCGAAATCAGGCAATTTGATGCTGATATTGCGCAGGCAGGAAGGACTGTGCAGCTTCACCCGCAGGCGGATCGATGAGCGCCATCAGCCGTTGAATGGACTCCAGATCAGGCCGCGCCCCGTGGCTCACCTGAACCTTCTGTTCAACACCGGCGGCCAGGGTCGGCGACAACGGTGCCTGCCGGCCATCGTAGATCAAGGCGTGGTGAACCTGGCCGTTATCGAGGAAGAACCCGAGCAGGTCCAATGCCCCATCCGCCAGCGAGGCATTGATGACCACCAGGTCAAATGGCTCCCAGGCGTACTCGATCAGAGTCAGCATCTCCACAAGGCTTTGTACCGGGGCCACGCGGTAATAACCGAGCTGATTGAACAGCCGCTCGGTTTTCATCCGGTGAAAATGCTGTTCGTCGGCGATCAGGATACGCAAGGCTTTATTGATCATCGCGTGCCTCCAGGTCAATCGATGACTGATGAATGAGGCGGCAAGGCTACGCAAGACCGAAGAAGCGTTCTGTAGGACATTTCCTAAAAACTGCGCCATTTATTCCTTCAGTACCTGGCGCTCAAGGAATGGGTCGGGGTTCGGCGCGCCGTTGCAGCGCGGGATTCTTCAGCAGGGTCAGAATTCTGGATTCGTGGTGTTTTTGAGGGCCGCATCGCGGGCAAGCCCGCTCCCACAGGGATCTTCAGTGAACCCAGATTTGGTGACTGAAGATCAAACTGTGGGAGCGGGCTTGCCCGCGATAGCGGCTTGGCAGGTGCAAAAGGTTTAGCTGGCAGTCGCCAACAACACATCCATCACCGAGCGGCCATGCCCCCGCGACTTGCCATGCTCATACAACGAGCCGGCAATTTCATCGGCGCGGATCGGCAGGATCGACAGCAAGGTGTCGCTCAAGCCGTGGCTGGCCTGGCAGAAGCCCTGCATGTAAATGCCGGCCTTGCAGCGCTCATCGGTGATCATTTTGTAGTGGCGGTCGACCTCGAAATCGCCCAGGTACTGTTCCAGCGGCGCCAGCAGTTTGCGGTGCAGCTGACGCTCGTAACCGGTGGCCAGTACCACGGCGTCGTAATGACGAACCGTGACTTCACCGGTGGCGTTGTCGCGCACCGCCAGCTCGATGCCGCGCTCGGTGGCGGTGGCCTTTTCGACGGTGGTCAGGGTACGGAACGCATGGCGCGCAATGCCCGAGACTTTCTGCCGGTAGAAGATGCCGTAGATGCGTTCGATCAGGTCGATATCGACCACCGAATAATTGGTGTTGTGGTACTCGTTGACCAGACGCTCGCGCTCGCCGCTGGCCTGCTGAAACACCAGGTCGGTGAATTGCGGCGAGAACACTTCATTGACGAAAGGACTGTCATCGGCCGGTTTCAGGGCCGAACCGCGCAGGATCATGTCCACCTGCACCGACGGGAAGCTGTCGTTCAGATCGATAAAGGCTTCCGCCGCACTCTGCCCGCCGCCGATGATCGCAATGTTCATCGGTTGGTTGTTCACGCACGGCTGTTTGGCCATGCGCTCCAGATACTGTGAGTGATGGAACACCCGACCGTCATCCTTGAGTGCCTTGAACGCCTCGGGAATGCGCGGTGTACCGCCGGCGCTGACCACTACCGAACGGGTGGTGCGCACCTGCTGGCGGCCTTGCGTATCACGCGAGATCACTCGCAGTGCTTCGACCTGCTGGTGATGCAGCACTGGCTCGATGGCCAACACCTCCTCGCCGTAACGGCTCTGCCCGGTAAATTGCCCGGCGACCCAGCGCAGGTAATCGTTGAACTCCATGCGGCACGGATAAAACGTGCCGAGGTTGATGAAGTCCACCAGACGACCGTGATGCTTGAGGTAATTGACGAAAGAATAGGGGCTGGTGGGGTTACGCAGCGTCACCAGGTCTTTGAGGAAGGAAATCTGCAGTTCGCTCTGGGTGACCAGGGTGTTGCCATGCCAGCGGTAGTCCGCCTGCTTGTCGAGAAACAGCACGTCCAGCTCGCCCTGACTCGGCCCGCGCTCTTGCAGGGCGATGGCCAGCGCCAGGTTCGAAGGGCCGAAACCGACGCCGATCAGGTCGTGAACGATGGGCGATGCAATTGCCTGTGTCATTTCCAGTGTCCTCTGGATGAACCCCGGAGCAGCGGGGATAAAGCGCCTGGGTGACCTGACCGGCCTTGTGCGGCAGCAGATCGTCTGTTGAATAGGAACGAGGACAATGAAAAAAAATTTAACGAGGCCTGATTGAAGTGGCGATCAGGGAGCGTCCCACTGGCGCATGCGCACCCGGCAATGCTTCATGGCATTGACGATGTGCTTTTCCACCAGCGCCCGGGAAATACCCAGGCGCTCGGCGATTTGCGGGTGCGACAAGCCGTCGATCTTGCGCAAAAGAAAACTCTCGCGACACAGCTTTGGCAACTCCGCCAGTGCACGCTGAAGCATGTCCAGGCGCTGGCCATGATCGAGGCTGTTATGAGGGGATGGCGTGAAGTAGCGCTCTTCGCTGTCGAGCACGTCCAGGGGTTCGACCTGCCGCAAGGCATTGCGTCGGTGGTCGTCGATCACCAGATTGAGCGCGGTGCGATATAGAAACGCCCGGGGTTGTTCGATCGGCGTGTCACTGGAACGCTCCAGCACCCGCAGATAAGCGTCATGCACCACATCTTCGGCCACCTGACGGTTGCCAAGCTTGGCGTTCAGGAAACACACCAGCTCGCGATAGTAGTTTTCCAACATGACTCCCCGTCCTTGAGCCAGATCTGCGCCAAAAAAGAGAATGGCGGCACGATGATGGCAGCGCGCAAGAGGCGTAATTTATAGTAATTCTCATATAGATTTAAAGCACTGGATCCATTTACCTGAGAAATAACCTCATTTGCCCGGCCTGTAACGCCCTGTTTCAAGGCTTAAATTCTGCTCCGGGGTTCTCGTTTACAGGACAGCTTCCCGTGTCTGTCGGTCCACCGACAGCGTTCAGCGACGCCGGTCACTGCCGCGCTCGCCGAGCGACGGGCCGATTTTTACCGGCTGGAACCCCGCATGAAACGTCCCCGCCCTACCCGACGCGCCCTGTTTGTCGCACTGTGCCTGATCCCCGCCGCAGCCCTGGCCGCCTGGCAAGTGATCCCGCCGGGGCGTGAAAAACTTGCCACCGCCACCGTGACCCGCGCCGATATCGAAACCAGCGTGACCGCCCTCGGCACCCTGCAACCGCGACGGTACGTCGACGTCGGCGCCCAGGCCTCCGGGCAGATCCAGAAGATTCATGTCGAGGCCGGCGATCAAGTCAAGGAAGGCCAATTGCTGGTGGAGATCGATCCCTCGACCCAGAAAGCCAAACTCGACGCCGGGCGCTTTTCCATCGACAACCTCAAGGCCCAGTTGCAAGAGCAGCGCGCCCAGCACGACCTGGCGCAACAAAAATACCAGCGTCAGCAGAACCTCAAGGCGGGCGGCGCGACCCGCGAAGAAGATGTGCAGACCGCCCGCGCCGAAGTGCGGGCGAGACAAGCGCGCATCGACATGTTCCAGGCTCAGATTCGTCAAGCCCAGGCCAGTTTGCGCAGCGATGAAGCAGAGCTCGGTTACACACGGATCTACGCGCCGATGTCCGGCACGGTGGTCGCCGTCGGCGCCCGGGAAGGCCAGACGCTCAACGCCCAACAACAGACGCCGCTGATATTGCGCATCGCCAAGTTGTCACCAATGACCGTATGGGCCGAAGTGTCGGAGGCCGATATCGGCCAGGTCAAACCCGGCATGACCGCCTGGTTCACCACCCTCAGCGGTGGCAGCCGGCGCTGGAGCAGCACCGTGCGGCAGATTTTGCCGGTGCCGCCGCGCCCGCTCGAACAAACGCAGGGCAGCCCCACCGGCGGGCGCAGCGGCAGCGAACGGGTGGTGCTCTACACCGTGTTGCTGGATGTCGACAACGCCGACAACGCCTTGATGACCGACATGACCGCCCAGGTATTTTTCGTCGCCCGGCAAGCACAGAACGTGCTGACGGTGCCCACCGCTGCCCTGCAAAACGGCACCGCGGCGGATCGCCAGATCGCGCAAGTGGTGGCGGCCAACGGCGAGGTGCAGCGCCGCGAGGTTCGCACCGGGATCAGCGACCGTTTGCGCACGCAGATTCTCGACGGCTTGGCGGAAGGCGATCATGTGCTGAGCGCCCCGCTCACCGGCAGCGGAGGCTGAATGCAAACGCCCCTGATTGACCTGCGACAGATCCGCAAAGCCTACGGCGGTGGCGACAGCCCCGTGGTGGAGGTGCTGCGCGGCATCGACCTGGCGATTCATGCTGGCGAATTTGTCGCCATCGTCGGCGCTTCCGGTTCCGGCAAATCGACCCTGATGAACATCCTCGGCTGCCTCGACCGCCCCACCAGCGGCGACTACCTGTTCGCCGGAGAAAACGTCGCCGGCCTGGGCAGCGACGAACTGGCCTGGCTACGGCGCGAGGCCTTTGGTTTCGTGTTTCAGGGTTACCACCTGATCCCGTCCGGATCGGCCCAGGAAAATGTCGAGATGCCGGCCATCTATGCCGGCACTCCGGCGGATGAACGCCATGCTCGCGCAGCCGCCCTGCTCGAGCGCCTCGGCCTGGGCTCGCGCACCGGCAACCGTCCGCATCAGCTCTCCGGTGGCCAACAGCAGCGGGTGTCGATCGCCCGCGCCTTGATGAATGGCGGCCACATCATCCTCGCCGATGAACCCACCGGCGCCCTCGACAGCCACAGCGGCGCCGAAGTCATGAGCCTGCTCGATGAACTGGCCAGTCAAGGGCATGTGGTGATCCTGATCACCCACGACCGCGAAGTGGCCAGGCGCGCCAATCGGGTCATCGAAATCCGCGACGGCCTGATCATCAGCGACACGGCCGCCCACCCTTCGGCTCCCCCGCGCACGGCCCGTCCCGACGCACTGCAAGCCGTGGACCTGCGCCAGCGCCTGAGCGCCGGCAGCGAAACCAATGGTGCCTGGAAAGGCGAACTGCTGGACGCGGTTCAGGCAGCGTGGCGCGTGATGTGGATCAACCGCTTCCGCACCGCGTTGACGCTGCTGGGGATTGTCATTGGCGTTGCGTCGGTGGTGGTGATGCTGGCGGTGGGTGAAGGCAGCAAACGGCAAGTGATGGCGCAGATGGGCGCCTTCGGTTCCAACATCATTTACCTCAGCGGCGCCGCGCCCAATCCGCGTACACCGCCCGGCATCATTACCCTCGACGACGTCGCCGCGCTCGCCGACCTGCCCCAGGTACAGCGGATCATGCCGGTCAACGGTTCGACGGCCGGCGTGCGTTTCGGCAACGCCGATCACACCGCTTATGTGGGTGGCAACGACACCAACTTCCCGAGCATTTTCAATTGGCCGGTGGTTCACGGCAGCTATTTCAGCCAGGCCGATGAAGACAGCGCCGCCGCCGTCGCGGTGATCGGCCACAAGGTCCGGGAGAAGCTGTTCAACGACCGGGTCGACCCGATTGGCCAGTACATCCTGATTGAAAACGTGCCGTTCCAGGTGCTCGGCGTGCTGGCGGAAAAAGGCTCCAGTTCCGGCGATTCCGACAGTGACAACCGCATCGCCGTGCCCTACTCGGCCGCCAGTGTGCGGCTGTTTGGCAGCCGCAACCCCGAGTACGTGGTGATCGCCGCCAAAGATGCGCGCAAGGTCAAGGAGGCCGAGCAGGCGATCGAACACACGATGCTGCGCGAACACAAGGGCAAGCGCGATTTCGAACTGACCAACAACGCCGCCATGATCCAGGCAGAAGCCCGCACCCAGGGCACGCTGTCCTTGATGCTCGGTTCGATTGCGGCGATTTCGCTGCTGGTCGGTGGCATCGGCGTCATGAACATCATGCTGATGACCGTACGTGAACGCACCCGGGAAATCGGCATTCGCATGGCCACTGGCGCCCGTCAGCGCGACATTCTGCGCCAGTTTCTCACCGAGGCGGTGATGCTCTCGGTGGTCGGTGGTATCGCCGGGATCGGCCTGGCGCTGTTGGTCGGTGGCGTGTTGCTGCTTGGCAATGTTGCGGTCGCGTTCCAGTTGACCGCCGTGCTCGGCGCCTTCGGCTGCGCGCTGGTCACCGGCGTCATCTTCGGCTTCATGCCTGCCCGCAAGGCTGCCCGGCTCGATCCGGTCACGGCCCTTACCAGTGAATGATCGACCTATGAAAGTGCCCCTGACCCTTCTGGCCGCCAGCCTGTTGCTGGCCGCCTGCAGTAACCCTGCGCCACGCCCCGACAGCGGCCTGCAACCAGCCGCCACCTGGCAATCGCCGAACACCGCCGCCGCTGCACACAGCAATCGGCAATGGTGGACGCAGTTCGGCAGCCCGCAACTCAATCGCCTGATCGAACAGGCCAGCGTGGGCAGCCATGACCTGGCCGCCGCTGTCGCCCGGGTGCAGCAAGCCCAGGCCAGCGCCACCATCGCCGGCGCCCCGCTGCTGCCCGAACTCAAGGCCGGTCTCAACGCCAATCGCCAACGCTTGCTGCATGGCAAGGGCTACAGCCAACTTGACGTCAGCCCCGATAATCGCTCGCTGAATTATTACGATGCAGAACTGAGCGCCAGTTACGAAATCGATTTCTGGGGCGGCAAACGGGCGGCCCGAGACAGCGCCCTTTTTGGCTTGCAGGCCAGTGAGTTCGATCGGGCCACCGTGGAACTGACCTTGCAAAGCGGCGTGGCCAACAGCTACACCCAGGCCTTGTCGTTGCGTGAACAGCAACGGATCGCCGAGCTGAACCTGGCCAACGCCCAAAGCGTTTTGCGATTGGTGCAGACTCGCTACGACGCCGGCAGCGCCACGGCGCTGGAACTGGCTCAGCAAAAAAGCCTGGTGGCCGAACAGCAACGCAAACTACCGTTGGTGCAACAACAGGCACAGGAAGCGCGGATCACCCTCGCCGCCCTGCTCGGCCAACCGGTGCAGGCACTGACGCTGACGGAGCAGCCGTTCGATCAACTGCATTGGCCGCAGATTGCCAGCGGCGTGCCCAGTGAGTTGTTGAGCCGCCGCCCGGACATCGCCAGCGCCGAAGCCAAACTCGCCGCTGCCCAGGCCGATGTGACCGTCGCCCGCGCGGCGATGCTGCCCAAGCTGACGCTCACCGCCAGCCTGGGCACCGGCGCCGATCTGGCCTCGGATCTGTTGCGCACGACTTTTTACAACCTGTCCTCGGGGCTGGTGGCGCCGGTCTTCAACAATGGTCGCCTCAGCGCCGAGCGCGACAAGGCCACGGCACGCCAACAGGAACTGCTGGAAACCTATCGCGGGGCAATCATCAATGGCTTCGCCGATGTGGAAAAAGCCCTCAACAGCATTCATGGGCTGGACGAACAACGTCAGTGGCAAGGGGAAGAACTGAGCCAGGCGCAGAGCGCTTTCGACATCGCCCAGAGCCGCTACCAGGCCGGCGCCGAAGACCTGCTCACGGTGCTGCAAACCCAGCGCACGCTGTATGCCGCCCAGGATCTGAATGTGCAGCTGAGATTGTCGCGGTTGCAGGCCAGTATTGCGCTGTACAAGGCGTTGGGTGGGGGTTGGCAGATCATCTGACGGCTTGTTTTTCAAAGAGCAAAAGATCGCAGCCTTCGGCAGCTCCTACAGGATCGATGTTCACTCGCGATATTTCGACGAACATCAATCTCTGTAGGAGCTGCCGAAGGCTGCGATCTTTCAGGGTTTTACAACTGCCATCCCTTGACCTTCAAATGCCGCGCATACCACGGCCGTCGCGGCACTTTGCGCAACAGGTCACTCATGTTGTCTTCATCGCCAAAGGTGATGCGCAACGCCAGCTTCATGGTTTCCGGGTCCATTTCCACCGAGCGCCCCGTTTGCAACCCCGGGGTCGTGCTGCAACCGTGGGTGTCCGGCCCGAGCCACGGGTCGCCCACTTCCACCCAACGCCCCGGCGCAAACCACGGCACGCCGTTGACCTCCAGGCGGCTCAGTTCGCCAGGGTGAAAACGCTCATGGGCGCGGAACCAGTCTTCGATGCGATCGTCGATCCAGCCGTGGAAACGCCAGAACACCGGGTTAACGTGCGACGAAAACGGATCGCCGAGAAAATCGTTTTCCGGGGCATACCAGCGCGCCGCGAAGTCGGCCTGATCCCGGGCCATTGGCACGGGTATTTCGTTGGACGGATCCCGAGCCACCGAGGCCCAGCGCATGTGCAGCCAGTCGTGCAGGCCCAACTCGACTTCCGAGCCGAACTGGCCGAGGGTCAGTTTCGACAGATAACGCGGATCCCGGTACTGCGACTCCCAGACCTGGAAGTTGCTGTGATAGGTCTCTGCGGCTTTGATGTCACTGACCCACTTGGTGTACTCGTCGTCGCCTTCGGTCAACCAGGTCGGCGGCAAGGCATTGCCATCGTGATTATCGAAATAGCGCGCGAAGCCCTGGCGATCACGCTCGAGTTCCGGCTGCGGCAAAGGGAACGCCGGCCATGAAGGCAAGTCCTGCATGGACCGGGCGATGCCGAGCATATGCCGGTGCATGAAGAAGAAATCGATGCCCGAACCGTTGCGGTCCTTGCGCGGCCCGCGGGCATCACGCTCGTTGTCCCGTGGGCCGGGTTGCCAGCCGATACCGCGCAAGGCCTCGCGCTTTTTCTCCGGGAGCTTGTGCCATTTGTCCCGGGATGCGTGCCAGAGCTGGTGAAACAATCGATGTTCGGGGGATACCAGCCAGGCCAGAAACGCCGGGTTGAGGGCGGTTCGCTCTCGCGCTTCGGGAAACCGCCGCTTGATGGCGATAAAACGGTTGTCGAGTTCGGGCAACCCCAGCGGGCGATTCAGACTCAGCACCTGGCCGCTGAACGTGCCGCTGCCGGCGTTGCCGAATACTGCCCAGACTTCGTCGAGTTTTGCCTTGAATTCATACACCGGCGCCACCAACGGGGCATCGGTGCGCATCAGTCGCCAGTACAGTTCGGCGCCATTGGCTGGCGCCAGATCGCCGATGACCTGATAGCACGGCTGGCCTTCCCCGCGCAGGTGAGCGCCGGTATCCAGGCAACCGCGCAACCCGCGCCCGCGATGAGCAATGTCGAGAAACAGCTCCAGCCCGTCCTGCGGCAAGCCCTCAAGCCCGGCATCGCGGCCGACAAAACGAATGTCCCAGACTCCGCGCAAGCTGTCCGCCAGTTGCTGCCCGGCGGTGCTGGCCAGGTCGACCGTGGCCTCCCCCGGCGTGATCGGTTCCTTCTCCCGGGTCAACTCACGATGTGCATAAAAAGCGGCAGGCACCGCAGCGCTCGTGAGCGCCAGGCCCGCCATGAACCAGCGTCGAGAAATCGTCATTGCCCTACCTGTGTCAGCCATGAAGCATGGCTTTATCCAAGCTAGAACGTTTGTTGCCCCGACAAATTTATGCGATCCCCTGTAGGAGCTGCCGAAGGCTGCGATCTTTTGATCTTCATCTTGGGGTGCCCCCAAAAAGATCGCAGGCTGCGCCAGCTCCTACATTTGAAAGGCGATCTTTTCGGGGCCACCTAAATTCCTGTGCCGGTCACTCGTTCCTCCCAGATAGCAAAGGCCCCTGCGCCTGCAACTCAACGGCGAACCTGACTGAGATGGCGATGACCAAAACACGTTCGAAAAAGGCGCTGTACCTCGGCCTGCCACTGGCCTTGGCCATCAGTGCCGGCGCAGGCTGGCTGGTCTGGGATTACGGGTTCAAAGACAACCCCGGCTACCCGGTCAAGGTCATGAAACAGGCCACCGAATTGCAGGGGCGGATCCTTTCCTTCGACAGCCACATCACCGTTCCCCTGAGTTTCGGTGCCCACGGCAACGAGGCCGACAAGGATGGCTCCGGCCAGTTCGACCTGATCAAGGCCAATCGTGGCCGACTGTCCGGCGCGGCCTTGACGGTCTTCGGCTGGCCGGAAATGTGGAACGGCCCGAACGCCCCACACCGGCCCACCGACGGTTTCGTCGAAGAAGCGCGCAACCAGCAGGAAGTGCGCTACAAAATCATCTCCGGACTGGTGCGCGACTTTCCCAATCAGGTCGGCATCGCCTACACCCCCGACGACTTCCGGCGCCTGCACGGCGAAGGCAAGTTTGCGATTTTCATCAGCATGCTCAACGCCTACCCGCTGGGCAACGACCTGAGCAAACTGGACCTGTGGGCCGCCCGTGGCATGCGCATGTTCGGTTTCAGCTACATCGGCAACAACAGCTGGGCCGATTCGTCACGACCGCTGCCGTTTTTCAACGATTCCCCCGATGCCCTCGACGGGTTGTCGGACATCGGCAAACAAGCGGTGCAGCGCCTGAACGATCTGGGCGTGATCATTGATGTGTCGCAGATGTCGAGCAAAGGCCTGGAGCAAGTGGCGCAACTGAGCCGCACGCCGATGGTGGCCTCGCACTCGGCACCAAGGGCCTCGGTAGACATCCCGCGCAACCTCAGCGACAAAGAGTTGCAGCTGATCAAGAACAGCGGTGGCGTGGTGCAAGTGGTCGGCTTCTCGCAATACCTCAAACCGCTGACCCAAGGCACACAGGACAAACTCAACGCCCTGCGCGCGCGTTTCGATCTGCCGCCATTGCCCAACCTGGCGATGGCGTTGATGCCCGGCGACCCGATCATCACCGCGTGGTCCGAACAGAAGCTCGGTCAATACGCCAGCGGTCTGTACGCCATTCTCGAGGAAGAACCCAAGGCCACACTCAAGGACCTCGGCGACGCCATCGATTACACCGTGCGCAAGGTCGGCATCGACCACGTCGGTATCGCTTCGGACTTCAACGATGGGGGCGGCATCAAGGGCTGGGAAAATGTCGGCGAAATCCGCAACGTCACCGCCGAATTGATCCAGCGCGGTTACTCCGAAGCCGACATCGCCAAGCTCTGGGGCGGCAACTTCCTGCGGGTCTGGGAACAGGTGCAAAAAGCCGCGAAACCCACGCTGATTTCTCGCCAGGAACCGGTCAAGCCATGAGTAACCGTCGGACCTTTCTGAAACAGGCCGGGGTCCTCGCCGCCGGCCTGCCGTTGGCGGCCAGCCTCGGCTCACCGGTCGCCGCTGGGCAATCGCAAGCGCTGCCCCGGGACAAGTGGGCGCAGTTGCGTCAGTTGTTCGACCAGGACCCGAACTGCATTCACTTCGCCAATTTTCTGGTGACCTCCCACCCCAAACCCGTGCGTGAGGCCATCGCCCGTCATCGTGCCGCACTGGACCTGAACCCCGGGCTGGCCATGGATTGGGACCTGGGCGTGACCCACCAGCGCGAAGAAAACGTGCGGCTCTGGGCCGGTCGGTATTTGCAGGCCAAACCGACTCAGATCGCCCTCACCGGCAGCACCACCGAAGGCCTGGCGATGATATATGGCGGCGTGCACGTGCGCTCCGATCAGGAAATCCTCACCACGGTTCACGAGCACTATTCCACGAACAACATCCTGCATTTTCGCAACCGGCGCGATGGCACCCGGGTGCGCAAGATTCAGTTGTTCGAGCAGCCACAGTCGATCTCGACCGACCAGGTGCTGGATACCATCAACCGCAACATCCGCCCCGAGACCCGCGTGCTGGGCATGACCTGGGTGCATTCGGGCAGTGGCGTGAAGCTGCCGATCAGCGACATCGCCGGCCTCGTCGATGAACACAATCGTCAGCGCGACGATCAGGACCGGATCGTTTACGTGGTCGACGGCGTGCACGGTTTCGGCGTCGAAGACCTGAGTTTTCCGGCGATGAACTGCGACTTTTTCATTGCCGGCACCCACAAATGGATGTTCGGCCCCCGCGGCACCGGCATCGTTTGCAGCCGCAGCGAAGAACTGAAATACGTCAGCCCGAGCGTGCCGACCTTCTCCGAAGCCACGACCTTTTCCACCACCATGTCTCCGGGCGGCTATCACGCGTTCGAACATCGCTGGGCCGTGGATGAAGCGTTCAAATTGCACCTGGAACTGGGCAAGGCCGACGTCCAGGCGCGCATCCATCAGCTCAACAGCTACCTCAAACAGCGTTTGCTGGAGCAACCGGGTATCGAGCTGGTCACCCCGGTCGATGCGAAGTTTTCGGCGGGGTTCAGCTTCTTCCGGGTCAAGGGTGAGGACGCCGATGCCGTGGCGGCGCACCTGATGCAAAACCGCATTGTCAGCGATGCGGTCAGCCGCGACGTCGGCCCGGTGGTTCGCACTGCGCCGGGCCTGCTCAATACCGAAGCCGAGGTGGACCGTTTGATCGACGTGCTGCGCAAGAAGCGCTCCGCGTGAACCTTCGCTGCGAGGCACCGTTTTCCTTTAACCGAGACGACTTATGAAAACGCCCCACACACCCTCTTCCCTGCGAACCCTATCGGCCCTGACATTGACCGCACTGCTCGCCGGCCTGCTGCCCGGCACGGTCCAGGCCGCGAGCCCGCCAGCACCCGGCAAGGTGTTCAAGGACTGCAAGGAGTGTCCGGAAATGGTTGTGCTGCCCGCGGGCCGCTACACCATGGGCACACCAGCGGATGAAGTCGGCCACCAGCCCGATGAAGGTCCGTTGCATGAAGTGACCTTCACCCGTCCTTTCGCCATCAGTCGCTTCCAGGTACTGGCCGGCGAATGGGACGCGTACGTGCGCGCCACCGGCAACACCCCCGCCGACTTCGATGATCGCCCGGGACGTCGCTGCACCGCCGGCAAACCCAGCTTCAAACAGACCGCGCGCCACCCGGCCGTGTGCATGAACGTGGCCGAGGCCCAGGGCTACATTGCCTGGCTGTCGGAGAAAACCGGTCATGCCTATCGCATGCCCAGCGAGTCGATCCGCGAGTACGCCGCCCGCGCCGGCAGCACCGGGGCTTTCCCGTTTGCGTTCGATGAAGGCGCCGACTACCAGATCTCGAAAAACGCCAACACCTACGGCGCCGCTGACGGCTACAACTTCACCTCGCCGGCCGGCACTTTCCCGGCCAATGCCTTTGGCGTGTTCGACATGCACGGCAATGTTTATGAGTGGGTCGCCGACTGCTACCGCGAAGACTATGTGGGCGTGCCCAGCGACGGCAGCCCGTGGCTGGAGCAAAACTGCAAACGCCAGGTGATGCGCGGCAACGACTGGGGCGAAGCGCCGGTGTTTTCCCGCTCCGGCAATCGCAACAGCAGCCTGCCCACCAGCAGCGGCGACTGGCTGGGGTTTCGCGTCGTGCGTGAACTCTGATTTTTACAGGCCGCCGCACGCCTTGTAGCAGCTGCCGAACGCAGGCTTCGCCAGCTGCTACACCGGCATTACCCTCCACTGCCGTTTAAATAAAGTCCCCGACCATTCGTTTTCCTTAAGTACCGGCACTCCCTCCGTGTCGAAAGGAATCCTCCATGACCAAGCCAACGCATGGGGCGATCAACGAATTGTTCGCCCTGCTCAAGCCCTTCCGCCTGATCGTCTCTGTGTCCATCGTGCTCGGCATGATCGGTGGCCTGAGCGTCACCGTGTTGCTGGCGACCATCAACAATGCCCTGCATTCCGCTGACGGCCTGACCCGCACCGTGGTAATGATTTTTGCCGGGCTGTGCATGCTGGCGCTGCTGACTTCAATTTTGTCCGACATCGGCACCAACTACGTCGGCCAGCACATCATCGCCAGGCTGCGAAAAGAGCTGGGGGAGAAAGTGCTGTCGGCGCCAATCGACCAGATCGAGCGTTACCGTAGCCACCGGTTGATCCCGGTGCTGACCCATGACGTGGACACCATCAGCGATTTCGCCTTCGCCTTCGCGCCGTTGGCGATTTCCATGACCGTGACCCTGGGTTGCCTCGGCTACCTGGCCATGCTGTCGTGGCCGATGTTTCTGATGATGCTGGTGGCCATCGCCATCGGCACTACCATCCAGGCGATCGCCCGGGCCAGGGGCATGCGCGGTTTTTATGCGGCGCGAGACTGCGAAGACGAGCTGCAAAAGCACTACAACGCCATCGCCGAAGGGGCCAAGGAACTGCGCATCCACCGCCCGCGGCGTCAGCGCATGTTCGTGTCCGGCATCCGGAAAACCGCCGAGAAAATCTGTGACACGCAGATCCGCTCGATCAATACCTTCGTCATCGCCAAGTCGTTCGGCTCGATGCTGTTCTTCGTGGTCATCGGCCTGGCGCTGGCCCTGCAATCGTTCTGGCCCAGTGCCGACAAGGCCGTGATGAGCGGGTTTGTGTTGGTGCTGCTGTACATGAAAGGACCGCTGGAACATCTGGTCAGCACGCTGCCGATCATCAGCCGGGCGCAGATCGCATTTCGCCGGATCGCCGAACTCAGCGAACAGTTTTCCTCCCCGGAACCGCACCTGCTGCTGGAGGACCAAGGCCACAAACCCGGCCCGGTCCACAGCCTGGAACTGAGCAATGTGCGTTACGCCTTCCCACCGGTGGAAGGCAGCGAGCCCTTCCGCCTCGGCCCGGTCAACCTGCGTATCGAGCAAGGCGACATCGTGTTCATTGTTGGTGAGAACGGCTGTGGCAAAACCACGCTGATCAAGCTGCTGCTGGGCCTTTATGCGCCCACCGAAGGCGAGATCCGCGTGAACGACCAGCCGATCACCGCGCTCAATCGCGATGACTACCGGCAGAACTTCACCACGATATTTGCCGATTATTACCTGTTCGATGACCTGATCCAGGGCGACCGGCAAGTGCCGCAAGATGCCACGCGCTACCTCGAACGCCTGGAGATTGCGCACAAGGTCAGCGTGCGCGACGGCGCGTTCAGCACCACCGACCTTTCCACCGGCCAACGCAAACGCCTGGCGCTGGTCAACGCCTGGCTCGAAGAACGGCCGGTGCTGGTGTTCGACGAATGGGCGGCCGATCAGGACCCGACCTTCCGCCGCATTTTCTACACCGAACTGCTGCCGGACCTGAAGCGCCTGGGCAAGACCATCATCGTCATCTCCCACGATGACCGCTACTTCGACGTCGCCGATCAACTGGTGCGCATGGAGGCCGGCAAGGTCAAAAGCGAACTGCAACCCGCCTGACTGACGAGGCCAAGGGGCGTGCCAAGCCCCCTGTGGCGAGGGGGCTCGCCCCCGTTCGGCTGCGAAGCAGTCGCAAATGCGTTGCATGCGGTGTGCCAGGCAGAACGAGGTGGCAGGTGCAGGACTGCTTCGCAGTCCAACGGGGGCAAGCCCCCTCGCCACAGGTCTTGGTCTCCATGTGACTGATCGGCATTGCCCTGGACCGGAAAAATAATTTTCCGGTTTGCCGCGGCCGCCTCGTCTTAATGAGATGAATAAGAACCATTACCAACTATACCTGCCAAGGTCTTAACCTCATGTCCGCATCCCGTTTCATGCTTCGACCTCTGACCCGCGCCCTGTTAATGAGCAGCACCACTCGCTCGCGCATGACATCCACCAGCCTGGGCCTGGCAATGACCCTGGCGGTGACGCCGTATGTCCAGGCCCAGGAATGGACCCTGAATATCCCGGCTCAGCCATTGCCTCAGGCGCTGCAGACCCTCGGTCAACAGACCAATCTGCAAATCATCTACAGCCCCGAGAGCATTCAGAACCTGCGGTCCAGCGCCCTCAACGGTCGCTATCAGGAAGATGATTCGCTGAATGCGATGCTCAAGGGCACCGGGATCCGCCATCAACGCGACGGCAACACCGTCACGCTGCTGGCGCCGGCCACCGGCAGTGCGATGGAACTGGCACCGACCAGCATCAACGGTCAGCGGTTGGGCGCGACCACCGAAGGCAGCAACTCCTACACCACCGGCGCGGTGACCATTGGCAAGGGCGAGCATTCGCTCAGGGAAACCCCGCAGTCGATCACCGTCATTACGCGCAAGATGCTCGATGACCAGAACCTGAACACCATCGAACAGGTCATGGAAAAGACCCCGGGCATCACCGTTTACGACTCGCCCATGGGCGGCAAGTACTTCTTCTCCCGGGGTTTCCGCATGACCGGCCAGTACCAGTACGACGGCGTGCCGCTGGACATCGGCAGCAGCTACGTGCAGGCCGATGCCTTCAACAGCGACATGGCGATCTATGATCGGGTCGAAGTGTTGCGCGGTGCGGCCGGGATGATGAAGGGCGCCGGAGGCACTGCCGGTGGTGTGAACTTCGTGCGCAAGCGCGGCCAGGACACCCCGCACACTCAATTGTCGTTGTCTGCCGGCACCTGGGACAACTACCGTGGCCAGGTCGACACCGGTGGCCCGCTGAACGACGCCGGCACCATCCGTGGCCGTGCCGTGGTAACCCAGCAGAATCGTCAGTATTTCTATGACGTGGCCGAACGCAGGGACCAGATCTACTACGGCGCGCTGGATTTCGACCTGAGCGACTACACCACCCTGGGCCTGGGCATGGCCTATGAAGACATCGATGCCACTCCGTGCTGGGGCGGCTTGCCGCGCTACGCCGATGGCAGCGACTTGAAGCTCTCACGCTCCACGTGCCTGAACACCGCCTGGAACAACCAGCGCAGCAAACGGGCCACCTACTTTGGCGACCTGAAACACGAGTTCAACGACAACTGGGCGCTGAAGGTTGCAGGGGTTTATTCGAAAAACACCCAGGACATGGAATACGCCTTCCCCAGCGGTACGGTACCGCTTGGCGCCACCAGCACCAGTACCGCGATGATCGGCAGCACCTTTGACTACGATCAGGTCGACTACGGCCTCGACGCTTATGTGGACGGCAAGTTCAACGCATTCGGCCAAGAGCATGAGCTGATCGTCGGTGCCAACGCCAGCCGCTCCCACAAGGATGACTTCTACGCCGTGGCCCTCCTGCCGCAGAGCCAGGATGTGCTGAACCCCGACCATCACCTGCCCCAGCCGGATGAAAGTTTTTACCTGGCCAATGCCACCCGGGGTGGTCCGGTGGACATCCGGATCAAGCAATACGGCGCCTACTCCACGGCACGCCTGAAACTGGCCGATCCGCTGACCTTCGTCCTGGGCAGTCGCGTCAGCTGGTACAAGTCCGAAACCGATTCCGTGTCGTTCTGGCGCGGCGAAGGCACGCCGACAAGCTCCGAGGCCAAGGAAACCGGACAAGTCACCCCGTTCGCTGCCTTGCTGTTCGACATCAACGACAACCTGACCGCCTACGCCAGCTACGCGGATATCTTCACCCCACAGGGCGGCTACAAGACCATCACCGGTTCGACGCTCAAGCCATTGATCGGCCAGAGCTATGAACTGGGGATCAAAGGTGAATGGTTCGACGGTCGCCTGAACAGCGCCGTCAACCTGTTCCGCACCATCCAGAAAGACGCAGCCCAGGATGACCCGGCCTGCCCGGACAGCAGCTGCTCGCTGAACTCCGGCAAAGTGCGCGCCCAGGGCTTCGAAGCTGAAGTCAGCGGTGAAGTCATCGACCGTCTGCAATTGCTCGCCGGCTACACCTACACCCAGACCAAGATTCTGGAAGACGCTGATGTCAGTCAGGACGGCGTGTCGTACAACACCTATGTGCCGCGCCACTTGCTGCGGGTGTGGGGCGACTATGCGCTCAGCGGCCCACTGGAACGCGTCACCGTCGGTGCCGGCGTCAATGCCCAAAGCAGCAACTACCGCACCTCGCCGAGCAGCGGCAACAACATTACCCAGGCGGGTTATGCGGTCTGGAACGGTCGCATCGGCTACCGCATCGACGACACCTGGTCCGTGGCACTGAACGGCAACAACCTGTTCGACAAGCGCTACTACGCCACCATCGGTACCGAAAGTTGGGGCAACTTCTACGGTGAACCGCGCAACTTCGTGATGTCGGTCAAGGCTGACTTCTGATTGCAGCCTCAATGAAAACGCCCCGCCATTGCGGGGCGTTTTTTTGTGCGGGAAAAGCTGATGTTGATCGTTCCCACGCTCTGCGTGGGAATGCAGCCCGGGACGCTGCGCGTCCCTTCCAGAGCCGAACGCGGAGCGTCCGTTGAGGCATTCCCACGCAGAGCGTGGGAACGATCAATGGCGGTAATTTTTAACTGAAAGTTCAAGGGTGTTCTTTCGGGCCTCATCGCGGGCAAGCCCGCTCCCACAGTGATGGGTGTCGTTCACAAATCCTTTGGTCTAAGCAGATACCTGTGGGAGCGGGCTTGCCCGCGATGAGGCCGGGACAGCCACAAGGCTCGATGTCAGACCAATAAACAGGCGATGTTTAAACGACACTTCCAGACACTCACCCAGGCTACACATCCTTGCGCCGCTGCCTACGACTGCGCCAGAATCCGCCGGCTTGTGCGTCTAAGGGCCGGGCTTTATCGTTTCCGGGTCGCTGAAAAACAGCGATCGGGTTTGGTAGCCCGCTGTCCCACATGACGCATAGCGTCACCTTATGCAGGTGCTTTTTCGGCATTTGTTTTGATGGTGGCCATGCGCAGGGCGCCCTCGGGCGCGCCGGTTTTTCCATGTGGGCCGGTCTACCAACCTTCGTATGGCCGCCACCCTTCGTTTGGTAGCGAGGGTGATGGCTCCTTTAATCACATATGGAGTTCCATCTATGTTCAAACCTACACCGAACCCACCGGAAACCGATCCAACCTCCCCCTACGAATCCCTCGATTCCAAAAAACTCAACGAAGCCGCCGACCGCGCCCTCGATTACTACCTCAAACCGGACATTCCCAAAGACACCAAACGCAAGCCCAGCACCATTTACCACGTCGGCACCGAAGTCGATAACGAAACCCTGCTGGTCAACGCCTGCGAATCCCTGGCATCAGCCAGCATGATGCTCAGCGAGTTCGCCGGGTTGATGGACATGCCACATCGCAACATGATGTTGGGGATTCAATCGGTGGTCATGCTCGGGGAGCTGGCGGTGAACCGGGTGCTGGATAACCTCGATCCGCGAGGCTAGCGAAGAACCTGTAACCGATCGTTCCCACGCTCTGCGTGGGAATGCCTCAACGGACGCTCCGCGTTCGGCTCTAGATGGTACGCAGAGTATGAGAACGATCAAAGCGCAAACCCAAGCCGGGCTTGCCCAGACTGCTTGATCGGCTCAAGTACCGCCAGCGCACCATCATCGAGCGCATGTTCGGATGGCTGAAGGAGAACCGGGCCGCATCGATATATAATTCGGCAAACTCGCAAAAAGTTAGGCGGCGATGGTCTCATTGATTTGTACTATGCGGTGCTTACGACATTACTTTTCACTCACATATGTCCTTTCCCCCACCAATCAGTGTCACCAAACCAGCTGGTACCATGATCGGACATATCCATATAAAATTTTATATTTTCTGTGTCTATCGATCCTGACTTCGATGTGCGTATTGCACTCCACTCTTCAAAATATCTCTCCCCACTTTCATAACGCGCCTTTAAACTCCAACTATCAGTATTACTGGAAAACTTGAGATCCGTACACTTGGCAGCATCATTAAAATTAAACCACCCCGTTACAAGCTCCACATTGCAAGAGTGCTCTTGAAATATTCCTGAAAACTTACCAGAGCTTTCATCCATACTTTCAACTTTAAAGACGTACCTATCTGGATATGAGTTGTAAGTCGCTTTCATTTCCGAGTGAGACATTTTAGTACCCTCCAATTTAATAAACCATAAAAAGCGAACGCGTGAATAATTCACAGATACGCAAATCAAATTGCAGCGACCAAACATTAACTAATAAATAGAAAAAATGAACCTATCAGAAACTACAGTTTTTTATATTTTTCCGCGATAGCCATAAACTCATTCATACTCGACTGCATATTATTATTTCGAAGGCACACTTCTGAGTGAAAGAGCATCTACGATGTGGCATGCGTACTGGATAAACTGGCGAGCAGTTTTTTTTATTGTTAAAAGTTCACGTTGTGCACCCTGGCATCAGCCAGCATGATGCTCAGCGAGTTCGCCGGATTGATGGACATGCCACATCGCAACATGATGTTGGGGATTCAATCGGTGGTCATGCTCAGGGAGCTGGCAGTGAACCGGGTGCTGGATAACCTCGATCCGCGAGGCTAGCGAAGAACCTGTAACCGATCGTTCCCACGCTCTGCGTGGGAATGCCTCAACGGACGCTCCGCGTTCGGCTTTAGATGGGACGTGGAGCGTCCCGGGCTGCGTTCCCACGCGGAGCGTGGGAACGATCACAGATCGCACTATCCCGCAGTCTCCATGCTCAACCCAAATGCCGACTCAGCGCCCGACTCAAGCGCTCATGCACCCCCAACACATCCGGCATCACCGAAGCCAATCTGAGCAAGTCATGAGTCAGCCCTGGGCAATGTTCGAGTTCAACATTCACCCCTTGCGCGCGCAGTTTATCGACGTAGGCCTGGCCTTCATCGAGCAACGGATCGAACCCGGCCAGCAACACAATCGCCGGCGCCACCTCGTGCAAGTCATCGGCCAGCAACGGTGAGAAGCGCCAGTCCAGCAAATCTTCGGGGCTGCGGGCGTAGTGCTGGTAAAACCAGTCCAGCGTGTCGTTCTCCAGCAGATACCCCTCACTGAACAACAAGCGCGAATCGTGGGTGCGCGAGGCATCCGTGACCGGATAACACAGCAGCTGCACCTTGGGGACGATGGCCACGGTGTGTGGCTGAACCACCGCTTGCAAGGCCAGCACCGTCGCCAGCGTGGCACCGGCACTGTCACCGCCGAACGCGACGCGACCGGCATCCAGCCCCAGGGCCAGCGCCTGTTCCGCCAGCCAGGACACGGCGTCTTCACCGTCCTCCAGCGCTGTCGGGAAACGATGCTCCGGAGCCAGCCGATAGCCAACCGACAACACCGCGCACGGCGTACGTCGGCAGAATTCGCGGCAGACTCCGTCATGGGAATCCAGGCTGCCCACTACAAAACCACCGCCATGAAAATACACCAGCACCGGCATCGGTGCCGTCGCCCCGCTCGGGCGATACAAACGCAACGCCAGCGGCGCACCGTCCCGGGCCGTGGTGTCGATCTCTTGCACATCAAGATCCTGAGGAGCATCCCAACGCAATTGCGCCGTGGTTTGTTCGAAGATCGCCCGGGCTTCGACCGGCGTCAGTTGATGCAGCGCCGGCTGGCCTGCGTCCTGGCCGTCTTGCGCCAGGTCGAGGAAGGCTTCCAGATCAGGGTGTAACGACATCGAAAGAATCCTTATGTCCGTAAAAAAAGGGGCATGCCTAAGCAACACCCCTAACGATGATTAAACCCCCGGCCCTCAGCCCACCCGCGCCATGCAATGCTCGATCAACGCCTCAAGCTCGCGCTGATAATCCTGCATGAGCCGCTCCACGGTGCTGGCCCGATAACGTTGGCTGCTATAGATGCAACGCAGCGTCAACTGTCCGTCGTATACCTGGCCGACAACCTCCAGCCAGTTGCCCAGATTGGCCTGCAAGCTGTAGTTGTCGCCGCTTTCCTCCAGCGCCGGCACCAGCAAGGCCTGCTCGTCGAAGCTCTGGTCGAACTGCCCCAGATAGTTGAACGTCACCCGTGCCTGCGGCAGGTCGGCCAATTGGCGGGCCCGTTGCGGGCCGGCCAGATGACGCAACACCCCATAGCCGATGCCCTTCTGCGGGATGGCCGCCAATTGCGCCTGCACGTTGACGATCGACGCGCCGATGTCCGCGTTGTCGGGGGTGAGCCGGACCGGGAACATGCTGGTGAACCAGCCCAGGCTGCGACTCAGGTCGATGTTCTCGAACAGGTCCTCGCGGCCGTGCCCTTCCAGCAGAATCAGCGCCGACGGCTGTTCGCTCCAGCGGCACAACGCCCGGCTCAGGGCCGACAGCAGCAAATCGTTGATCTGCGTGCGATAGACCGCCGGCGCCTGCTTGAGCAACTGCTCGGTGTGTTCGCGAGACAACTTGAGCCGCGCCTGAGCCTGATGACGCACCTGATTCTTGCCGCGACGGTTGTCGCACGGCAGGTCGATCCCCGGCTGATCCAGTTGCTCCAGCCAGTAGGCCAATTCCTGCTCGGCAATCACCGGCGCCTGCGCCTGCAACGCTTCGGCAAACGCACGATAGCTGCTGGTGCGGATCGGCAGTTGCGGTTCGATGCCCATCACGCAAGCCTCGTAGGCCACCTTCAAATCGTCGAGCAAAATCCGCCACGACACGGTATCGACCACCAGATGGTGGATGACCATCAACAGCCGCGCCTGGCCATCCGGCAAGGCGATGTGCACCACACGCCAGGCCGGTCCATCGTCAAGTTTGAGGCTGCGCTGAGCCAGGTTGGCCAAGGCTTCGACCTGCTCGCTGTTCTCGGCCTCACGACGCCACAGCACCGGCTCGCGGCGCTCGGTCGGTGCGGCATAGCGCTGCAACCAGCGCCCGCCTTCCTGACAGAAGCGCAGGCGCAAGCTGTCGTGGTGGTTTTCGATCCAGCCCAGCGCCTGTTCCAGCGCATCCAGATCCAACACCTGACGCGCACTCAGCAAAAACGACTGGTTGTAGTGATGAGACTCGACCATGCCCTCGGCAAAGAACCACTCCTGGATCGGCAGCAGATTGAACAGCCCTTCACTGGCGACATGGGTGAGGTCCGCCGCCGGTTGCGCGGTGCTCGCTTGGACCACGTTCTGTTCGACGATGCCCGCGATGGTCTGGTAGCGCATCAGATCGCGCAGCTTGAGTTCCATTTGCAAAGTCGGGTGGTTCCTGACCCGGGAAATCACTTGCAGGCTCAGGATCGAGTCGCCGCCCAGTTCGAAGAAGTTGTCGCTGATACCCACCTGCTCCACCTGCAACACCTGCGCCCAGATGTCCGCCAGCAACTGTTCCTGCTGATTACGCGGGGCAATGTATTCCTCGCTTTTGAACTCCGGCTCGGGCAATGCCTTGCGGTCGAGCTTGCCGTTGGGGGTGACCGGGAAGGCACTGAGGCAAACGATCTGCGCCGGCACCATGTATTCCGGCAAGGTGCTGCGCAGAGCGGCCTTGAGTTCATCACCCAACTGCTGGCCAGCATCAGTGACGACATAACCGATCAGTTGCTTGCCGCAAGCATTGTCCCGGGCGATCACCAGCGCATCGCGGACCTGCGCCAGTTGCCGCAGGCTGGCCTCGACTTCGCCCAGTTCGATGCGGAACCCGCGCACCTTGACCTGATGGTCGATGCGGCCGACGTAATCGACCACGCCGTCCTGGCGCAAGCGCACCAGATCGCCGGTGCGGTACATCCGCTCGCCGCTGGCAAAGGGGTTGGGCACGAAGCGTTCACAGGTCAGGTCTGGCCGACCGTGATAACCCCGGGCAACCCCGTAGCCGCCGATGTACAACTCGCCGGCAAAACCGGGCGGCAGCGGATTCAATTCTTCATCCAGCACATACAGGGAACGTGCGCCCACTGCCCGGCCGATCGGCGCATAGGCCGCTTCACACTGCGCGCTCACCGGCACTTTCCACAGCATTGGCGTGACCACGGTTTCCGTCGGGCCGTAGCCGTTGGTGAAGTACTCGGGACGCAGTGCCGCCTTGACCTGTTCGAAGGTCTGGTCCGGCACCGCATCGCCGCCGAAGCAGTAGATGCGCACCGGTGGCGGTGCAATTCCACTGGCCGCGGCGTACTCGGCCAGTTGCTTGAGATAGGCCGGCGGGAAGCAAGCGATGGTCACGCCGTACTCGTGCAGCGCCCGGTAGGTCTGCTCCGGGGTCCACAGGCAACCGTCGCGCACCACCAGCCGGCCACCGCTGTACAGCGTACTCAACCAACGCTCATGGGCACCGTCGAAGGCGAACGACATGAAGTGCAGTTCGCAGCTGCGGGGGTCCATTTCATACAGCTTGGCGATGGCCTGACAGTGCATGCTCAGTGGCCCCTGGGTGACCGCCACGCCTTTTGGCCGGCCGGTAGAACCCGAGGTGTAAACCAGATAGGCCAGCCCTTGCTCCAGCACGCGATACACCGGCGCCTCATCGGCATAACGGGACTCGTCGAGCTGATCCAGCTCAAGGCGCAACAGGCCCTCGGGCGCCGGTAACGTTGCCCGCAGGCTGCTCTGGGTCAGCAGCAGCGCCATGCCGGAATCTTCGATCATGTACGCCAGACGCTCCGGCGGATAATCAATGTCCAAAGGCACATACGCCGCGCCGCTTTTGAGCACGGCGAGGAAGCTGACGACCATTTCCAGCGAACGCGGCAGCGCCACGCCGATCACCACTTCTGGCCCCGCGCCATGCTCGATCAAGCAATGGGCCAGACGATTGGCCCGGCGTTCCAGTTCGCCGTAGCTCAGGCTCAGCCCGGCGCATTGCACCGCAATGGCCTCGGGCTGAGTCAGTGCGTGTCGGCTGATCAGCTCCGGCAATAGCTGTGGCTGATGATCCGCTGGCGGCTCGGCGCTCCAGGTTTGCATCGCCTGCCATTGCTCGAGCGACAGGCGCTGCAGGTTACCCAGGCGTTCGTCAGGCGCGCGCATCATCGCCTCAAGGGTGTTTTCCAGGGTCAGGCGGATACCCTCCACCGCCTCGGCACTGAAGTGGCTGCGCAGGTACAGGTATTCAATCGACAATTCGTCGCCGAGCGTCACCGCCAGGTCCATCGGCACGTTGGTCACGTCATGGCCGATGGATTTGCCGAAGCTCAGGCCGCTATCGTTGTCTTCTTGCAGGCGGTCGTCGATCGGGTAGTTCTCGAACACGATGATGCTGTCGAACAGCGCCTGCCCGCCCAGGCCGGACCAGCGTTGCACGTCCGCCAACGGAGCCTGGGAATGGTCGCGGATATCCAGGTTGTAGGCCTGGAGCCGGTTCAGCCAGTCTGCCAGAGGCTGATCCGGTTCCAGCGTCTGAATGATCGGCAAGGTGTTGATGAACAGACCCAGCATGTTGCCGACATTGGGCAAACTCTCGGGACGCCCGGACACCGTGGCACCAAAGGTCACGGTGTTTTTCCCGGTGTAGCGCTGCAACAGCAGCAACCAGGCACCCTGGATCAAGGTGTTCGGGGTAATCCGCAGATCGCGGCAGAACTGCAGCAGACGACCGGTCTGTTGCGCGTCCCAATGGGAGTAGATGGCGTTGTGGCCGGGTTCATCGGACACATGCCGTGGATGGATCGCCTGGCTCAGCGCCGTCGCCTCGTTGACCGGGGCCAGCCGGGCTTTCCAGAACAGCTCCCGGGCGTCCTGGTCCTGGGCTTGCAACCAGGCGATGAAGTCGCGGTAGCGGCCATTTTCAGCGCTGATTTCACCCTTGGCGTAGTGCTGGATTACCTCACCAAACAGCCGCGAACTGCTCCAGCCGTCCATCAGGATGTGGTGACTGGTCCAGACCATCTGATACTGATCTTCAGTGCTGCGAATCAATAACACTCGCTGCAGTGGCGCCTGGGTCAGTTCGAAGCCTCGCGCGCGGTCCTCGGCGGCCCGCGCGGCGATGTCCGCCTCGCTGGCGTCGCGATCGCGCCAGTCGAGCACCTGCAAATCGAGCGTCGCCTGACGCTGGACAATTTGCAGCGGTTTGGCCAAGCCATCGTGCCAATGGAAGCTGGTGCGCAGGATGGCCTGACGCTCGATGACCGCCTCCCAGGCCTTGCGGAAACGCTCAACATCCAGACCGCCCACCGGCAAACTGATCTGATTGACGTACAGGCTGGAACCATTGTCCGACAAGGTGTGGAACAGCATGCCCTCTTGCATCGGCGACAGCGGATAAATGTCTTCGATCCGGGACGGGGCGACCGGCAAGGCGTCCAGCCGGGCCTGATCCAGATGCGCCAACGAGAAGTCCGACGGCGTGACGCCGTGGCTGTCCGGCTGGCAGCAATGCTCGATCAGCAGCTCCAGTTCCCGGGCGTACTCCTCGGCCAGGCGTTCGATGGTCGAGGCGTTGAACATGTGCGTGCTGAACGACCAGCCGACACTCAACTCGCCGCCGTACACCTGGCCATTGAGCGTCAGCCAGTTACCCAGCAGCGCATCGTCACTGTGCTCTGCGCCCTTGCCCTCATCGGCCGGCACGAACAAGGCACCGCTCTGGCTATCGAAGCTACCGTCGAACTGGCCCAGGTAGTTGAAGGTGATACGCGGTGTCGGCAGGGTCCGCAGCGACGCCTGGCAAGCCTCGTCCCCCAGATAACGCAGCACACCGTAACCCAGGCCACGATCCGGAATCGCGCGCAGTTGCTCCTTGATTTGCTTGATCGAGCCGGCCAGCTCCTGGGTCGGGGTCAATTTGACCGGGAACAGGCTGGTGAACCAGCCGACCGTGCGGGTCAGATCGAGGCCGTCGAACAGATCTTCACGACCATGGCCTTCGAGCTGAATCAGCACCGACGACTGCTCGCTCCAACGGGCGATCACCCGGGCCAGCGCCGTCAGCAACAGGTCGTTGACCTGTGTGCGGTAAGCCGCCGGGGTCTGTTGCAGCAGTCGTCGGGTCAAGGTCGGGTTCAGGCGACTGTAAAGCGTCAAGGCATGGCGGCTCTGCAGACTGCCCTGGGGATTATCTTGCGGCAGCGATGCGCCGTCCGGGCACTGCGCCTGCCAGTAAGGCAGTTGTCCCAGCAGCGATTCACTGCGGGCATGAGTTTGCAATTGCTCCGCCCACTGCTTGAAGGACGTGGTCTTGGCCGCCAATGCCAACGGTTCGCCGGCCAGTAACTGACGGTAGCTGCCCTGCAAATCCTCCAGCAGGATCCGCCACGACACGCCATCGACCACCAGGTGATGAACGATCAACAACAAGCGCTGTTCGCCCTCGGGCAAACTGAACAACACCGCGCGCAACAACGGGCCTTGTTGCAAATCCAGGCTGCGTTGGGCTTGTTCGGCAACGCGTTCCAGGTGGGCGGCATCACGGACCGATTCCAGCCACAACGGCGACAGGCGCTGCTGTTCCACGGCCCGATAGCTCGCCGACCAGCCACCCAGGGTTTGGGTAAAGCCCAGGCGCAGGCCGTCGTGATGATCGATCAGCGCGTGCAAGGCCTGCTCAAGTGTCGCGGCCAGCAGAGGGTTCAACGGTTTGAGCAGCACCGACTGATTCCAGTGATGACGCTGCGGCAAGGGTTGCTCGAAGAACCATTGCTGAATCGGCAGCAACGGTGTCTCACCTGTCACCGGGCCTTGATCGATTGGCGCCAGGGCTTTGCCTAGCTGCGCGACAGTGGCCAGCCCCTGGACGGTCTGCTGCTGGAACAGATCCTTGGGCGTGAAGCTGATGCCCTGCTGACGCGCCCGGCTCACCACCTGAATGGAAATGATCGAATCGCCGCCCAGGGTGAAGAAGTTGTCGGTCACGCCAACTCGTTCGAGTTTCAGAATGTCTTGCCAGATTCCGGCAATTTGCTGTTCCAGCTCGGTGCGCGGTGCCACGTAATTGCGCTGCAATGGGTTAGTGTCCGGGGTCGGCAAGGCTTTGCGGTCGAGTTTGCCGTTGGGGGTCAGGGGCAATTGTTCGATGAACAGCCATTGCGCCGGCACCATGTAATCCGGCAGATGCGCCTTGAGTCCGGCCTTGAGCGCTTCGCTCAGATCGTCCTGCTGTTGCGGGCTCAGGTCGGACTGCGTCGGCACCACGTAAGCCACCAATTGCTGACCGCTATGACCTTCCACTGCCAGCACCACGCCTTCGCGCACGCTGTCGTGGGCCAGCAGGCGCGCTTCGATTTCCCCCAGCTCGATACGGAAGCCGCGCACCTTGACCTGATGGTCGATGCGGCCGACGTACTCGATCACACCGTCTTCACGCAAACGGGTCAGGTCGCCGGTGCGGTACATCCGCTCGCCGTTGCTGGCCAGCGGGTTGGGCACGAAGCGCTCGGCGGTCAGGCCCGGGCGGAACAGATAGCCACGGGTAATGCCGTCGCCGGCCAGGTACAACTCGGCGGCAACCCCAATCGGCGCGGCCTGCAATTGGGCATCGAGCACGTGCGCGGTGGTGTTCACCAGCGGCCGGCCGATGTTGGCCTGGCCGCCGGCTTCGCGGCGGGTGCAAGTCGAATAGGTGGTGTCTTCCGACGGCCCGTACAAATCGTAAACGTGCTCGACCGAGGTCTCGCGGTACAGCGTGTCCACCAGGCTTTGTTTGAGCGGTTCACCCGCAAGATTGATGATGCGTACGCCTTGGGGGATCTGCCCTGCGCGCTGCAAAGCCGCGATGGCCGACGGCACGGTGTTGATCAGGCGCACCTGATCACGCTCCGGCAGCTCCGGCAATTCCAGGGCATTGCGCGCCATGATGATCGAACCACCACGGGCCAGGGTGACGAAAATCTCCCACACCGACAGGTCGAAGCACACCGAAGTCGAGGCCAGCACACCTTGCAGGTCCGCCTCGCTGTACACCTCGTGCGACCAGTGGATCAGCGCCTGTACGTTGCGATGAGCAATCGCCACGCCCTTCGGTTTACCGGTGGAACCGGAGGTATAAATCACATACGCCAGGTTGGCGGAGTCGATCCGGGGTTCAAGGTTGAGCGGCGCCAGATCGGCAAAAGCCTGCCCACCCGCCTCGACCCACACCACTTGCGCCTGGGTCTCGGGCAATTGCGATAGCAAGTGCTGTTGGGTCAGCAGCACTCGCGCCTGACTGTCGTCGAGCATGTAGGCCAGGCGATCCGCCGGGTAGTCCGGGTCCAGCGGCACGTAGGTGCCACCGGCCTTGAGCACCGCCATCAGGGCAATCACCAGTTCGGCGGAACGAGGCATCGCCACGCCCACGCGGATTTCCGCACCGACCCCCAGGGCTTGCAGATGACGGGCCAGTTGGTTGGCGCGGCGATTGAGTTCAGCGTAGGTCAATTCGGCACCGGCATGGCGCAAGGCAATCGCCTGTGGCCGCGCTTCGACCTGGGCTTCGAAGCCCTGATGGATCAACGCCTGGGCCGGGTACGCGGCGTGATGGTCATTCCATTCGGCCAGAGTGCGCAGCTCGGTCGCCGGCAACAAGCCGATCTCGCCCAGCAAGCGTTGCGGTGCGTCGAGGAACTGGCGCAGCACTTCTTCCAAATGACGGGCCAGGCCGACAATGCTGCGCTCGGCGAAGTGCTCGGTGAGGTAGTTGAAGTCCAGGCTCAACACCTCGCCGGCACCGGCGATCAGCGTCAGGCCGTAGTTGGTTTGCTCACGGTGTTCGAGACCGCTGAAACGCAGTCCACCTGGATTGGCCTCCAGGGTGTCGGACACCGGGTAGTTTTCGAACACCAGCAAGGTGTCGAACAACGCTTCGCCGTTGAGCGCGGCCAGCCGTTGGATGTCTTGCAATGGCGTCTGCTCGTAATCGCGCAGCAGCAGGTTCTTGTCCTGCACGCTGCGCACCCAGTCACTGACACTGCAGGTCGCTTGCGGGCTGGCGATCACCGGCAGGGTATTGATGAACAGGCCCAACTGTTGCTCGATACCCGGCAGGTCCACCGGGCGACCCGACACCGTCGCGCCAAATGCGACGCTGCTTTGCCCGGTGTAGCGCTGCAACACCAGCAGCCACGCGGCTTGCACCAGGCTGTTGAGCGTCACTTGCTGCTGGCGCGAGAAACCGTTGAGGCGCTGGGTGAAGGCGGCGTCAAAGGTCAGCTTATGCACGCCTTTGCCGGGGCCGGGCACGGTTTGCCCGTGGCAGGCCGAGGCCAGCCGCGTCGGCTCGTCCAGTTCGGCCAACTGCCCGCACCAGAAGGCTTGCGCCGCGTCCTTGTCCTGGCGTTGCAGCCAGGCCAGGAAGTCGCGATATCGGCCTTGGGCACTCGGCACCGGATGCCCGGCGTAATCCTGCAGCACTTCGCCAAACATCCGCGAGTTGCTCCAGCCGTCCATGAGAATGTGGTGGCAGGTGAAGATCAGGCGATGACGGTCATCGTCGGTGCGCAGCAGGCACAGGCGCAGCAGCGGCGGATTCTGCAAGTCGAAACCGCGTTCGCGATCGGCCAAGGCACGGGCCTCGAGCACGGTTTGCAGGTCCGGTTCGGCGCGCACATCCACTTCCGGCATTTCCAGGGTCAGCTGGCGATAGATCACCTGCAACGGAGTATCGAGGCCGTCGCGGCCCCAGATGAAACCGGCGCGCAGCACTTCATGACGGTCCACCACCCGCTGCCAGGCTTGCTGAAAGCGCGGTACATCCAGCCCGTCGATATCCAGCAGCATCTGATAGACGTAAGCGCTGGCGTCGGCGTCGTACAAGCTGTGGAACAGAATGCCCTGCTGCATCGGCGCCAGCGGGTAAATGTCCTCGATCCGCTGCGCGGCGATTGGCAGGCTGTCCAGATGCGCTTGGGATAACCCGGCCAATGGCACATCGGAAGGGGTCAGGCCGCCGCTCGGATGACTCAGGCAATGCTCGATCAACTCACCCAGCGCCACTTCATAGGCGCGGGCCAGGGCGTTGATGGTCGCCTCTTCGAACACGTCAGCGCTGTAGGTCCAGGTCAGGCTCAATTGCCCCTGGTAGACGCGGCCGTCGATGGTCAGCCAGTTACTCATCGGCGCCTGTTCGTCCTGCCCGGCGCCCTTGTCTTCGGTGGCCGGCACCCACAGGGCGCCTTCGTCGAAGTTGTTATCGAACTGCCCCAGGTAATTGAACGTCACCTTGGGTTGGGACACGCCGCTCAGGGCCGCCTGCGCAGCGTCGCTGCCCAGATAACGCAGCAACCCATAGCCGATGCCTTTGTTGGGGATCGAGCGCAGTTGTTCCTTGATGCCCTTGATGGACGCTTCGAGGCTGGCCTGCGGAGTCAGGCGCACCGGGAACATGCTGGTGAACCAGCCCACGGTACGGCTGAGGTCGAGGTCGTCGAACAGGTCTTCGCGGCCATGCCCTTCGAGCTGCACCAGGGCGCTGTCGGAGGCGGTCCACTCACACAACACCCGAGCCAGCGCGGTCAACAGCAAATCGTTGACCTGAGTGCGATACACCGCCGGCGCCTGTTGCAGCAATTGGCGGGTGCGCTCGGCATCCAGACGGGTATCGACACTGCGCTCGAAACGGTTCTGCAGTTGCCCATCAGGGTTGTCCAGCGGCAAGTCCGCCGGCGCTTCGGCCAGTTGCCCGCGCCAGTAATCCAGCTCGGCTTCCAGCCCGGCGCTGCGCGCATGACCTTGCAAGCGTTCACCCCAATCCTTGAACGCCGTGGTCTTGGCCGGCAGGCGCAACGGCGTGCCGGCGCTGAGTTGTTGATAAGCGGTTTGCAGGTCTTCGAGCAAGATCCGCCACGACACGCCATCGACCACCAGATGATGGATCACCAACAGCAATCGCTGGCTGGCATCGGGCAAATCCACCAGGGCCGCGCGGATCAACGGACCGTCGCTCAGGTTCAGGCTGCGCTGCAACTCCAGGCACAGCGCCGGCAAGGCCTCGCTGTCTGCCAACGCCACAGTGCGCAGCAGTGGGTTCGGCTGATCGACGGCGGCATGTTCTTGCGCCCAGCCACCTGCGGTCTGGCGATAGCGCAGACGCAAGGCATCGTGATGTCGTTGCAGGTGTTCCAGGGCCTGCTCCAGCGCAGCCGCTTGCAGAGGTTCGGCCGGGGTCAGCAGGATCGACTGGTTCCAGTGCTGTCGCTGGGGAATGTCGGTGGCGAAAAAATACTGTTGAATCGGCGTCAGCACGGCCGCGCCGAGCACATCACCTTGCATCGCCTGCACCGCATCGCTCTGCTGCGCGACGGTGGCCAGGCGTTGCACGGTCTGGTGCTGGAAGATGTCCTTGGGCGAGAAGCGAATGCCCGCCTGACGCGCCCGGCTGACCACCTGAATCGAGATAATCGAATCGCCGCCCAATTCAAAGAAATTATCGTTGAGCCCGACCCGCTCGACTTTCAATACGTCTTGCCAGATTTCGGCCAGGCGCTGTTCGAGTTCGCTGCGCGGTGCCGCGTAAGCCTCTTGCACCAGGCTCACATCGGGGTTGGGCAGTTGCTTGCGATCGAGCTTGCCGTTGGCCGTCAGCGGCAGGCGGTCGAGGAATACCCAGCTGACCGGCACCATGTAGTCCGGCAGGCTTTCACGCAATTGCGCCTTGATCGAATCGCGCAAGCCGCCATGGGCCTCCGCGTCCAGTGGCTCGCTCGGCACGATCCACGCGGCCAGTTGCTGCCCACTGAGCCCATCGACCGCCAGCACCACGGCTTCACGCACCGCGTCATGCTTGAGCAATCGGGTTTCGATTTCCCCCAGTTCGATACGGAAACCGCGAATCTTCACCTGATGGTCGATACGGCCGATGTATTCGACCACCCCGTCGCCGCGCAGCCGTGCCAGGTCGCCGGTGCGGTACAGGCGTTCGCCGGCCACAGCATTGAACGGATCCGGTACGAACCGGGTGGCGCTCATGCCTGGCTGGTTCAGATACCCCCGCGCAAGCCCGGCCCCGGCGATGTACAACTCGCCGATGCACCCTTGGGGCACCAGGTTCAGCGCGTCATCGAGCAAGTACCACGACAGGTCGACAATCGGCGCGCCGATCGGGCTGCTGTGGCTGTGCTGCAAGTCCGCCATGGACAGCGGCCGGTAAGTCACATGCACGGTGGTTTCGGTGATGCCGTACATGTTGATCAGGGTCGGCGCGCGATCACCGAAACGCTCGAACCAGGGGCGCAGGCTCTGCACTTCCAGCGCTTCACCGCCAAACACCACGTAACGCAGCGCATGGTTGCGCGACGAGGCACTGGCCACTTGCATCAGCGGTTTGAACGCCGATGGCGTCTGGTTCAGAACGGTGACTTGTTCATCGCAGAGCAAGGTGTAGAACTCTTCCGGCGAACGGGTGACGTCGTGGGGCACCACCACCAGTTTGCCACCGTGAAGCAGCGCGCCGAAAATTTCCCACACCGAGAAATCGAACGCGTAGGAATGGAACAGGGTCCAGCTGTCCTCGGGGCCGAAACCGAACCAGTGATCGGTGGCGCTGAACAGGCGAATGACATTGCCATGGGGCAGCAACGCGCCTTTGGGCTTGCCGGTGGAACCGGAGGTGTAAATCACATATGCGAGGTTGTCTGCAGTGGTGCGGCAAGGAGGATTGGCCGTGCTGCTGTCCGGCGGTGGTTGATTCAGGTCCAGGCAGGCCAGCCCCGGTGGAATCGGCAGCTGCGCCAACAGATGGCCCTGGGTCAGCAACAGCTCGATCCCGCTGTCCTCGATCATGTAGCGCAAACGGTCGTCGGGGTAGCTCGGGTCCAGCGGTACATAAGCACCGCCGGCCTTCAGCACCGCGACAATGGCGACGATCATGTCCAGCGAACGCTCCACCGCCACGCCCACTCGCACATCGGGGCCCACGCCACGGGCGATCAGCTGATGCGCCCATTGGTTAGCCTGTTGATTGAGTTCGGCGTATGTCAGCCGTTGCCCGGCGAACACCACCGCCGGCGCCTGCGGATGACGCTCGGCCTGAACCTCGATCAACTGATGAATGCATTGGCTGACCGGGTGCATCACCGGGCTCGGGTTCCAGTGCGCGAGCAGTTGCTGTTGCTGCGCGTCATCGAGCACCGGCAGTTGGGCAATACGCTGGGTCGGGTCCTGAACGATCGCCTGCAGCAGGTTGCGCCAGTGCTGCGCCAGGCGTTCGATGGTCGAAGCTTCGAACAGGTCGGTGGCGTACTTGAGCACCGCTTCAATGCCATGGGCCTGTTCGGTGGTGTTCAGCACCAGGTCGAACTGCGCGGTTGTGCTTTGCCATTCCAGCGGTTCGATGCTCAAGCCGTTCAACCGAGTCTCGACACTGATCCGGCTTTCCGCCTGGTGATTGAACATCACCTGGAACAACGGGCTGTGGCTCAGGCTGCGTCCCGGCTCCAGGGCTTCCACCAGTTGTTCGAACGGCAGGTCCTGATGCGCCTGGGCTTCCTGGGCGGTTTGCCGAACCTGGCGCAGCAGATCGATGAAGCTGGCTTGGCCGTCGACGTCCGCCTTGAGTACTTGGGTGTTGACGAAAAAACCGATCAGACGCTCGATCTCCACGCGTCCGCGGTTGGCCACCGGCACGCCGACGCGGATGTCGGCCTGGCCGCTGTAGCGGTGCAACAAGGCCTGGAACGAGGCCAGCAACAGCACGAACAGCGTGACGTTTTCCCGTCGGGCGAAGGCCTTGAGGCTGTCGCTCAGGGTCGGGTCCAGAATCAGGTTGTGACTGGCGCCGGCAAAGCTCTGTTCCACTGGACGCGCACGGTCGCTGGGCAACTCCAGCACCGGTTGCTCGCCGCCGAGCTTGTGTTGCCAGTAGGCCAGTTGACGTTCCTGTTCGCCGGCCTCCATCCATTGCCGCTGCCACAAAGCGTAGTCGGCGTATTGAATCGGCAAGGCCGGCAGCCCGGCGTCATGCCCGAGGTTGAAACCGGCATACAACTGCACCAGTTCCTCGATCATCACCTGCAACGACCAACCGTCCGACACGATGTGGTGCAGGGTCAACACCAGCACGTGATCCTGCGGGGCGACTTGCAGCAGGGCCGCGCGCAACAGCGGGCCGGTCTGCAAATCGAAAGCTTGCTGGCTCTGGGTCTGGACGAAGGCCTGGATCGACGCCTGCGGGTTTGCCGCCAGTTCAGGGCTCAGCGTGTGAATATCCAGGGCAAACGATCCTGCGGGCAGGATCGTTTGCAAGGGGTGCCCGGCGTCTTGAGTGAACACCGTGCGCAAGGTTTCGTGACGTTCAATCAGCGCCTGGACGCTGCGCTGCAACGCGGCCACCTCCAGCGGGCCCTGCAAACGCAGGGCCGTGGGGATGTTGTAGGCCGCGCTGTGCGGTGCCCATTGCCAGAGAAACCACTGGCGCTGCTGAGCGTAGGACAGCAACAACGGTTCTTCAGCCGTGCGCTTGAAAACCGGGGCAATCTCAAAAAGGTTGACGCCCTTCTGCTTGAGCAGAACCGCCAGAGCCTTTCTTTGCTTAGCCGAAAGTTGTCCTACCGACTCGATTAACTCTTGCACGCGTTGTTCCCCTCAAGAAATCAGTTTTTCCAGATCATCGAGGGATAGACGTTTGAGGGCCTCCAGGGATTTAGCCAATTCGTCCTGAACCGGTGATAAATCGACGCGCAACGCTTCGATGCGGGTGCAGAACGTTTGCAGGGTATCGGCTTCGAACAATTCCTTGAGCGGCACCTTGTCACCCAGCCGTTCCTTGATCCGGGTCACCACCAGCGTCGCCAGCAACGAATGTCCGCCCAACTGGAAGAAGTTGTCCGTCAGGCCGACGCGCTCGACGTCCAGTACCTCTTGCCAGACGGTCGCCACCGCCCATTGCAGATCGGTGCGCGGCGCTTCGTAACGCTGCGGCGTCGGATGGCCGCCCAGCGCCATCAGGGCCTTGCGGTCGAGCTTGCCATTGGGCGTCAGCGGCAGCGCGTCGATCACGTGCAGATGGCTCGGCAGCATGTGCGCCGGTAAACGACTGGCCAGGGCTGCCCGCAGGGTTTCGCCCAACGATAAATTGCCCGGTTGGCTCGCTACGACGTAGGCATGCAGATGCTTGCCCGCCGCGCCCTCCTGCGCCAGCACCACGGTTTCGCGCACCTCGGGCTGTTCCAGCAATCGGGCTTCGATCTCGCTCAATTCAATGCGGAAACCACGAATCTTCACCTGATGGTCGGCACGACCGATGTACTCGATCCTGTCGTCTGGCCCCTGTCGCACCAGATCGCCGGTGCGATACAACCGCTCACCATTAATGGCGAATGGGTCCGGTACGAAGCGTTCAGCAGTCAGGCCGGGACGCAGCAGATAACCTCGGGTCACACCGGCACCGGCCAGGTATAACTCGGCCGTCAGCCCTGCCGGCAACACTTGCAACTGGCTGTCGAGCAGGTAGGCCACGGTGTTGTCCAGCGGCCGCCCGATGTTCGCCCGGCCATTGGCGGTGCGCAGGGTGAAGGTCGAATAGGTGGTGTCTTCCGACGGCCCGTACAAGTCATAGACCTGCTTGACCGAGGTGCTGGCGTACAGCGTATCGACCAGCGTCTGCTTGAGCGGCTCGCCGGCCAGATTGATGGTGGTGACCGACGCCGGAATCTGCCCGGCCCGTTGCAGCGCGGCAATCGCCGACGGCACGGTGTTGATCAGCGTCACGCGCTCACGGGCCGGCAACTCGGACAGCGCCAGGGCGTTGTCCGCCAGCACCATGCAACCGCCGCTGGCCAACGTGACGAAAATCTCCCACACCGACAGGTCGAAGCAGATCGAGGTCGAAGCCAGCACGCCACGCAGTTGCTCTTCGCGGTAAACACCCTGCGACCACTGGATCAGCGCCGCGAGGTTAGCGTGGGTAATCGCCACGCCTTTGGGCTTGCCGGTGGAGCCGGAGGTGTAAATCACGTAGGCCAGGTTCTGCGCCACGATGCGGCAAACAGGCGCCGTGGACGGATACCCGGCAAGCCATTCGGCGCCCTCTTCGACCAACAGCACTTGCGCCGGCAACGCCTCGGGCAACATCGTCTGCAACGCGGCTTCGGTCAGCAGCACTGCCGCGCAACTGTCTTCGAGCATGTGCAGCAAGCGCTCTTGCGGATACTCCGGGTCCAGCGGCACGTAGGCACCGCCGGCCTTGAGGATCGCCAGCAGCCCGACCAGCATGTCCGGGGTGCGGCGCATGCACACGCCCACCCGCACTTCCGGCCCCACGCCCAGCGTTTGCAGTTTGTGCGCCAATCGATTGGCCCGGGCGTCCAGGGTGTGGTAATCGAGAGTCTGCTCGGCAAACAACACCGCCGCGGCCTGCGGTCGGCGTTGTACCTGCGCATCGATCCGCTCGACCACGTTGCGCGAATCCAGCGCCGTGATCGCAGCCTTGCCCCAGTCGACCGCCACTTGGCGCGGTGCGCCGTCCAGCAGTTGCAACGCGCCCAGAGGCTGCGAAGCAACCGCCATGAATTGCATCATCAGGCCTTCGATCTGGGTGCTCAGGTCGGCGATGGTGGAGTGATCGAAACAGGCCTGATCGAAGCTCAAGCCCAGGGTCAACTCACGACCGGTAACCGCCACCAGCGTCAACGGATAGTTCGTTTGCTCTTGACGCGAGAGGGTGGAGAACTCGAGACCGGTGGCCGAGCCTTGGGCCAGCGCTTCGGCCATGGGGTAGTTCTCGAACACCAGAATACTGTCGAACAGCGCGCCCTGCCCCGCCCAGCGCTGGATATCGTAGAGCGGCGTGTGCTCATGTTCGCGCAGGGCCAGGTTGAGGCGCTGCACTTGCTGAATCCATTGGCCGACCGGGATCTCGGCGGACGGCGCAGCCACCACCGGCAAGGTATTGATGAACAGGCCGATTTGCTGCTCAACACCGGGCAAGTCCGTTGGCCGACCGGCCACCGTCGCGCCGAAAGCCACCGTGTCCTGGCCGGTATAGCGCTGCAACAGCACCAGCCACGCGGCTTGCATCAGGCTATTGAGGGTGACTTTCTGTTCGCGGGCGAAGCGGTTCAGATCGCCGGTCTGCTGTTCGCTGAACACATGCCGGTAATCGGCATAACCGCTGGCCGGCGCCTGGCTGACCGGCATGGCGCTGGCCAGGTGGGTCGGCTCTTGTAGGTCAACCAACGCCGATGTCCAGAACGCGCGACTGGCCTGAACGTCGCGCTGCCCCAGCCATTCAATGTAATCGCGATAGCGCCCCGGAGTCGCCGCCGGGGTCATGCCGGCATAGCGTTGCAACACCTCGCCGAACAACTGCGAGGTGCTCCAGCCATCCATCAAGATGTGATGGCTGGTGTAGATCAAGTGATGCTGCGCTTCAGCGGTTCGCACCAGCAACACACGCAACAGCGGCGCCTGGTTCAGTTCGAAACCGGCGGCCAGATCCTCTCGGGCCAACTGATCGAGCGCTGCGTGAAGGTCATCACGACCGCGCCAGTCCTGCACGGTCATGGGCATCTGCACCGTCTGCCTTACAATCTGCACCGGCGCATCGGCGTCCTCGGGCCAGACGAATACGGTGCGCAGAATCTCATGGGCCTCCAGCGTCTGTTGCCAGGCCTGGCGGAAACGCTCGGTGTCCAACTGCTGCACATCGACCCGCAACTGGTTGGTGTAGGCCGGGCCGTCCGGCTCGTTGAGGCTATGGAACAGGATGCCCTGTTGCATTGACGATAACGGATAGAGATCGCTGATCTCCCGTGCCGGTACCGGCAGCGCCGACAGTTGCGCTTGCGTCAGGCGCACCAGATTGAAGTCCGACGGCGTGACCCCGGCATGCTCACCGCCAGTGCAATGTTCGATCAGCCGTTCCAACTCATGGCAATAAGCATCGGCCAGCGCCTGAATGGTGTGCGGGCGGTACATGCCTTGGCCGAACGTCCAGCTCAATTCCAGCTCGCCGCCGTAGACCTGACCATCGACGCTCAGCCAGTTGCCCAAGGGCGCATCATCGTCCTGATGCTCGCCAGTGCTTTCGGCGGCCGGCACCAACAGTGCGCCGTCAGCGACACTGAACGCACCGTCGAATTGGCCCAGGTAGTTGAAGGTGATGCGCGGTTGCGGCAGATCACGCAGCGGTTCGAAGCCCGCGAGGTAGCGCAGCACGCCGTAGCCGATGCCTTTGCCCGGCACGGCTCGCAGTTGTTCCTTGATTGCGCACAGCGAAGTGCCCGGCTCTGCCTGTGGGGTCAGACGCACCGGAAACAGGCTACTGAACCAACCGACGGTGCGACTCAAATCGAGGTCGTCGAACAGGTCTTCGCGACCGTGGCCTTCGAGCTGGATCAGCACCGATTCCTGTTTGCTCCAGTCGCACAACACCCGCGCCAGGGCGGTCAGCAGCAAGTCGTTGATCTGGGTGCGATAGGCGGCCGGCGCCACTTTGAGCAGCGCATGGGTCAGTGTCTTGTTCAGGCGAGAAGTGGCCCGAGCGGCTTGGCGACGAGTCTGGACGGTCTCGGGAAAATCCCTCGGCAAGTCGCTGTTACCGCCCTCCAGCGTGCGCTGCCAGTAATCGCGCTCGGCGTTCAAGGCATCGCTTTGCCCGTAACGGTGCAGGTGTTGCGCCCAGGCCTGGAGCGAGCTGCTTTTGCCCGGCAGGACCATCGCCTTGCCTGCCGTCAATGCGGTATAGGCTTGCTGCAAATCTTCCAGCAGCACCCGCCAGGACACGCCATCCACCACCAGGTGATGGATCACCAGCAGCAAACGTTGTGTCGCGTCAGGCAGGTTCACCAGCACCGCGCGCACCAGCCGGCCCTGTTGCAGATCGAGACTGCGCTGGGCTTCGGTGGCCAGCGCGGGCAAATCGGCCAGGTCGTCCAGCGCCCGCACCCACAACAGGTCTGTGTGGCGCTGCGTCTGGAACGTCGCTTGCCAAGTCTCGCCCGACGCCTGGAAACTCAGGTTCAGCGCATCGTGCTGCTCGATCAGGGCGGCCAATGCGTTGCTGAGATGCATCGCGTCGAGGGGGATTTGCGGTTGCAGCATCACCGACTGGTTCCAGTGATGACGCTGGGGAATGTCGGTCTGGAAGAAGCGGGCCTGGATCGGCAACAACGGCAGCTCGCCGCTGACCTTCTGCACGACGCTGGCGGCCGGTTTGCTCTCGATCAGTTTGGCCACCGCCGCCAACTGGCCGATGGTTTGCTTCTCGAACAGTTGCTTGGGGCTCAGCTTGATGCCCTGGCGTTTGGCCCGGGCAATGATTTGCAGGCTAAGGATCGAATCGCCGCCCAGCTCGAAGAAGTTGTCGGTGCTGCCCACCTGTTCAAGCTTCAGGACATCGGCCCAGATCGCGGCAAGCTTCTGTTCGACCTCGCCCACCGGGGCAACAAATTGCTGCGTGACCAACCCCGGCGCCGGCAAGGCACGCTTGTCCAGTTTGCCGTTGGCGGTCAGCGGCAGGCGCTCCAGCACCACGATCTGCGCCGGCACCATGTACTCCGGCAGGCAGGCCTGTAACTGCTGGCACAGGTCGTCGACATTCAACGACAGGTCGGGTGCGGCCACGCAGTACGCCACCAGTTGCAGGCGCGTTTCATCACCGTCCAGTGGCAAGGCCAATACTGCGGCCTCGCTTACGCCGTTCAAGCCCAGCACTACCCGGGCGACTTCCGCCGGCTCCACCCGATAGCCGCGCACCTTGACCTGGTCATCGGCGCGACCGATGAACTCCAGCGCGCCCTGACGGTTGCGGCGCACGCGGTCACCGCTGCGGTACACCCGCGCGCCGACGGCGCCAAACGGATCCGGCAGGAAGCGTTCGGCGGTCAGCCCCGGCTGCCCCAGATAACCCAGCGCCACGCTGTCGCCGCCGATGTACAGCTCGCCCGCCACCTGATCGGCGACCGCGTTGAGCACGTCGTCCAGCACGTAGACATGCGCACCCGACAACGGCCGGCCGACCGGCACGCTGCGGGCACCCGAGTCGAGATCCTTGAGCTCATGGGTCAGCACGCCCACCGTGGTTTCACTCGGGCCATAATGGTTGATGAACCGGCAGCCCGGCTTGAGGCGCCGCACCTGTTCGAGCAATGCCGGCGAGCAGGCTTCGCCACCCACGATCAGTGCGTGTTGCGGCAACACGTCGGCGGCCCGGGACGCTTGCATCAACGCCGCTAAATGCCCCGGCACGATCTTCAACGCGCCCACTTGGTGCTCAGCCATGTAATCGGCAAACCGGTCCGGGTCGAAGCCCAATTCCTCCGGCAATACATGCAACAAACGCCCGGAACACAGGGCGCCGAACAGCACGGTAAATCCCAGGTCCGCGGCAATGGTCGACACCAGCGCCATGCTCGCTGCCGGCTCCAGCGCCAGACGTTCCAGCGCACCGCGCACGTAACTGGCCAGGGCGCCGTGGCTCACCAGCACGCCTTTGGGTTGGCCGGTGGAACCGGAGGTGTGAATCACATAGGCCGCGGCATCCGCCGACACCGACAGCGAAGGCTTCGTCGCCGGCTGGTCCTGCCAGCGTTCGGGGGCGAAGGCCAGCCCCTGGCAACCGGCGACCGCCAGACTGCTTTCCCGCGCATCGCCTGCGGCACACAACAGGACTTTCGCCTGCGCGCCTGCGAGCATCTGCTGCAATCGCGCGGCCGGCGCCTTGAGGTCCAGCGGCATGTACACCGCCCCGGCCTTGATCACCCCTAACACACAGGTCAGCCATTCCAGGGAGCGCTCCATCAGCACCGCCACGGGTTGCCCGTTTTGCACACCTTGCGCACGCAGGTAGTGGGCCAGGCGATTGGCGTCCTGATCCAGCGTCTGGAAACTCAACGTCCGTTCAAGACAGCGAGCGGCCAGCGCTTCAGGCTGCGCGACCACCTGACGATCCCATTGCTGCAACACCGACTCCGCCGGCTGCCGTGGCGCCAGCACCGGTTGCACAGATGTGGTTGCAAGACTGTGCAGCGGCGCCTGCGGGGCGCTGAGCAATGCGCGGAACAGGCCGAGCAGCGTCGGAATGAACCCCTCGATGGTCGAGTGGCGGTACAGGTCGCTGGCGTAGGTCAGTTGCCCGTGGATCAGCGTGCCGTCATCGGTGATGTCCAGCGCCAGATCGAAGTGCGTGCCTGCTTTGTCCAGTGGATACTCGGTGACGCTCAGGCCCGGCAGGTTCATCGCACGCTGGGTCTGCATGCCGACGTTCTGGTTGAACTTGGCCTGGAACAACGGGTTATGCCCCAGGGTTCGCTCGGGCACCAGTTCATCCACCAGTTGCTCGAACGGCAGCTCTTGATGGGCCTGGGCACCAAACGATACCTCCCGGACCCGGGCCAGCAAATCGACGAAACTGCCGCGCTCATCGACCTGGCAACGCAATACTTGAGTGTTGACGAAGAAACCGATCAGCCCTTCGACCTCGGAGCGCCCACGGTTGGCGTTGGGCACGCCGACGCGGATATCGCGCTCGCCGCCAAGACGTGACAGGAACAGCGAAAACCCGGCCAGCACCAGCATGAACAAGCTGATGCCTTGAGTCCGGGCAAAACCATTCAACTGCCGGGACAGGTCCGCACCGAAATCAAAGCTCAGGGTCTGGCCTTCGAAACTCTGGGTCAGCGGCCGGGGGAAATCCGCCGCCACGTCCAATAGCGGATGCTCTTCGCCCAACTGCTGACGCCAGTAATCGAGTTGCCGCTCGCCCTCGCCGGCCTCCAGCCAGCGGCGCTGCCAGATCGCGTAGTCGGCGTACTGCAACGGCAACGCCGGCAACTGCGGTGCGCGCTCCAGGCTGAAGGCCTGATAGCACTGCACGAATTCCTTGACCATGACGTCCATCGACCAGCCATCGGAGACGATGTGGTGCATGCTCACGATCAGCACATGTTCATCGTCCGCCAGACGGAACAGGCTGGCCCGCAGCAATGGCCCGTGGAGCAAATCGAACGGTTGCGCGGCCGCCTCCTGAACCTGCCGCGCCAGCTCGGCTTCACGTTCTTGCACGGCGACGGTCGACAGATCGACGCGCTGCAGTGGCACGCTTTGTTGGTCGAGGATGATCTGGCTCGGCGAGTCATTGTCGGTCTGGAACACCGTGCGCAACACTTCATGGCGCGCCACCAGATGATCGAAGGAACGCAACAGCGCGGCCTCGTTCAGCTGCCCGTGCAAGCGCAGGCCGGCGGCCATGTTGTACGCGGCGCTCTGCGGGTCGAGCTGCCAGAGAAACAGCAAGCGCTGCTGGGCAAACGAGAGCGGGATCACCGCGCAGTCATGACGACTGACCGGCAGCGGCAGCAGGCTGAAGTCCTTGCCCTCCTCGCGCAGTCTGGCGAGAAACAGTCGACGTTGCTCCAGCGGCAAACCGACGAATCTTTTAGCGATACGCTCCGCCCTATTGCCGCTCATACTTCAACTCCCTCCAAAGAATTCATGAACTGATCCATGTCGGACCAGTCGTTATCGCTGGCACCGCCGGCCAGCGCGGCCAGCTCCAGGGCCAGATCGCCCAGCAGCGGTGTCTCGAACAGGCTGCGCAACGGCAGCACCACGCCCAACTGGCTTTTGATCCGCGCGATCACTTGAGCGGCCAGCAACGAATGCCCGCCCAACTCGAAGAAATGGTCATCGACACCGACCCGTGGCACTTGCAGCACCTCGATCCAGATCTGCGCCAACGCCTGTTCGGTGGCGGTTTGCGGGGCGCGATAGCTGCTCTGCAATTGGCTTGGATCGGGAATCGGCAGGGCCTTGCGGTCGAGTTTGCCGCTGGGGGTCAGGGGCAGGCGCGGCAACAGCAGCCAGTGGCCGGGCACCATGTAGTCCGGCAGGTTGTTCTGTAGCGAAGTTCTGGTTTGCTGACGCACAATCGCCTGCTCCGCCGCGCTGTCGAGCACGCCCTGATCGACCACCAGATACGCCACCAGTTGAGGCCCGCCGACCAGGGGCAAGGCCAGCACCACCGCCTCACGAATTCCCGGACATTGCTGCAACCGCGACTCGATTTCCCCTAACTCGATGCGGAAGCCGCGAATTTTCACTTGGTGATCGACGCGGCCGATGTACTCCACCGCGCCGTCGTCGCGCAGCCGGGCACGGTCGCCGGTGCGGTACAGGCGCTCGCCGACCGCGAACGGATCGGCGATAAACCGTTGGGCGCTGAGCGTCGGTTGCCGGTGATAACCACGGGCCAGACCCGGCCCGCCGATGTACAACTCGCCCACCGCGCCTTGAGGCAGCAGATTCAAATCATCGTCAAGCACGTACAGCCGGCGTTGTTCCAGACCGTGACCGATCGGAATGCCACGCCACGACACCGCCTCGGCGGTCAATGCGCTGCAATCGTGGAGAGTCGAAACCACCGTCGCCTCGGTCGGGCCATAAGTGTTGAGCAAACGCACATGACCCAATCCGACGCGTTGCCACAGGCGCAGCCCGTCCACCGCCATCGCCTCGCCACCCACGTGAATCTGGCGCAAGACGCCAAAATGGGCAGGCGGGTTGGCCGCGTAATCCTGCACCACCGAGTACCAGTAAGCGGCCGGCAAATCCGCCAGGGTAATGCCCTGTTCGACGATCACCTGATGCAAGGTCGCACTGTCCCACAGGCCCGCATCGCGCAGGACCACACAGGCGCCATGGCACAGCGGCGGGAAGAATTGCTCGACGAAACCGTCAAAACTGCTGGTGGCGAATTGCAGGACGCGATCGCCTTCGCGCAAATCGCTGTAGTCGATCGCCCGGGCGATGAATTCACTCAGCGCGCCGTGGCTGACGGCCACGCCCTTCGGCCGGCCGGTGGAGCCGGAGGTGTAGATCACGTAGGCGAGGTTCTGCGGATCTACCGTCACTTGCAGATTGTTTTCACTCGCCGCATCGCTGTCCGGCAGTCGGTCCAGACACAGGCAATCGATGCCATCGAGCCCCGGCAAACTGCTCAGCAGCGGGCTCTCGGTCAGCAACAGTTTCAGTCCACTGTCATCCAGCACATGGCGCAGGCGTTCGGTCGGGGTGTGCGGGTCCAGCGGCACATAGGCGCCGCCAGCCTTGAGCACGGCCAGCAACGCCACCGCCAGTTCCAGCGAACGCCCCAACGCCACACCGACCAGCACATCGGGACCGACACCCTTGGCGCGTAACTGATGGGCCAGACGATTGCTGCGAACATTCAATTGGGCATAGCTGAGCGAGGGCGACTGATTGCCCACGAGGATCACGGCGCTGGCCTCGGGAATGCGCGCCGCCTGGGCCTCGAACAGTTGCGGCATGCCGGGCAGCAGCGCCGGAGTGGCGACGGCTTGAATCAAGCGCTCGCGCTCATCCGTGCCGAGCATCGCCACCTCGCCCAGGGGTTGTTGCGGATCACGGCAGACCGACACCAGCACGTTGTGCCAATGCTCGGCCAATGCGGCGATGGTTTGTGCATCGAAGAGGTCGGTGGCGTAAGTGAACGCGGCGAACAGTTGCTCGCCCTCCTCTCGGGTGTCGAGCATCAGGTCGCTGGTGGCCGCATGTTGACGCCCGCTGCCGGCCAGTTGCTGCTCGCTCAGATAGCCGACCTGCAAACCGCAATCAAGGCGCACGTCCTGCAGATCGGTCACCAGTGGCTGGTGATTGAACATCACCTGAAACAACGGATTGTGGCTTTGGCTGCGGGCCGGTTGCAGGGCTTCGATCAAGGCGTCGAATGGCAACTCCTGATGAGCCTGGGCGCCCAGCGCTGCTTGACGCAGGCTTTGCAACAGGTCGCTGAAACGGGTCTGCGGGGTGACCTCGCTGCGCAGGATCTGGGTATTGACGAAGAAGCCGATCAGGCCTTCGGTTTCACTGCGGGTGCGGTTGGCGATCAAGCCGCCGACGCGAATATCGGTCTGGCCGCTGTAGCGATGCAGCAAGGTTTTGAAAGCCGCCAGCAGCACCACGAACAGCGTCACGCCCTGGCGCTGGGCGAGGGTTTTCAGGTTCTGGCGCAGAGCACCGTCGATGACTTTTTCCAGGCGCGCGCCCTGGTGGCTGGAGTGGGCCGGATAGGCACGGTCAGTGGGCAATTCGAGGATCGGGTGCTCTTCCCCCAACTGCGTGCGCCAATAATCGAGCTGGCGCTCGCGCTCCCCCGCTTCCAGCCAACTGCGCTGCCACAGCGCATAGTCGCGGTAGTGCACGGTCAGTTCCGGCAAGGCCGGTTGCCGCCCCGCGACCAGCCCATCGTAGGTGCGCATGAACTCGTCGATCAGAATGTTCATCGACCAGCCATCGGCAATGATGTGGTGCAGCGTCAGCAGCAACACATGTTCCTGCTCGGCCAGACGCAACAGGCGAAGGCTCAGCAGCGGCCCCTGTTGCAAGTCGAAGGCCTGAGTGGCTTCAGCCATCATGTGCTGTTGCGCCTGCGGCCAGCGCCGCTCTTCAGGCAAGGCACACAGGTCATTGATCGCCAGCGTCAGGTCACGGGGTTCGGCCACCCGCTGGAATGCACGCTCGCCCTTCTGGCCGAAGGTGGTGCGCAAGCACTCATGGCGCGCCACCAACACACTGAACGCGCGCTCCAGCGCATCGATTTGCAACGCACCGCTCAGGCGTACCGCCATTGGCAGGTTATAGGCCGCGCTCTGCGGGTCCAGCTGCCAGAGAAACCACATCCGCTGCTGGGCATAGGACAGGCCGTCACGCTCATCGACCCCGACACAACAGGTCATGGGAAGCTGCGCAAAATCGATGCCTTCGCGGGCCATGCCGGCCAGAAACAAGCGGCGCTTGTCCTGCGGCAGTTCGATAAAACGACGGGCGAGTTTCTGTGCGTCTGCGGCATTCATGCATGGGGTCCTTGCTGATCGGCGGCGTGACCAGGAGGCCCGGTCGTATCAACAAGAACGAATGGCTAGCGCGATGATTTAGCGGTACAGATACCCGGGCTCTCTTGAGAGAACACAAAAACGCCGAAGCCGGTGCAAGACCGGCTTCGGCGACAGGCGCGTCAAGGACTGTTCAGATCAGCGCGCGTCCTGGGAGTGCCCTTCAGCCATCGCGACAATCACCTTGCGCTTGCCTTCGAACGGCGCGCGGGCGTGGGCCGAGAGCATGTTGTCGAGCATCAGCACATCGCCCTCCTGCCAGGGAAAACTGATGGCGCAGTCATCGAGCACCGCACGAATTTCATTGAGCACTTCATCCTCGATGGGCGAGCCGTCGCCGTAGTAGACGTTACGCGGCAGGTCTTCTTCATCGACGATGTCCAGCAAGGTTTCGCGCACCTCCGGTTGAAGGTTGGATATGTGGAACAGGTGCGCCTGATTGAACCAGACCCGGTCGCCGGTCACCGGATGACACGCCACCGCCTGGCACGTCTGGCGAGTGCGCAATTCTCCGTCGTCCTTCCACTCGCAAATGATGCCGTGGGCCTTGCAGTAGGCCTCGGCCACTTCACGGTCTTCGGTGTTGAACACTTGCTCCCAGGCCACGTCCAGCCCGTTGCCGAAATTGCGCACGTACATCAGGCCTTTGCTGATGAAGCGCTCGCGGATCGCGACAGGCATGCGCCGATAGACTTCCCGGCTGTCGGCAATCGGCGTTTCACCGCCCGAGGTGGCGGCGATCATGCTGTAGAACCAGATTTTCATCGGCCAGTCCCGGGAATAGGCCTGCTCGTTGTGCAACGGAATGCTCTGATGCGCCGGGTATTCGGTGGAGGTATAAACCCCTTGGGTGACATTGGTGCGCGGCGTCGAACCAAACTCGTAATTGAGCAGCGGATGGCCGAAGCCGGCGGCGAATTGGCGGAACTGCTCGGCGCCATCGAGCCGGAACCCGCGAAACAGAATGCCGCCATCACGCAGCAAATGCTCATCCACCAACTCATTCAATTCATCGAACACCGCCAACAGGCTGGTATTCGGCTCGGTCGCCTCCACCAACAGCGGCAAGCGACCCCGCGCCGGCAGCAACGGCCGAACGGCAAAACCCACGGCAACACCCATGACGGGCCTCCTGTTAACACTCGATAAAGCGAACCGCGCGCTAAAAAACCGGCGCGGCCAGTTGCGCATGACGTCGGTGATGGACTTCCAGATGATTCTTGATAATCCGCAGCACCTTGGCTTCATGCTCATGAATGAAGAAATGCCCGCCGGTCAGCATGTCCACCGAGAAACTGCCCAGGGTTTCCTGGCTCCAGCCGATCAATTGCTCGGTGGTCGCCCTGTCTTCCTTGCCGCCGAGCACGTGCACGGGGCACTTGAGCAGCGGACGCTGCATCGGTCGGAAGCGCCCGCAAAGCATGAAGTCGGCGCGCAGGATCGGCAGCATCAGGCTCATCAACTCCTGATTGGCCAACACTTCCTCGCTGGTGCCCTGGAAGGTGCGCAGTTGCTCGATCAACTGTTCGTCACTCTGCGGTTCGGCGAAGCCACGGTCATAGTCACTGCGCATCGTCGGAGCGGCCGTGCCCGAAGCAAACAGCGCCACCGGCTCCGCAACGCCGAGGGCACGAAAGGCGTGGGCCATCTCGCAGGCCAGCAACGCCCCCAGGCTGTGACCGAACAAGGCATAGGGGCCATGCAGGGACGGCTTGTGTTCCCTGGCCAACTGCAGGGCCAGGGCGCGCATGTCGGTCTGCAAGGGTTCGTCATAACGAACGCCCCGCCCCGGCAACTCCACCGGCTGCAAGTGCAGCCACGGCGGCAACTGGCGCCGCCAGCGGCTATAGACCATGGCGCTGGCGCCCGAATAGGGCAGGCACAGCAGTGTCAGCTTTGTCACCGCACTTACCTCGATTGGTTATCTGTTTAGGAGAACGGATGAGTTGTGATCAGAATTAGTCTGTTGGATGGATAAGCTACCTGCGGGGCAGTTTGCCGGCAAATGAACTCTCTGTGGCTAAAACCGGTCAGCTAGTTAGATCCTCATCCCCGGAGCACGGCGGCAATGGTTGATCCGTTCGAACGACAAAGCGCCATCGACGCCCACGGCATCATTGGCGACATGCGCAGCGCCGCGCTGGTCAACGACAAGGGCAGCGTGGACTTTTTCTGCTGGCCGGAATTCGACAGTCCATCGATTTTCTGCGCGCTGCTGGACACTCCCGAAGCCGGCATTTTCCAGCTCGCCCCGGACCTGCCCGACGCTCGCCGTGAGCAAATCTACCTGCCCGACACCAACGTCCTGCAAACCCGCTGGCTCAGCGATCACGCGGTGGTCGAAGTCACCGACCTGCTGCCCATCGGTGACAGCGAAGACGATTGGCCGATGCTGATGCGCCGGGTGCGCGTGGTCAGCGGACAAGCGACCATCGGCATGCGTTGCGCCGTGCGGCATGATTATGCCCGGGCTCCGACCAAGGCCCGCGCACGTGATCGGAGTGTGTATTTCGAGGCTCCCGGCCAGCCAGCCATGCAGCTGTGCTCGGATCAGTCCTTGCGCGTCGAGGGCCATGCGGCCGTCGCCCAATTCAGCCTCGAACAGGACCAGAGCGCCGAGTTCCTGCTCGGCGGCGTTGACGATGCGCGCTTCAAGGAAGGGGCTGCCGCGCTGTGCCTGGAACGCACCTTGAAATTCTGGCGTGACTGGATCGGCCAGTCCAATTATCACGGGCGCTGGCGAGAAATGGTCAATCGCTCGGCCCTGACCCTTAAGCTGCTGACCTCGCGCAAACACGGCGCCATCCTCGCCGCCGCCACCTTCGGCCTGCCGGAAACACCCGGCGGCGAACGCAACTGGGACTACCGCTACACCTGGATCCGCGACGCCTCGTTCACCGTCTATGCCTTCATGCGCCTGGGCTTCGTCGAGGAAGCCAACGCCTATACGCGCTGGTTGCGCGGTCGGGTCAGGGATTGTCACGGCAAGACCATGAAGCTCAACATCCTCTACGCCATCGATGGCCATCAGGAACTGCCGGAAGTTGAACTGCCACACTTGGCCGGTCACTGCGGCGCGACACCGGTGCGTATCGGTAATCAAGCCTACGATCAAATCCAGCTCGACATCTTCGGCGAGCTGCTGGACGCGGTGTACCTGGTCAACAAGCACGGTGAAGCAATTTCCCATGAAGGCTGGAAACACACCGTGGAAGTGGTCGATCAAGTCTGTGAAACCTGGCAGCAAAAAGATGTCGGCATCTGGGAAATGCGCGGCGAGCCGTATCATTTCCTGCACTCGCGACTGATGTGCTGGGTGGCCGTGGACCGGGCCATCCGGCTGGCCTCTAAACGCTCGCTGCCCGCCCCGTTCGCCCGCTGGGACCAGACCCGTCAAGCGATCTACACCGACATCTGGAGCAACTTCTGGAATGAAGAACGCGGACATTTCGTCCAGCACATCGGCGGCACCGGCCTCGACGGCTCGATGCTGCTGATGCCGCTGGTGCGTTTTGTCAGTGCCAAGGATCCGCGCTGGATCGCGACCCTCGAAGCCATCGAGAAAACCCTGGTGCGCGCCGGCATGGTCTACCGCTACCGCAACGACGATGGCCGGATCGACGGCCTGCCCGGCACCGAAGGGGCCTTCGCTGCGTGCTCGTTCTGGTACGTCGAATGCCTGGCCCGTGCCGGCCAGGTGGAAAAGGCCCACCTGGAGTTCGAGCAATTGCTGAAGTACGCCAACCCGCTGGGGCTGTATGCCGAAGAATTCGACAGCCATGCCCGGCATCTGGGTAACACGCCACAAGCGCTGACGCACCTGGCGCTGATCAGCGCGGCGAGTTTTCTGAACAGGAAGTTGAGCGGGGAGAAAAACTTCTGGCAGCCCTGAAGACCGGGTTGCGCTGAACCTGTAGGAGCGAGGCTTGCCCGCGAAAAGGCCATCATCCCTGATACAAGGCTCACTGCCGCCAAAACTCGTCGGAAATATCCCCTTTTACGACGTTTTTTTGTAGGACCGAGGCTACACCCAATGAACTTAAACCCGCACCGTCAGCCACTACTGTCCCTCCGTGGCGAGGGGGCTTGCCCCCGTTGGGGCGCGTAGCGGCCCTTTGAATGCACAACCCATTTCCTCCAGAAGCACCGCATTTGCTGGTTTTGCGGCCGCTGCGCCGCCGAACGGGGCAAGCCCCCTCGCCACAGAACCGGGTAGGCCGAACCTACAATCACTCAACAAAACCAGCCCAATCAATACGCGGTAACTCATTCCTACATCCGGAAATACCTTGTTGCCAGCGCCTACATCCGTCCCTACCATCCACGTCAACGGGCACAGCGGAGCTGTCCAACAAAACCCGAATTCAAGGAACCAGAATGACCCAGCGTATCCATCGCAGCATCGACACCCCACTCCGATCAGGCCTGAACCGGGATGAATTGTGGGAAGGCCACGACAAAGGCCTGATCAAATGCTGGGAAATCGGCCGCCAACGCGCCGCCCGCTTTCCTGACCTCGCCCAGCAATGCCTCATCGGCGAACTCCCGGTGCTGGGCTGGAAAGGTGGCATCAGCCGCAGCCTGAAGAAACTCGAAAAATACGGATCCCTCAAATACCTCGCCCAATGGCAGGGGTTGCGCGGGGAAGATCTGGATATTGATTTGAGCGCAGAACGGGCGTTGACCTGTTCCAGAACCAAAATGGTCGTGACGTTTACACCGGACCGGTCGAAGTATTTCAATCAGGTGGTGGACGTCGAAGCCTGAGAGGAAGGCTCTACGACGACTTGACTCGTCCCTCAAGGCAATACTGGTTCTGCTGGTGAGCTGACGCAAAACCGCTCGCGATAGGCTTGCGGCGTCACGCCCATGGCTCGCAGAAAACTGCGGCGCAAGGTCTCTTCACTGCCAAATCCGCATTGCACCGCGACCCGTTTGATCGGCACACCGGTGTCGCTGAGCAGCCTTCGCGCGGTCTCGACCCGAATCAGTTCGATGGCCCGCGCCGGTGTCTGGCCGGTGTCGGCGCGGTAGTGACGGACGAAGCTGCGCTCGCTCATGCCGGCCTGCAAGGCCAGGGTCGGGATGCCGAGGTCCTTGGTGAGGTTTTCGCTGATCCAGGCATGAAGTTCGTCGAAACGATTACCTTCTTTTTGCAAAGACAGGGTCACGCTGAACTGCGACTGGCCACCCGGACGCTTGAGAAACACCACCAGTTGCCGGGCGACGTCCAGGGCCATGGTTCGGCCCAGGTCTTGTTCGACCATCGCCAGGGCCAGGTCGATGCCCGCGGTGACCCCGGCCGAGGTCCAGACCGGGCCGTCGTTGATGAAGATCGGGTTGGGTTCGACGTGCAGTTTGGGGTGCTGCTGCGCCAATTGCTCGCAACGAGTCCAGTGCGTGACCACTCGCCGGCCATCGAGCCAACCGCTGGCCGCCAGCAGAAACGCCCCGGTACACACCGACGCCACCCGCCGACACCCCGTCGCGTGCTCACGCACCCAGGCCACCAGCGACTCGTCTTGCGCCGCCGCGTAAACGCCCCAGCCTCCGGCAATGATCAACGTGTCGCTGCCCTGATCCGGCAACGGCTCTGCCAACAGCGCCAACCCCGCCGATGACATCACCGCCCCGCCACCGCTGGCAATCACCGAGGGCGCATAGGGTGGCGGCAAACCGTGCTGGCGAGCAATGTCATTGGCCGAAGCGAACACCTGCAAGGGGCCGGTGACGTCGAGCACTTGTACGCTGGCAAAGGCCAGCACATGAATGGTTTTCGGGGTACTGGGCATGTTTGGCGTAATTCGTGGGGTTATTGGCGTATGCGCCAGATCCTACGAGCCTAGAGTGAAGCCGTCCACCCAACCAGGAGAAAAAGCACCATGACGTTGCAGATCGGTTTTCTGTTGTTTCCCCAGGTTCAGCAACTGGACCTGACCGGCCCTTATGACGTGCTGGCCTCGTTGCCGGACGTGAAGGTGCATCTGATCTGGAAGAACCTGGTCCCGATCACCGCGAGTACCGGGCTGGTGTTGAAACCGACCACCACGTTCGACGATTGTCCGCCGCTGGATGTGATTTGCATTCCTGGCGGCAGCGGCGTCGGGCCGTTGATGGAGGATGACGAAACCCTGGCCTTCATCAAGGCAAAGGCCGCCCAGGCGCGGTATGTCACCTCGGTATGCACCGGCGCGCTGGTGCTTGGCGCGGCGGGGTTACTCAAGGGCAAACGCGCCACCACTCACTGGGCGTATCACCCATTGCTCGGGGTTTTGGGGGCGATCCCGGTGAATGATCGGGTGGTGCGCGACGGCAATCTGTTGACCGGTGGCGGGATCACCGCGGGGATCGATTTTGCCCTGACCCTGGCGGCTGAATTGTTTGATAAGGACACCGCGCAACTGGTGCAGTTGCAGCTCGAATATGCTCCGGCCCCTCCGTTTGCTTCTGGCAGTCCCGAGACAGCACCGGTCAGCGTACTGGAGGAAGCCCGCAAACGCGCTGTCGCGTCGTTGACATTGCGCTCGGAAATCACCGAACGTGCAGCGGCGAAACTCGCCCGCCAGTGAAAGAACCGGCTGCGGGAGCTATCGCCCTCGCAGCCTGTCGCTCAGGCCGCAACATCCGTCGCCGTTTTTGTGCAGCCCCAAAACGTCCTCTCAAGCATTCGCCGCACGCCGACCATTGGGCACAAACAGCTCGACCGTGCCATCGCCATAAGCCCGCTCCACTTTAGAGATGACCACTTGATAACCTGCGTACCATTTGCGGTACTGTCGCTTGGCCTCCAGGTGCCTGGGATGGCTGGCGAACTCATGGATAGAGGCTTCGTCCTGCCAGTAGTAACTGGCGTTGATCAGCTCGCCATCTGCCGAGCACCAGGACTGGGTGCCCACGAACCCTTCGATGCTGATCGCGACTTCGTCGATCAAAGCGCTCAAGCGGTTGAACTCCTCGTCCCGTTGCCCGGGTTTGTAAATAAACGAAGCGATGTACATGCACAGGTTCCTTTTCAGTGAATGAGTCAGACCGGACGGGTCATCAGGGCCAACCGGATGGCGAGCAACAGCAGTACTGCGGCCAGCCCCAATGACTGCCATTTGGCGAATGTCGAAAGGCTGGAAATACGCCCGCTGACAGTACTGCCGAAAACCCCGAGCAGGGTGTGAAACACACCACTGACCAGCGTCAGCACCACGCCCAGCAGCACAAGCTGTAAGGCAATGGGGCCCTGCTGCGCATCAACGAATTGCGGCAGGAACACCATGAAAAACAGCAAAGCCTTGGGGTTTAACAGGCTGTTGAGCATTGCCCGAATCATCAGGGTCTTGAGCGGCACTCGCGCAACATCCGACGTGTCGCTGGCCGAGGTTTTTTGCAATGCCTTGAATGCCAGCCACAGCAGGTACAGGACACCGGCATACCGGATCAGGTCAAAGGCCGGCGGCCAACTCGCAATCAGCGCCGTAACCCCCATCGCGGTCAGCGCCGTCAGAATCAGATCGGCCAGGCCAATGCCTAATCCCGACGCCACGCCACCGCGCCAGCCATAACTGGCCCCATGGCTGATCACGAAGGCCATGTTCGGCCCGGGCGACAGTAGCAGCAGCATCACCGCACCGACGAAAATCGATAAGGTTGCAGGGTCAATCACGGCGCAGTCTCCGTCCTGGAAAGCCTGTAGATTAGAGCGCTAATCTGATACAAACAAAAAATTGATCCAGATACAAAGAGCCCCACTCATGACCCGTATTCGCTACAAACGCCTGGTCGATGAATTCGCCGGGAAGATTCGCAGCGGTGAACTACCACCGGCCACGCAATTGCCGACCATTCGCGCGCTGATGCAGAACGAGCGAATTGCGCTGGCCACGGCATTGCGGGTCTATAACGAGCTGGAAGCGATCGGCCTGGTCGTAGGCGAAACCGGCCGTGGCACCTTTGTGCGCGACACTTCGTTGCCTCGAGGGCTGGGGCTGGAACAGCAACCTTTGGGTATCGGCATGGTAGACCTGACCTTCAATTACCCGTCGGTACCCGGGCAGGACGAGTTATTACGCGAGGGTCTTCGAGCAATTGCCGCATCCGGGGATATCGATGCGTTATTGCATTCCGCGCCTCAGGGCGGACGGGTGCATGAACGGCAGACGGCGGCCCGGCATTTACGCAATCGGGAAATTCGAGTGGGCGCAGATCAGGTGCTGATCGTCAACGGCGCCCAGCAAGGTCTTGCCGTGACGCTGATGGCATTACTCCAGCCGGGAGATATTCTGGCCCTCGACGCCCTTACCTACCCCGGTCTGAAAACCCTGGCCCAGGCCCATCGACTGGACCTCGAAGCCCTGCCGCAAATTGCCGGGCACACCGACCTCGACGCCTTGGAAGCACTGTGCAAACGGCGCCCCGTACGGGCGATTTACAGCATGCCGACGATGCACAATCCGCTGGGGACGGTGATGTCCATCGCCGACCGTGAACGCCTGGTGCAATTGGCCGAACGCTATGATTTTCTGATCATCGAAGACGGCGCCTATGCCTTCCTCGCAGAACCCGCGCCCAAACCGCTGTTTACCTTGGCCCCGCAGCGCACGCTGTATATCAGCGGCCTGTCGAAAAGCATTGCCTCGGGTCTGCGCATTGGCTTCATCGTTGCCCCCAAAGCGATGATGCCGGTACTGGAACAAGCCATCCGTGTGTCGACATGGAGCACTCCGTCGCTGACCGTCGCTCTGGCCTGCCGCTGGATCGATAGCGGCGAGGTCGACAATCTCGAAGAGCAAAAGCGCCTGGACGCCCGGCAACGACAGGACCTGGCTCGGCAAATCCTGAACCATTGCGATGTGGTGACGCATCCCGCTTCCTACTACCTTTGGCTCAGATTGCCTGAAGGATTGCGGGCCGAGACGGTGGTTGCCGAATTGGAACGCAAAGGCGTGCGGGTAACCAACGCCGAACCCTTTGCCACGACCACTCATGTGCCTCCTGCCCTGCGGGTGGCCATGGGATCGATCAGCCTCGATGTGTTGAAGCGCGCCCTGGAAACTTTGCGTGAAGTCGTGGACATCTGACGGGCTTTTCTGACGCCCATGAAAAAACCCGCCGAAGCGGGTTTCTCAAGACCATTGCGACATCCTGTCGGCAGCCATCCTGGCGTATGGTCGATCATCCGTGATCCTGAGCACGTCCTGTGCTTCAGTTGATGGATCCAGATTAAACGCATCGGTGAAGCATCAAAAGACGACATACCACTGACTACGTGTAAGCCATTGACCATTCAGCGCCTGAAAACCTTCCCCTGTAGCAGCTGCCGAAGGCAGCTGCTACAGGATCGCGTTTTTTTGCACGACGAAAAAAAACCCGCCGAAGCGGGTTTTTCCCAAGACCATATCGACTCCCTGTCGGCAGCGATCCTTGCTATGGTCGATCATCCGTGACCCTGAAGCACTTCCTGTGCTTCAGTTGATGGGGTTAGATTACGCGTGGGATCCAATCTGCAATAGACGACATAACTACTATCGCGTGTAAGACATTCGCTATAGCCGCCCCTCCGAAAACCCTTGGATGGCTGCGCCATCATGCATTAAAGCCACGAGTTTCATGGCTTGCAGCCATTAACTTCCCTGACGCCGCTCGTGAGTCTTGGGATTTGTTTCCAGAAACTGTTCGATATTATTCATCTGCTCTTCCCAGCCCCGGCTGTCCATGCGGAACGCCTTGAGCCTGCGCGACTGGGGGATGTGATCGAAACCGGACTCGACAACCGTCAACAATGTGCCTTCGTCCATATCCTGGAGTTCGAATTTCACCAGCGTAGTGGGTTCTTGGGAATAGTCGGTTTCGGGATCGACTGCATACGGGTGCCAGCGAAACGAAAACACCCGCTCCGGTTCGACACGCTCCACCAGCACATTCCACAACAAGTGCTCATAACCAGGATAAGTGATCTGCCCCTGAGTCCACTCTCCGGCGACAAAGCGCTTGCCTTCGAGCGCCACGCCGAACCATTGACCGAAGACTTCGGCATTGGCCAGCACGCGCCATACCTGCGAGCGCGGCGCCTTGAGCAGGATCTTCCTTTCGATGCGATCTGATGCTGGGTTCATAAGTCACCTCCTGTAGTAAACAGTAGGCCTGTAAAGACCATAAGACCAACCTGAAAGTTGTATCAAACGCATGCCGCCATCGAGCGTGCCTGAAATATTCGGCCTCAGTTTTGACCATAAGTTCTGGTTTGAAGGAAGAGTCAGCAGGTTGAAACTGCTAACGTTTGCAACGACGGGAACCCTTACAAGGACGATTCATGCAGCCTTCACTTACGGAACGTTATCGTGCAACCTTGCTGGGGCTTGCGTGTGGGGATGCCGTTGGCACCCGTGCCGAGTTCCAGCCACGCGGCTCATTCGCTCCGCTGACCGATATGGTTGGAGGCGGCCCGTTCAATCTGAAGCCAGGGCAATGGACCGATGACACTTCCATGGCGCTTTGCCTGGCAGAAAGCCTGCTGAACAAAAAAGGTTTTGATGCGGCCGATCAAATGGGTCGTTATCTCAACTGGTGGCAATCGGGTTACCTGAGTTCGACCGGCGAATGCTTCGACATCGGCATGACCGTCCGTGAAGCGCTGACTCGTTATCTCGAAAACGGTCAGCCATTCGCAGGTTCCACCGATCCCTACACAGCTGGCAACGGTTCGCTGATGCGGTTAGCGCCAATAGTGTTGTACTACTTTCCCGACCCCGAGCGGATCAGGAGGTTTTCCGCGGACAGCTCGCGCACGACCCATGCGGCGCCGGAAGCACTTGAATGCTGTCAGTTGCTTGCCGAGCTGATCCGCAAGGCATTGCAAGGAGCGTCCAAGCAAGATTTGCAGAGCCTGCCAGAGACGACGTTCGTGGAGTTGAAGGTGGCGAACATTGCCCGGGGCGATTACCTCGGCAAATCCAGAGAAGATATTCGCGGTACCGGTTACTGCGTTGCATCACTGGAAGCGGCCTTGTGGTGCTTTCACCACACTGACAGTTTTGAAGCCGCCATCCTCGAAGCCGCCAACCTGGGCGATGACGCCGATACCACTGCCGCCATCGTCGGCCAGTTGGCCGGGGCTCACTACGGTGTGCGGGCGATTCCTGACGGGTGGCTTGCGAAATTGCACAGGCGCGATGATATCCAGGCCTGTGCAGACCAATTGCTCGCGGCTTCGGGTGCCCTTGGTACAAGTTGAAACTTCCCAGACTGCCCCCAACTTTCCATCATCACAGCGAGCCCCCTCATGCCTCCACATTATCTCCTTGCACTGACGCCACTGTTTTTCGCTTCTTTTGCACAAGCCATCGACTGCGACAACGCCACCGACCAGTCGACGATGAATCAGTGCGCGGCGCAGCAGTACAAAGCCGCCGACAAGGAACTGAATACGCTTTACCAGCAAATCACCACACGGTTGAAGGACGATCCCGAGGCGAAAAAGCTGTTGGTCGGCGCGCAGCGCTCATGGATTGCGTTTCGCGATGCCGAGTGCACGTTCTCGGCGTCCGGGGTGGCGGGTGGCAGTGTGTATCCGCTGATCTACAGCAACTGCACCACTGAGCTGACCAAGAGGCGGGTCGAGGCGTTCAAGACTTATTTGAAGTGCCAGGAAGGGGATTTGAGTTGTCCGGTGCCTGAGGCTTGAGGCTGCGGTGTGCTTGAGGGCCTCTTCGCGGGCAAGCCTCGCTCCTACAAGGGGCTTTGGCGGTACATAAATTGTGTGTCCACCAAAAAACCCAATGTAGGAGCGAGGCTTGCCCGCGAAGGCGTCCGCTCAGGCACCACAATTACCGCATGAACACCTGCGTGGTAGTGACCGCCATATCCCCACCTGGCAACTTGATGTTGCCGATCTGCTTCAGGCTATCGGCATCGAAAATCGCCACATCGTTAAATGTCCCGGTCAGGTAGAGCTTGCTGCCGTCCTTGTTGAAGGAAATGCAGTAATAAGAATGATCAAGCGTCGCCGCCTGCAGCATTTTCTGTTGCTTGATGTCGTACTTGGCCAAGCGATTGAGCACACCGAACATCAGGTTCGGGTCCTTGGGCGAGCGCATGCCGCTGAAGTAGATCTCCGTCAACGGGCCGAAATCGGTGGTCTCGGTCTTGCCGGTTTTCAGATCAATGCTGAACAGTCCGTAAACGTACTCGGCGGTGGCCGGGTCCTGCTTCTTGTCCTTGAATTTCGCGGCAGTGTAGAGCAGCGAAAAATCATGCTGGTAGGTTTGTTGATTCCATATGTAAAGCACATCCGGCGCACTGTAGTTGGGGCGCTTCCAATGCCGACTGGGGATCAGCACGTCGAACTTGCCGGTATTCACATCGACTTTGTAGATATCCGCCCCCGCCACATACAGCGTGCCATCGTCGCCGCTTTGCATGATGGTCAGCTGCCGCGGCGCCGGGAAACTGCGCACAGGCTTGGCGTCCATGCCGGCGTCGGTGGCGTACACATCAAGCCGGGGTTGCTGCACTTCGTAGCGATCATTGAGCATTAACGTCGGGTTGGCGATGGTGAACAGTTCCTTGCCGTCATGGCTGACGGTGAAGGCGAACATCGATTTCGCTTTCTCCCCCGGCTTCTGGGTGATGCTGGCGTGGAACACCTGCTTGCAGCTGTCCAGCTCAACACCGTAGACATCCGCGTAATGGTTGTTCAGCACGTAAGCGGTCTTGCGATCCGGAGACAGTTGCACGGTGCCAGGACCGAAAGCGTCCGGCATTTTGCAGGTCTTGAACAGGCTGTCGGTGGCCAGGTCGATCACGTGCAGGTTGTTCGGGTAATTGGTGGTCACCATGTATTCGTGACCGATTTGGAGCGCGGTACTTTCATCGGCCAGAACACTGAGCGACATGGCGCTCAGGAGGCAGAACGCGGCCAGGCCGCAGGCTTTGATGCTAGGCATGCTGGAATCCTTCTTCTTTGTCCGACTGCTTTCAATGGACGATCATTTGTCTTTAGGAAAGACAGTCCCGAGGTTGCGCCAGTTTTCGTTGGACGCCTGGGCATCCTTGTTCCAGTCCGGGTAGGTGCTCATCATGTCCGGCACCTGGGCCGGCCACCAGCACGGGTCGGAGCAGCCATAAAGGTCGGCTTCCATCGGCTGGCACAACGACGACACACCGCCGAAAGCATCGATTTCCCAACCGGGGTCGGTGGTCGAGGCGCAGCCGGCGACGGAACTCATCGCCACAACTTCCTCGATACGGTTTTCGGCCGCGGCCTGATCCATTTTCAGCGCTTTGTTATTGATTGCCTTGAGATGTTTCATGTCAGTGAGCCTTGCGCGGAGTGATGTAGCTGCTGATGAACGCAGGGTTGTGAGCCATGATCCGGGTATAGACCTCAATGCCGAAGTCGACCCAGTCACGCATCAGTTCGCAGTAGTGATAGGTCGGATGGGTCGGGTCGCCATATCGGGCATAGCTCTCGTGGTAGCAGCCGCCGGAGCAGAGATTGCGGATCTGGCAGTCTTCGCAACCGGTGTTGGTGCGGTCCAGACGCTGGGACAGGAAGTCGTTCAACTCGACCTGTTTCACCCCGCTGTGAACGTTGCCGAAGGTCGGCAGGCTCGAACCGGTAAAGCGGTGGCACAGGTTCAATTCGCCCTTGTGGTCCACCGCCAGCATCTTCAGACCCGCGCCGCACGGCAGGGCCTTTTTGTGGCCTTCATGGATGTCGGTAATCAGCTGGTGCAGGTTGGAGAAGCCGATATTGCGGTGCTCCAGCGCCGCGTCCAGATAGCGCCGGCCGAGCTTTTTCATGTTAGCGAAGACTTCGATCAGCTCGTCACTGGTCAGGTTGAAGCTGCTGATGTCGCCGGAAGTCACCGGAGCAAAACCGACTTCGGCAAACCCCAATTCGTTGAACAGGTGATCCCAGATGGTTTCAACGTCGGTGACGCCAGTGGTCAGGGTTACCCGCGCGCCGACCGGACGACTGTTGTAGCGTGACAACAGCATCTCGGCCTTGCGCCGCACCACGTCATACGTGCCCTGCCCGCCCACCGTGATGCGGTTGCGGTCGTGCACGGTTTTCGGCCCGTCGATGCTGACCGAGAGCCCGAAGCGATGGGCGTTGAGGTAATCCACAGTGTCTTCGGTGAGCAGCGTGGCGTTGGTGGTCATGACGAACTCGACGAACTTGCCCGCCTCGGCAAAGCGCTTCTCGCAGTAGTCGACCATGTACTCGATCAGCTTGCGATTGCTTAGCGGCTCGCCGCCGAAGAACACCACGGTGAAACGCTCTTCATCCGGGGATTCGCGCAGCAGCATTTCCACCGACGCGACCGCTGTTTCGACGTTCATTTTCTTGCCGGCCGACGGCTTGTCGAGGTCTTCCTTGTAGCAGTAGGTGCAGCTCAGGTTGCAGCCGGTGTTGACGTTGAGCACCACGGTATTGATCGCGGTGCGCTCCACCCGTTTGGTGCCGATGTCCGGGGTCAGTGGCGAGCCGTCGCTGACCAGTTCCAGAGCCATCAGCTCGCGCAAGGTCTCGGTGATTTCTTCGCCGTTGAAGCGTGTGGCCAACCGCTGGATCAAGTCGTCCGATGAACAGCCAGGACCGCGCAAGGTATCGATGATGGAGCCCGTCAGTTCATCGCTGGCGAACAGCGAACTGCTGGGGATATGGAACAGCATGCGGTCGGCGTCGACATGCACTTCGTGCAGGTTCCGTTCGACCAGATTCAAAATAGCGCCCATTGCAAACCTCATGTGCAAAACCCCCGGTTCAGGGCTTGCGGTCATTCCAAAAAGTGTCTGAAAAACGCGTACGTTCAGCCAACTCAAGGAATGGGTGGATTGTTCCAACGTTGCACGGTGACGATCAGGTGGCCCTCGCCGGTCAGGGATTTCCCGGCATCGTCCACGGCGGCGATCACCTTGAGGTTGCCGGCATTGTTGGTGGACATTTTGCGCGCAGGGTTCGGCCCGGCATCGCCTGGGGTGAACACGCCGGTGTCGGCCTGCATGGTGCCGGCGAACTTGACGTCCTCATCCTCTTTGGCGCGCTCATCGAAGGCTTCGACTTTCCACTGCGCCGGGAACACGCCGATGCGATACGGCTTGCCATCGGCATCCTTGCCCCAGGCTTCCGCATCGAACCGGCCCTGGACTTTCGGCGTTGAACCGCCGCCCCCGCCAATCCGCGCCACCGAGAATTCGGGCACGACTTTGACTTCGGCGATCTTGCTGTAGACCGACAGGGTCGGGCCGTTCAGCGTGCCAACCGTGACGTTGCGCAGGCCCGGTTGGGCATTGGCAGCCGCCTTGAGTTTGACCCGCAGACGTTCGGGACTTTGCTCCAGTACCTCGACCACTTCCACCCCTTTGCCGAAGCTCGGCTTGCCGGTGAGACCGCTGCCGATCAAGGTAACTTCGGTTTCGCTGCCCGCCTTCAGATAACCCGGCTGCACCGCCAGCAAACGACTGGAACCCTGTTTGGCGGCGACGAAGTCCAGACCGCGCTCGTCGTGCTCGGCTTCGAACATCCGGCCCTGCATGGCGTTGTCCTGAGCGGCGAATACCTGACGCATGGTCACGCCATCGATGGTCACGTTGCCGCGCCATTCGTAACCGGTGTAGAGAATCGCGCTGCCATCGCCGTTGAATGGCGTGCCATCGGCGTATTGGCCTTTGACGCTGATCTTGAAGGTATCGCTGCCATCGGCCGTCACGCCCATTACACCGGTCAGTGCGCCTTTACCCGGCAGGTGGCCGCTGAAGCTCCAGTCGCCGACCAGCTCCTCGGCTTTCGGCGCGCTGCTCAGCCATTTTTTCCAGGCCGGGTTGTCCAGCGAATAACGTTTGGCCAGCAGCGGCACCATGTCTTTGCGGGCCAGATCGAACCAATCGCGGTCGCGGGACAGGGCCTGGTATTCCAGGGACGGCCATTGGCCGAGGTGGAAGTTCACCAGACGCTCCCATTCCTGAGCCGGTCGACGCTGCAGGGCAACCCGCGCACCGGAGTGGCAGCGGCCGCACATCTGGCTGGTCAGCTCGTCGAATTTCTCGACGGTATTGAGTCGCCGCTCCAGCGCATAACGCACGCCGTCGGTTTCGCTCGGCGCCAGGCCTTGGGTGTCGGCCAGGTATTTGACCAGGGTTCGGCGGTCCTCATCGCTGATCTGCAAACCGTGCATGGTCTGCATCCGGGCGATGCTCATCAGCCAGCCTTCCGGGGTTTTGCGCTGGTGGCTGATGCGGCTCAGGGCACTATCGGCTTCGGGGGTATGACAGCCCTGACAGGTTTCCTTGAGGATGGTCTGGGCGTCGCGAGCTGCCAGGCTGTAAGGCGAATGCAGCGCCACACAGGCCGCCACGGCCAGCAGACTGACACTCAGGCCTGATCGGAGTTTTCTCTTCATCTACGTCGAACCTCGCACGGTGCTTTCTTATTTTTGTGGCTTATCGTTTTTATGGTTTCTGCCGTCGGCGGTGACCCGCTGACGGAGGCAAGAGAAACGTCTGCGATGAGCAATACACGGAGCGTGCCAGCTTAAGGAATACCTTTTTAATCAATCAGTTAACTGAATAAATCGGCTTTTGAGCGCATCAGAACGAGAATGCCCGCGTCCAATATCGCGACAGCTGTTGCAGTCTGAGACAAGCATAGATGCCTGCGGTCGGAACACTTCATCGCTCACGACGTTGCGGTGCCCCAACAAGGGCAGAAGATTTTTGAGGGTTGTAGATAGCGGGACGTTTCCAGGAAATCCATCATGACCCGACGGACATACGCCGCACCACTGACGTGGTGCGGCGCATCCATCGGCTCAGCTGAAAAACGTCGGGTGAATGCTTTTGTGAGCTGCAATTTCTTGCCGCATATCAGCGACCAGCGATGCGATCGCGTGGGGGCTGTCCAGTGTCCATACCGGTACATGGGTGGCTACCAGATCCACTTTGCCGGTCATGCAATCGCAGACCCGAATCGTCATGGACTGGTCCGCTTCCAGGCTGCAAGTGCACACGGCGGGCAGAAAACTGTGCTCAATGATGTTTTGAATTTCCAGGGTTGAAAGGAACATCGCTACCTCCCTCACGCCAGATGTGTGGCTGGGCAAATACTCCATCATTCACCCTATTAACCTGAAAATTCTAATCCTCAATGGCAGGTGTCTCAAGACCGTAACAGGTTGCTCGTCGTCTCATCCGCTGTCGCGATTTGCGACAAAACCTGGGTGCCACTCTTCTCCCTTCATGGCTCAAAACCCCACCGACAAAGGGCTATCCGCCCGTTCCTGATACTTGGCACAGCCATTGCCAACCGTGGAGAAAGCTCCGTTCTCATGCACAACAAGAGGTCTCGTCATGCCCCTCCCCTATCTGCTTCCCGCCACGTCGGCTTTTATCCAGCGCGCACCGCGCATGCTTATCGGCGGTGACTGGGTCGAGGCCGCCGACGGCCAGACCATGCCCCTGCACAATCCCGCCACCGGCGAAGTCCTGTGCGTGGTGCCACGGGCCACACCCGAGGATGTCGACCGCGCGGTACTCGCCGCCCGTCAGGCCTTCGACGATTCAGCCTGGACCCACACCCGGCCCCGGGAGCGGCAGAACCTGTTGTGGAAACTCGCCGACCTGATGCAGCGCGACGCCGAACTGCTGGCGCAACTCGAATGCCTGAACAACGGTAAAAGCGCGGCGGTGGCCCAAGTGATGGACGTGCAGCTGTCCATCGACTTCCTGCGCTACATGGCCGGTTGGGCAACCAAGATCGAAGGCTCCAGCGTTGACGTGTCGCTGCCGCTGATGCCCAACGATCAGTTTCACAGTTTCATTCGCCGCGAAGCGGTGGGCGTGGTCGGCGCCATCGTCGCCTGGAATTTCCCGTTGCTGCTGGCCTGCTGGAAACTCGGCCCGGCCTTGGCCACCGGTTGCACCGTAGTGCTTAAACCCGCCGACGAAACCCCGCTGACCGCACTGAAACTCGCCGAGCTGGTGCTGGAAGCCGGTTACCCCGAAGGCGTGTTCAACGTAGTCACCGGCACCGGCATCACGGCGGGGTCCGCCCTGACCCATAACCCGCTGGTGGACAAATTGACCTTCACCGGCTCCACTGCCGTGGGCAAGCAGATCGGCAAAATCGCCATGGAATCCATGACCCGGGTCACGCTGGAACTGGGCGGCAAATCGCCGACCATCGTCATGGCCGATGCCGACTTGAAGACCGCAGCAGCGGGTGCCGCCAGTGCGATTTTCTTCAACCAGGGCCAGGTTTGCTGTGCCGGTTCCAGGCTGTATGTGCAGCGCAAACATTTCGACAATGTGGTGGCGGACATCGCCGACATCGCCAATGCAATGAAGCTCGGCAATGGCCTGGACCCGAGTGTCGAAATGGGGCCGCTGATTTCGGCGCGCCAACAGGAGCGGGTTTACGGTTACATCGAAAAGGGTCGGGAAAGTGGCGCGACCATCGCCTGTGGTGGCGAGCAATTCGGGCCCGGGTATTTCGTCAAGCCAACGGTGATTGTCGATGTCGATCAGCGACATTCGCTGGTGCAGGAGGAAATCTTCGGCCCGGTGCTGGTGGCGATTCCATTCGATGATGAAGCCGATGCGTTGCGCATGGCCAATGACAGCCCTTACGGCCTGGGAGCGAGCATCTGGTCGAATGATTTGGCGGCGGTGCACCGGATGATTCCGCGAATCAAATCGGGCTCGGTGTGGGTCAACTGCCACAGCGCCCTGGACCCGGCGCTGCCGTTTGGCGGCTACAAGATGTCGGGGGTCGGGCGTGAAATGGGGTATGCGGCGATCGAGCATTACACCGAGTTGAAGTCGGTGTTGATCAAGTTGTAATTTCGGCGATCTCAAGGCCGCCATCGCGGGCAAGCACGCTCCCACAGTGATTTGTGTGATGCCGCAGATTGCAGCTTCATCACAAAACCTGTGGGAGCGGGCTTACCCGCGCTAGGGCCGCACCGGCCAACAAGAATCTCAGGGTTTGAAACCTTGTGCGATCAACCACCCCCGAACCAACCGCCCCTGCTCCATCGTCAATCCGGCCAACACCCGCTCGGCCGGCTCGGTGCGCAACTGCCGCACCAACGGTGCCAGTTCCACCCCTTGCACATGCCAGATCCCCAGCGGCTGATCCGCTGTGATCACCACCTCGGCCTCATCCACAAATCCATCGCGCAGTACCGGCGCACGCTCGACTCTCAACGAGGAAAAATCCGCCTCGGCATGCGCCACTTCAGCATCCGGCCACTGCCGCCGCGCCAGCCAGAACGGCTGATCCCGCCACCGCTGCTCATCGGCATAAAAATCCCGGCCAATACGCGCAAAACGCAAAAACAACTGCTCCACCCGCTGCTGATGAAAACGCTGGGCCAGCAACGCCCGCTCAGGTTTGCGCAATAGCGTGTTGATCACCGTTGGCGCCTGCAACGCCGAAGACAATGACTGAAAGATGCCATTACCTGACAGCGGATCCACCGCCATCGCCGCGTCGCCCACCCGAATCCAGTGATCGCCACACACCTGCGGACACACAATTGCCGTGCTGCTGCGGGCATGCAGGTGCAGATCGGTTTCCGGCTCATTCCCGAAAAACTCCCGGGCCAACGCCGAATCCTGGCGTCGCTGACGGCAGTAATCGAGCAATATAGCCTTGCCCGGCAACTCGGCACTGGCCACGTCCACCGTCCATTGCCAGTAACACTGGCCGTCGGCCCGTCGCGCCATCCAGGCCCAGCCGTCCTCAAGGCTCTCCACAGCGCTGGCCGTTGTACCCGGCGCACCTTGCCAGCGATTGAGCAAGCTGACCGTCTCCGGCCCACGCAGGCCTTTGCCGAGTGTCGGCGCTTGGCGCCCGCGAGCCTCCACCAGAAAATCCGCGACCAGTGCTTCGCGTCCCTCCAGTTCGATTCGATGCCCCGAAGCCGTCGACTGCACCGCCAGCACCCGAGCTTCGATCAGTTCGACGCCGGCCAGCCGCAAATCCTGCCGTAAGCCTCGATCAAAGCTCGGGCGATCCAGGAGAAATTCGATGTTTTGCGCATGCTGCTGGCCGTTCCAGGACACCTGCCTTTGGGAAGGCTGCGCCGCATCCGTCAGCGCTTGATGCAGTCCCGCCGCCCGCAAGGCATCGAGCACCCGCACGGAAACCCCTTCCAGCGCCGCAAACCGTCGCCATTCACTGACCAGCGTTACGGCATACCCGAGCCGTCGCAGCCCCAGGGCCACCGCCGCCCCCGCAGGCCCGGCACCAAGAATCACAATCGGGTTCATGCTCCGGAGCGCCTTTCAGGACCACGATAACGGGCGTTCTCACGCAGCCACTCGACTACTTGTTCGTTGCTCGCCTCGGGATTTTCAACCAGGAAGCTTGCGATGTGCCCGCTCAATGCCGCACAACCGAGGCTCGCGCCAGACTGCCCTGGATAGGTGCCATGAACACACGCGGCAAAATCCGCCTGGGCGCTATTGAGCCACGACCATTGCTGCTCGGCGCAACGCGCATCGCCGGTGACCCGCAACACCTGAGGATAATTCGCCGGAAACACACCCTCGCCCTGGGCCGGGCTGGATGCACACAGCATAATGCCCTGTGCTGCCGCTGACGCGCAGGCTTCACGCAACAGACGGCGATCCTGCCGCAAACCGAGGCTCAGATTGATTAACCGCACGTCCTGCGCTCTCAGCCAATCGATCGCAGTGGCGATTTGCAAGGCGCTGGTGACGCCGCGCTGGTCAAACACCTGGGCCACGCAAAAAACTGCCGAAGGCGCCCGTCGGCCAATGGCCTCGATCACCGCGCTACCATGGCCCAGCGGATCGTCGCGCACATCGCTTTCGAGCAGTCCGTCTTCCAGCAACGAGAACCGTCGACCGGCCACAACCTGCACCCGTTGCGCCACTGAGTGACCGCTGTCCACCACACCAATCCGCAGTTCAGGCTTCATGCTGCACCGTTTTGGACGTGAGCACGCCATCCAGCAATTCAAAGCGCAGATCGGCATCGGCCAGGGTCGAGGGGCGATGGCTGATCAGAATTCGTGTACGCCCGGCGAACAGCCGATCAATGGCCTCGATCACTTCGCGCTCGGTGGCTTCATCGACCGCCGAAGTTGCTTCGTCCAGCACCAGAATCAACGGATCCTGCAGCAACGCCCGGGCGATGGCGATGCGCTGTTTCTGTCCGCCGGACAACTGCTGGCCGCGCTCGCCCAAAGGACTGTCGAGGCCTTCCGGCAGGGATTCGATCAAGCTGTCGAGTTGCGCGAGCCGTGCCACTTCGGCAATGGCTTCGCGACTGGCGTGCGGCGCGGCGTAGGCCAGGTTGTCGGCGAGGCTGCCGCGAAACAATACGATGTCCTGGCTGACCACGGCGATCCGCCGACGCAACTGGAACAGGTCCAGTTCCCGCAGATCGACTTCCCCCAGCAACACCCGGCCGGATTGCGGATCATGGTGCCGTTGCAGCAGGTCGATCAGGGTCGATTTGCCGACACCGGAGCCACCGCTCAGGGCGACTTTCAAACCGTAGGGAATCCGCGCTTCGATGCCGCGCAAAGTCGTGGGGCGACCGGGATGGCTGAAGTGCACGTTGTCGAAACGCAATTCGCCAGAAGCCGGCATCGGCTGCGGCACAACCGGCGTCAGCACGGTCGGTTCTTCACCGCGCAACTCCATGACTCGCCCGAGGCTGACGGTCATCCGCTGAACCGCGACGTAGAGCCCGAGCAGGCTCTGAACCGGGCCGACCGCCATCCCAAGATAGGTCGAAAAGGCGATTAGCGCGCCCAGTTGCCAAGTCCCTTGCACCACCCAGTAACCGCCAATCAAAAACGCGCAGGCCCGGGACAACGACGTCAGGGTTCCGGGTACCGCTTGAGTGACAAATTCGGTGACTTGCAGGCGCAGAAGCTGACTCATATACCCGTGACCCAACGTCTCCAGCCGCCGCGCTTCTCGCTGTTGCTGACCGGCGGACTGGATGAATTTCATCACCGGCAAGGTCTCGATCATGAACGAGGACATGTCCGCCGAACGCTCGCGCAACTGCCGCACATCGCGCTCGACTTTACGCCGCATCCAGCGCAGCCAAAGCACATCGAGCGGAATCAGTACCAGGGCCAGCAGCGAGAGTTGCCACGACAACGTCACCAACATCGCCACAGCGACCACCAGACCGATCACGCTCGACACCGCAGAGAACAGTGAGTCCACGGCAAAGCGCTGGATCTCCGCGACATCGCCATCGAGGCGCGACATTAAATCGCCGATTCGCCGCTGGCCGTAGAAACCCGGCGAGAGGGTTTGCAAATGCCGATAAAGGTCATCGCGCAGGGAAAACAGAATCCGGCCGGACAGTCGCGTGTGCAGGTACCGATTGATGCCCGACAGCGCCGTGCCTAACAACCCGGCGACGATCATCAGCCCGGCGATCAGCACCAGCATCGGAAAATTGCGCGCCAGCAGGCCATCGTCAATCAGCAGTTTGGTCAGCCAGGGCTGTACCAATACCAGCGACGAAGCGCAGACCGACAGACCAAGCAGCCCGGCAATCGCCCACCGATGCGGCCGTACGAAGCTGTACAGCCAGCGCAATGCCGCTTGCAGGGCCATGGGGTTCTGGCTGTCGATCAGCCGAACGATCAAGCGCAGCATCACGAACGCAACTGTTTAAGCTTGCGATACAGGGTCGCGCGACTGATGCCCAAGGCATCGGCGGCGGCGGAGACGTTGCCTTGGTGAGTATCCAGGGACTGGCGAATCAGCTCCAGTTCCTGTTCACGAATACTGCCGCCCTGAGGGCGTTCGCCGGCGGTCAATTCGTCGAGCATGCTGTCAGGCAAATGGTCGAGGGTGAGCACGGTGTCTCCCGGCTCGCGCATGGCCAGCGCGGTGCGCAAAACCATTTCCAATTGGCGAATGTTGCCTGGCCAATGATAGTTGCCGAGCAAACGCATCAAATCATCATGCAGGACCACCGTAGGCGCGCCGAGTTTGGCCAGCAAACGCTCGACCAGGCCATTGAAGTCGTCACGTTCGCGCAGGGCCGGAAGCATCACACTGATACCGTTGACCCGGTAGAACAGGTCCTCGCGGAAGTGCTTGTCTTCCACCAGACGCTTGAGGTCGCGGTGAGTGGCACAGATCAGCGCGATGTCGATGTCTTGCTCTTCTCCAGCACCTAGCGGTGCAACCTTGCGGTCCTGCAAGACCCGCAGCAGACGAGCCTGCAAGGCCAGCGGCATGTCGCCAATTTCGTCGAGAAACAACGTGCCGCCATGGGCCTGTTGCAAGCGACCGACCATCCCGCCCCGGCGCGAACCGGTGAAGGCGCCTTCGCGGTAACCGAACAGCTCCGATTCGATCAGGCCTTCAGGAATTGCTGCGCAGTTCACCGCGACGAAAGGTTTGTCGCAGCGCGTACCGGCCATGTGCAGCGCTCGGGCAATCACTTCTTTACCGGTGCCCGTTTCGCCCAGCAGCAACACCGGCAGTTCATTGGCCAGGCCCTGGCGGGCCATGCGTAACGTCCGGGCGTAACGGGCATTATTACCGGCCAGGGATTCGAGATCAGGCTGTGGTTTGGCAGTTTTGGCTGAGCTGCGTGATGGGGTGCTGACATTGATCGACCGCTGCGGTGCGCGCAGGGTTTTGTAGAAAAATTCGCCTTTGGCGGTTTGCAAACTGCCGATGCCGCCCTGATGCAGTCGCGATAACAATTGCAGGCCATCGATACCCAGAAACTCTTCACAGCGTCGCCCTACCAACGCCGAACGCTCGGCGTGGAGCAACTGACAGGCTTGGGCACTGACCGCAAGAATTTGCCCGCCGAGACTCACCGCGAGCAAGCCCTGCCAAGGGGATTCGAGGTATTGTCGACGGCTGTGGAAGGCCAGAACGATCTGGTCCGGGTAACTGGCGTTGAACACGCGGCTTTCAATCTGGCTGACGGCCATGGTCAGCAACGCGGTGCTGTCGTGAACACGGCCGAGCGGGCCTTCGCGGGTCAGGTCGAGCACACCGAGGATGTCGCCTTGAGGACAATAAATCGGCACTGAGGTGCAGGAGAAATCAGTCAGGCGATCAAGGTAATGTTCGCCGCAATCGATCAAAGTTGGCCGGGCTTCGACCAATGCGGTACCCAGCGCATTGGTGCCACGCGCCGCTTCGCTCCAGCAGGCCCCGAGAGCGATGTCTTGCAGGCCGCTACCCCTGAAGCGGTCGGCGCGACCTTCGGCAGCGAGGATAGTGGCGTCGGAATTGGCCAGGATGATCAGCCCTTCCTTGCCCTGACGCTCGGCCAGATAGTCGATTGCCGGCATCGCCGCATCGATCAACAACCGATTGCTCACCAGCAGCACTTCAAGACTCGCGCTCGATTCCAGCGCCAGCTCATGCTTGGCATTGAAATGCACGCCATGGCTGAGGCTACGCCGCCACGACGCATCGATTTCCGCACGCAATACGCCATCAGGGACGGCGCCTTCGAGATGAAGCTTTTCCCGCGCCAATCGAGCTTCGCGGTGCAGCTTGGGGGAAGTTGTTTTTATTAGCGTCATCAAGCGCTCCGGATCGGTCCGCCCTGCACTTTTAAGTTCAGCGCCCTGTCGCAATCTTTACGTTAACGTCAGGGTTATGGCAAGTGCCTTATGGCGCTTGGGTTTGGTCCGTTGCACCACGTGATCTCGATCATAGATCAATCCGCCTGCATCGACTCTTGATGTAAAGGATGCCGATCCGTGATCTTCAAGTCAGTCTGTTAAGAAACGAGCTGCGCCCGTTCTACCGAAACGTCATGAACAATGCAGCCGAATGTAACCACCGCGGCACTTTCCTGCGGACAAAACAAAACCCCTACCTGCAGATGCAGATAGGGGTTTCGGAATTTGATCTTGACGATGACCTACTCTCACATGGGGAAACCCCACACTACCATCGGCGATGCATCGTTTCACTGCTGAGTTCGGGATGGGATCAGGTGGTT